>CAYZGP010000148.1:0-9485 GCA_964478065.1 uncultured Pirellulaceae bacterium
CCAATCACATCGACCAGTCTGGGCTTTATGCGATCGAGGATGCATTGACGGAATTAAGGGAAGGAGACAAAACGATCTTGCTGGTCGGGGTGCAGAAACAAGTTCGATACATGTTGGAATTAATCGATATCATTCCCGACTTGGTCCCGCAAACGCAGATATTCGATACTTTTGACGATTGTCTTGTGTGGGTCAAGCAAAACGTTGCAGACATTCAAGCCGTTGGGTAGTCGCCAACGTCGGCGCCGATTCCGGGTGTGCTTGGGCTCAAGAGATTCAGAATTTCAAAGCCTTTACCCACCAGTGGCTAGACCAAAATGTCTTTGACGACTTTTCCATGTACGTCCGTTAATCGATAATCGCGTCCTTGAAATCGATACGTCAGTCGTTTGTGATCAACACCCATCGCGTGCAAAATCGTCGCGTGAAAGTCGTGCACATGGACCGGATTCTCGACGATGTTGTAACAGAACTCATCGGTTTTTCCGTATGAAATACCGGGCTTGAAACCGCCGCCGGCAAAGAAAACGGAAAAGCAGCGTGGATGGTGGTCGCGTCCGTATTTTTCGATGCCGCCTTGGGAATACACCGTGCGCCCAAACTCGCCGCCCCAGATAACAAGTGTGTCTTCCAACAGCCCACGCTGCTTGAGATCCATAATCAACCCTGCGGTCCCCTGATCCGTTTCTTTGGACAATACCGGCATGTGTTTGGCAAGATTACTATGATGATCCCACCCCCGATGAAAGACTTGAATAAAACGCACGCCACGTTCGGCCAGCCGGCGAGCCAGCAAACAGTTCGCCGCATGTGTACCAGGAATTTTCGCGTCGTCTCCATACAGCTTGAACGTGCTTTCTGGTTCATCGGAAGTATCGGCCAGTTCGGGCACTGATGTCTGCATGCGATACGCCATTTCATAAGCCGCGATGCGTGTGAGAATTTCCGGATCGCCAATTTCTTTTTCGCGAAGGCGATTCATCTGCGCCAGAGAGTCAAGCAATTTTCGTCTAACCGCGCGGTCGGAGCTTGTGGGGTCGTTAAGATACAAAACCGGATCGCCTTGGCTGCGAAATTTTACGCCTTGATGATTTGACGGAAGGAACCCGCTTCCCCATAGCCGCGAATAGATCGGCTGGGCTTGGTAAAAATTGTTCTTTGACAACAAGACTACAAACGCCGGTAGGTCGGAATTTTCGCTACCCAATCCGTAACTGAACCATGAGCCGATACTTGGGCGACCTGGCTGCTGGTTACCTGATTGGAAAAATGTAATGGCCGGATCGTGATTGATCGCCTCGGTGTGCATTGATTTTACAACGCAAATATCGTCGGCGACTTTTCCCAAATGTGGTAACAAATCGCTCATCCAAGTCCCGCTCTTTCCGTGCTGACGGAACTTAAACGGCGGATTGACAATCGGAAATGATTTTTGCCCCGCCGTCATTCCGGTCAGTCGTTGGCCATCACGAACGGAATCGGGTAGCGGTTTTCCATGCAAGTCTTTCAAGTCAGGTTTGTAGTCGAACAACTCCATCTGGGACGGCGCGCCAGACTGCAGTAAATAGATGACGCGTTTGGCTTTGGCAGCAAAGTGGGGCAGCCCTGTTGGCAATCCATCAGCCGATTTAGTCTGCGTTTTCGTTTGGCCGCTCAACAAGGTTGGGTTCAATAATGAAGCCAGCGCAAGGGATCCAATTCCAGTCGTGGCACGACCAAAGAACTGTCGTCGATTTTCTAGCAGTTTTGATTGTTCGATTGGGTCCATGACCTAGTCCCGATTAATTGTTTCGTCCAAGTTCAAAATCAGCCGCGCGACTTCCATCAAAGCGGCTTGTTGAACAGGATTGATTTCGTTTTCTTGTGGCGAGTCACCGACGTTCAATTGCTTTTTGGCGGAATCCAGATCCGATTCAAACGCCACCAGACGCTCTTGAAACAGCTTGAGTAAAATCTCAGATTCCCGTTCAGTTGGAAGTCGCGATGTTGCTAACTGAAACCCATACTCAACTTGCTTTTGCGGATCATCTCCAACATCGGTTGCCATTCGCTCCGCCAGTTTCCTCGCGGCTTCGACAAATTGCGGACCTTGCAACAGCAACAAGGCTTGAAGCGGGGTGTTGGTTCGCGATCGAGCCACCGTGCAGAACTCACGTCCCGGTGCATCAAACGTTGTCAGCATTGGCGAAAGCACCGTTCGTTTCCAAAACGTGTAAACACTTCTTCGATAAAGCTCTTCGCCTTTTCCCTTGACGTATTCTCGCGAATAGCCGGGACGATTATTTAGTTCCATCCAAAGCCCTTTTGGCTGATACGGATAGACACTGGGGCCGCCGATTTTTTTATTAAGCAACCCACTGATTGCCAAAGCTTGATCGCGAATCTGTTCCGCATCCAAACGAAACCGCGGACCGCGAGCCAGCAATCGGTTATGCGGATCATGCTCTAGCAATATTGCATCAACTCGTGAACTTTGCCGGTACGTCGCCGAAGTCAAAATCATACGAAGCGTTGCTTTTACATCCCAGTCACTTTCAATGAATTGAATCGCAAGTGAATCGAGTAGTGCTGGATGGCTAGGCAATTCGCCTTGCGTTCCAAAATCTTCCAGCGATTTCACGATTCCCGTTCCAAACAACATCTGCCAATAACGATTGACCGCGACGCGTGGTGTCAAAGGATGATTCGGATCGACCAGCCACTGAGCCATCCCAAGACGATTTTTTGGGGCGTTATCGGGCATCGAATTTAAAATCGCTAGAACGCCCGGCGTGACTTCTTCGTCTTTAAGATCGTACTGACCACGAACAAGCACATGCGTTTTTCGCGGCGTGGCTAAATCTTTCATCACCATCGTCGGTGGGAATTTGCTGTGCGGCGAAAGTTGATCCAGTTTTATCTTCAACGTTTTGGCTTGTTTAACTCGCTCTGTCTGCGCTGCCGACTTCAACAACTGTCGTTCCTTGTCCGTACGGTCTTTTAGATCCTTTTTCGCGGCTGCAATCACATCAGCCGGCAGGCCTGGAAACGCGAGCCCTTCTGTTGGATCAGCGGTGACAGACAACCGAGGTCGGCCGATTCCGTGGGCTCCAAAACTTGCTTCGTGTCGCAAGCGAAATTTCAAATTCGTTCCGCCAGCGTAACCAAATTTGGATGCTGCCACAAAAATCGCCGTAGCTGATTCTTTTCGAGTCGGTCCATCAACGGCCCATCCATTGTTATTTGAGACGGAGGCATCGATTGCTTTTTCGACGCCGTAGTTGGCCTGCGAATAGTCGGCCATCGCTTTAGAAAACTTGACGGTCTGTTTCTTCATGGGGTCGGCAACCGATGTAGCTACCAACTCAAATTCGCTTAACACAAAATTTGAATTTGCATGCCGCCCAGGTCCGCCACCAGGAAGCGAATCGTCCGTCAAACATTCCAGCCGAATCGCTGTTAATCCAGTTCCCTGAGTGGTCGCGGTGATTTCGTAAACTTCCTTGCGCGGGTTCGCACCTCCAGCAACAATGGAAAAATCAGCTTGCTCGACTAACGTCGATCCGCCACTGGACTTCATGGTTTCGGGGTCAAGTACATTCCAGTTGGTTGTTTTCTTGGCAGCAACTTTCGCCGCCCACGTTTCGACTTCTGCTTTTTCGATTGGCTGGCCCAACAATTCCATTTGCGCTTCAATCGTCTGGATTTGTTTGGCTAATTCCGGAGCGATTGGCGGCATGAGCGGTGAAGCAATTTTTTGCATCGGGTCGAAACCATTCAATCCACGCTCTTTCACTTGATTGAAAAATGCCGAAAGTTGATAGAACTCTTTCTGAGAAATTGGATCGAATTTATGGTCGTGACATCGCGCACAACCGACCGTAAGTCCCATCCAAACCGTCGACGTCGTATTCAAGCGATCAATAACGTACTCAGTACGATACTCTTCATCGATGACGCCGCCTTCGATCGTGATGGGATGGTTGCGATTGAACCCGGTGGCAAGGACTTGTTGATCCGTCGCATCGGGTAGTAGATCACCGGCCAACTGTTCAATCGTAAATTGATCGAACGGCATGTTGCTGTTGTAAGCGTGAATGACCCAATCTCGCCACACCCACATCGTCCGCTCTTTGTCGTATTGATATCCGCTGGTGTCGGCGTACCGCGCGAGGTCCAACCAACGTTTGGCCATGTGTTCGCCATAAGCGGCGGAAGCCAAATAACGATCGACCATTTTCTCGTAAGCGTTGACGGAATCATCCGACAAAAATTGTTCAACTTCTTCCAGCGTAGGCGGCAATCCCGTTACGTCAAAAGCGACTCGGCGAATCAACGTCCGTTTGCCAGCGGCCGGAGAAGGCGAGAGTTTTTCATTTTCCAGTCGCGCCAACACGAAATAGTCGATCGCGTTTTTCGGCCAATCTTTGTTAATGACTTTTGGAACCGGTTTAGATTTTGGAGCAACAAACGCCCAATGCTGCTCGTATTTTGCTCCTTGTTCGATCCACTTTTTCAGGATCTCAATCTGAGCAGTTGTGATTTGCTTTCCAGAATCCGCTGGCGGCATTTTTTGATCGGAGTCATGAGACAAAACTCGGGTCAGCAAGATACTTTGCTTCAAGTCTCCGGGTACGATGGCGCGGCCGTCTCCTGAATCAAGTTCCGCGGTAGCACCTTCTTTCGTGTCGAGTCGCAAATTGGATTCACGAGTTTTGGGATCAAAGCCGTGGCATTGAAAACAGTTGTTTGAAAGAATGGGCCGAACGTCACGGCTGTAACTGATTGCTTGGTCGGCATCCGCAGAAATTGACTGAGCATGTGCCATTGGCAGCAGGCAAACGGATAAAGCCAAAACAAAAATTACCGATTGAACGATTCGCATACCCAACAACCTCAGGATTTTGTCAATCATCATGGGCCAATTGTATCTCAGCGACGATCAAATAACATCACATTGCTGCGTCATGGCAAACCGATGGGCTTAAAAATAAAGACGGAACGATTTACTTTCGATACGATTTGATTTTATCAGACAAACAAATGCGGAAATGAATTCATGAGCGACCCAATCCAACCAATTTGCGAGATGGCCGGAAGTTTTGCCGATGTTGAAACTTCGATGAGCTGCAATCAGAACGCTTTCAAAGTCGGAAAGGTATCGTTTCTGTTTATTGGTCCGGGCAACAAGGGAGTTGGCTACAAGGCGATGTTCAAGCTCGACAAATCGCTTGGCCAAGCCACCAAATTAGCTGAAAAAGACGCTGATCGAATCCAAGTCGGCGTCAATGGCTGGGTAACGGCTCGGTTCACCGATAAAAAACCGCTTGCGAAAACCGTTTGGAAAAAGTGGCTTAAAGAATCTTTTGAGCTCACGATCAATCGCGGATTGGCCAAGAAAAAGAAAGCCAAAAAGAAAGCGCCGGCGAAAAAGGTAAAGAAGGAGTCAATCAAAAAGTCAGCGAAGAAGTCAACAAAGAAGAAGCCCCGGAAAAAAGCCAATTGATCACTGGCGACTCTTAATCCACACCAAGAAAGAACTTCGTCACATGGAAAAAAATCGGAGCCGCAAAGCAAACTGAATCGATCCGATCCAACACACCCGCGTGCCCCATCACCAGTGTGCCATAGTCTTTTACGCCTCGGTCACGCTTGATCGCTGACATCGTCATGCTTCCTGACGAAGCCATCACGCTAATCAACATCGCCATGAATCCGGCTCCGTACCAAGTAAATGGGGTAACGCCCAACAGGACTTGAACCAGGATCCCCACAAGTGAAGTACAACATGCCGCCCCAATCAAGCCTTCCCACGTCTTGGTTGCATTGACTGTCGGAGCGATCACGTACTTGCCAAACATTCGATCCCAAACGAAATGCAACATGTCACTGAATTGAACCATTACGATCAGGAAAAAAAGCAAACCTGCTGTTGAGCCAGGCCAGGGAATTTGTCTGGGCGGTGTCATACTCCCATCTGGATTCACCGTTGCGACTGCACCGTTCCACGTCTCCAATTCAAGATACAAAAGCGCCGCCGCGTGACTCAGTGCATACACGCAGATCAGCAAACCAAACTGGATCTTTGCCGTGCGTTCGAGAAAACGTTTGTGGTCACTGGTAAACGCGATTCGCGCGGGGATAAAAAGCGAAGCATAAACTGGGATCACAATCGTAAAGTAATCATAGAGATTCAACCCAACGAGAACATATTGCAGCGGAGTGAATCCGAACAACACCCAGAACAACGTTCGATGATCACCGCGACGCGTTGGCGTCATCGTAATGAATTCTCGAAGCGCCCAAAAGGAAACCAGCCCGAACAAAACCACAGTCACGACCGTCGTTTGCGAAAGCAACGTGACGACCAAAATAACGCAAATCGTCAACCAGGAACTAACTCGTTTATTAAAATTACGAATGATAGCCGGATCGATGTGTGACTCTGGTTGCCGCTTCAAGTATTGCCCGATGACCAAAAAGACAGTCAGCGTCACCAACACGATCAAGACCAATACGACGGTCCAGTAATCCAGTTCGGTGACCGGAACCTTTGCCAACAGCCCCGTGTCGGAAGAGAATTTGGCGAGTAATAAATTGTTAAGCGACGCAATCACGGATGGTATTTTCCAGAAGCCTAAAGAGTTGCACACAATTTACCTTGCCTCCGACCTGATGGCTATCGCTTATCAAGCCACAGGCTCAAATTGCGGCACTCAATGCTGCTTGGAAACCACATCATGATTCCATACATGAGCCGGGCGTTTTGGCGATAGCCACGGTTTCGATTGCTGAAGCCGTTTGGCCCGTTTGGGGGAACGCAATCGTGGCGTTATTCAATCGGTCGTGAGCCGCTATCGCGCACGAAAAAACGGGCGATGGAATAGTCCATCGCCCGCAAGTTTGATCTCCCTCAAACACTTAGTCAGTGCTGAGTCGTCGAGTTCAGATTTAGCGTCGCCATTCAACACCAAAGATGAATCCAGCCGCAACATAGGATTCGTCAAACAATCCGGTCACTCCGCCAGCTCCAAATACAGAGTTTGGATTCAAGTTGGTTGTCTGTGTGTTGGCACGAGCCACACCATTCCAAACATACATGGTTTGGACACCGGTTCGGATCGAGATATCACGACTGATGTTGTAAGCAAGTTCGATCTGGCCATCGAGGATAGGCAAGAATGCCTGGTCTGATTGATAGGTCTCTGTAACCGCTTGTGGTGGTGGAAAAATCGCACTCGCTGCCGTTGTAATGTCTGTTGCAAAATAACGTTGCTGGTTGTAAGTCGTTGCAACCGCAGCGTCGCCAGTAAAACGCCATCGTCCACGTCGAGCGTTGTAGCGTCCACCAGCCTGCAAACCAAAAGCGTTGTTAGTTACGTTTTGCCTGAAACGATTAAACACAGTGGTAACGCCTAAGGTCTGTGTCGTGTCCTCCAACGAATTGTCTGAGAAATTGGTAAAACGGAAACCGATATACGGCTCGAAATACGCTCCACTTGACAACTCTTGGCGGAACAAACGATTGAGCTCAACGGTTGCGAATTCGTTTGTGACCAACGCCGGTTGTGAAACCGAAACGTCTTGACCTGCTGTAAAGAAGCTACCCTCAGCGTTTTGGTAACTCAGCCCCCAGCCGTCATCATTGTCTGAGAACCAACCCAACTCATACTGGGTTCCCCAAATGTAGTGGGATCCAGTTTGGACAGTCGATCCGTCGCCATTGACCGCACCAGCCCGGTTGACGCTGGTGTACGATTTTCCGATCGTGAAAAAGAATCCACTATTGGGTGCTTTCTCTTTACCATTGGTAAATTCCAAGGGTGCAAAGACTTGCGTGTCATAGTTGAACACGCCCGGCGAAGCGAATGGCCGAGTTGAATTTGCAGATTCAACGGCTTGATGGCCGTCGAACTTGGGACTGGGAATGTTAACCTGTCCAATTGCCGCCTCCGTGGCGACCAAGGAGACGATTAGGACAAAAATCTTTAACATGTGTTTCAAAGCCATTGCTTTTCTTCCTGCTTTTGCAGTTTGCAAGTACACGTGAAATCCAAGGGATTCCGCTCACAAAAGGTATCGGGTGTTGGTTTGTGAGGGTTGAATAAGAAAGCAGGAATTTGACGAACATGTCAGTTTTTCCCGTTTTGACATCATTTTTCCCCATCTCCGAAAGCCCCCAAATCGCCAAAACATCCTGTTTTTAACGATTTGCCCACCGAACCGCTGCTTCATGGTATACTGGAACTAGTATGGACGACGGTACGTCTAAAGAGGCGAATCAGTACCGATACACAATTTGTATAGCAATATTTTGCCCCTATTTCATAAATGGGCAGTCAAGGGAGATTGGAATGAGGCTTGTTTCGAAAATGACAAATGCCATTTTGTTGGCAATTTGTTTCAGCTGTTTTGCGTCCACGGCCAGCGCTGACATCATCAACATCGATGTGACTGCCGTTGATCCTTCTGCATTACCTACTATCCAAGCGGCTGAAGCGGCTTGGGAGGAGCGGATCCAATTTTATAGCACGGAAATTCCCCGAGCCATTTTGGATCAGCTTTCAGCATTGACGATCGTTGCTACTGTTGCGCCGATTGACGGTGTTGGTGGAATTCTTGGACAAGCCGGTCCAGATGCGATTGTGACATTTTCTCCTGGCGACCCGACGTCTCCATTTAACAATGTTCGTCCTTGGGCGGTTGCTGTTGCTGCGTCAATGCAATTTGATTTGGACGATTTCCCATCGTTGGAAGCTGACGGAATCTTGCAAGACGTGGTTGAACACGAAATGGGGCATGCACTTGGATTTGGAACTCTGTTTGATCTTAACGGACTAGTCGGCCCGCTTGGCGGCATCGGTTTGACTCAATACACCGGTTTTAATATGGAAGGTTCGGCCAGTGGTGGATACGCTTTAGCAGGTTACCGCACTGATATCAACAACCCACTTGTTACATTCGTTCCGCTTGAGCAGCGAGGTGGACCAGGAACGGCATTAGGTCACTGGATCGATGCTCCACCATTCTTTAATCAAGTTTTCACTACTGCATTCACAAAAGAAATTTTAACTGGTTTTGCAGGGGACATTGATCCCGATACGGGCTTAATCGTTTTCACCCCGAAGTTCACATCAAATGCCACCTATGGGGCAATGGCTGATTTGGGGTTCGCTGTCATTGGCATTAACGATCAGTTTGCCGCTCCAAGAGGTACTGGAACCGGCCGCTGGCCAAAAGTAACAGGTTTTACTGCCGATCCATTTGCCGGAAACGGAGTCGGGCCAGGAGCTGGACTTAGATTCCAATTCTTGACGATGAAAGGTACTTATCGGTCTTCGCTCAACTCAAAAGGCAGCGGAGCCGCAGATGTTGAAACCGATGACTCTGATGATCTTTACAACTTGCGAGGACACCGCTGGGTAAAGTAAGTAATTTGATACGATAAAAAATAAGGCCCCATCAACAGCGATGGGGCTTTTTTTGTGTCTTGTCTGAACCTTCCT
>CAYZGP010000148.1:9585-13572 GCA_964478065.1 uncultured Pirellulaceae bacterium
ATAAGGCCCCATCAACAGCGATGGGGCTTTTTTTGTGTCTTGTCTGAACCTTCCTGACACGTTTTGCCCCACCAAGCTGCATTTGTTTGTCACGGCCTGCCTGATGAACGTGGCTTTCTAGCGGTCGGGAAGCCGTCTCGAAGCCCTTGTCTGCCAATGTCAGGCAAACAGAGTGTATTCCGTTCTACAATGCGCCGATTCTTGACTACAATAACCAATCAACACTATTTATCGACGAACAAATGGGCTTGGTCCTTTGCGTAAAACACCATCTCGAATCACTCTTTTGACTCTTCTGATCGTCTGGCTGGCTCCCATATCGGAATTCTGCCCAACAGGATTCTGCCAAACGGATGATCAAGTCGCGTCATCTAATGCAGCGACCGCGACCGATTCTGCCGCAACCAAGCCGACATCCTCTGCGAATGCGAAAAATAAAACCCCCGCCGTGGAAGTCAACATCGATGGTCTGGTAACGGGTCTTAAAAAGTACTCGATGACGATTCAGTCGGGTGACAAGACTTACACCGTCAAGCTCGCCAATGGTGCTCCGATCGGGATGCGGATGAATCAACCATGGTTCGATTGGAAAAACAATCGAGTCGTAGTCGATGCGCTCCGGTATCCCAATGACCCGAATGCGAAATCGGCCAAACGCGTTGCGATGAAACTGCCAGCCGAAAAGCTATTTTTGATTTCGCGTTTCACCGATGTCGAACACATGACCAAAATCATGGCGACCAATGTCAAGCGAATCAACTATTACCTGATTACGCCAGAGGATTTGGGAGCTCATCTTCCAACGGCGGCTGAGCCCTACATCTCGGGCGAGTTAGCAATTCAAAAAAACGGGCAACCGCGTTTGCAAATCGAAGAACAATTGATGCCGATTAGGCTCGGCTTTAAAACCGCGACAATGAATGGTTTTTCCATCACCGCACTTAAGCCCGAAAAGACTCAAGTCTTTCTCTCGGCGGTTGAAGGCCCCAACGAAAACGAACTCATTGCGACCCGAATTCTATTCCAACCTGTAGTTAAGAAATAATCTGTAGAAGATTAATCAAAGTGCGAATAGAGAGAACGCGATCGTTTCAGACATCGCACGAAGATCGAGCGTTCGTTGGTTCGTTGAATTTTCCCCGGATCTTTGTCAACGATCACGATGATGTGGTCATGTTCGTAAAGGATTAGGCAACTCTGTGCAAATAGCAACAAGGGCGATCGTCAGCAGCAAAATTGAAAGTCGAAATTTTGTCATTTGGCTTAGATGAGGTAACAAATCGTAATCCATCCGTGCTCGATTGAGCAGGGAGGCTTTAAGGTTCTTCAATGATCAGCTTGAATTCATGCTCTCGGCGTAACGGTTTGCCTGTTGTCTGCTGGGTCAGATCAAAGTCTTCAATTGCGAAATGTTTAGCAAGTTCCAATGTCGCCTCGTCACGCGAAATGGGCTGATCCGATTTGACAATGACTCGCCGTAAACACAATTCGGCTTCGATACTGACAAAACCTTCGCTTCCACTGGGGGCGCATCCACTCCTCAAGCAGAAGCGATTTCCGTTGCGTGAATGAATTTTCACAGAGTTTTCAGATGTTTCGACGTCTTTCCCGGACATGTTCAAGTTCGATGATTCCTGAAGCTTCCACGAGGCTTGTTTGAAACCAACCAGTCCACGCCAATCTCCAGCGCGACTAAATAGTCAGGAAAAACTGCTGAATTTGCCGCTGAAGCCTCTCCGTCTGTGTGCACTTTTTCTGTTTCAACTAGATTTTCCTGGAAGCGTTGAAAGCAACTCAACAACGCCGTCGTGTCCCTTTTTTCGAGCCCATTCGATCGGTGCTGCCCATGGAGCGCCGCAAAGGTTTGGATCGGCACCATGGTCAAGATAAAGTTGCACCAGTTTTTCTTTACCCCATCGCGCCGCCCAGCCCAACGGTGTGGACAGCAAGTGTAAATCGAGCACGTCCAGCCTTGCTCCGTGCTTCAACAACAGTTTGGCGAATCTTACGGCATCTTCCTCTGGTTCTTTTCGGCCGAGCGAATGCAGCTCAAGGTAGGTTCCCGGTTTCGTGTGTAAACCCTCCGCTTTTGCAAACTCATTCAAGTCTTTCACGCCATGTTTCAGTAAGATTTCGTAGATGCGAAAATAGTTTTCACGGTCGATGTGGGGTGCGTGGCTGTGCTTGTGCCGCCAGAAACGGGCAGCCTGACCCAACAGGCCGGTACTGATTTTTTGGGGAAAGTGTTTCAGGCAGTGTTGTACGGTCTCCGGAATCCCGCCATGTACTGCTCGTATTAATAACTGCTCATCGACTTTTGGATTCTGACTATCGAATAGCTCGGCGAATTCTTGATAAGAAAGAAACTTGGCTGCACTTTCAATGCCCACAATACCTCCATGCGATTTCACAAGTTCAATTAACTCTTGATTGCCTGTCGAAAACGCACCGGCCATTGGTGTGCCGGTTCCTAAAACCTGCAAGTTCGGGTCAGCCCCAGCTTTGAGTAGCAACCGAGCCATCTCGTGCTGTCCAGTGGACGTGGCCCGATACAATGGGTCACCTCCCACAACGTAAGGCGCACTTTCGCTGACGTATATTATATGGGTTCCGTCTGGATCGACCCCCAGCGACATCATTCGTCGCACGATTTCTGTTTGTTGAGAGTCGACTGCCAATTGCAAAAAGCTCCCGACCTCAGCAACTGTGATTTCTTTGGCAACTAACTCGTCAAATGTTTCAATTTCGCCATCGCTGATCGCTTGACGAAGTTGGCCCAGTAACAAGGTTCGGCCCTCGGGCGTTTGTAAACCTTCGGACTTGGTTGGAGCAGATTCGATTACGTCTGATTTATCTGGTTGTTCGCGGCGGTCATATTCTTCGTTGATGATCTCGACAATCTCATCGTAGCCACGATCGGTAGCCATTCCGATTGGCGAAGTCGCTTTTGTGAAGGGGTAAATTCCTGAGTTCTTGTTAACGCCGCAACTCATCAACAAACGAACCATTTCTGGCTGGCGATGCATTACGGCAAAGTGAATCGCCATGGCGGAGTCATCTTTTAGATAAAGCAAAGCCAAATTGGGTTGTTCATCAATAATCGCGTTAGCCTTATCGACGTCCCCAACGATTGCTGCATCACACAGATCTTGTACGGAGTATTTTGGAGGAGGCGTTTTGAGCACTTCCTGCTTTAGTCGCGCCCAGCTTGCGAAACCGTAGGCGCGAGCAAGGATTCGCTGCGCGTCTACCAATCGAAACGAGTGCGGATCGGGGTTCCGTTCGTAACGGTGAACTTCGGCGATCGCCTGTGACTGTCCGCTCAGGTAAGACTTTAACAATGTCTTGGCCTGTTTCTGCAAATGCTCCCAGTTAGGGCTTGCTGGAAGCGCGCGGTGAGCTTGAGGGGTAGAGTGCTTTTTCATGACGAACCTTTCTTTCTGCGGAAAATACCGCGAGGTTCATTGCTCGCGTGGTGAACCCGAAAGAAGGTAGTACAAAAATCTGAATCGTAGAGGTTGGGCTGAGCCCTTTCCGCGAGCACGGTTGCGTCCCTTAACGCAACAAGCATTTTAAGTGCTGGATTCGAGTGAAGTCAAATGTCAGTGAAACAATTGAGAATCTAAACATGCAAGCGTCAAGAACGCCAGATAAGACGTAGGTTAAGCGGATAGCTGGCGCCACGGCAGAACTCATCAAGAGTTTTGAGAGTTTGAAATAAATAATCAACACACTCAAAAACAGAAGTCTTGACGACGTCTGCTACCAAACTGGCGGAAGCTCTCGCAAGTTAAGCGGACGGCGGTGTACCACCGATTCTTGAATCGGTGCCGCGAAGCGGCAAGAGGCATCACGTTGAGACTTCAGATACTCAATTCGGCCGGAAGAGAGTTACCTCTTGTGCGTTCGCACCCAGATTCAAGAATCTGGGCTACCCCGACTACTTACTCGCTGGGTTTAACCACCACTTTCGCCTTATAGGCTCCG
>CAYZGP010000149.1:0-3965 GCA_964478065.1 uncultured Pirellulaceae bacterium
CGGTTTGGGTTTCAACTCCGGTAAGCGTGGAGCCCGTTTTTTTGGCTTCGATGACTCCTGCGACTTTGCCGTCGATGTACAAGCCGTAGTCGGCCTCACCGGTTGTCAGCTGATATTCCCGAACCGCCACGCCAAGGCCTGCCATGATGTTCATTTCAGACATATCCTGAAGAATCCAACCGCATGCTTCAAGCTGCTGGTCGATGTCTTGGCGGGCTATGGCTTCGGGGGTAGTCAAAGCTAGGATCGAGTCGAGGTAGAGATTGGATAGAAATTGTCCGTGGGACGGATTGTAGCAGGATTGTTGCTCTCGATCCAAGAAGCTATTTCAGAAGAAGGAGACTAAGAATTCATTCATATCAACTAGCTCGGCGTTATTTCGTACGATCTCCATAGCTCTTCAGCATGTCATCTTTAAAGGTTTTGTGGAGCTTGTCGCTGGCTCCCCCGATTATTTTTCCCCATTAAAAGTAAAATCCAAAAGCAAGCTTTAAAAATCTGCCTGGCGCGACGTAACAATTGACCAACTCGAAAACGCGCGCCAAATTTTAACCGAGACAGAGTTTCGTCGAGCTCGCCATGTCATTTACGAAACCAATCGCACGGTCGACATGGCCAACGCATTGCGAAACAGCGACTGGGAAACGGTAGGCAAACTGATGTACGAAAGCCACGATTCGTTGCGGGACTATTTTGAAGTAAGCTGCCGGGAATTGGATCTACTGGTTGAATTCGCAAAGGATATTGGTAATCGAAAAGGCATTATTGGCTCGCGAATGACCGGCGGCGGGTTCGGCGGATGTACCGTCTCGATTGTGAAAAACGAATACCGAGACTCGATTATGGAAAACCTGACGAATCAGTATCGAAAAGCCACGGGCATTGAAGCGACTTGCTTTTCCAGTCGCCCAAGCCGTGGAGCTCATGTGCTTAAGAACATCCAACCGAAAAGACCGGCTGTTTAAGCCAGCTTATTGAGCGGATTCCTTTTTGGCCTCAAGCCTCGGTGACGAATAGCCTTGCTCACGAACTTTCTTAAGCAGCTTACGTAGCTCCGAAACTTTCTCCGCATTGGACGCAGCCAAATTTTGTCTCTGCCCGATGTCGTCTTTCAAGTTATAAAGCTCCACCGCTTGCTCATCGTCCTCCGGATAACCATGTTTCGCTTCCCAAGCCTTATTTCGTGGAGACATGTATCCGTCCTCGCGGTTGATCAGCAACCAATCACCATCTCGAATCGCGTATTGACCTCTTTTCGTATTATGAACGTGGGTCGTTCGAACCGATTCCGTATCGCCTTTAATCAACGGCAACAGGTTGTGTGAGTCTTCACCACAATCGTCGGGCAATTCAAAACCGACCGCTGCCGCGATTGTCGCCATCAAATCAATTTGGCTAACCAGCGCAGTAGAAGTTTTTCCGGCTGTGGTAAGGCCCGGCCATTTAATGATAAAGGGGACGTGATGCCCGCCTTCGTAGATGTCTCGCTTCAAACCACGAAACGGTTCGGCCGACCAATGATCAAACTTCTCATCGCGGGCATATGCATATTTTTCCGGGCCATTGTCAGCCGTGAAAACCACGATCGTGTTATCGGATTGACCACTTTCCTCAAGCGCCCGCAAAAGCTGTCCGCACGCATCATCGGTTTCCACAACGAAATCGCCATAGGGACCAGCTTCTGATTTTCCATCGAATTTATCGTTGGGAATGATCGGAGCATGCGGTGCCGGAAAAGCAAAGTATAGAAAGAATGGATCGTCTGTTTTGGCGGCCGAGTGAATGAACTCAACGCCTTTCTTGGTTGTTGTCGGAATATTTTGGTACGGATCCCAATCAGAAGCCATCGGGCCGGGACGACATTCCCAACGACCTTCTTTAATCTTTTTCCATTTAGAAGTATTCATCATGGTGTCGGGAACCGTTTTGACTTTGTTGTTTTCAATCCAGCAATACGGCGGAAAATTGATGACCGTATCGCCAAAGTAATAATCAAAACCGTGGGCAAGCGGACCGTCTGGAATTTCCTTGGTCCAATCAAACGCTTCTGGTCCCCAAGTTTTCCGTTTGTTTTTACCTTTGCTGCCCCCGTTGGGTTTAGCGCCGTCTTTCTTAATCGCATCCCAATCCCATCCCAAATGCCATTTGCCAATAGCTGCCGTTTGGTAGCCTTTGGACTTGAGCATTTCCGGCATCGTCGTTCGCTCAGGTTTAAAAACAGAGCCCCCTAGCGCAGTCACGATTCCGTGAAAGTCCCGCCAATGATGTCGACCTGTCAACAACGCATAACGACTGGGAGTACAAATCCCTGACGAAGAATGTCCATCGGTAAATCGCATTCCCTGTTTGGCCAAACGATCAAGATTGGGCGTCGGAATTTTGGATTTCGTGTTGTAACAGCCAAGGTCGCCAAATCCGAGGTCATCGGCGTAAAGAATCAAAACGTTAGGCAATCGTTTATCGGATTCGGATTCATGTTCGCTGGCTTGCAAGTTTCCAAATTTGCACACCAGTAAGATCATCACAAGAAACATGTATCGCATTTTTTAGCCTTTCAATTGCGTCGGGAGAATCATCTTAATCACTTTTGCGATTCAATGTGCCGAAGTTGACTTGCAGCAATTGATTTATCACAAAAAGCCAATTCACACTGGAAAAATTCTAAGACGAATCACAATTCAAAAGATGACATGCATCACAAAACCCGAATTGTGTTAAACTTTCCAGTCAGCCTTTAATCCCACCATACCGTCACTTATCCTTATCCTTTTTTTAAGCCGTTGCCGCCGTCCCTATTCACTCGGTAACCCTCTCAAGAATCAGTCAATGAAATTAAAAAACATCAGGTTAGCTGTCTTCAGTATTTTGTTGACCTCATTTGCCGTCTCGATCGGCGCAGTGGCATTAATCTATCTCAACTCAGTCCAAGGGGGACTTCTCACCGCTGACGTTGAAGACAGACAGGCGATTGAACCTGACGATGACGTACAAGTAAATTCAAATGACGGCGAACCGGACCAGAACTCAACAAGTGACTCGCCCGGCGCTGCAGAGGTCAAAGCGGACGACTCAGCCGTGATTGCTTCAAAAAGAACGCGTCGACCTACAAATAAAAACGCCGAAAAGAAATCGGTGCAATCTGACAAGCTTGATAAACCGGCAGAAGAAACATCACTTGAGCAATTTCCCAGTGGGACGTTTGACGACATCGCCAGCAAGGCCGAGACAAACGAATTCAACGACGCCCCAGCCAATACTCGCCCGTGGAAAAGTAAAACCACCAGCGATAGCAAAACTAAAGCGTCTGACAAAACAACAGCCAAATTAGCTGATGAAAAACTGGCTTCGAAGAAGGAGTCGGAGTCAGATGCGGATGAAGATGATACAAAACTAGAAGCGCTAAATTCAATTCACGGCAAAGAGATCGTCAAGTCCTTTCGCGCCAAGTGCGTTGCTTGCTTGGACGGCGACACGTTGACTGTGTGGGACGGCAAAGACAGAATTCGAATTCGCTTACAATCAATTGACACGCCTGAGTCAGCACAAGCTTACGGCCAAAAAGCGAAACAGGCGTTATCCAAATTAGTGTTTGGTAAAAACGTTACGGTCCATTCTACCGGGCAAGACGACTACGGTCGCACGTTGGCGTTTATCGTTTACCGTCGATCGAATATTGCTGAGCGAATGGTCGAACTCGGGATGGCTTGGCACTACACTCAGTATTCAGACTCCGAAACGTTGAATGCGTTGGAGCAAAAAGCACGACGCAAAAAAGTCGGTTTGTGGGCCGATAAAAACCCAACCGCACCGTGGACATGGCGCAGAGCAGAAAAGGCAAAAGAAGCTCGCAAGAACCAATAATAAGAGTGGCGTATCGGTTTACGACGTCAATTGATCGGTCGATATCGCTGCAGAATCTTTGCCCCGAAGCGATCCAACCGGCCTCTCAAACAGTTAAACGTTTC
>CAYZGP010000149.1:4065-13449 GCA_964478065.1 uncultured Pirellulaceae bacterium
ACGTTTCTTAACTGAATCACACTATCGCGGCGCAACAAACTCATGTCTGGTTTGACCACTTTCCAACCAGCGCTAACGCCCAACTCGACCATATCGTTTTTCGAGTTGCGGGGCCACCAAATTTCGTCGTCGCTCATTTCGCGAAACTCCTTGGGAACACCACCACGTCTCCAGCCGTATCGATCAAGTTTTTCCCAGTTGGCATACTGATGACAAGCGTAAGCCCCCCGTTTCAGCTTGGGCCGCGCGTTAGTCAAGATCTCACCAATATGTTTCCGATTGTTGTGACACAACACTCCCATCGACCAGAAGAAATCAATCGAGTTATCATCGACACAAGAGAATGAACTTTCGGTCACCTGATGATTGACCAATCTGCCGCCATAATCGTCCGGATTAAGCCAAGGCGAAACGTCTTGGTAGTCGACGGTAATGAGCTTGCCCTGCGGAATGTATTTCAAGATCGCGCGACTCCAAGCACCATTGCCCGGCCCAAGCTCCATCACAACAGAGTCCGGTTTGAGAAAAGGTCTGATCGCGCGTTTAAAGACATTCCGATACGACCCGCCAATTCGTTTTTCCTCGCCACGACGAACTTTGTTTGGTAGTATTCCAAGCACGTTGCCACTGTCGTAACCGTAGTCAAACTCTTTCTTCAGCCATTCCGTCGTGGGCATTTTGATTCCTTTTAAACGCGAGTTGATCTTGCTTAAACGTTACAAAATATCCCGAAATTGAGAAAGAGCGATTAAGCCCCGTGTAACCGAGTGCTAAACGTTCTTGCCTATTGGCTTGGCGCGTTCTTGAGACAGCCGACCACCACGCGGATTTCGTCGTAGCTGACTTTTTCATCCAAAGCGAGGAAGTACGGGCGAAGAGGCCCATCCCCAATTTGCTTGACCACGTCGGTGATTTTCGCGATCGTGTCCGCGTCAACCCAGCGGCCAGGATCGGTGATTTTCTTGTGCTGGATATAGTCGCTCAAATAGCCGCGGGTCGTTGAGACGGCGCGGCCCATTCGCTTGGCTACTTCGTCCACCGACAACCCCTCATCGAAATGTTGGAACGACGCCATCGCGGACGCCGTAATTGGTTTGTCGATTGAAACCGCAGGCTTGGTCGGAACGAATGCGACATCCATTTCCAAGCCTGTTGAATCGCAATGCTGCTGAATCAGTCCCAAGAAAATCTCGCCGTAGTCGTCAAGCTTCCGCTGCCCGACCCCGCTGATCAATCGAAACGCTTCCAAACTCGATGGCCGACGCCGAGCCATGTCGCGCAACGAGCTATCGCTGAACACCACATAAGCGGGAACGTTGCGTTGACCAGCCTCGGCACTTCGCAGCTCGCGCAGAACCTCGAACAGATCCTGATCAACGCCTTCCCATGACGCCATCGATTTACCAGATGACGATGAAGACCGCGACGGTTTTGCAGCTCGAAGCAACCGCGGGGTGGCTTGGCCTTTCAACAATTGGCTGCCCAACTCGGTGATCGTCAACACATTGTATTCGCCCGTTTTGGCAAGAAAATTCTGGCTGACCAATTGGTCAATCCAATTACGAATATCACGTTTGGTTTCTGACTCAAGCAAACCGTACGTGCTGACTTCATCGTGTTTGTTCTGCAAAATCCGTTGGTCTCGTGAACCAAGCAAAACCTGCGCGACGTACTCGGCGCCGAAACGTTGCTGGACGCGGTAAACGCCAGACACAATTTTCTGAGCAAGGATCAAAGCGTCTTCGACTTCATCCAGTTCGTCCAAGCAAACATCGCACGCACCGCAATCTTTAACATCGAGCGTTTCGCCAAAATGTGCCGCCAAAGCAACGTGTCGACAAACTACCCCGTTACAAAAATCGCTGACTGAGTTAAGCGCACTGATTGCCGATTCTTTTCCTTCATTGGATTCCGACATCTCAATCAATCGTTTCCAAGTCATCAAGTCACTGCCGGAGTAAAACATCCAGCATTCCGAATCCAGCCCATCACGCCCGGCACGACCACTTTCCTGCTGGTACGCTTCAAGTGATTTTGGCATCCCCGTGTGAATCACATAGCGAACATTTGATTTGTCGATGCCCATTCCAAATGCGACCGTGGCTACAATGATTTTTGTTTCGTCGCGCAGAAATGATTCCTGATTGGATTTGCGATCCTGGCTGGTCATTCCGGCGTGATAGGGCAGGGCACTAAATCCGAGCGAAACCAGAGCCTCACAGGTTTTCTCAACGTTCTTTCGGCTGATGCAATAAACGATTCCCGATTCGTTTTTGAATTTGTTGATCACTTCAACAACTTGATTCATCCCGCCGGCGCGACGACGGACTTGGTAAGTCAGGTTCGGTCGGTCCATTGAACCGATCAGAATTTTGGTATTCTCCAACCTCAATTGCCGCGCGATGTCGTTGCGAACCTGATCGGTCGCAGTCGCGGTATACGCGTGGACCGAGACACCAGGATACTTGGTTTTCAAAACCGAAAGTCCCCGAAATTCAGGTCGAAAATCGTGGCCCCATTCACTGACACAGTGCGCCTCGTCGATCGCAAAAAACGCAACGTTAGCGGCAGACAATAATCGCTCGGTTCGATCCGTTAGCAAACGTTCGGGAGCAAGGTAAAGCAGTTGCAGTTCGCCCAATCGAATTTGGTCGAGCACTTTTTGTTCGTCATCGGGAGAAAGTGAACTATTCCAAAACGCGGCCTTGATACCGCAAGCCTGCAGCGCGTCGACTTGATCCTTCATCAACGAGATCAAAGGCGATATGACGACCGCCAATCCATCTCGGCAAACAGCGGGGGCTTGAAAGCAAAGGGATTTTCCGCCGCCAGTTGGAAACACAACCACCGAATCCTGATCGGCCATCACGGCTTGCATGGCTTCCAGCTGTTGCGGGCGAAAGCCATCAAAGCCCCAATACTGCTGCAACACGCTCGCAAGTTGTTTTGTAACTTGTTCTGGCGCCGAACGGTCAGCGGACGTTTGTTCAGTAGATGCTTTGTCAGCAAGACTTACCTGGGCCATCGTCATTCCTTCAATAGATTTTGAAAAGCCACCGCACGAGTATCCTGTCTCGGCTCAATTTGCGAGTTGAGTGCCATGGCGGGTTCACGCAGCGTGCACCGCAAATTGAGGCCAGAAGCAACACTAGTGTCCAAATGTACAACAATACAACCGGATTTCAAGAGGGCGAACTAACGAAAGGCTGGCGACAATCGGCCATTTTAGCAAGTTACCGATAGGCTAATAGTAATCCTGACCTAGTTTAATTTCGCGATGAGTGCACAACCACGCGAGTCATGGCCATGAACGGAAATCAATCGCCCCGAAAACTGATCGAGACGCAAGACTAAAAGATGGAATGCAACCGAGCTAAAGAAATCCGTATTCCGTACTCCGCATTCGCTTCTAAACGAACCCCTTCAACCGCTGCGAACTATCGGCAAAGCTATCCAGCTTCAAGCCCATCACATCGCTCATACTCAACCACAGGTTTGCCAATGGCGTGCCTTCGCTGGCGGCCAGATGACGACCGGTTTCAAAAGATCCAGCGGCCGAACCAGCAATCACAACCGGCAATTGCTTGTATGAATGCCTTGCACCGTTTCCTAGTCCCGAACCGAGCACGAAACTGCAATTGTCCAACAACGTTCCATCGCCTTCACGAATTTCCTTTAGACGTTTGATCAAATAAGCGTATTGCTCAACGTGAAACCGATCAATTTTCGCCACGTCGTCATTGTAAGCCGTATCATGCGTCATTACGTGATGCCCGACAGGTTTGTCAAAAACGCCTTCGTACAACTGCGGTGTTTCCCAGCGTTCCGGCCCAACCATCAAACTCGTCACGCGAGTCTGATCTGTTTGAAACGCCAACACCATCAGATCACCCATCATGCGAATGTACTGTCCGCGGTTGGTGGGAAGCTGCTCCGGCAAAGTAAAATCAACCGGACCGATCCGTCCTTTTGACTCGTCCTGTTTGTCCAAACGTTTTTCGATTGAACGGACTGACTCCAAATACTCATCTACTTTGCGGCGATCGTTTTCGCCAAGTGACTTTTTGAGATCGGCCGCTTCACCGAGTACCGTGTCCAATACGCTTTTCTTGATCGTCGTTGACTCACCAAAAAGTCGCTTGAAAACTTTCCGCGGATCGTTTGATGACGCGGCGTCGTTGCCTGGACCGTACCAGGAAATGGCATCGAAGATCTTTGGTTCGACTTTGTCTGCAAAACTGTTGCAACTCAACTCAAGCGATGAAAACGCCGTTTCCTTCCCGACTTCACTGGCGATGACCTGATCAAGCGTTCGGTCGATTGCATTGACCCCGTCGCTTCGCTCATTCGGTTTGGCGCTAGTCAACCAGCAAGACCCGGCTTGGGAGTGCGGCTCGCCGATCAAATACGTTCGGTTCAAACCACTGACCACAGTGATGTCTTTTTGAAAATCCGCCAGCGGCTGGAGACTTGCAGGCAGCTCAAAATCCTTGCCTTCGGTTGTCGGAAACCATCGGTCACCAATCACGCCGTTGGGAATATACATGAAAGCAAGTCGTTTTTTGTTTGCCAAATGAGAGGCGGCCGTTGTGATCGCGTTTTTCGTCACGATACCACTGAGCGAATTTTGCGCGAGCGACATTGCTTCAAGCCAAGGCAATGCGATCGTGGCGCCAATGCCTTTGAGTGCGGTGCGGCGTGATAAAGGTTTCATTTGATAACTCGTGCAAAGGTGGGTTGAATTGGGTAATTCAATTACGTTCGATTTAACTTCATGACCGGCAGCGTTAGCCGACCGATGCATCATGCGCCGAGTCCTTAGTCATGTGCGTGCTTGTCGGCAGGAGCGATCAACGGGCTACGAAAAAGCTTGCTCATGGCGACCTCTTTGATCACAACTCGGAAGCGCGAATCTCTTTTCATGACTTCTTCAGTGATGCGGCGAATCTCTGGCTGATCGGAATAATGAAGCTTGCGGCCAAGTGCATATTTCATTGTATGCTCGATGAACGCACGGACAAATCTCTCTTTGTCCCGAAGAATCGCGATTTTGAACATTGCAACCCCATCAAACTTGAAACCTTTATAAGTTCCTGTCGGTTCGATCTTGTCGCCAGTTTCGTATTCCTTGCGCCATTTTCCGACGGCATCATATTTCTCAAACGCGAATCCCATGGGGTCGATCAGGTCGTGACACGTTGCACACGAAGCGTCCTCACGATGCTCTTTGAGTTTCTCTCTCACATTGATGAACACCTTTTTCTCTTCACCGGCAGGCTGAAGTGGATCAATGTTGGCTGGAGCCGGGGGAGGCGGCGAGTTAAAAAACACATCCAACACCCACGCTCCACGATAAACCGGACTGGTCCGCGTCGTGGTCGAAGTCGAAATAAGCATCGCACCAGAAGTGATTCCGCCTTGATGAAGATTTCGCCATTTCACACGAAAGAAGTCTTCGAATTGTTCAAGCTTCGGTGAGTAGCCAAGTGCTTTTTCGGGATCGATTTGATACCAATCCATCAACTGCCGATTCAAATATCCAAAATCAGCGGAGACAAATTCCGTCACGCTACGATTCTCAACCATGATGGTTTCGAACAACAACATTTGCTCAATCATCATTGAAATAGCAGGCGGCGGAATCAAGCGTTTAAAGTAGTGAGGGAACTTGTTGCCATCAGGTAAAACAGACGCCACTTTTTTCATCTTCAACCACTGCATCCCAAAGTCAGTTGAAAGTGACTTGATCCTTTTGTCATCCATCATCCGATCGACTTGACGCCCTAAATCTTTGGGCTTGGTCAAACGCTTTTCGCGAGCGGCTTGAAACAACACATCATCTGGCATCGACGCCCAAAGGAAATAGGACAGCCGTGATGCATTGGCAAAATCCTGATCCATCGCCTGGCCCGCCGCCCCCGACTCGACTGCTTCATATTCACGCCGAAACAAAAAGTGAGGAGAGACCAGAATCGTGGAGACAGTGGTCTTCATCGACTCAGTATATGACTTGGATTCTGCGAATTCGGTTTTGAATAATTCCTGGTAGCGCCCAAGCTCTTTTTTCGTAACGGGGCGTCGAAACGCGCGTGGAAGAAAGATCTCGAGCTGACCGTTGGCTTTCTGTAGTGCATTGGCCTGGTCATCGCAGGTAAACAGCGATTCCCAGATACCACAAATCAATTCAAACTCTTCAGCATTAACCAACTCAGTCGCGATTTCAAAATAGTTCTCCATCAGCAAAGGCGACAGGCTCAGGGCTTCCTGGTCGTTTGCATAACCGTGCTCCACTGGTGGATCGACTGGCAATGTCGACACTCCGGCTAAATCCGAATGTCGTCGATGCGAATTATAGAAATAGCTAACCGCCAACGCATAGCGAGGCATCTTTTTGGTTGCAGGTTTGAAGTAGCCAGTCGTCTGAACGATTCTCGCCGAATTGCTAAAACAATCACGAGAAAGCCTGAACAGATCACGAATTGTGTTCTCATATTCGACTCGGTTAAGTCGACGAATGGTGCCAAGTGCTGGAGCCGTTGCGTTTGATGCCTCAATTGAATTCAGAATCCAGGATTGAATCCGATTGCTCCCAGCTTGTTTTGGCTGGGCACTGTCGGCAGGTGGCATATCACCTCGCTCCAATCTGGCCATCACGTGCGACCATGCTTCGAGGTTTTCTGTCACATCGCTGGGCTTTTCAAATTTGTCGAGATCAAAATCGCCTTCCGCATCGTCTCCAGTGTGACAATCGAGGCAAAAGTTCTCGATGAACGGCCGAACCATTTTCGTATATTGTTCGTCAAGCGTAAGATCTTGTTGAGCGGCAGACAGCGAAGGCTCAGCCGTTGTATTTTCGGCGATCGAGGGAAGCACCACTTTTTTCAAGAGTTGATTTGAATCCCCCGAGTTTGATTCATATTGAAACGACACTCCATCTCCGCGCTCAGCTAACACAGCAACAACGCCACCGATCGCAATAACAATTGCAACGATGCAATATTTAACCTGGGAAGGAGTGAATAACATGTTGAAAAATCAGATGGAAGTTACTTTAAAGGTCGAGCTAGTCAGTTTTTTAAGTCTTGGCAATATGATGGCCAATCCTAATCAATAGTTTAATAAAGACGCTCGATAACAACGATTGAAATTTTCACCGTTTGACATTGGAGCCAGGATTTTCTTTGTCAGCCAAACGCTCTTTTTCGGCAATCTGTTTCTTCTTTTCCGCGATTCGTGCTAATTCCGCTGCGCGCTGTTCTCGAATCTCTTTTAATTTCGCTCTCTGCTCGTCTGTCAAAATTTGATTATAGGCAGCACTACGTATCCTTCTACTAAGATAAACCGTTTCTTCATCGATTCGACGCAGGTGAGCCGTATGGTCGACTCCATCAACGGCGTTTGCAAGCAATTCGTCACGGCGTTTCATCAGTTGCTGAAACTCCGGTTCATACTTCAAAGCAAATTTATAAGCTGCCTTTCTCTGCTCGCTGTCTACCACGTTACGCAAAAATGCAACAATTGACATCGCCCTAATGTCAGGTTCGTAAGCCAACATCAACAACGTAAAATTCTTGTGGAGGTCTTTGTCGGTAAGCGGTTTTAAGTCTGGCGAAAGCTCAGGAAGGTCAGGCAAATTTGGTTGGGGCAAAACCAAATTGCCATATCCCGATTTCTTCTTTTCAGTGTTGGCTAGTTTGGTCGAGCCAAACGGCAGAGATGGAAGTTCGTCCGCTGTAACGCTGTCCCCGTCCGTTTCGCTTGAATTACTCTTGGCGGAAACAACATCTGATTGCTGTCCCTTGCAACCAATGAAAGCCAACGGGATCGAAACTAATAGTATCGGCAAAATGAAAAAAGCAGCAGCGACAAATGCTCTTGAGAATCGCTTCATCGAATTGACTGAATCAGCTTGTGACATTTCTCGGTCTGGGCAAGAACTTGAAATGGCGAACACTTCGATAGAAAGTGGACCAAATCGTTGCCCGCTGATATCAAAACAGCAAATTCAGGACAATATCATTGCCAACCCCAGCAAAACGATTGAACTGCTATCACAAATCAGGTTCTAAGTCTTAGAGCGAGAGATGGGAGCAATTGCAAATATGCTTTCATTCCAATAAACGTCGATCTCAACAGTTGTAATACGCAGCAGCGCCAGGGAGTGCAAATGCTGAACTCTTCTGCCTGAAGGTTGTGTGTGACTGGCAAAATTAATTCACTCAATAAAACAGTTGCACGCCCTGACGAACGCTACGATGGCTTGCCGTTCTACAAGCCAGCTTTACCTCAGAATAGAGGCCGCTCGACCCCCGAAGGAAGGAAAATTGGGACGAGTGTTCAAAAGGTGGGACTCAATATCGGCTTCAAATTTGTGGTCGGTGGACTCAATTTGAAGCCAACGAAGCTTAATGGGGTGGTCTAACGCCGCCAAATTGAATGCGGCTAACGACGGACGGAACAAACGTGGAACTAGCTCTGGAAATGCTGAACTCACTTTGCGCGACAAGCGTTTCGTAAACCGATTTCCTGATCACGAATACGTTGCTCTTCTTCTTCTCGTAGTGATTCCATCTTCTTTGCGTAACGCGTGTCAATTTCAGATCGCTCAACAATTTGATCCAACGCTTCAACAACACCCATGACCAATTGCTGTCGATCAACAGGTTTGGGAAGAACTTTCATCGCTCCGCTGGCCAAACATTTTGACTCTGTGTTTGAGCTTGTGTCAGAAGTAACGACAAGGATTGGAACCTCACGCAAGTGTTCCATCTTCTTGGCTAGCTTGGTCAAGTAATTGCCGGCAAGCCCTGGCATACTAACATCCGTTATCACCAATTCGGCTTTAACGTATTGCAATGTTTCAATCGCCTCGATCGAATCGTTGAAACAGTGAACGTTGCTAAATCCGCACTCGTCCAGAAAGAACGAGATCACGTCGGAAACAATTGGCTCGTCATCGATAACGAAGATACAAGCGTCTGTGATTTCCCGCGAGGAAATCGACTCGGGGAACCCAGGATCCGTTGATTTTGTAGATTTGGGAAACATGCTATTGCCTAACTGTTAACTGAGGACGAGTAGATAAGATTGTCCAGCGAAACGTCTGACCGATTCGCAACCAGAAAAAGCTACCTTGCGTTTGAACAATGTCAGACCAAATTGGAAACGGGTTTGCCCTGCCAGTCAGACCACTAATGGCCATTCTTTAGCCCTCGCCTCTATCTCATAGGCAAGGTTTCTTTGACAAAGCGTTCCTAGTCCCACCTTTGCTGACTCTAGTGGTTATTCGGCCAGCCCCAACAAATTGGACAACTCATAAAGTGTTTGATTGCACGCTTTGCGGAAAGCCTAAACAGAATGGGCACCGCATACGTATTTTTTCTG
>CAYZGP010000150.1:0-13443 GCA_964478065.1 uncultured Pirellulaceae bacterium
TTCGCCGCAGCTCCTGTCGCAATCAAGATGTCATCGTTATCTGACCCAGTAAGGTTTTCGATTCCCGCAAAGGTTTCGTTGACCTGACCGTAGTCAGCAGTACCAGTTCCGTCAGCGGCTACGGTTGCGGTTACTCCAATGCCGATCCCCTGGAATGAGTTTGTATCGATGCCAGCGCCGCCGTCGATGATGTCAGTGCCACCTCCGCCGATGAGCGTATCGTCTTGAGCTCCACCAGTCAGTGTGTCATTGCCCGCTCCACCAATCAGAGTGACGCCGATATTGATTCCAGATGCATCGATGTTGTCATTTCCGCCTTCGCCATTGATCACCAAACTTGAAAGCCCCGGCAAATCGGAAACCGTGAAGGTATCATTTTGATCGCCAAGATTGACGACAAAGTCCGATACAACGGAGCTGCCAACGTCAATTTGAAGAGTGTCGTTGGCGGTGTTGGTTTGGCTGAGCACGAAGTCAGCGTTTCCAGCGGCATCGCCTTGCAGTGAAATTTCATCTCCATTGCCAACCTGGATTTCATACGTATTGTCTGATACGAGTGAGACGTTAACGATATCTACTTCACCAGCGTCCGCCGTAAAGGAAAGCAAACCGCTTCCGGAATCGAATCCAACTGTTGCCAAGAGATTTTTGTCTTCTAGACGCTCAAAAGAAAAGCTCTTGCTGGAAATTCGCGCGGCGCGACGGCGTGATTTTCGGTTGGGAGATTGAGTGAGTCGGTCTCTTATAGCTGACAGCCAGTTGGGATTTTTCATTGCGGCTTCCTGTTTCAAAAAGTTATTTTCTATTGCACAATACGGATGAGGCTTGCCTTGATTACTTACATAATTTTTCAAGTTTTCCAGAAAAACTAGTTAAGTCCTACTTGCGCGTCCATTTACAAATGTCGCCGAGAATGAAAACTATTGCAGAAAGTAAGTCAGCGCAAGACTTTTTCTTTATGAGTGCGGGCAGCTTCACATTTATTTAGAGTCGTGCAAAGAAAATCACAAATTGACTCGGTATTGGACAGGTAGATTGAGATCTGTCCGTCAGCAAGATTGATGAGAATTCGCCGTGCATTCATAGGCAATTGCCTATTTCGCGCATCGATCAGTTAGTGGCGACCGTCTCACCACCAGCAATTGTTGAAAGTGATTGATACAAATCAGTCGAGATGCTTTCAGTGATAAAATCAACATGTCCGTCTGCAAATACGAATTGCGAACCGCCACGGTGCGAACTTCCAAAGGCCCCATTTCGAAGTTCCAGAACCACACCTTTTCCGGGTAGTGTGTTGAGAGGATTGGATGTTGATCGAAGGCAGTCTGCGTTGGCGAGCGCGTAGGACCATACGTTGGAAGATTCCCAGCTGTCGGGACGAGTGACTTCGCCGATTAGGAAAGTGCTTGAAAGCCCATCTCGAAAGTCTTTGTAAGCTTTCGCCGTTCTGTAACCAAATGCTCCGTTGTTTCGGTATTTTACGAGATACTCGCTCGACTCGGGGCCTAGGGTTCCGTTGCAAAATGCGTAGCACGACGAACCAGATTTTACAGGGTAATAAGCCGCGTTGATTTTGCTGCCCACTTCGCTGGGACACCAATAGATTGGCAAGTGCTTCATCACACCCGCCCGTTTGGCGGGAACTGACCACCACCCCAAATCATCGACGTCTCGATTCCAAAGCCCGCCATCGTTAACGGCTAATTCATCGCTGAGATTTTTCAAATCAAGATGCGGCAGTATAGATATAAATCCGCTTGCCCCGTTTTTTTGTTCTGGACTGAGTCCAGGAGGGCACTCACTGATCGGCATCTCGTCGCCAGTATCATCGCACCCAATTCTACCGGGCGGGATCCGATTGAAAGAAGATTCGTAATTTGCAATTGCAATACCAACCTGACGCATGTTGTTGAGGCAGCTTGTGCGACGCGCTGATGCTCGAACGGCTTGAACAGCAGGTAATAGCAATCCGGTCAAGATTCCAATAATCGAAATAACAACCAGTAATTCGACCAGCGTGAATCCGTTTTTTGGTTTCGTCATTTGGTTGGCCAAGTATTAATGGAGAAGATTTTTAGTCTGAAAAATCACTTTTGGGGTTGGGCAAAAATTGGAAAATTGTCGCCCATGATGCATTATGCTGACTAGCGGGCATTAGTCTTGGATGGAGTTTTGCTTCTTTCTTTACGTGACAATCCCCAGTTTTTTCTGGAGTATTTGCAAGAACTACAGATTTTGTTCGATAAGATTGGAAAAAACTTTTGGAATTGCAATGGTCACCTTGGCTGAAGACACTATTTGGGTAGCGGTGACCTATTTTGAATCACAACTTTTTGTAAAGCAATAATTTGTCAGGGGACGGAGATCAAACTGCTCGTCAGTTCGCTGCACGTTGCAGTGATGCAACTCCGCGCCTTGCTTGTATCGCAGCTGGTATCACTGGTAATCGGAACGACGCTGAAGACATCGTGCAACAGGCAATTTCGATCGCGATTGAGAAGGATTCCAATTTTGAATCCCAAGCTCATTTTATAGGATGGTTGGCAGGTATCGTCAGAAATTGTGCGTTGAATTACCGAAGGAAAAGAGATCGGCGGAAAACCGAACCGACGGATCCAGTCCAAATGTCAATAGTAGCATCCAGCACATCACATGACAAACCGATTGACTCCAAAGGCGAATTGTTGCCGATGCAACATTCGTTCGATGACCGTGTGAAATCTGCACTTAAAGAGTTAAGCCCAGAAGCGAGAAGCTGCCTTCTGTTGAGAACAGTTGAAGGCCTTGGTTACAAAGACATTTCGAAGTTGATGAATATGCCCGAAGGCACTGCAATGAATCATGTCCACCGCAGCAAAATAAAGCTTCGAGAGTTGCTTGGCAAAGGAGGTGGTCGTGAGTGATTCTCAACAGTTCGAGCTGGAGCGCTACTTCGATGGTTTGATGGACGAGCAAGAGCAAGCCTTGTTTTTGTCTGATTCCAACAACAGGCAACTATTGGATCAAGCCAAAGATCTGCACGACGACATTGACGACTCGCTGCGACGTTCATTTAAGTTTTCTCCGATCGGAGTCGATTCGATTGTGACTTCGCTGCAGAAAGTGAATGTTGCTGAGGATGATGCAACCAGTACTTTAAATGAGACGACTAAGAAAAATGGAGTAACGCGAACAGCGTTGATTCGGTTTGCGATTGCGGCGACTTTGCTGGTTTCCGCCAGCGTGCTTTTTTGGATGTTCAGCGGCGACCGAACCGTTACACCGTTTTTCGAGCCACGACCGGTGGCGGCGATTTATTCCGAGACTGTGGAGAGAGGTTTCAAACCTTACTATCGCTGCGAAGACGAGCAGCGGTTCGCAAACACATTCCGATCCCGCCAGGGAGTAGCGTTGGCTTTATCAGAAATGCCAAGCGATCGAAGAATGCTTGGCCTTTCGCATCTCGGAGGAATCAGCCGAACGACAACGGCGATGCTTTGCGAAGCCAACGGAGAGCGGGTGCTTGTTTTTGTCGATACGCAAGCCAACGATGAAGAAGCTAACAAGTCGGTGGACATAGATGGACTTAGCGGCGACTTGAATGTTTTTGTCAAATCAAAAAATGGCTTAGTTTTTTACGAAGTCACGCCATTGGACTCTCCAAAGATGCTCGATCATTTTGAGTTTGTCCAATAGCTTGTGTTTGCCAGTGAAACCGACGTCGCTCGGTCCGGTCGTTCTTCTCTTGCATTTTGCTCTAAGCGTAAGTGTTCGCCTTTATGTTGATTTGCCGCTCTGTTGGGGAGGTTGAGTCGCTATTTCTCGCGCGTCCAATAGTTGATTAAGGACTAAATAATTGAGAACAACCCAAAGTATTTTCGTTGAATTTTGTGAAAAACAGTTTCTCTAGTTGGGTAAGTTTCTTTCAAAGTTCAATTTTGGTTTGGGTAAATTCGCAATGTTTTCGTTTAACTATCGGCCTTCTTCATTTGTTTTTCAAGCCACAATGGCAGTCGCTTCTTTTGGCGTTTCCCTCGGTTTGGGTGGCTCAGTATTGGCTCAGGATTTTTCGGTCAATTCTTATTCAATTCGAATGAATAAGTATTCGACTGAAATGATGGAGGAGATCAAGAAGCAAAAGAATCCAAAAACTGTCAGACTTGAAAAAGCCAGCGGTGATGCCGAACTAGCCGAGGTTGCTAAATGGGGTTGGGTGGAATCATTGGAGATTCGCAGTGACAATATTGGTGATATCACCCCTGTCGCGAACCTGAAGTCGCTCAAAAAAGTCCGGCTTTCGATGAAGAAGTCAAGAGACAACCCGGTCGACCTTTCATCGCTTGCCCAGCTAACGAACTTGGAAGAATTTGATTCTTACGCCACCAAGATCAGCAAGCCCGATTCCCTTTCGAGATTGACCAACCTTAAAGTTGCCAAGCTCTATATGGCGGATACCGATTCGCTTGATTTCCTGGCCGGAACACCCAATCTCGAAGTCCTCAACCTATACGGATTCGGGCATACCTTTGAAAACTACGAGCCGGTTTCAAAATTGAAAAACCTCAAGAAGCTTAACGTCTATATGAACAAGCAAGCGGTTGATGAAAAACTAGCCGTGCTTAAATCATTAACTTCGCTGCAAGAGATGCAGCTTTCTAAATGCAAATTCGTCACCACACTTTCATTCCTTGAAAATTGTAAATCCATGACACGGATTGATGCGAGTTGGTGCAGTGCCTTGGTCGATTTTTCGGCGCTCAAGGCGATGGACCAACTGGAGCACGTTCAGTTTTACGAAGCGACTTTTAAAAATATCGAGTTCTTAGCTGGCAAGAAAAAACTGAAACACGTCTCGCTCAACGCAACCGACATCAAACATGTCAATGAGCTTAAAGGGCTACCGAATTTGGAGACAGTTTATTTGGAGTCTTCAGCCGTTACTGATATTTCCGGTTTGGCTCAAGTGCCAGCGCTTAGGTTTTTGTCCATCAACAAAACCAAAATCGCTGACCTTAGTCCGCTAACAAATTCGGAGAAGCTATTTGTGCTCACCGCAAGAGAAACCCAAATCTCGGACCTGAGTCCACTGAAAGGAAAACAATTGCTGAAGAACTTGTTCCTAAACAAAACCCTAGTCACCGACATCAGCCCGCTCGCCGATCTTCCGCAACTTTACCATCTCGACCTTACCGACACCGCCGTTTCAGACATCTCAGTCGTCGCGAGCCTTGCCAATTTGTCGAAACTGAGTTTGGGCGGAACTAATGTCACAGATTTTTCACCCATTCATAGCGGGCTTCCTAAGCTCAGTTCAGTAGTTCTCCCCAAATCCACTTCCGAAGAAACGCTTGCGGAACTAAAAGCAAAACGTCCAAAAACAAGATTTCGAGTTGCGAAGTAATCGAGAAGTTCACAATCAATGACAATCGATTGAATCACTACGGAGAACGATAGAAAAAAACGGGGGAAGAGAAAGGTAAAATAGCAGGGGCATTCTACTTTTTTATTGCTTGCTTACATGACAATCAAAGCGTCATCGATTCAACTTAAATCGGTGACGCTTTTTCTTTGCTTGCCGGAATCGGATATAATTCAACAGAGGATTTCGGCAATCAGATTTAGAGTAGTTGAATCACTACGGAGGATAATCAGCTCTACCCCGGTAAACGCATCTGAAGTTTCGAAAGCTCGAACCGATTTTAGCCCACAAGGATTTTTGAGAAAATTGCAGAAAATAATATTTTGAAGGCAGGCTGCTACGACTTGCGAACAAGGAATTATAGACATGCAATAAGACTCAAATATTCGGGCTGGTGTATGAAGCTGCCGTCACGCAAATACTATTCAATCTGGAAAGATTTTCTGTGTAACCCCTTCATCATTTTCTGTGCGGTCGGGTTTGTTGCGGTTCATTGTCTTTTTGTTGTGTTCTATTACCAAACGCCTGATTTTTTCAAAAAAATCAATGTCGAAGATGGCCCCATGGAAAATGGATCGGCGATTTTCTATTTGTTGGGCGCGGTGTTTTTCGTATTCGTTGTCGCTAGATCCAAACATTGGCTGTCTCGGACTTGGGCAATCTTGTTCGCTTTGGCATTCTTCGTTTTGGCAGGCGAAGAGGTTAGCTGGGGCCAACGTTTGTTTGATTATCACGTCGAAGCTGTCGAGGAAATCAACTCACAAGGCGAATTCAATATTCACAACCTGGAACAGTTTCATGCTCACCAGTGGCTCAACGCGCCACGGCTGTTGACGATGGGGTCGCTGGCTTTTGGGATTATTTTGCCTGTCATGTTGACGCTGTCGAAGTGGTTTCAAAACCTGCTTGTCGACACCCTTCGTTTTCCCATTCCCCATGCGGTAATCGGGATATGTTTTTTCCTTAGCTGGATGTGGTATCGGAATTTTTATGGTTACGGCGCTGACGATTCAATGCTGATTGCGGTCGAAGAAAGTCGCGAAACAACAATCGCGCTTGGCTTTTGCCTCTACGCTTTTATCATTTTCATCACCAATTCTGATTCCAGTTCGCGTGAGAATGCCGCACACACCGAAATAGTTGGTGGCTAGCTCACAGCCGTCACCGATCCACGATTCGCGCGTAAAAAGTGCCTTTGTCTTACAAATTTCGATCGCAACACATGAATTTCTTGTACATCGCGAACACCGGTTCTACAAACGATCCCGGTTGAGTTAAAATTTGTGTTAACTCATTTCGTAACACATATTTTTCTTGAACGGGATTTTCAATGACTGACAGAAAGTCTCTGGGCTTCATCATCGTTGCCCTTATTGCAATAGGCTGCTTTCATGGGCTCGTTTCCGCCAAAACGGATGTGCCAAACGAAGTCAAAAAGCCCATCGAGCTCAACGATGCCAACGTAGAAAGCTGGCGGGAGCATATCCGACCTGCTGACTCCGAGTTGGCGTGGCGAAAAATTCCGTGGCTTCCAACGCTTCAACAAGGTATTTTGAAGGCGACTGAAGAAGGACGCCCAGTTTTGCTGTGGACCATGAATGGCCATCCGCTTGGCTGTACCTGAAACAATGGTGTGATAGGCCGACGGACTGTCTGGTCAGATAACCGATTGATTGAGTTAGCAAAGAAGTTTGTCGTTTGCACAGATGAAGTCTGGCGGCTGGAAAAAGGCAGCGATCCAGATTGCATATTTTTCCAAGCCATTGCTCGCCAAGGCCACTACCCAAATGAAGATACGCCCTCCAAGCAAGGCATCTATGTCGTTTCGGCCAACGGAAAATTTCTCAGCTCGATCAATTCGAACGATCCCGATGCAGTAATTGCTACGCTGGAAAAAGGCCTGAAGCTTTTTGAGTCGCTCGACGAATCGGAAAAGAAAATTCAAGATCCCGATAAAGTCAAACCAAAAAACCGCCCTGAAGATTCTCAGCCAACCGATGGTTTGATCCTCGCAGTATACTCTCGCGACCTCCCTGCGGATCTGAATCCAAAATCGAAGAAGGCCAGTCGCTGGAATCGTGACACGGCTTGGTTTTCCAAATCGGAAATGCAGTCTCTGATTCCTGACGATGCAAAACCAGGCACAAAATTCACGCTGCCCAACGTGTTTGCCCTTCGAATGGTTCGTCACCATTTGGTTGACATGATCAACGGACAGACCGATTCGTTTGAAGAATCAGAAGTCGTTAATTCGAAACTTTCGGCCGTCGTAAAAAGAGTTACTGACGATGAAATCGAATTTGAATTGCTTGGTGCAACTCAAACAGATTCTAATTCAAGTCGTTATCGAAGAAAGCCGCGAGGCATCGTTACTTCGCTCGTTGGAACGGCGGTCTACTCTAAATCGAAACTACGATTTTCAAAATTCGAGATGACCGCCGTCGGCTATCGCTGGGGCCGCACAGCATTCAATGGTCGACGGCGCGGGCCAAAAACCAATCCCGTTGGATTCGTAATTGAACTTGCTCCGGCGGATGAACACGCCAACGTTCCAGGGCTGTTTTACGACTACGAAGTCGACTGGAAATCTCATTCGGATTCCGAGTAGCGCATGATTTTGCACGTTGACATGGACGCGTTTTACGCCTCCGTTGAGCTACGCGACGACCCAAGCCTGGCTGGACTGCCAGTTGTGGTCGGCGGTTCACCGACAGGTCGAGGTGTGATTGCAGCGGCAAGCTACGCGGCACGAAAGTTCGGGATCCACAGCGCGATGCCGGCTTCTCAGGCAATACGAGCTTGCCCAGCGGCGATTTTTATCAAGCCGCGGATGGAACACTATGCTGCGATTTCAAAACAGATTCGAGAAATCTTTTTCCGCTTTACGTCTTTAGTTGAGCCGCTTTCTCTCGATGAAGCCTTTCTCGACGTTACCGGAAGCGAGCGTTTGTTCGGCGATGCGGCAACCATCGGGCGTGAGATTCAGAGATTGATTTCTTCAGAGTTAGGATTGGCAGCCTCCGTTGGCGTGGCGCCCAATAAATATCTCGCAAAAGTTGCCAGTGATTTGGAAAAACCAAATGGATTTGTTGTGGTCGATCCGGACGGCATTGAGGACTTTCTGGATCCGCTTCCAATTGCACGTGTGTGGGGCGTCGGGCCAAAAACGGCGATCAAATTTAAGTCCTTTGGCGTCGAACGGATCGGTCAAATTCGAAAGCTTCCTCGTGATACGCTTGACCGCGCGTTCGGGCTTAACAGTGAACACTTTTGGCGTTTGGCTCGCGGGTTCGATACACGTGCCGTCGTTCCCGATCGCGTCGCGAAATCGGTTTCGCATGAGACAACGTTTTCGGTCGACATTCACAGCGTTGATGCTTTGAAGGCTTGGTTGCTGGAGCTGACCGAACAAGTCGCCAGACGGCTGCGGCGTCACGACATTGTCGGCCATACGGTTCATGTGAAAATTCGTTTTGGAAATTTTCAAACGATCACTCGTTCGAAAACAATTTCAACGCCCACACAAACGACTCAGGTTTTGTGGGAAACAGCCAGCCAGATTCTTGCGGCCGCTCCACTGGAAGGTCGCGGTATTCGATTGCTCGGAATGGGCGTCAGCAATTTGTCGACCGATGGCAAAAAGCAACAAGGCTTGTTCGATCAAGAAGAGAAAGTCAAAGCGACAAGAATGGACGAAGCCGCCGATTCGATTCGCGATCGTTTTGGTTCAGCCGCAGTCAAACGCGCAAGTAGTCTTGAGCATCAAATTAGATTCCGTGCTGAACCAAGGCCGGGCGACGAGTAAAGCTCTCAACACGGACGAGCTCCAGTCGCAATTTTGGTGCGACGCTTCGGCAAAATGAAAGCGCCACTCGTTTTGTTTTTGACGTGTCAATTCCATACGTTAGGATTACCGACTCGGCGATTCTATTTTGCTAAATCCAAAGGGTTGACTTTTAATGAGCAAAAACCAAATCACAGGCTTTTCTAAAATTTGCATTGCGTTTCTTTTGCTAGGAACGCTGATTGGTTTCGTAACGGCGGTACCATCGACTTTGGCTGCTCAGGAAACCGAAACGAAAAAACAAATCGACCAGATCACTTTTGCTTCTGACGACAATAAATTAGACGTCAAAATCGGTGACGAGCTGTTTACCACATTTGACTATGGCACTTACGCGAAACCGATTCTCTATCCGATTTATGGTCCAGGCCAAATTGGGATGACGCGAAATTGGCCCATGAAAAAAAGTGTTCAAGGCGAACAGCACGACCATGTGCATCATAAGTCGATGTGGATTTCGCATGAGATCAATGGCGTTCATTTTTGGACCGAAAAAGGTGGCAGCGTCAAAACCACTTTGGTCGAATTCAATGGAAAAACGATTGGAGAAAAGACGACCGCCGAAGAAAGCATTTTCGATGAAGCCAACGCTTTTCGCGCAACATCGAAATGGATTCGAGAATCCGATTCCAAGATATTGTTGACAGACCGAACGACCTATCGAATTGGGTTTGACGAGACCAGTCGATGGATCGATTGCACCATCGAATATCGCGCGACGCATGGCCAGTTTCAGTTTGACGATACCAAAGAAGGCTTATTCGCGATCCGAACTCATCCCGATTTAAGGCTTACCGCCAAACCGGCCAAGGGCGTTTCCAAGGTATTTGGAAATGCCATCAACAGCGAGGGAGAATCCGGGAAAGGGATTTGGGGCAAACCTGCCAAATGGTTGTTGTATTTTGGGACGATTGACGACACGAAAATGAGTGTTGCCATGTACGATCACCCCAGCAACTTGCGTCATCCAACGACTTGGCACGCACGGGATTATGGATTGGTCACGGCGAACCCATTTGGGATGCATCATTTTCTTGGAAAAGAAAAAGGCGCCGGCGCTTTCGTTGTAAAAGATGGAGAGACATTGACGTTACGCTATCGCGTCGATTTCATTAAAGGCAACCCTGCGGTAGAGGATATCGAAAAACGATTCGAGAATTTTGCGGCTCAAAAGTAGCAATGCGGCTTGATTGTTAAGAAACTTTCTTACGCAAGCAAATGCAAAAAACAAACAAAAAATGTTTGGTGCATTCACTTTTTTATGTTCGGCTTTACGCAGTTTTTTGCGCAGTTCGTTCGGGAAACTCGGCGATTGCGTATTTTCTGTTGTGTATCACGATCCACCGCATTCATTATTTGAAATGCGTTTTTTCTGAAGCAAAAAAAAGTGGTCTCTGCAGTTTCGATTGACGCTTCTTTGCTGTATTCTCGATAACACAGGATGTTGACGTGACGAAAGACGCGAAAATTTTTTTCGGTATTTGGCGTTAATTCGTATTCGTTTATTTTGTAAGCTACATAGCTCTTCTTTTTCTTATCTAGCTCGAGATTACTATCGGATGGAGTCCTTAAGTCAACTTGCTTGTAAGGCCGCCAATAAAGTTTGCCTCGGTTTGATCTATGGTGAGACGGCTCAGCATGCGAAACACGCTCGCAAGATGATTGACGAAACGTTGATTACGACTTGCCATTTGCTTGATTCGATTGATCCGGTTGAGTTGCGAAGTTGGTTTGAGCAATTTGAATCACGATTTGCGCAGACAAGTTTTCGATTGGTTGACGATCCAGGAATCTGGTCGCGATTTATTGGAACTCAATGTGATGTGTTGCAAGTGGCGAGTTTAAGTCAAAAAACAATCGAAGGCGTTGGCAATGAACTTGCAAAATGGGATCGGCAAGTCGTCACGTTCGATCAGTTTGCGATGGGGCTGGATGGGCTTTCAAGTTTGGTCACCGACCATGCTCAGGTTTTGGCCCATGCGCTTGACTGGAGTGCCGGGCAGGCTGGCGTCAAGCAAAGAACCAGCCAGTTTGCCAATTCTGTATGTGGGCTTGCCGTCGTTCTGATTGCCATCAATTGTGCGATCGAAAAAGGGGACCCGCGAGATGTTGACTGTGCGGCAATGGCGAGCTTTGGCGCGAGTCTCACAAGCTCGAAGGTCAAAGAGCTGTTTGGCTATTGCCAACTGAATTCAATCAAGAAGTGATCGGCAACCGCTCAACGACACTTGCTTTAGATGCGCGAAAACGTTTGAAATGCCACCAGCGAGACCCGTCTTTACTTACCGAAACCCCGAATGGGGTGGCAGTTGTAGCCCATGGCGCGAGCCATGGGGGAAAAACGCCAGTTATATAAAGCCTTGAAAGTCTGAAAAAAAGCCTCACGCAAAGGCGCGAAGGCGCAAAGTCAATGAATCAACAATCTTTGCGCCTTCGCAACTCTGCGAGAGAAATTCCACGCTGGGATTTTCTTGGTGTTGAGGTTTTTTTAAATCATCTTGCAGTGGTGTTCACCGAGAAGTCTCTCCATCCACGTTTTTCCGTGGTTCTTTATTCTTCGATCACTAAGCCAAAAAGAAAGCCCCTTCGCAGGCGAGGAACTCGAAGCGCAAGCTGGCGAGCTTGAGCGTCGCTATTGCTGATCCGAATCCTGCGCAACGTAATCCTAAACTTCATCTGGCGGACTGGAGTACCCTTTGGGCAGTCACACTGACACGCGGATTCCAAACAGGACAATCCTCTAATTCGCTTCCCTCGCCCGAGTGCATGTAACCAAACGCCAAGTCGACTTGCGAATTTTAAGTGGAAATCTAGTATCGTTAGCGAAGCTTGCCCGCTGAAGTTCCATCTGCCAGCTGATCAATCGTATCGTTCGTGGCCTGCTCAACAGCCGCTTGCCAGCTCGAAGCCGCCGAATACTCATCCCGTTGATAGGCGAAAATGATTGCGCGCGAGCTATTGATCACGCCGCCCAAGCCATTTGCATCTAACCCACCAGCGACGTCTTTGGCGGTTCCTCCTTGAGCGCCAAACCCAGGAATCAAAAAGATCGTGTTGGGCATCTTTTCTCGTAGTTCGCTCAGTTGTTCCGGGTAAGTCGCACCGACGACCGCGCCAATATTTCCATAGCCCGACTCCCCTGCACTTTGGCGCGAGAGCTCTTGAACATGTTCAGCGACAACGGCATAGATTTTTTTCCCGTCACTAATCCCGCCGTTTTTGTCATCCTGGTTCTGGCCATCGCTTGCTCCCGTTCCAATTGCTCGCCCAACCACCTTCTCTTGCAAAGTATCACTACCGGGGTTCGAAGTTTTCACAAGCACAAACAGCCCTGCCCCTTTTGCGTTGGCCGTTTTCACAAACGGTTCCAAACTATCGGCGCCTAGGTACGGATTGACGGTTAGCGAATCGCATCCCCAAGCACTTTCGGGTTTCGCGCCGAGGTAAGCTTGCGCGTACGCCTGTGCCGTTGATCCGATATCGCCACGTTTCGCATCCATGATTGTGAGCAAGCCTCGACTTGCGGCATAGTCAACAACTTTCGAGAGCACGACCATGCCATGCCATCCCAGCTGTTCAAAAAAAGCAGCTTGCGGTTTAACGGCCGGCACCAGATGAGCGACCGCGTCGATCACTTCACAGCAATACTGCGCAGTGAGTTCAGCGATTTTTTCAGCCGTCAATTCATCTCGCGTATTGCCGATTGTTGGTGGAAGCTGATTAAATCGAGGGTCCAACCCAACGACAAGCGGCGTTTTTTTGGTTTGGATCGCATTAGTAAGCCGATCACCAAAATGATGAATTCGATCACCCAAGTGGCTGCGAGGAGCGTTTGACATTTAGATTTCTTAAGCGCCGTTGAGCGCGAATTAGTAAGCGGCCAAAAAAACAAAATCAACGATTGCAGAGGCGTCCAGCCAAGCGATTGAAACAAACACCAATCCAGTCATGGGTTAATAAAATAATAGGCTGCAACAAAATAAGTAACCCGTCAACAAAACAGCAACACAAAATTTCGGAACCAATTGTCACTTGGGGGCAAGAGTTCGCCAGACCGTCCAGATTTCGTCCAAGCTTCCGAACTCAGAAATACTGGCCGATCAAGATCGTTGCAAAGCGTGTATGAAAACTTTAGAATAGAAGCCAACGGGCTGTAGCGTAGTCTGGTAGCGCGCTACACTGGGGGTGTAGAGGTCGCTGG
>CAYZGP010000151.1:0-13289 GCA_964478065.1 uncultured Pirellulaceae bacterium
AGCGGGTGAGGATTTGATTGCGACGCTTGGGGCGATGTACACCGATACGCTAGGCCCATGGGCGAAAACGGTTTTCATGTTGGGTGCAATTGTTGTGCTTTACTCGACCATGTTCGCGGCGCTGGCTGCATGGACGCGATTGTATTCCGATGCGTTGGGGCAAATTGGAGTGGTCGATTTTGCGAATCCGAAATCGCGCCGTCGAGCAATTGGAGTGGTGGCCTGGGTGTTTCCTGTTGCCTGGGCGGCTTTGTTTCTGTCTTCTAAAAAGCCCGGGGTGTTGGTGATCCTGGGTGGTTTGATCACGGTCGTGATTCTCTTGATCGTCGTATTTGCGGCGTTGTTTTTTCGATATAAGCGTTTAGACCCGCGACTGAGACCGACCACGATTTATGATGTGGCGCTTTGGATCAGTGCGACTGCCATTTTTTCCGTGGCGATTATTGGGGCGTGGAAGCTTTTTGGAAACGTATGAATGGTGGGGTTAAATCGTTTGACAACGCCAGTAGACGACCTTGTTTTTTGTTCAGAGCGCCAGCGCCTCTCCGGATCGTCGTTAAATGGCTTTGCTAATCGGAATTAGTGTTGCGTCGTGCCTTTCCACTGGTCCGTTCGGAATGGGGAAGCGGGAAGGCCGGCTTTGTTGTAGAGGTTGCAGCCTTCTGGGTTGTCGGCCCAAGCGTATCGAACGGCAACCGGTTGTTTGATGCTTGGGTGCGTTACGATGACTTGCTCCCCTTCGATCGTGGCTTGTGCCCAAACGAATTTTTTGTCTGCGCCTGCAATCTCGAACCGCATTAGTTTGGTTTCGCCAGCCGAATTCGCTTTCGCGTTCAAGCCTTCGGCGTGGTCGAAAGACAATCGAACTTTGTTGCCTTCGATGCCGATCGATTTGTAAACTGGTCCGGAGAACTCAATCTTTTTTCCGTAGTCTTTGGCCAACGCGATTAAGGCCAGCCGTTTGCCAACGTCTTGTTTGTTTTTTGGGTGGATGTCTTTTGCTTCGCCAATGTCGATGATGACGGCTTGGCCTGTTTTGGGGACTCGTAAGGCCATCGATTGGGCTTCCCGCAGCTCGGCCCATTTGCTGGCCGCTGGTTCTTTGGAGGGCTCAAGGAAGTTGGCAAGCTGCACCCAATAAAATGGCATTTCATTTTTCCATTTCAAACGCCAATCTTTGACGAGCATCGGCATGAGTTGGCGATATTGATAAGCCCGTCCGGCGTTGGATTCGCCTTGGTACCAAATCGTTCCGCGAACCGAATAAGGCACGATTGGATGGACCATCGCATTGTGAAGTACGGTCGGATTGTTTGGGCCGGCGAAAGGGACTTCGGGTCTTTTTCCCAGTTCCGCTGTCTTGGTTGTGGGTTTGAATTTCCAATCGCCGGCCAGTGGAATGGGGTCTTCGCCTTCTACGGAAATGAAGATGTTTTTCGCATCGCCATGAATGCCACCACCCTGTCCTCCGTCGTTGACTCGAATTGAAAGTGTATTTTTCTCTTTCAAAACATCGGCCGGTGTTTCGTATAGCCGCGGTTTATTCCAGGCTGTGTTCTCGCCGATTTTCTGGCCGTTAAGAAAAGTCGTATCGCCATCGTCGATCATCGCGATGGAGACTTTTGCCTTTTTTCCGATCCAGGTTGCAGGAACGGAAAACGAATGTCGGTACCAAGCAACGCCGTCCATGTTGCGATAGCCTTGACCTTCCCATTTGCCTGGGACTTTGATCTTTTTCCAATCCTCATCGTCCAATTCTGTTTTGCCCCAATCGTCGGAACGATCAGAGTAAGCTTCATTGAACGCTTTGCTCCATTTGTTGAAATCGTCAGCACGTTTCTTAATTTCCGCTGGGTCAGTTGAAAGCTTCGCCATCTCGACAATTTCATCTTTGAAGTCCGGATGCATTTTCAAAGACTCGCCGCTGATCCAAGCTTCAATAATGGTTCCGCCCCACGTTGTATTGATCAATCCAATTGGAACGTCAAGTTCTTTGTGAAGCTCTCTGCCAAAATAGTATCCGACAGCAGTGAATTTCGCGGCGGTTTCAGGCGAGCAAACTTTCCAACCGGTGTTTGCAGCGTCCGTGTTCTTTTGTGTGTTGGTTGCGTTGTTAATTTTGACGTGGCGAATCAGGGGATAATTTGCGTTGGCAATTTCTTCTTTTGGGTTGCCGGACGAGCGAACTTCCCATTCCATGTTCGACTGTCCGCTGCAAATCCAGACTTCGCCTGCAACGACATTCTTGAGCGTGATCTCTTTGCTCTTGCCTTTAATTTTGACCTCGAACGGGTCGCCGACGGAGATAGGTTCTAGCTTGACCTGCCACTTGCCGTTATTGTCGGCCACGCCTTGGGCCGTTTGGTCTTTTAGTGTGACGGTGATTTCTTCGCCAGCTGTTGCCCAACCCCAAATAGCAATCGGTTTGTCACGTTGCAACACCATGTTGTCAGTGAAAATATTTGCCGATCTCAGGTCGTCAGCATGTGATAGTTGTGAAATTGCGGAAGCAAAAATGAGCGACCAAAATACAACGTGGAGAGATATGTTTGACATGGAATTATTCAGAGGCAAATTGTGAACGGAAACCGAATTCTGAGTATATCCTGAAACATGTTAGGTGTTCAACAAACTTGCCTTCGTTAACAGGCTTTATCTGCAAAGATCTCGTAGTGCTTGGAATGTGCGTCGAATCGTTTTAGCACCGCTCGGGGTTTATCCGATACATGAGCGACTTCGTATTCCTCACCGGCGAATTGTTTGATCGATTCAAGATCTTCAAACCACAAGATTGTTGTGAATTCCATTTCTGACTCGCCATCGTCATTGGTGATTTCTCGTCGCATGCATTGATATTTGATCAAACCGCTGATGCCACGGGAATCTATTCCGGGCATGATGTCTTTGGTCAAGAGCTCTTGATAGGCGTTTGCATTTTCAGGCGTGGTCCAGCCTCGCCAAATTCTGGCAATCATGGTCGTGCTCCAATTTTGTTGTGACTTGATAAAAAAAAATTGCTCGCACGATGTGCGAGCGATTGAAAATGGGATCTTTGAATTGAAAAGAAACCAATGGGCTATTTGTTTGAGTCAGGAATGTTGGGCTCGTTTAATCCGAGATGCTTAGCCAGAAATGCCCATTGATCGGCGACTTCTTCGATTATCTTTTCGGTTGGCTTTCCCGCCCCGTGACCTGCTTTGGTTTCGATGCGAATCAAAACCGGGTTTGAACCCGCTTGGGCTTCTTGAAGCCTTGCCGCAAATTTAAAACTGTGCCCAGGAACCACGCGATCGTCTGTGTCGGCCGTGGTCACCATTGTTGGCGGGTACTCGGTGCCGTCGACAAGGTTATGGTAGGGCGAGTAGGCACGCAGAGCCCGAAACTCGGGCTCGCTGGCTTCGGAACTCCCATAGTCATCGACCCAGAATCTTCCTGCAGTAAATTTGTGAAAGCGAAGCATGTCCATCACGCCGACTGCCGGAAGACAGGCTCCATAGAGTTCTGGCCGCTGCGTCATACAGGCTCCAACGAGTAAGCCGCCGTTACTTCCGCCTTGAATGGCAAGATGTTTAGGTGAAGTGTATTTTTTCTCGATCAAGTATTCGGCTGCCGCGATAAAGTCGTCGAAAACATTTTGCTTGTTGGTTTTGGTTCCGGCTTTGTGCCAAGCGTTTCCATATTCACCGCCACCACGTAGGTTAGGCATTGCGAAAACGCCACCCATTTCCATCCATTGAAGGCGCTGAATCGAAAAACCTGGTGTTAGCGAAATGTTGAATCCACCGTAACCATAAAGCAACGTTGGGTTTTCGCCGTGCAGCGTCAGGCCCTTTTTGTGAGCGATGAACATGGGGACTTTGGTGCCGTCTTTGCTCTTGTAAAAAACCTGTTTGACTTCGTAGTCGTCGGTTTTGAAATCGACTTTCGCGCTACGAATCAACTTGGATTTTCCAGACTCAAGATCGTATTGGTAAATTTCTGGCGGACGGTTGTAGCTGGAGAAACTAAAGAAAGTTTCTTTGTGTTCACGCTTGCCGCCAAATCCGCTTGCTGAGCCAATACCCGGGAACTCAATTTCGCGAATGAACTCGCCAGCGAGATTGAAAAGCTTGACTTGTGTTTTGGCGTCTTTGAGATATTGGGCGATCAAAGTGTCCCCGACGATGGAGGCACTTTCCATTGATTCGGTCGACTCAGGCACGATGACTTTCCAGTTTTCACGTGCGGGGTTCGCGATGTCGATTGCCAAGATGCACTTTTTGGCTGCTTTGAAATTTGACTTGAAGTAAAACTTGGTACCTTCATTACTGATAAAGCTGTACTCATGGTCAAAGTTATCAATCAACACTGAAAGTTTGTCTGAGTCAGACTCAAGGTCGCGATAAAGAATTCGGTATCGGTCATCGGTTCCCTGCCAAACGGTTACGACGAGGTACTTTCCGTCTTCGGTCACGTCGACCAGGAATCCGTATTCGGGTTTGTCAGCGTTTTCGTGAACGAGTTTGTCTTCAGATTGTTTATCACCGATCGTGTGATAGTAGATTTTTTGGCCAAGGTTCAGGCTTTGGAATTTTGCGTCCGAACTTGGCTCTTCGTAGCGGCTGTAGTAAAAGCCTTTTGAGTCTTTTGTCCAAGAGACTCCACCGAACTTGAGCCAGTTCAATTCGTCTGAAAGTTTTTTCCCTGTCTCTACATCAAGCACTTCCCAAGTCCGCCAGTCGGAGCCGGCTTTTTGAACGCCGTAAGCCATAAGTTTTCCGTCGGGGCTGAATTCCAGTCCGCCCAACGCATCGGTTCCGTCTTCTGACCATTTGTTTGGGTCGACCAATACTTCGGGAGCGTCGTCCAGGAAATTCATTTTGTAAAGGACGCTTTGATTTTGCAGACCCGAGTTCTTGAAGTAAAAATACCGATCACCACTGCGAAATGGTGTTCCGTATTTTTCATAATCCCAAAGTGCGGTTAACCGTTTTTCAATTTCTTTTCGAAATGGCAGTTTCTCGATTTGGCTGAACGTAAGTTTGTTTTGCGCTTGGACCCATTGGCGAACGTCGTCTGAATTTCGTACATCGTCTTCGAGCCAGCGGAACGGATCGCGAACCGGTTCGCCAAAATAATTGTCCACTTGTTCCACGTGGTGTGCTTTTGGGTATTCCATTTTTTCCTGAGCCATTCCACTATTTGTGGGGGTGAAAAGGCCAAGAGTAAAAATGGCCGCGAGAAGAATTAGTCGGTAGTTAGTCATTGGATTCCAAATGATTGAGAATTCATGTCTTCAAGGAAACCCTTGAAATGCTCAAATGCTCTCCACAAAGCTATTGAGTTGGTTATTTACATCCAGTTTAGCAATTTTGTGTTTTCAGAAAATCGGTTAGCGTTTTTGCACTTCTATCCCCTTCAGGGAAGCTAATATGGGAAAACCATATTTTTTTAAATCCTTTGTGGCAAAGTACTTGCGTTCACTTAAGCGTTTTTTGGGGCGAAATATGGAAGACTTCAGCGTTATGTGAGATAGAGGAAAGCTTTTTTAGTTCTTTCATAGATTACCACGGTTCAGATCCGTGAATTTTCGGCGAACGAAGCATCTGGGAACGGGAGATCTCTGATGGCCAAAGCGAATATAACAATTCGCACTTCCAAGAATAATAGTGGGACGACAATGATGACAGCACGGGAAAACGAGGCTCGTGATAGGGAATTGGTTTCTGAACAAATCGATTCAGCGGCAATACTTGCTCTTAAACGTCTTAAAGAGGCGCACGACTCGGCTTCTAATTTTGGCAGGAATTCTTGGGAATTCGCAATCGAACTTTCGCAAATGGGCCACGCAGGTGTGGACAATCAAATCCTCAGAATGCTTGTCTGTCGAGGTTGGATTGTTCATCGACGTGAGCTAACTAGCGCAGCTCAAGGGCGACGATCATTTGAGGACGAAACCGAATTGGTTTTTTCTGATAAAAGCTGTTTTGTAATTACTAAAGATGGCTATCGTGTTGCCACTCGGTTGGAAATTCAGTCAAAATTTGTTTCACTCGAATCAAAAAACCCTAACCAAAATCAATCTTCAAACTCGCAAATGCCAACTGAACTTGGGGCGGATTCGCCCACCAAGCATTGGTCGATGCACCACCGTGAGCCCTCCAAAATGGAATCGTCTGAGAAGATTCAGAAGTCTGACCCTGAAAATCGCCGCCCGATCTGGGATCGGCAACGAAGAGAATTGCGACTTGGCGACATCGTCGTCAAACGTTTCAAATGGCCTGCTGAAAATCAAGAGCGCGTCTTGAACGCTTTTGAAGACGCCGGCTGGCCCGATCATATCGATGACCCGTTGCCTGTGCATCCCGATATCTGTGCCAAGCGTCGATTGCATGACACATTGAAATGTCTAAATCGAAAGCAAATCCGAGGCATGATCAAGTTTCGAGGCGATGGAACCGGTCGAGGTGTTCGCCTCGAGATCAATCATGATGCTGATTAAGTTCCGGCTCTGCGAAAAATAATAACCAATTCAAATAAGCTACTTCCTGACTAGGCTCTATCACTTGACTCAGTTCGCTGCCAAAATTTGGCGACGGTGCTGGTAGTTAAGAGATAGGGCTATAGTTATTTATTGGCGCCGCGACTCTTCAATATTGTGATAGCGACGATCACGCAATCGCTGGCTTTGCTATCTCACTCCATCACAGATTCTTGGTGTGTTTTTTGAAAATTTGAAAAACAATACACCGCTTATTTTCGTGATGTAGGGCACTCTGAGTTTGAATGAACGTTTTTTGTCTGTCTTTAACCCTATCACCAGTAACTAAATTTTTGCGTTTAGCCGCAATTTCCCGTGTGAATTCAGGATTCGCCCAACGTGTGACTTCAGGTTGACTGCGTAGCTTGGGGCGCTGTGGTCGACTCTGCCGATGGTATGGGTAGTGCTGCATCAAAAAGTTGACTCCTCCCGATAACGAGACAATCAGTTTTGCCATCTCGCATCTTTTGTTGGAGTAACCCATGGGATCTTCCCTATTCAAAATCGTGACGACGATCGCAGTTTTAGCTGCATCCATCGTTACGTTTTCTGATTTTGTGATAAGTCAGGAGCACTTTATTGGCGAAAGCCAAGCTGTCAATCGAGTGATTCAGTTGCGCTCAAAGGCGCAGTCAAACATTCCAAAGAAAGCCATCGATAACGTCACCTCTCGGGGGAACCGAATCGCACGTCAGACAACGCCAATGACGCAGGTCAAAACGAAGTACACGCTACAGCCGGTAGTCCCGCGTGCTTTGCAAGATCAGCGTGGTCCTGTTGTTGAAGAAGCCACAATGAGCCCGAATTCTTCATCAAGTCAATTCATGGCAACTCCTGTCAAGACTGCTCCTTTTAAAGCAACTCCTGCCAAAACAGTTCCATTTAAAGCAATGCCTATTCAGGCAGCGCCAGCCAAGCGGACGACTCCGATGGTCTCGTCTTCATGGAGCAAAAAGCCAGCCACGTCAAAAGCATCGTCCGCACGATCGACAAGCAAAGAAATTGTCACCAAACGATCAAACATGATCTCGACAGAAATTACTTCGCCTCGATACATCAACATTAACGAAGCGGCGCAGATCAAAATCGACGTTTACAACAAAGGTGATGATGCCGTTGAAAACGTGAAGTTGATCGCAACGATTCCGACTAATGCAAGGTTGACTAGTTCGTCACCGCAAGCCACGCACACGGCAGGCCAGAACTATGAATTTTCAATTCAGCGAATTGGCGGCGAAGACGTTCGTCAAATCGTGCTTAACTTGGTACCAACCCAAAAAGTTCCTTTGAACATTGAAACTCAAGTCCGCGTTGACTCGACACAGAAGACTTTGGTTTCTGTTCGTCAGCCAAATTTGAGCTTGTCGCTGACTGGACCTCTTCAAGCAAACATTGGTCAAACATTGGTGCATACGTTGGTTGTCACAAACACCGGTGATGGCGTTGCTCGCGACGTTCGATTGGATGCACTTTACCCGCTACAAATAAAATCGATTTCTCAATCGGGCGGCCCTGTCATTCGTTCGATTGAGCCAGGTAAAACAGTCAAAATCAAATATGAATCAAAAGCTCTAAACGCTGGTCCAGTGAATGTGAGAGTTTCGGCTAACGCTAACGGTGTTGAAGCCCAGCAAACTTCATTCGCAATGAATATCTACCAGCCCGAGCTACGCATCTCAGCGATTGGTCCAAAATTGAACTTTGTCGAGCGTGATGGAATCTACACGATCAAAGTCGAGAACACTGGTGAAGTCGACGTGACTGGCATCAAGGTTGCTTTGGCAGTTCCACAAGGCATGAAAGTCACAACGATCAGTCGTCAAGCAAACGTTGACGCCGACAATGGAATTTTGAATTGGACGTTTGATAAAATCTCGGCCAAATCGTTAGAGCAAATTCAGCTCAAGGCAACTGCCTTGGAAGAAGGCCAGCAAACTTGCAACATCATGGTCAGCAGCAATGAGACTCGCGAAAAAGAAATCGTACTTGGCACCAAAGTCATCACACGAGCAGACTTGAGCGTTCGAATTCGCAATATCTCAGGTCCTGTTCAAGTCGGTGGCAAAGCTGAGTTCGTGATTGATGTTGAAAACAAAGGAAGTCGTCGTGCAAGCGATGTCAATGTCCGAGTGCTCCTTCCTGAAACTTTGATGGCTGTCAAAGGAATGGACGTGGATCGCTCTGAAAACGCGATCATATTCGGTGAGCCGCAAATTTCTCCAGGCGAAAAAGCCACCTTCAAATTCTCTGTCGTTGGTGTGGCTGCAGGCGAGCAAGTTGTTCGCAGCGTCTTGGAAGTAGGCGGCACAGAACGCAAAGTGATTGCCGAAGACACGGTTTTCGTCTACGAAGTTGACGAAGCCCGAGTTAGCGAGTCGTTGAGCCCAGTGGTTCCTCGCTAACCACCACCAAAGCAAGCGATTGCAAACTGATTGGAAAGCCATGCTCAATTTTGCGCATGGCTTTCCTTTTTTCCCTACGCATTTGAGTCATTTATATGCGTCACTCTTGCATCACGTAGCAATGTTCCCAAAAATGCTGTCAGCTAAAGACATGGATTAGGTGTTGCTTGCTTAGGAACTGCTTGCGGGTTTTCTATACTCTGACATTGCTTCGATCCCTCGAATCAACTAAGTACGGGGAAGGAGCCTGCATCATGAATGACAATCGACCGAGTATTTCCGACGCCGAATGGCGGGTAATGCATGAGATCTGGCGATTTGAGCCCGTGACTTCGGGAGAGATTACGTCTCGTTTGAGTGAGACGACAGATTGGTCGCCAGGCACGATCAAAACGCTGCTTCATCGGTTGGTGCAAAAGGGCGTGTTGGATTTTCAGCGTAAAGGCAATCGGTATCTTTATCGCTCCAATTTCTCAGAAGCAGAGTGCGTCGACTACGCGAGCGACCAATTGCTGCATACGATTTTCAAAGGTCGTCCCGTTCCGATGTTGGCTTATCTGGTCGAATCGGCGCGGTTAAGTGGAAGTGAAGTTGAAACGCTTCGTCAGATGTTGAATGACATTCAAAACGAACTTCCGCCCGTCGCACCGCGGCAGCCAATTGAGTTGCGCGACGCCGCGTAGGCATCAATCAACGTGGCCCCGCTCCAACCAGCACAGCCATCGCAGAACTCGACCCGACAAAAGGTCCGCATCGCTTGGATTCGAAAACCGCGCACGATCTCGATTAATCGCGTAAGCAATGCATGTTGGCCATTGAAATTCCGCTCATCATGGCACCGATAATTCCTACGAATCCCTGGTCGGTCCCGCACAAGAACAGATTGTCCAAATGCGTTTTGCCGTCTAACACTTTGTCAGGCGCGCCATAAACGGCTCCGTTGTCATGCCATGTAAACCGATTGATCGTGGTCGGCGTGAACAAATCGGTATCGATAACATACGGGCGAAAGTCCGGTGTGTATTTCACGCTTGCGGCGACACTTTTGTCGTACCATCGCAATTTTTCGCGTTGGTATTCTTCCTCAGAAAGCGATTTCCATTTGTCAAAATCGGCGATCGTCGTGATCCGGACCACACCATCGACCAATTGGCCTTCTTCGTCGGAGTACACATAGTTGTTAGGCGAGCAGATAACTCCGGTGCGCGTGTCGCATAATTCCGAGCTTGGACGCTCCCAATTAAATTTCTCTGAATCGTTGTAAAACACAATCGTGTCTTCGTTTCCGATTTTTTCAGGTTCACGATCGAGGATCGAAATCGACTCAATGAACGTGAGCTGCCCTGCGCTGCGAGGGTCTGGTTCACTGGTGTCGGTGCACATTCGAAGTGTTTCCAACCGCCCAGCCGAAGAGAGAATCCGTTTGCCTTGGATTTGTTCTCCATCGTCGAGCTCAACACAAACGGCGTGGCCGGCATCGACGTGAATTTTCTTGACCCCTTTGCGAAGCTTTAACTCACCACCAAGACTGCGAAAGCGTTTGACCAGGTTCTTCAGGATCAAACGGACGCCTTTATAAGGCCGAGCAAATCCCTCGATAAAAATGCTGCGAAACATGATGCAAAACTGGCCCCAAGCCATATCGTGCTCGGCGGCGTTGCCATACCACATCAGTGGACATAACAGCATCTCGATTAAGAGTGGTTCAGAGATCGTTTCGTTGAGAATCTTGCGACCGGAAATTTCAAAAGCGGCTTGGTCTAAATCGTCATAGTCCGCAATTTTTGCGACCAGCGTTTCAAAGTTGTCTACTTGGCTGGGAAACGCTTTTTTGACTTCGGCGCGGAGTAAATCCAAGTCATTATCGAATCGCAGCTCTGTGTCAGGAAAAGCGATGCGCGAACCCTTTTGCGGTGAAAGCGAAAAATCCTCCCACTTGAATCGAAGCTGTCGAAGGATGCGAGCAAGCGGTCCCTTCTTGGCGCCTTTCTGCGTAAAGTTCGTTACCGCGTGTAAACCAACGTCGTAGTTACGCCCATTGACTCGGTAGAAAGAGTTGAGCCCACCGATCGTATAGTGACGCTCAAGGATGCAGACTTTTTGGTCATAGTGGGCTAAGCGGATTCCCGCGGCCAATCCAGACATTCCTGCGCCAATGATAATTGTGTCGTACATGAACGATCGTCAAAAAAAATTAGGCCCCGCAAATTACACGGGACCCTGGATGGTAACACGACGCTGGGGTGAATCGACGCTAATGTGAGTCGAAACGTGGCGGTTGGTGGGTATCAAAAACAATTTTACGATTCGCAAAATTGATGCCGCTTCGTTCTTTAATTGAATCGTCAAAAGAACAAAGTCTAAGACGCGACGCAATCGGCCATTTTTGGAGTCAAGTAACTAACTGTGCTGTCCATCGAAGCCAGTTGTGGGTAGTCCGGCTCTGGGACGCTGACTTTGTAACGCTTGCGAAGTTCCATCACGATGTCGAGGAAGTCCATGCTGTCGAGTTCAAGCTGCTCACGGAACGCAATCTCGTCTTTAAGATCCGTTAGGTCTTCATCTGGAGCGATGTCAGTGAGGATGTCGATGATTACGTTTCTAATTTCTTCAGGTGCCACAGAATTCTCCGTCGATTTGTTTGGCGGGTGAATCGGGAAGCGATCGAATGAACGGATTCAAATGAACGGATTAACCACGCCAACAAAATTTAAAGTGAGTTACATTCGTTTGATAACGGTTGCTGAGTTGATCCCCAGCATGCCAAACGAGTTGTTCAGAATATAGTCAATTTTTCCAATTTCGCGAGGCTCGTTTTTCACAAGTCCCGGCAAGTCACATTCTGGATCAAGATCGTCCACATTGATCGTAGGGTGGACAACTCCATCGTCAAATGCAACCAGATTGCCAGCTAATTCTAACGCACCGGCGGCACCCATCGTATGCCCGATAAAGCTTTTTGCGTTATTTATGTACGTTTTATCCGACTTGCCGAACACCCGCCCAACGGCGTCACATTCAAGAGTATCGCCCATTCCGGTACCAGTGGCATGTGTGCTGACAATGTCGATATCACGAGCCTCAATGCAGGCTCGATTAAGTGCCATATTCATACATTGGGCTTGGCGTTCAGGATTGGGCAAAACGAAATCGGTCGCGTCGGTATTGATTGCGTAACCGACAATCTCACCGTATATCTTCGCACTTCGCGCTTTGGCGTCTTCTAATCGTTCAAGTGTGTAAAGACATCCACCTTCGGACACGACAATGCCATTTCGGTTTTTGTCAAAAGGCCTCGAAGCCTTTGTCGGGTCGTCGTGAGAAGCGAGCGCTCCTTGGCTGGCGAATCCTGCAAAAATTCCAAATGTATGAATGCTTTCAGAGACACCCCCGGCGATCGCCAAGTCACATTCGTTTAGCCGCAACATTTGCAAGCCTTGAATCAACCCAGCGTTGCCTGCCGCACACGCCGCACCGATAGTGTAGTGTGGCCCCGTAATCCCAAGATTAAGGGCGATCTCTCCAGCGGGGTTGTTTGCCACCGTTCTTGGGTTGTGATGATGCGACCAGACTTTAACGTCATAGTCGAATTGTCGAATCTCGTGAATTTCACTTTCGGTTTCAACGTTGCCGTGTTCGGTCACCCCGACGTAAACGCCGACTCGCGACGTATCGCGGTTTTCCCAATCGATTCCCGAATCAATAAGGGCTTCGTGGGCACAGTAACAACCGACGCTGCCAGCTCGAGTTCCACGTCGTGCGTCTTTACGAGTTTGGTGCCGCCGAACATCAAAGTCGCAAATACCTGCGATTGTTTTACCAAAATAACGAATCTCGTAATCCTGAACACCACTTTTGCCAGTTAGAAGCGATTCGCGAAATTCGGAAATTGTATTTCCATTAGGCGAAGTCAAACCGAGGCCGGTGATGACGATTCGTTGCGAATCTGGCAGTTCATCAGGTTTCGGAAAAGAGATCATGGGTGTCCTTGGGTAAGCAGTATTTAACCAACAAAAAATACCGCTTTGGTCGCCGATTGACAACCGCCGCACTGCTTGGGCTGGGCGAGATTAACACGATTATTACAGGACGCTAACGAAGAATTCGGCGTGTCGGGCTCAAGCTGGTCTTCTGTGATCACGTTCGCGGATTTGTGAGAGTGCGAGCATCGGATCAGGGAATTTTTTAACGCAAAGACGCGAGGGCGCTAAGACGCAAAGAGCTGTTTGGTTTCATTGATGTCGTTTTGTTGTTCATGCTTGCTTCAGTTGGTAGATGATGAGCCAGTAGATCCTTCACGACCTTCTCGCCGAAGTTAATCACCAAGCCGAGTTTGAGGTTGCGTAGCCGCAAGTAGGTCAGCGTCT
>CAYZGP010000152.1:0-13224 GCA_964478065.1 uncultured Pirellulaceae bacterium
ACTTCTTGTTGAAGGACTTCTTGTTGAAGGACTTCTTGTTGAGGAACTTCTTGCTGAACAACTTCTTCCTGAACGTCTTCGATGATTGGCATTCGATTGACGGAAACAGTTGGCCCAACCGACACCTCTGATGTGCCAAGTGACTCAATGCTTGATTGTGTAAAAAACTCTGACTTAGGAGTAACGTCAACAGTTTGGCTTGAAACTTCAACCAACTTTGAAATCTGTCCGACCAAAGCTTCGATGCGACTGTCTAACCCGTCAAAACGTGATTGAGTAAGTTCGTTACTGGAAACGATATCGCTAATCTGAGATTCAATGGTCCCCAAACGTTCGTCGAGTTGAGGCGAACCGACTTCTTTAGTTGTAGCTGGCTGAACCGAACTAGCTTGAATCGAAGCAGGTCGAATAGAAGCAGCTTGAGCTACATCGCGGGATTGAATCTGAGACTCTACCTGGTTCAAGTCTTTAGTTTCTCCTTCAACCCAGCCCAATTGAGCAACTTCGACGGACACTGAATTTGGAAATGCGATACGATCGCCTTCTTTGAGCCAATGAACGGTTGAAGCAGTGCCGTTGACCATCACATCACTGGCGTAGCTTCGAACAGCTGCGCCTTTTGGGCCACGAAAAATTGCACATTGCGGATTGCTGGTTTCGCCTTTAGCGTTTGCTTCCATACCCAGAAAACACTTTTGCGTGCTTACAGGAATCATTTCACCATCTCGTTGTCCGCCGGAAAGTCGCAGGACCAGATTGTTCGTTGGGTAAGTTGTTTGCGTAGTCATAAGATTACTTTTGCGTTGGTTGGTACGTTTTGATCAAGCCAAGCTTTTTGCCCAGGGAGTTGGACGCAGCTTTTGGCTTGACGCAGGTTTTGTGTGTAAGCATGTAGCTTTCTGTTATTGCGAGGTCAAATCACAGAACGAAAATTGGCACGATATCTCTCTTAGCAGGTAACCGATTCCGCAGAACCGGAATAAACCGCTCACTGCTGACGGGCTCGTGGTTGTGCCACACAACGCGATTCTCAAACAACCGTATTCCGTGGGTGTGCGAATCCAAGTGTCGACAAAGAGATGAAACTTTTAGCTGGAACTCGGAGCCTGGTGTCCCGTCTATATATACAGATCGAAAATTTGCAAAACGTGTTGTGTAACTGCAACATTGTTTAGATTTTGCAACATGTATAATCCCGCCTAATTCCTCAAAATCTCAAACTCAAAACAAAACGCGTCCTATAGTTCTAGAGCCAAGCTGGGAATTTCTCAGCGGCATTACAACTAACAACCAATTGAACCGAGTCCGATTTATGTCACGCAAAAACACACTTAAAAAAATGCATGATGTTTTGCTTCAACGACGTGATGCATTACGTCAAGCAATTTCGGGTGACGACAGTCTCTTGAAGAACTTTTCACAAGGCGGCGGTGACGTCGTTGATTTTGCAAGCGACAGTGCTGCTGGTGAAATCAGTTCGCAACTCGCTGAAGTTGAAAACCGCGAATTGAAGAAAGTCGAAGCCGCGCTGACAAAATTCAAAGAAGGAACGTTTGGCAAGTGCGATGCATGCAAAAGCTCCATCCCGCTGGCACGACTCCAGGCACTTCCTTATGCGGCTTACTGCATCACTTGCAAGCGAGCTGCTGAAAAGGCTGGAGTAGAACCTGTCAACGTAGTTGACTGGGCAGCGATTCTTGAAAACGACGTGTCATCAAACGACATGGGCTTCAAGCTTTCGTAACCCGCATAGCCGGACCCGATTGGGTCAAACCGTCGATTCGAACCTGTGAATTACTCGCAATCGCCAACTCGATTCGATACCTTCGAAATATATAAACTTTGCCCACACCCAACTAAATGAATTTGTCAAACACTCAATCGACTACCAATCTTTGGCATTCGCCGTCTTCATATGCGAAGATTGGTTTAACGATTGGCTTTGCAGTTGCACTCAGCGTCCCGACACCGAGTTCGTTAATCGCTGCACCTCAGCTGTCACAAAACGGGACAACAACACGTCTCCAAGCACCGCAATTCAGCACACCGAAGATTGGCTCGATTTCGCCAACTTCGAATTCAACAACGACCAACTCCTCGGTTACATCTAACGCTACCAAGTCGACTCTATCGAGTTCGGCTCGACGTGACGCGATGTACAAGAGACTGGCTGAAGAAGCCACAACGATGGACCGGCAGTATTCGCTGTTGAAGAAACTGGTAAAAACGGTTGGTCCAAGCGTCGCACATATCGAAGCCAAGAAAAGAAAAAAATCAGCTTCGTCGAGCTTGTCAAAATCCCCAGTCGTGATCGAAGAAGCCGGTTCAGGCGTAGTCGTCCAACGTCGTGGCGCTTTTTATGTCATCACAAATTATCACGTTATTGAGAACTCTCAAATCAGCGACATTCGCGTCGAAGCGGGTGGGCGGATTTACACGCCATCTCGACTGATCCACGATCGCGAAACGGATCTTTCTGTGATTGGGTTAAGCAAAACCGACCTGACGCCGTGCCGCATTGGAAACAGCGACATCGTTGAGATTGGTGACTTTGCCGTTGCCGTTGGCAGTCCGTTTGGGCTCAGCCATTCCGTCAGCTACGGAATCATCAGTGCGATGAATCGACACGACTTGGACCTTGGCCCACAAGGCGTTCGTTATCAAAACTTCATGCAAACCGATGCTGCGATCAACCCTGGTAACAGCGGCGGGCCGCTTATCAACTTGCGTGGCGAAATTATTGGTATCAACACAGCGATCGCCAGCAACAGCGGTGGCAATGACGGAATCGGTTTTTCGATTCCAATCAATATGGCAATGCGAATCGTCAATGACTTGATCGACTACGGCAAAGTGCAACGTGGATTCCTTGGGGTTTCACTTGACGCACGCTACACGTACAAGAAGGCGACTTCGCTTGGGCTCAACGTCGCTCACGGTGCTTTGATTTCGGCCATCACAAAGAACTCACCAGCCGCATCAGCCGATTTGCGAATCGGTGATGTGATTTTGGAATACAACGGAACACGTGTCGACAACGACTCACAGTTGGTGACCAAGGTAAGTCTGACTCGATTGAATCAGCAAGTAAAACTGAAGATCTATCGTCGCGGACAGTACAAAACAGTAACCGTCACCGTTCGGGATCGCACTGCATTCGCGCCTAGCAACTAGTTGATCAGTTGACTGACAAACGCGACTCGCTAGTTGGTTAGTTTTTTGAGATGCAATTCTCCGCAGGATGGACATTCCTGTCCGTCTCCCTCAGTCAAGCGATGCGGCGGGTTGCACGTCAAACACAGCGTGCCAGTTGACAACAAGGGCGAGTCTGAGACTTAACACGGCTCGGGTTGCTTATCTATCGATGCTTCTCCCCAGCTACCACTCACGCTTTTTCGCGGGGCGATTCTGCCAGCCATTGGTCCGTACTATCTGGATCCGAATTTCGACAGATTGCTTCCAACTGATCTGCAATCGCGAACAACTCGTCTTGCCACTGTGAGTGCTCAACATCGGGCGGACAAAGCTGAGCCATCTCATCAATGAGCAGAATAAAACGAAGCAAATGCCGAAAGACAACGCCTTCCTGTTTTTGAAGCTTGTTACCCGTCACGTATTTGTTGAAATCAGAATAATTGAGGACTTCGCCAACCACCCAAACCGGCGTAACGCGAACGTCGTGGACACCGGGAAAATCATGCTGGAATAACCGCTGAAGCTTATGCGGCAAGGTCAGGATTGGGATATATTCTTCATCGTAGTAGCCCCGTTTTTTGTCTTCTTCGTCTTCGTCTTTTTCGACCATCCCCAATTCGTCGGCCGTCGCCAGACCAAGCTTCAATAACTGCGAATCCAAACGCGTTGTCGCCAACGGGCCTGGCGGAAGCTCTTCATGACCAGGAATTCGCACGGCACGCCCAAGTGAACGAGACAGCTCGAGAATACTTTCGAACGCCATGATCCGCTCATTGCGATCAGCAACCCCCAAATGGCTCATCAGAAACACGGCGTACAACGGATGTACACCTCTGAGTTTCAAAAGGTCGGCCATTTTCTCCGTTGGCGTGGCAACCATTGGTTTGTAAGTGGACGCTTCTGATTCGGGTGGTTCTGCCGTTTTCTTTTTGGCTTGTTTAGGTTGCTCAATTTCTTGCGGCTGCGAAGTTTTCTTCTGCCCCAGGTCAAGCATCAGCACTGGTGAACCGGCATCTTCTGAGTCGCCCGCTGGCTCACTGTCGTCTTCGATTGAGTCTTCTTTTTCCTTGCCGGCATCAGGATCAAGATCAGCAAGTGGAGGTTTGGGTTCAAGCGTCACGTATCCGCCGCGCCAAAGCGTAATCAGCCGTTGGTTTAATTGCTTTTGCGCCGCGATTTGTTCTTTCGGTTGAAGCAGCCGTCCGGCGACAAGCTTACGAATCAACTCAACATCGGCCGATGCGTCGAGCATGTAGACAAGCAACCGCCAAGGCAACGGGCCACGACTGGCGAGATCGGCCGAGGGAGCCTTGATCAATTTTTCGAACTGTGGCTCGGTCCAATATTGCTGCCCCTCGCGCCGTTTGGGTTGCTTTTTCTTAAGTGCCTTTTTGGCTTTACGCAGCCCGGGGTCTTTTGTGTCTTCCGGGATCTGATCGTATTTCTCTTTCCACTTTAGAATCTTTACATCGTCTTCGTGTGGTAAAGCGAAAACGTAACCTTGGTCATCGAATTGAGGCCGCCCTGCTCTGCCGAACATTTGATGGGCCGAACTGGGCTCAATCAACTTCATTTTTCCGCGCGGCCCCTTAATCAAAGTCGGCAACACAACGCTTCGTGCCGGCAAATTAATTCCCGCCGCCAACGTCTCGGTGCATACACATACGCTTAGCAATTTCTCCTGAAACAACTCCTCAACGATTCGGCGATAACGAGGAAGGACGCCTGCATGGTGAACCCCAACGCCACGGATCAAAATCTGTTTTAGCTTGGGCCCAGCGCCTTGAGTCCAGTCGTATTCATCCAGCCTCGCCGATAGTTTTTTCTGCTGTTCTTTGTCGACGCATTTTTTCCCTTTGAGCGTTTCGGCTACCGTCCAGCATTGTTCGCGGTTGAAACAAAACAACAGCGCCGGAGTATAGCGCGAAGTTTCATCGCCCTGAACCATGGCTTCGATATGGTCGGGCAAAATTTTGTCACCTACCCAATTGAACGCCAACGGAACTTTTCGATCATCGCTTTCGACAAGCTTCAAATTGCGATCATGAACTCGCTTAAGCCACCCCGCGAACTCCATCGAATTGCCAACGGTCGCGGACAGCAATAGCGTTTTAATGTGCTTTGGCAAAAGCCCTAATCCAAACTCCCAAACAATCCCACGCTCAATATCGTTGAAGCTATGAAACTCATCCATCACGACCGCCCACACATCGGTAAAATCAAAAGCCTCTTCGTGGAGCAAACGGTTAAGCAAAATTTCCGCGACAACCACCAATATTTTTGCGTCAGGGTTAACCTTGCGATTGCCTGTTACCAATCCAACTTCGTCGGGAGAAAAACCCCAGCGAACAACAGACTCTTGAATGTCGCGGAATTTTTGATCGGTCAATGCGATCAGCGGCGTCGTGTAATAAGCCGTTTTGCCAAGCTTGAGGGCTTCGTAAAGGGCGGCTTCGGCGATTAGAGTTTTGCCGGTTCCCGTTGGAGCACAGACAAGAATGCCTTGCTCAGACGTGAACCACGAAAGCAACGCCTCTTCTTGAACAGGATAGGGATCGAACTGCAACTGATCAAAATACTGTTCCGCAATGTCGTCACGTCGTGCTTGGAGGGCGTCGGAAGTAATTTTGAACTCCAGTTGATTTCAGGTGTCGTCAATTTGGTCTATGTAAAATTTACAAAACACTTGCAAGATTGTGGCGACCTTGGTGTGAGATGCAACTACGGACGCCGCTTGCTCGGTAATTCGTGGGTAAATCGAAAAGTCTCTGCCGTTTTGCAAGAAATCGCTTCAGTGGCATCGTGTTTGCAATTAGTCAAACAAACAACGCAATCTAACGGAGTAAGATCATGGCCAAACGAACTAAGAAACGAAAAAGCAAAAAGTCATCTCCTGTTTTAGGAACTTTAATTCTGCAAGCCATCGGCATCGCCGCGTTCATGTTTCTATTCACACATGCCCGAGCCGAGCGTCAGGCTGCTGCCTCTGCACCAGCTCCATCAACTCCATCAATTGCTGCCGTTCAAAACATGTTTGAGCAGACACCACTGAAGAGCATATTCGGTCAGTCGGCTACCCAACTGAATTCTCAACGTAACCCATCCAGCGTACGGTAACTCTCAATTCCCAATAAATGTCTCTTCCACATTCATTTTGAAATCTTGTCTGATACGATTGTCATGGCGAGTAACTTGCATCGACTTTACTTGACGCCAAAATTCCAAGCACAAATCGCGGAGCGTACTTGGTGGTGCGGCGGTTCATTCACTCGTCGTCGTGGAAGAGACTTCAAATGTGGTCACGGAGGAAGAAACTTCTTTTAAACTGGAAGGATTTTCCTCGGATTCCGCCCGACCCCGTTCTTTAACACAGCAAGCCTGTCACGTTGATTTCCACCGTCACTTCGAATTGGCAGCGTCGGACGATTTTCCAGACTGCTTAGATTTCTGTGCGCTCTTAATGTCTGCTCGTTTACAACGAAAGACCAATGTCTCGTCAGTGCCGGCGAGCGCCAAAGCATCTGAATCAATAGAAAGCTTGATTTTTTTCGGTTCCTCTTCCTGGTTGCTTTTTTCGCCTTCATTTTTCGGTTGAATAAGGAAATAAGAACCCTCATCGAGATTGCCCAAATCGCGTCTAGCTAGTTTTGCAATAGCGTTACCTTGTTTATCCAGTTCTGGTGTGTATAGCGGGCCGTATCCAAGAGGTTCGTAAACTGAATGAACTTCAAATCCGGTCACTGGTTTATCGTTCTCATCAACGACACTTACTCGAACCGGTGTGAGCGCAGGAATTTCGATGTCATCTAAAGTGACAGGACGTTCACTCGCTTTAACCGAAAAGGAATTGTAGCTTCCGGTTTCGAAATCTTTGTAGAACTGACGCGGCATATCGTACACATCTATTTTTATATTGCCGGGAAAAACGCGGGTTCTGTATTCGCCCTTTTCGTCCGTACGAAAAATGGTTCTCGAATCTGCAAGGACTAGCTTCGCATTTGGCACCGGTTTTTTCTTTGCCATAACTTTACCCTGAATCACAACCGTTTCTTTGATGCGAATTTTTATATGGTTTTCGAAGCCCGAATCAATGGTGTAGTTTTTTTCAAGTTTTGGCTGATAAATCTCATCCTTACCAATCTTCATCCTGATTTTGATTTCACCGGGAGCGACATGATCGAATTTGCAAATACCCATCCCACCGATTTTTCCAGTTAGAAAAGTCTCGCCTCCTTCACCATAGCCGGTGAGAGAAACTTCGGTACCTGCAAATTCGATTGGCTCGTCTGGAAGGATTTCAATTTTGAGTGAGCCGGTTTCTGCAAGTTTAAACGAATCTTTTGAAGTGCCTCCGCCCAAAATGTGTTTGCCATGATTTTCCGATTCGATAATTACACGTCCCCAAAGTTCTCTTGGAATACTACGTATCACACACTGTCCATTTTCATCTGTCTTTGTTGCAAGTTTCTTGCCGAGTACATCTGGAATGATCCCACCCAATCTCGGCCTGGATATGGCATCGGAGTATTTTCCATTGGGCACATAGCAGCGATAAGGTTGAATGATGGCGTTTTTCAACGGCTCTCCATCGGGCTGCGAAAATGTGATTTTGAACTCGGTCAATTTTGGTAGTTCAAGCAGATGATCATTGGTGCGTATATTCATAACACAGCGAAAGTTGTGGTCCGGCGAATAGGCCCAGAGTCTTCCCTTCTCTAACGCACTCTTAAATTCTCGATATTTTAGTTCGAACTCGCCTTTTTCATTCGTTGAAGTGTGATTCATTGGATGACGCTTGATGTTGTAGTGACAAACAAAAGCATCTTTGACGGGCTGACCTTCTGCATCAACAACTTTGCCAGAAACAGTTTTCCAAACGTATTCCTCTTTTTCCTTTTTGCCTTGTCCCATAACCGAGTTGGCAAAAAAGAAGGTTAGTATGACAAGTGCGGCGAACGAATATTCAAGGGTGTTGTTGAGCGAGCGTTTTGACATGACCATCCCTTCAAATTTGTATCGGTTCGATCGAAAATCTGGCAAACGTGACAATGTCGCCAGTCGGCCCACGAGAACTTCCATTAGCTGTGGATTTCTGTTTGGAAGACTGTCTTATTCTACACATTGAAACTACAGCCAACTATCTTTTCCGCTATCGACTGATGCAAAGTCAATTCTCGCGGCACGAACCAGCCAATTCCTAGCGTACTGGGCCAAGCAGAAGCCCAATAACCCGTATTAAATCACTCGGTTCCGCAAAAATCCCCAATTCAACTGACTTTTGAGAGATTTCGAAGTCGATAATAACTTGGTAACGGCTAGCGAAAACCCAACAATCGAAAATTGACTTGGGTTAAAATGTGTGAATAATCTTAGCACCTCAAACCACGCTTAGATGGGAGTATGAAAATGAGCTTTTCACGTCGCGGATTTCTAACAACCGCCACTACAGTCGCCTCAGGTTTTGGACTGGGATTGAACTCTAATTTGGGTTCAATGGTTAACACCACCAATCCAACAAGACTTACGCGCGATGACATTCTCAAAGAACGTACTCGCGAATCGATGCTGGCCGTTCAGCGTGGAATGGAATGGATCAAAAAAGGTCGCAACAAACGCTCAGGCGGTTACGGCGTCGACAAAGGTCACAAAGATGACATCGGTTGCACAGCAGTCGTTGGACTTGCGATGCTTGGCGATGGAAGCACACCGAGCCAAGGCCCCAACAAGCAAGCCCTTCGCGATATTGTGAACTTTTTGTTGAAGCGAATTCGTGTGATGCCCGCGACAAACATCACTTCTGAAAAAGGAACTCAGCTTCAGCGAAAAATTGGCGATCAAGCCCATACGTTTTTCGCGCTTCTGTTTTTGACTCAGGTTGCTGGCGAAGCTCACATTCCAAAAGAGACTTTGACTGCCGCCCGCAAGGTCATCGATGCAGTTGCCAAAGCTCAGCGGCCTGACGGAAGCTGGGGCAACGAATCATGGGCACCAACGCTTGGCACCGTGATGGGCTGGACCAGCCTCCGATCATCACACTTCGCTGGTTTCGAAGTGGGTGCGTCGCCTGAAAAGACTTCCGATTACCTGATCGGCAAAATGAAAAAAGAGATGGGTCAGAGTCGCGGCCACTGGATGCATCAGCTTTACAAAAACGCTGCTGGTATTCGCGTGCTTTATGCGATGGGCAAAGAAGACGATGCGATCGTTAAAAAATCATTCAAAGAAGTCTTGAAGCTCGTTAAGGACGGAAGCACCGCATTCAATCAAGCCGGCGGTGAAGAATATCTTGCCTTCCACTTGATCACTGAAACGATGCTTCAAAAAGCCGGTGAAGATTGGACGAAGTGGTTCCCAGTCGTTCGCGACAAAATCATCAAAGTCCAAAACCAGGACGGAAGCTGGGTTGGTCATCACTGCATCACTAGCCGAACATTCTGCACAGCGGCTGCGTGCCTCGTGCTCTCAGCACCTAACCGTTACCTCCCAATCTCTCAACAATGATTCGATCGGTTTCTTTTTTCCTGATTGGATTTGCGTGCCTCGGTGCGCAATTCCCAATGGGTAACGCCGCGGTTGCTAATTTCAATTCTTGTAACACTTGTTCCGCTCAAGAAACGAAACAAGACAACAAAAAACAAGACGAAAACGCCACAAAAAATCCCGACGGTAGCTTTCCCGATACAGAACAAGCAATCGCCGACGGTCTGAAATCAATCATGCGCCAACAAGCCACCGATGGCGCTTGGCATAGTGAGCATTATGGCTCGATGAAACAAGGCGCTGCGGTAACCGCGTTTACGCTTTACTCAATCAGCCATCTCTCTGCAGAATCTCGCAAGCCACACGCAGCAGCCTTCAAGAAAGCAGTCGATTTTCTCAAGCAGGGGATCGATAAACGCGGCTGCGTCTCGGCTCCCGACGGGTCAATGGACTACCCGGTTTACAGCACGTCGTTGATATTGACCGTTCACAAAAAACTCAACATCGGCCTGACACCCACTCAAATCAAAAACATGATTCAGTTTTTGCTGGATGGTCAATGCATGGAAGAACGTGGCTTCAAACCTGAGAACCTAAACCACGGCGGCTGGGACATTCTTGGGCCGGGATCGACAAAAGGGAAAACGGCGGGTGCCAATGTTTCGGTAACTTACTACGTTCTTGAAGCGTTATCTCAATACCAATCAGACGACCTATTCGAAGACGATCGGATCAAAAAATCCATTGCCGCCGCGAAGGTTTGGTGCGACCGAATCGTGAAGACGTCAGACAAAGGCGGATTCTATTTCACTTCGGAGATTCGATCGAACCTGAATAAAGCGGGCTGGGTCACCGAAGAGCAACCGCGAGCCTACGGCAGTGCCACATGCGATGGGCTGGGAATCCTTCTATTCACCGACGCCAAAAAAGACGCAGAAGCCGTAAAGCAAACGGTGGCTTGGCTAAACGCGAATCCTCAAATCGACGAAGTGCCAGGCTTCACCGATGAAGAAAGCTCTTGGCCTTCAAGCTTGCGATTCTATTACCTAACAGCATTATCGAGATCGCTTGATCACTTTGAACCGGCTGTCACCAAAAAACGTAGAAGAGCCATTGCACAGTTATTGGTCGACACACAATCCCAATCCGGTCTCTGGCAAAGCGAATTCAATCAAATGCGCGAAAACGATCCGCTGATCGCAACTTCGCTCGCTTTGATCGCGTTGGCAAACATCGGCAGCGAGTAGGCACGGATCAAACTTCCGAAATGGAAATCTTCTTCTCGTTGACCGCTGTTAAAAAAGCCCCTTCCGCGCAAAAACCGAAATACGAGTTCGTCGCGCAGAGGTAGGTGCCCTACGTTTTGTAAATCATCGCCCGTAACCAGCGTGACTCGATAAACGCGATGTTTCCAACAAGCATGATTAAACCGAACGTCATCATGCCCATGCACATCCCAATGCCAAGGTGAATTGGAATCGCCATCGCCAAAATAATCGGGCGAGTTAAACGAGGCCAAATGAGTGCTGCGTAGACCAACTCCCATGTCAACGCTGTAATCGTCAGGATCGCGACCAAGCCCATATGACCGGCCAGCCAAGTCATATCGATCGTTTGATATTCATAAGATGCCAACGCACCCCAAATCGCTTCTCCGTTGAACCAGGTTTCGCCGCCAAGCTTACCGATCGCTGCAAACAAATACACGACGCACATGTGAACTTGAATCAAACGAGTGGAAATATTCGTCAGCGTATCTGCTTTCACAATGCCTTCTGCGAGATCGTCTTTATCTGGATCACTTTTCCGAATCGCCAACCAGCGGTCAATCGAAAACGCGGCGCCCGAATTTCCAATCGCAAGATACATACACAAAAACGCATTGATTTGATCCAGCCCAAACAACGCTCCAGTTGCGCGGTTGGCGTAGGAAATGACCAACAACGCCGTGAGAATCGAAGTCCAACGAGTCCAAAGACCCAACGTAAACAAAACGACGACAACCAATCCAATCAGATGCACAACGCTCATTGCAAATGGCTGGCCAGCGATTAAGTCCAGATGGCTCCACGCAAATGGGTTCCCCCAAACCAACTCGCGATACGCCTCCGGCAACATTCCACCGTTGCCCAAAAACGTTGACAGCTCTAACGACCAAACGAGGTGTGTGTAAAACACAATCAACCCAACCAACACTCGCATGATTCCCAAAACAAACGGATCGCGTGGTTGAAACCAAAAACGATCCCATGCAGCCGAACAATCGCCAAGCCATGTGCTGATTTCGCCGTTTTTTGATTTGGCTGATTTTAATTTGCCTGATTTTGATTCTGAGGAGCTCATTGGATCTCCTCCGAGTCAATCGTTTCCGTTTGCGGCTGTAAATCAAACGCGCGAAAGCCGCCATCATCCAACTCGCCAATTTTCAACGGCTGGGAAAGCAACGATTCGTCATCCAAACCCAATCCTAATTGGACTTGTTCAGGAAAAGGGATCTCACGCTCACGCACAAACAACTGAATTGATTCCGCGTCGTGTCGCTGCATAATAACCTTGGCGATGGCCTCGGTCAGCAAATCCGTCCGCGCCCTCGCCGTTTCGAACAATGCCTTCTCTCGTTTTCGCTCTTCGGTCAGTTTGCGATGAAGCCCTCTCTCATTGGACACTAGTAACGACTCAAGTCGCACTTTGTATTCCTTTTCCCGTAGCTCAAACGCGGACTGGGATGGCTTCAAATAGTTTTCTGCGAACAAAGTTTCACTAACCATGAACCAGCGGTGGTAAAGCAAACGAGGCCAATGGCTGTTTCGATCGGGAATCTGTCCTGAAAATTCAGAGCCGTCTTTGCGAGTGCCTTTAAACGTCAGCAAGTGGGAGGCAGTTGGGTCGGGAGCGAAAAAGCGATAGCCATGATCGAGAAAAAACGCTTGATGAAGCGGCGCCACGCTCTCCGCCAACGGCTGACTAAAATGCTGCGAGCTGATGGGATTAGAAAGCGGACCCAGTACGACAAGGATCAACCAGCCCATGATAAATATCGAAACCGTCCTTCGAATCCCGAATGACCAAGTACGCTGATCGGCCTGCATCGAATCCGATTGGTTTTGATTGAGCGACTTGGAATTCATTCTCAGCTGGATGGCCGAACAAAGCGGCAGTTGAAATACGTTTTCAGTAAGTATCTATCGTAGTCTGAGAGCCAATTTTTGGACTAAATATTCGATAATAATTGACACGTGGCACAGGATTTGACGACCGTTTAGCAAGTTCGTGGCTTCGCGAGCAAATGCCAATGAGTACGACCATATCGACCGTACTTACGATCCAAGCCAAAACAACACAGTTGCTGCTGGAAGAGTCGATTCACTATCGGCATACTCCCGAGCATCCCAAGCGAGAGGCAAAGAAATAACAAATTCAATCGTGGTGGAGCTGAAATTACAATTGGCGGAAGCACAAAAATCCAAATCCGATTCTAACAAAATCACACTTTGACCAACGAAAATTGGCCAGTGAAAATTAACCAAGGCATCCCGGATAACTGGGGTG
>CAYZGP010000153.1:0-13166 GCA_964478065.1 uncultured Pirellulaceae bacterium
TTTGCCAACATTTCGCCGTGAGGCCCTGCTGCGAGTTTCGCGTGCGGACAATCGACGCGAACACGCGACGAAGAACTTGATGATGCTCGTACTCCGGCAATCATGCGAGCAGAGGCTTTAATTTTCTGAGTAAACAAAGTTGAGCGACTCCCTGCGTTAAGCAATTGAATGGTTGGTTGTGCAAAGTATTTCAGTTTTGCTTCGGCGACCTTGACTCCGTTGGACTCAAACTCAATAGGAAGCGAAACCAGTATCCGTTTCCCTTGCATGTAACGTCTGGCTGTCGCTTCGATCTGATCTGGGTCGATTTTGCAACGGCCAATCAAGTGACCGGTACTCGGCTGCAGGTATTTAACGTCCATCGAAGCCAACCACAATGATGCGGCTTCTTCAGGCACACATCGATGGATTCCCGACAGTGGAACGCCCGTCAGGATTGAAGTAAGTGCCATTCCTCCGGTGTAGTCGGCCGATAGCGAGATCAAAGCAGCTTGGTGGGTTCCGTGCTGATTCGTCGTTTCCACATTGAGCGGCAAAACGGTTTCGCAAAATCCAAATTTGACTTTGGTGATTTTCCAATTGGTATGTTCCAGCACCGGTACTGCTTTGCGCAGCAGCCGGGTCATCAATCGAGGGTTAATTCTTTGAGCATAGTCAACTGAAAACTCTCTAGTCGAATGTCGTTTTATCATCGTTACCTCGTCCTGTACAAAATTCCTACCACCAGAATGTCGGCGCGCTACAAGCGAAGACATGTTGTTGTCGGTAGAAAAATTGAAAGCAACGGAATCGCTTACAAATTGAATTAGCTAAGGGCAAACCCGCTCACGGCGGTTCGAATAGGCAAACTTTGAAACCTAAAGTTGGGTGGACGATTCCTTCTTTACAAACCTGCTCATGAACAACGTGGTCACTTCTCCGTTTGAAAGCCAACGCTTTGAATTGCTACTGGCCGATGGCGCCAGCAGCGATCAAGAAACTCAACTGGCCTTTGTTGGCACTTGGAATGCGGCGCAAGTCGTACTTGATCGAGTAACAGGCCAACCGGCGCGATTGAGCTTCATGCCGAGGAATTGTTTTTCAGATGCAGAGCTGGTGCTTTTCGAAAGAGAAACGCAAACTCTATCCACGATTGAATGTCCGCAGTTTCTCAGCCCTTACGAATATGCCGTCGAAGGCGATTGGGTCTATGTGGCGACCCGCGTAGTGCTTGCCCATCCGCTTGATACAGAGACAATCGTTTCGTTGTCACTGGAACGAATCCTTGAAATCTCAATTGACATTCTCGATGCATTGATTTGCATTCATCAAAACGGCATCAACCATCGTAATATTCGCGCTTCGTCAATTCTCATCGGACGAAATCGCACTTACCTGACTGGCGTCGGTCCCGAAAGGTTTGCGGACAATCAGTTTCTTCACCCAAGCCAAGTCAACGAAATTTCTGAGACAATGGCACCGGAATTAGCAGGCACGTTGGAATATGATGTCGGCCCCACGGCGGACCTTTATTCGTTTGGGACATTTCTTTTCCAACTCCTCACGGGCAAGGTTCCTTACCAAGGCCCGTCAGCCGGCGAAACGCTTTTTAACCATCTAACGTGCGAACCCGAAGTTGCGCGAATTCGCAATGATGCCCCAACAACGATGCGCGAAGTCGTACTCAAACTGCTTCAGAAAGATCCGCAAGAGCGATATCAATTGGCTGAATCCGTTCGCCACGATTTGACTCACATCAAAAATCAATTGGCCAACGGCCAGAACGACAATACCTTCATCGTTGGACAGACTGAAGCTAAGCCCACGATCATGCAAGCCAAATTTGTCGGGTGCGAAAACGAATTGTCGCAACTCTTGAATTCTTTGGAACTCGTGGTCGGTGGACAAAACTGTAACGTAGTCATTGCCGCTCCCACCGGTATGGGCAAATCCAGGATGATCACCGAATTTCATTCGCGCGCCACCAAGCAAAATGTAAAGTTGCTGCGCTGTGAAGGCGTTAACCAGGTCAACCAAGAACCCATGGCAGCAATTCGTGACTTGGTTTCAGGCGTCTTGAACTGGGTTCAAACGATGCCCGAAGTCAAATCAAGACTCAAATCGAAACTCGCATCACATCTATCCGACATTGCCTCTATTTCACCTGAACTTGCCGCAGAACTTGGCTACGTCAAACAAAACAGCTTGGCAAATACGAAGGGGCCCAAGGAATTTGGCTCGGCAAGAGTCAGGGCCGTTGTTTGCAAACTTCTGGATTCAATCGCTTCTCCCCAATTCCCTGTGATCATTTGGTTTGATCATTGCCAATGGCTGGACAAACAAACACGCAGAATCCTGCAAGACTTTGTTGCGATGAAGACGGGAAATACTTTTTCGGTGTTTTCCATTCGTTCGGATGACCCAAAACTAGCCAGTCGTTTTACTGCGCGCATAAACCCCGATCACTTGTTCGAGTTGGGAACGTTGACTGATCTGGAGGTCAAATCACTCGTCAATTCGATGGCCGGTGGAATTCCCGATGAAGCCGCTAACACGGTAATCAAATTCGCCGACGGTAGTCCGTTGATGGCTTCTGCAATTCTTAGAGGATTGATTGAGTCAGAGGCAATCTCCCGAATTGAAGGCGACTGGAAGGTTGACCCGGAACGTCTGGCCGAACACCAAATGGCTGATGACGCGGCGGCTTTACTGCTGTTGCGACTTGAGAAACTCCCGGCCGACACACTTTCGCTGTTGAGTGCCGCAGCGATCATTGGAAAAGAGTTCTTGCCTGAAGACGCAATTGCGATCTCCGACTCAACCCTTAAAAGCCAACTTCCATTTGAGGCTGCGCGAAACAATCGGATTATCTGGCGTCGCCCGGAAGGGATGCTTAAATTCACCCACGATACGCTTCGAGAAGCGTTACTTAAACGATTGGCGAAGACCGACAAGCGAAAACTTCACAACGCCTACGCGAATCTACTTGAACGAACCCAACCAGACAATCCTTTCCAACTTGCCTACCATTTTCACCAAGCAAAAAACCCCAAGAAAGCCCTCCACTTTGCAATCAAATCGGCAGCAATCGCTCGGCAGCAATTTTCATTGAATTCCGCTGAGGCCCAATTAAAAATTGCTGCCGCGAATCTGAGCCATGAACCAGACGACTCGCCAGTCCGATTCGAAATTTATTCCGCGCTGGGGGATACTTTGATGCTGGACGGACGCTACGATGAGGCAGCGGGTTGGATGAAGCGAGCAAAGTCGTTAGCCCATACTCCACTGCAATCCGCTGGCCTGAGACTTGACCTCGGTGAACTCGAATTTAAAGTCGGCAACAAAGCGGCTGCTGTTGCTCATTTTGAAGAAGCGCTTGCTGAACTCGGATACCGAGTGCCTAAAGGAAAATGGTTCTGGCTGGATCTATTTCGTGAACTCGCACTGCAATTTTTTCATACTGCGTTCCCAAAATTTTTCGTGGGTGTCAAAACCTGTCAGCCAAACGACGAGTCTCGACTGGCGTGGCGAACCTTTAGTCGACTTGCCCATGGATATTGGTATACGAGTAACAAGTTTCGCACCCTGTTCGCCCATATTCGCGGGCTCAACCTTGCCGAAAAACATGTCGTCACGCGCGAGTTGGCACAATGTTACTCAGAACATGCTCCGGCGTTGTCGCTGATCCCGTGGCACAGTCGCGGCCTCAAATACGCCGAGCGCTCGCTACAAATGCGACAGGAACTTGGAGATCTTTGGGGACAAGGCCAATCAAGAAATTTCATCTCAATTGTCCACTACTCCAATTCAAATTTTGAAGATGCTTTCGACGAAGCAGAACAAGCAATTGCGATTCTCGACCGAACTGGCGACTATTGGGAGCTGGGAATTGCCCGTTACCATGCAACGGCCAGTCTATTCCGCCAAGGAAAATTGCGGGAGGCACTAGATAAAGCTCAACTCAACTACCACGCAGCCCTGAAAGTCGGCGACTTGCAATCCAGTGGCAACATTCTCGACGTTTGGGTGCGAGCAGGAATGGGCTTGATCCCAAAAGACGTCGTTGAACGTGAAAGTCAACGAGATATTTCTGACCGCCAGACGAAATGTCAAATCTTGCTAGCGCTCGGCATCAGCAATTTGCATGACGCCGAGTACGACAAAGCCATCGAGTCGTTTCAAGAAGCTATTGAAATTTCAAAAAAATCCGGATTACTTAATACTTACGTCGCGACCAACTACGTTTGGTATGCAACGGCGCTCCGACACAAATTGGAAAACCGACCTCCACGATTGCAATCCATCAAACGAAAACTGACGCGTCAGTTCAACCAAGCCGCGAAATCCGCCGTTCGCGTTGCCAGGAAATACAAAAACGATCTACCTCACGCGCTGCGAGAATTGTCGTTGAGCAATGCACAAGCTGGGCGAATGCTGCGGGCAAAAAAATGTATCGATGCAAGTGTCAACGTCGCCCAATCCCAGGGGGCTGAATACGAACTTTTACAATCTCAACTTGTTTATGGCGAAATTGGAACGGAGTTCAATTGGGATAACGCGAAGCATGTGTTTGAACAAGCCCAACAATCCCTTGAGCAGCTTGAAAGCCAGATCAAGGTCAAAGGCAATATTGAATCGCTTTCTTTGCAAGACCGCTTTGATACATTGCTCAACGCTGGGCGAAAAATTGCGACCGCTCCTACGCGTGAAGCAATTTATGAGCAAACGAAGGAGGCCGCAAAACAACTTTTGCGAGGCCAACGTGCGCTACTGGTTCACGTAAACCCCGAGAACCGATTCCAACCTTCTCCAGAGTTTTTCAACTCGCAGTTTGATGAGTCGCTTTTTCAACTTGCACTCAATGCAGGACATCCACATACTTCCGATGTTGAAGTCGCAAAAGTTAACGACGCATTGCAGGAACGAAAAGGATCCTACATTGCCGTTCCTGTTTTGGTCAACGAAAGCATCAAAACCGTACTCTACGTTGGAAACGATTTCGTCCAAGGGTTGTTTCGCGAGGACGAATGTAAGATTGCGACTTACCTGGCAGCCGCAACCGGTGCCGCATTGGAGCGCGCCGATGGTTTCCAAAAACTGGAACACATGAACACGAACCTGGAACGATTGGTCGACCAACGCACCAAAGCCGCCGAGGCTCGTTCACTTGAGCTCGAACATACCACCGACGTTTTAAGAACCACACAATCGAGACTAGAAAAAGCCAAGGACTCCGCGGAAGCCGCAAACCAGGCGAAAGGCAGCTTTCTCGCCATGATGAGCCACGAAATCCGGACTCCGATCTCGGCAGTTTTGGGTTACACGGAGATGATTCTCAATGACCTGCAATCCGAGCCAAGCGTTACCGAGAGCAACTCAAATGTGCGCAAGAGCAGCCTTGAACAAAACACTCAACGATTGAAAACGATTCACCGAAGCGGCAAACATCTTCTTGGATTGATCAATGATATCCTTGACCTGTCCAAAATTGACGCTGGCAAAATGGAAATCGAAATCATCCACTGCAGTCCATTAACGATTGCCAGCCAGGTTATCGATTCGTTTGCTTTGAAAGCCAAAGAAGCTGGGATCGGGTTGAACTTAATCGTAGACGGTCAAATTCCAGAAACGATTCATTCGGATCCTACTCGATTGCAACAGATTTTGATGAACCTCGTCGGCAACGCGGTCAAGTTTACTCCTGAAGGCACAGTAGATTTGTCGATGAGATTCTCGAAAAAGGACTCATCTTTGGTGTTTGACGTCGCCGATTCGGGCATTGGGATGTCGCAAGAACAAACCGGGAAAGTGTTTGATCAATTCTCACAAGCCGAATCTTCGACGGCTCGGAAGTATGGCGGTACAGGACTGGGATTGGCGATCTCAAAACGCCTTGCACTTGCACTCGGAGGCGACATTTGTGTTTCAAGTGTGCCGGGTGAAGGAAGCAAGTTTTCCGTTTCCATTGCCACCGGCGACGTAACTGGAGTCCCAATGGTCGACCAAGTGAATTGCGATCAGGAAGCAAAACAGATGTCATTCCGCTATGACAAAGTCGATTTGAGTGGCCGGCGATTCTTAATCGTTGACGATGCAGAAACCAATCGCGAATTCATTGCATATATTTTAAACACGGCAGGCGCACAAACAGAAACCTGCGAAGACGGCCAGGAAGCGTTGGACAGGATTGCGGTCGATGCGGACTTTGACGTCGTATTGATGGACATGCAAATGCCCGGTCTCGATGGGATTTCAACAACGAAGATTCTACGTGAATCCGGTTTGACGACTCCAATCATCGCATTGACAGCAAACACACTTAAAAGTGACGAACGCAAGTGCCTTGATGCGGGATGCGATCGTTTTGTGACAAAGCCAATCGATGTAAATCAGTTCCTTAAACTGCTTGCCAAAATGCTACGCGATTCACCTTTGGTTTTTGACTGCAAAGCGTCGCAAAAGAAACTGAAAAATGAGCCTTCAACCAATTCACCAACAACGCCCGCATTGGAGCCGATCGCGGACGAAGAAATCATTACCGAAGAAACTTCTGCCGCAGAAACCTCTGCCGCAGAAACCTCTGTCCAGCTTCCGCCGTTGATGATTAAAAAGCTAACGGATCGACTTCATACAGGAATTGAAAATCGTTTGCCGGAAACGTCATTAGCGCTGAGAGACGCCGACACTGAAGTACTGGTTGAGTTTGGCCATTGGCTAAAAGGATCTGCAAGTACCATTGGACTGAGCAAGTTGGCAGCCCAAGGTGGAACGATTGAAAGTTCGGCCAAAGAAAAAAATCTCGCGGGCTGCGAGCTTGCACTGGAACTGGTTAAGCAAGCGTTGGCATTACACTCGCCTTAGACCAGCCCAGGGACCTGGACTCGTTTGATTTGCTAAGCGCGCGTCGATCCAACATCCACAACACGGGCTCGCTGAACCATAGCGATTCTGTTTACTTTGCCAGCGAAAAAAATGACTTACTAGTTAACGTTTCATCCCCATCGGTCGTTAGAACGGCACGCAAGTTTTCTTCGGTCATTCGAATTGCTTTAACTTTGAAAGCAGCCGTTACGAGCAAGACGGCTTTTTCGTCTTTTACGCCAAAATTCTCCATCGCAGGCTCGGCAAACTCCAGCACACCAGGCTGAGTCCACTCAACTTCATGGCTATCAGCTGCCTCAATGACCAACGCTGTTTTGACCTTCTGATCTTTAATATCGTCAAGCGACAAACTTTCGTTCGCATAGACGCCAATCGAACCACCGACGACATGCAACCGTGTTTTGGTATTTCCGGCTTTCGACGTGATCCCAAATTCGAAGACGTCGGGCATTTCAGCTGCGATCTTTTTATTCTCCGCGCTATCCCACGCTGCTTCGAAATCAAATTTTTCATAAATTTCCTGTTCAGCCAAGAACGGCAACAATCCAACTCGCCAATTGAATTGAGGAGGCAAACCAGAATCTGCATTGGGTTTAACCACACCGGCCGGTGGAAGGCTGTCATGTTTTTCGTGGTAAGCCCTCAGTGCACTTGCAATCTTTTTTACCCTGGCTGTTCGGGTCATAAAACTCGACTGACGATTTCCGTCTTGAATCATCGCAGAGACAAGCTCGTTGAATTTTGCGGGACGGCCTAATCGAAATGCAACTTTAGTGTCGTCAGCTTCAACTGCGAATAATTTTTTGTCTTGAATCTCTTGGCTGACTTCGTTCATAAGGTCAGTTGATTTGATAGGCACTGGACTCTCTGGCGGCTTTTGCCCACCAAACATTGAACCTCCGGCGCCTCCCATTGCAGGCGATTCCATCTCCGAAAATTCTCTAATGGCATTGGCGATATTCTGGTTCAAATCTGGATCTCCCATGTGCACTAACGCTTCAAACATCTCCTCCGATTCGAGGGAAAGTCGAAAATCAATACGCTCGAGCAAGTCTGGGAACACGGCAAATTTTTCGACGGCTTCTCCACCAAACTGGGCAGCCATTTCGAACGCGCTTTTCAAAGTGCTCCGCATCGGCGTAATCGTTAACACGGCTTCAAAATCCGCATCCAGTTTTCGCGATTCCAAAATCCTTACGAGCTCGGACGATCGCTTTAGTTTTCCGACTTTCGCAACCAATTTCGGCTGACCAAACGCGACTCGCAAATCGTCTATTTTTACAATCTCAAACGACAGTTCGCCGGTTTGGTCTTTGTCTTGTTCGTTTGTTGAGTCTGTGTCTTTTGAATCGACATCGACAACCGCACCCGGCCCGCTATTCAACACGAACTGTTTTTTCATTTTCTCAATTGTTTCATCAAGCTGCTTTGGATTTGGGATGTCGTTAAATTCCATCACAAACACCCAAGGCCCGTCGGATGATCCAAAATCGGCTGCGGCCGTGGTTAACTCTTCCAGCCCCGTGCGATCAAGCAACACCCAAATTCGATTGATATTTTTCAAGCTCGAATTGTCATTACCAACAAACTCGCCGAACTGCTCTTCCAATTTGTCCCACGGCACATCCTTCATGCCTTGATTGGCAACGAGATTGGGCACGTTTAGCGTGAGGCAAGCAAAGTGATCTGGATGAAAGAAATCCAAATTCACGTTATTGAGCCGAACTCCTTCTGCTTCTTCCTTCGCAAAAACGGGTTTGAATTTGGAAGTTCGTTTTTTCGCCGTAACGGAATCTGGGCCACTACATCCAGATGAAGTTAAGATCAAAAAAGCCAAGGCAACAACGAGAGAGTTAGCGAGTTTCATTTTTTAAGATGCGTTTGAAACGTACGATTGAATTTACAGCCTCAGATTGTACCTGACTGTCAGTTCCAAGTTTCATTTTCTGCATTTTTTATCGAGGTTACCCAACAAACGTTTAACGCAGTTGGATTCAAGGAGCCAATGGCAAAAGCCACGCAACGATAAAAAGCCGGCCTCCGCCAGTCCATCAAGCAGCTTTGCTTGTAGATTTCGAATTCGATTTCAAACTTACAATCGGTAACGAACTGGATTTTGCGGCCGCGGCACCATGCCCCAACTCGCTTTCAGTTTTCTTTGGCACAAATCGTCTCAACTGAGGCCAAAGCAACAATGCGTTATCTTTGAAATAACGCGAGCGGAAATAGAACTTTGAAAAACATCGGCCGTGCAATTCCTTGACTTGCTCTGTCGTCAAATGGTCGTACTTCATTACCGGCTCGTAGACGCTGTATTTCGAAAAGTCAAAATCGGCAATCTGATGCTTGACCTCTTCGTAAAATGGCGTGCCGGGGTAGGGCGTTACAATATTGAAATTCGCAAACGTTGGATTGACTTGTCGCGCGTAATTTAGAACATCGTAAATACTCTTTTCGGTATCATGTGGAAAACCAACCATGAAACCGGCGACCGTTCGAATCCCCAGCGAGCGGCACAACTCGACAAAACTGCGTTGCCGATCGTCGTTGATTGCCACGCGGCTGTATTGCTTCAAAGTAGCTTCGTCGGGCGTTTCAATTCCGATCGTGATACTCGTTAGGCCGGCGTCTTTTAGTTCACGAAGCGTTTCCTCTCGCATTAAATCAACACGAGTCTCAACGGAGAATTGAATTTTCTTTTTTAAACGCCGAATGCCTTCAGTCAAAGCCAAAACGTTTTTTCGGTTCAATCCAAACAGCGGGTCGCGAAATTTGAATGACTCAAAACCGTAGCGTTCCATCCCATATCGCATCTCGTCAACTACGGCCAACGGGCTTCGAAAACGCGTTTTACTTTCGACCATGATGTAAGGGCAGTAATTACATTTGAAAGTGCAGCCTCGACTCTGTTGAATGTAAGTTGAAGGGAACCGCCAAAAATCGTAGTTGATTCGGAATTTCTTGAACTTGAACAGTGACCAATCGGGCATCGGCAAACTATCTAGATCTGCAACGCTACCAATGTCGATCGTTTGCTCGTCGCTTTGCAAAACTTCATCCCACTTGAACAGCAACTGCTCCGATTCGCCTTTGAGAACCGTGGCACCAGAGTCCAAGAACGTCTCTGACATTCCAAACGCGACTTTTCCAACGACCAGAATCTTACATTTGGGTTGGCTACGTTTAATTTCTTTGATCGCTTCCAATTCCGACGCGAGAGAGATTAATGCAGGATTGAAAATGAACAAATCGCCAGCAGGAACCGAGCTACCAGACTCGTTTTCGGATTGAAGATGATAGACGACTTCATGGCCAAGCCGTTTAAGGATCGCGACCAAGTAGGCGAAATTCAAAGCAGTTGGCCGATAGTCACGGCGATACATTCGCTGAATGATTTTTCCTCGCCATCCGCCTGTGCCCGGATGCATCCCGACGCCCATACCTCCAGCGAAGTCTTTTTGAACGTCGTTTAGACGCGTGTCCCACAAAATGACTTTCATGTTTTGTCTTTAGCGTAGAAGTTAGTTGGAGAGTGGTAGAGGACCTCGCAAGATCGTTTAAATCGATAAGCCATTTTGCTCTTACAAAAAAACCAATCGCTTAGGCAACATCTCGTTTCGATCGGCTTTGATTTGGTTTTGGGCTGGCACTTGCATGCAAATCCCAGGGTATCCCGGAATCCTGAGCAGGTGCTGGATGCTTCGTAGGCGCTGGCAGCGGTACCGCCGGTTTGGCAACTGTTGTTTCAAGTACAGCAATTGGAATTTGGTTTGGCTGGACTTCCTCGCTTGGATTACTTTCAGCGACCGCGACCAGTTCTGTAGATTCAGCCAATTTCAATGCAGGAACCGGCTCGGGACCTTCTTCGGTATTGACTGGCCAAGTACCTTCGGGCAACTGTCGGCCAATCACTAAAACGCGTCCACCGCGTCCGATAAAGTATCGAATTCTGCGCCACACTATTTCACTTCCGAAACACGACGCAACCATCGAAGCAAACGTTACCGCGCCGATGACTGGCCCGGCGAACATATCGAACTTTCTGGCTTTCTTGTGACTTTTCCAGCTAGGAAAAGATCGACGCCCAATATTTGCCCGCACTGCAGAACGAGCAACGCCCATCCCGTACAGCAATACAAACGAGGCCATGGATATGTATCCAATTGCCATGTTTTGACTGATGCCCCAAACTCCGACTAACAAGGCCGACCAAAATCCTATCTGCGATCCAGCAACCAATACAAACGCGGAATACCAATACCTGGGAGCATACTGGCGACCGATCAATAACTGACGCCGCAAGAATTCAGTCATTCCGGCGGTCGTAAATCCAACGGTGGAAGTACAAACGCATTGTGGCTCAAACTCGACTTTCAAATTCGCTTTGTGGATTGCGCGGCTGGCCACAAGATCGTCACTCAGGCCACCAAACCAGGCTTCGCGAATTCCAATATCGTCGAATATCTGGCGGTGGATCGCCCAAGAACCACCCCAGACCAAATAGTGTTTCCCACGGCCAAGCATCGACGCGACCGCGTTGTTGATTGAACAAACAGCAAGCGTGGGAAAGTTGTTTTTAGCTGGAAGCATCCAGCGATAGCCGGTCCGTGCTCCGAGTCCTTCTCGACCAATTCCATTGACCAACCAACGAAGCCATGACTTTTGCGGTTTTGCATCGGAATCGGCAAACACAAGCACATCAATTTCGTTCGAAAGCTGCTTTGTGGCCATTCGCAAGTTGTGGACTTTTTGCCCGCAGTTCTCAGCTCGCCCCGCAATGATAACCCGCGTTTTGACGCAACGATTTTCCTCGATCAAGTTATAAATCAACTTTGCCGCAGGATCCGACTGACGCTCGATAACAAAGAAGACTTCGTAGTTAGGGTGATCCTGTTGCAGAAAGGCTGTCAAATTTTCGCGCAGACCTGACTCAACGCCTTTGCATGGAATGATGATGCATGATCGGGCATAAGTGTGTGGTGAAGGCGCAGGGCTTTTCTTATGGACTTTCCAAAATCTTGCATTCTCAACAGTCAACGCCAGAAAAACGCCAGAGTAAATCCAGCTTATTAGCCCAAAGGCTACGGCGAGCGTTAGTAGAGTTGTGGTTGTCATGACGCACTTGGATGCAGAAAGTGAATTCGTCTTTACCGTTAAATCCTCCAACGTCAGAAAGTACGCCGAGGCATCATTTCTTATCGTCCTTACGCGGGGTCAAGAATGATCTGGATAACGTGATTTTTACGGATAGGCGGTTAATCCTGCTAGCGAATCAGTGGAAGAAAATTGGCTGACTGCAGTTTGCAGTCAACTACATCGTGGCAAATTGAACCGTCATCGCGTGCCAGAATTCGCCCTACAAAATTTTAAATTCGCAAATGACCCGGCGATTTACGAGCGCGTTCAATCTTGGCACTGAGTTTTGGTTTTGCTACTCTAGGGGCACACAGCAAACGAATTGAACCGCCAAGTTAGTTTGATTTGCTGTCAATTTTGAGGCCAGCAAAATAGAATGATTTGAATTCTTGTTAAGGTTGAACTCACCATCCGCCGAACTTGTTAGCGGATTTCAAACTTACTTTGCGATCTCGAAATAATCTCAACAAGAGAAGGGTTTCCAAACTGGAACCTGAAAATATAGGTAGGACGCCTCCCAAGAATGACATGGCCGTCATTCAAAAATGACAAAGGATGTCATCAATGGACAAAAACGAGTTTGACATTAACGTGCACATTCGCTGGATGATTCGGCGAGACATGCCGGAAGTTCTTAGCATCGAACAAGCGAGCTTCGAATTCCCTTGGTCGGAAGAAGACTTCATTCGTTGTTTGCGTCAACGAAACTGTATTGGTATGGTCGCCGAATACGATGAACGAGTAGTCGGGTTCATGATTTACGAACTCCACAAAGACCAACTTCACGTACTTAATTTTTCGGTTCGCCCTGACGTCCGTCGACGTGGAATCGGAATGCAAATGGTTAACAAGCTGGTTGGCAAACTCTCCCAACAACGTCGCAACCGAATCGTACTTGAGATTCGCGAGACCAATTTGGCCGCTCAAATGTTCTTTAAGAACCTTGGTTTCCGAGCCGTTTCAGTGCTCCGTGATTACTACGATGACACTGTCGAAGACGCCTACGTGATGCAGTATCGTTACAAGAACGAGAACGCAGCACCGATGGAACCGGTCAATCGCATTACTCGTTTGGCGGGCTAAGTCGACTCCATAAAATCAAATTGATCGGTTCTTTCAGGGCTGGTTAATTCAAGATCGCCAGTCGCAAGGACGGGCTTAAAAAACAA
>CAYZGP010000154.1:0-4129 GCA_964478065.1 uncultured Pirellulaceae bacterium
GACGGTTGACCAAATCTGTCAAAAGACATGAGCTAACGCTTGAACAAGCTGCCGTGATGATGAACGCCCTCAAAGAATTCATGGAAGAAGAGCATGAGCATGAGCATCACGAGCATGAACATCACGAGCATGACAGCCACGGAGGAGAACATGAGCATCATGAAGAGCACGGGCACCACCGGCACGAAGAAGCGGAATTTGAAGATCGGCGGATGGAGGAATTACGTCATGCAGAAATGGAATTAATGCGAGCAGTTAAAAATGGCCGCATTAGCGAACAAGATGCCAAACGCAGGTTGATAGAACACAAAAAACACCTTTGGGGTGACAGCGATGAGTCCAAAAAAAATGAGATGTCGGAATTCAAAAGAAAGTACCGAGAGGCTGAGGGCAGGCTCGCAAAAATGGTTGAAGCGGGCGAAATCTCTGAAGAGGCTGCCGAAGAGAGACTTGCATCCATGAAAGAGTATTGGAAAGAAGCAAAACAAAAGACGAATTCTGAGACAGAATTCGCAAGACAAATGGAACGTGTTAAACGCCGAGTCCAAGCGGGCGTTGAGTCAGGCAGAATGACTAAAGAAGAAGCTAAGGAAACTTATCAGAAATACGAAGAACGATTTAAGCAAGAAGCCGAGGAAGCTCAAGAGGGTTCATCTGCAAAGGCAGAGTTTATGGCAAAAATGGAACGCGTGAAGCGCCGAGTCCAAGCGGGCGTTGAGTCAGGCAGAATGACTGAAGAGCAAGCAAAGGAAACCTACGAGAAATACGAAAAACAGTTCATGCAAGAAGCTCATGACAAAGAAGAAGAAGAAGAAGAAGAAGAAGCGGAGCATGAAGACGACGATGACAAAAGAACCATCCGTTTCGAAAACGCTAAACAAACTTTGCAGCGTTACGTAGAAGCCGGCGAGATAACGGAAGCTCAAGCCAATGAACGACTGGAAAAACTCCATGAAAGGCTTTGGCCACACGATCACGATGAAGATTCAGACAGCGATGATCGAGCAGGAAATGCCCAGGTACGGTTGAGAAATATCGGTCTCCGCATTCGTCGCGCCATTCAAGAAGGTGACATGACGCGCGAAGAAGGCCGTGCAAAATACGAAGAACTACGTCGAGAGCTAGAAGGTCACAACCAAGATGATGGCGATCACAAAGATGATGGTGATCACGAGGAAGATGGTGATCACGAGGAAGATGACGATGACGATCGGTAGTTGCACGAGAGAACACTAATCGGCGCTGATCTCACTAATAAAGGACCGAAGTAATTCGGTTTATTTCTGACTCAGAAAATGGTAACGCGTTCCCGAGCGGCGCGTTACCCAAAAAAATTAGTGTCAATTAGTGAAGATTAGTGTTCGCAATTTTGCACCCCGCCATTTTTCGCGAAACATCCCCCCTAAGCATCACTCTATCTAACAGACTGACCAATCTTCGGTTACACTTTTCGTGAACTTGGTCACCATCACTGCGTCTCTCCACCCAAAATGCGTCAGCTCAAAAACAAACGTGTCATCATCACTGGCGCATCAAGTGGAATCGGTTGGCACCTCGCCAAACAACTGGCAGCCGAAGGCGCGACCGTCGTCGCCTGTGCCCGTCGTGAAGAACGGCTTAGCGAGCTAGTCCAGGAAATTGAATCGGCGGGAGGCAAATGCCTGACCGTTGCGGGAGACATTACTTCGGCCGCAACAAGATCAAAATTGCTTGAAACGTGCGCGAACCAATTAGGCGGCCTCGACATCCTGATCAACAACGCAGGCATTGGTGCGATGGGACGGTTCGATGAAGCCAACAATCAGCGACTGCGAAAGGTTTTTGAAGTCAACTTTTTCGCAATCGCAGAATTGATTCGTGAATCGTTACCCATTCTGAAATCGGGCTCCGAGCCGATCATCGTCAACATGAGTAGCGTTTTAGGGCACCGAGCGGCGCCACTTAAAAGTGAATATTGTGCGAGCAAGTTTGCCCTTCACGGTTTCAGCGATGCAATCCGGGCAGAGCTTTCGCAAAACGGGGTTAGCCTTTTGTTGGTCAGCCCGAGCACCACCGACAGTGAATTTTTTGACTCTTCGATTGAAGACAACACGAAAAAAGATTGGAAAATCCGTGGAGCCATGCCACCTGAAACCGTCGCGGCCAAAACGATTCGTGCGATCAAGAAAAACAAACACGAAATCATATTGACGCATGGCGGGCGATTTATCGTCTGGTTGGATCGCTTGATTCCCGGGATTGCAAACCGCGTCATGGCTCGCTGGGGCCAATGATGCCCGTGCAGGGCCTACGCCAAAGCCGATCGTTTCTTTAGAATACGCGTTTGTTTAAGTACCAATACGCGAAAAATTCTCAGCTGAAATCGACATTTTCAATTTCAGATGTCCAATATTTCAATTCCCAAAAACCCACTCACTTTTTAGAGTAACAATGAACGACGAAGCAGGAAGCAGTAGTGGCAGTGACGAATCTCGACGCGAAAAGCTACGAAAGATCATCGAGTTAGGCATCGACCCGTGGGGCCAGCGTTTTGACGATCGCGACATGATCGGAGACATTCGCAACCGAACTAGTGAAATCAAGTTCGTAAACGAAGCGGGCGACTCGATCGACTTGCCGACCGAAGAACAACTTGGCGATTCCGATTTCCGATCCTGGTGCAAAGAGCAGGGCAAGGGCACGATGACTGGTCCCAAGGTCCGCGCCGCTGGTCGAATATTGCTGCACCGCGACAAGGGCAAACTTCAATTCATCGACATCGAAGACTGGACTGGCAGGATTCAATTGTTCGTCGGCCAAAAGCAAGTTGGTGAAGAGAACTGGGAACTGATCCAGTGCCTCGATCTCGGTGACTTGGTCGGAGTGGATGGGACGCTCCGCCGAACTCAAACGGGCGAGCTTTCAATTTTTGCCGATCAAATTCACGTTCTCTGCAAGACGCTTGACCAACCACCTGCCAAGCACGTTGGTTTGGTTGACGCCGAACTTCGACAACGACGACGTTACGTTGACCTCGCTTACAACGAAGGTGTGCGTGATCGGTTCCTGAATCGGTCGAAGGTGGTTGCTTCAATTCGCCAAACGCTTACCGACCAGCACTTTGTTGAAATCGAAGGCCCAACGCTTCACACCGTTGCCGGTGGTGCGGCTGCCAAACCTTTTGAGACTCATCACAATGCGTTGGACATGCCGCTGAATATGCGAATCGCGCTTGAGCTTCATCTCAAGCGTCTAATGGTGGGCGGAATGGAGCGAGTGTTCGAACTTGGTCGCGTATACAGAAACGAAGGCATCAGTCCAAAGCACAATCCTGAGTTCACGATGCTTGAAGTTTACCAAGCGTACGGTGATTATGTTTCGATGATGGATTTGACCGAAGCCGTGATCGCGAACGCTTTGAAAGCGATTGGTTCGGACAATGTGGTTCCTTATGGCGATACGCAAGTTGATTTTTCGACACCGTTTGCGCGTCGGCCTTACGATGAGCTATTCGCCGAGAACACAGGTGTTGATCCGCAGGATCCAGAAGCAGTCAAAACATACGCGGCGTCGCTTGGCATCCCCGTCGAGGGCAAGCACCCCGATGTGATCAAGAACGAAGTGTTTGAAGCCAAAGTCGAAGACGCATTGGTCGGTCCGGTTTTCGTGACCGATTACCCAGCGAGCATTTGCCCGCTGACCAAGCGAAAAAGAGACAACCCGGCGATTGCTGAGCGTTTCGAATTGTTCATCAACGGCATGGAGCTGGCCAACGCCTATACGGAACTCAATGATCCTGATTTGCAGGAAGAGTTGTTCGCCAAGCAATTGGACGGAATGGCCGAAGAGGACTCGATGGCCAAGATGGACCATGACTTTGTTCGGGCTCTCCGCAATGGCATGCCGCCGGCGGGTGGACTTGGGATTGGAATTGATCGACTCGTGATGTTACTTACCAACTCACCGTCAATTCGAGATATTATCTTATTCCCATTGCTTCGAGCAGAGAATTGAGTCATCAACGCAGATAAGTAAAGGTAGCCCAGATTCTTGAATCTGGGTGCGAACGCACAAGAGGTCACTTGCTTCCGGCCAGACTGAATAGATTAAGTCTCAACCTGATGCAGTCTCAACCTGATGCAGTCTCAAC
>CAYZGP010000154.1:4229-12964 GCA_964478065.1 uncultured Pirellulaceae bacterium
CGAGGATTCTTCACGGCAATGGTGTCGAATCCCGATGCCCAACTTGCGCGGCGCGACCAGATCTATGAAAAACACGGTCGCCTGTCGCCTCGTTGTTAAACTTTGAAAGCCAATAGTTCCAAAACCAAACACTTTTTCGCCTAATTTGAACAATCACTGAGGTTCTCGGCCCAACTTCTGATTTTGCTGGCACTTTTGGGCTCAACACGGACACTAATTAAGCTTTCACTAGATGCCCGTAAGAAATAGAATCCGAACCAGACGACTTTTGCGTCGTAAAACCCGGATGGATTCGGGCACACAAAAACCAGCCAAAGGATTGGCGAATGTACAAACTGCTTCTTTCGTGGCGATATCTCAAAACTCGCTTTATCGCCCTCGCATCGATCATCAGCGTCACACTTGGCGTGGCAACTTTGATTGTCGTAAACAGCGTCATGGCTGGATTCGTCGATCAAATGAAAAGCCGACTGCATGGGATTTTGTCGGACATCGAAGTTTCCGCGCCGATTCTGGGCGAAATCAAAAGCCCAAACCAACGAATGGCATTGATCCGCAATGTCGTCGGCGATGATCTCGAAAACATCACCGCTGTCGTGCGAACTCCTGCACTGCTTACATTCGACTTTGAAAACAAGCCTCGAACACAACAGATCATGTTGTTGGGTATTGATGACGATACGTTTGGCAAAGTGACCGACTTTGAGCCCTATTTGACCAACGAGATCAAGAAAACGGCTTTTTCCTTCAACCTCGAAAGTGATGGCTATGGCGAACGGTTTGCACCTGGTGAATCCGGCTGGCCCTACCGACGCCGAAGAATCGAACAGCGAAGACACTACAAGAAAATGATTGAGGAACAGGAACGGCTTTTTCAGCAAACGTCCGATTCCTATTTTGATGAACGCGGCCGTTTGCAACAGAATTCACTTCCATTGAATACGGGTGAAATTCAAGCGTCCTATGAAAATAAAGACGGACTGCACAACCAGCCACCTGTTCAGCAAGCGTTTGATCAACAACCAAGTTCACCGACTCCCGCTGCCGAACCAGGTTTTCAGTTCATTCCTTTACCCGAGCAAGCTCCCGATCTTGGAGTGGCTCACGATTCCAACAACGCGGAGTCCAACAACGCAGATACCAATCCAGCCGATGCCTTTGCTGGGCAAGTGGGCAACATTGTGAGCGATGGCCAAGGCGGAACGTATCAGTTGATGATACCGATCGATCCACATGCAAAATACAACCCACTTGATGAAGAAGAGCTATTCGATCCGATGCGGTCGCAGCATACCGGGATTATTCTTGGCATCGCGATTTCAGAGCGAAAATACATGGCTGAAAATGGCGATCTGAAGAACGTTTACATGGTCCGTCCGGGTGACGATGCGAATATTATGCTGACAACCATTGGCACCAACGCCCGACCGGTGCTGGCCAATTGCACGGTGGTCGATTATTACGCATCCAATATGCACGAATACGATTCAAGTTTCGCATTCGTTCCGCTTAGCGAACTTCAACGGCTTCGCGGCATGATTGACCCACTTTCTGGTGAAGGTTCGGTTTCGACGATTCAAATCAAGCTTAGAGAAGGCGCTGATCTTGACCTTGTTCGAGACAAATTGATCGCACAATTCCCGCCAGACATGTACAACGACTTCGACATTCGCACTTGGGAAGACACACAGCGACCGTTACTTGCGGCCGTCAGCATGGAGCTGACGATCTTGAACATTTTGCTCTTTTTAATCATTGCCGTTGCGGGTTTTGGAATTCTCGCGACGTTCTACATGATCGTGGTTGAGAAAACGAAGGACATCGGAATCCTCAAAGCACTTGGGGCTCCCAGCCAAGGCGTGATGTCGATCTTTTTGGGTTACGGCATGTCGCTGGGCTCCGTTGGCACCGGCGTGGGAATTATTCTTGGTCTCGTTTTCGTTAGTTACATCAATGAGATTGCTGATTGGATTGGCAAGCTCACTGGCCAAGAGATTTTCGACCCGACGATCTATTATTTTTCAGAAATTCCAACCATCGTTAACCCGTTCACCGTCGTATGGGTCGGACTGGGAGCGATTGCGATCGCTGTTTTAGCAAGTGTGCTTCCTGCACTTCGCGCCGCCCGCTTACACCCTGTCGAGGCTCTCCGTTATGAGTGATGTAGCACGCCAATCAGTTCGCATGCAAGAAAAACTTGCCCGCTCGAAAAAATCACCCGGTGCGCCGTTGCGAATTGCCACGACCAACGCGATGTCGGTTTCGAATTTGCATAAAAGCTACCGCAAGGGAAAGCTGGAAGTGCCCGTTTTAAAAGGCGTGGACCTGGAGATTGTCGAAGGCGATTTTACAGCGATCGTTGGCCAAAGTGGTTCCGGAAAAAGTACGTTGCTGCATTTGCTGGGAACGCTTGACGCTCCCGACAGTGGCGAAATTCATTTCCAGGAAGGACGAATTGACAACTTGCCACCCCGCAAGCAAGAACATTTGCGGAACAGCGAATTTGGGATGATCTTTCAGTTTTACCACCTTCTTCCCGAACTCACGACGTTGGAAAACGTTTTGATACCGCGAATGGTGCGAGACGGGTTCTTCACTTATCTGCGCAACAAACGCAAATATAAAAAACGAGCGACTGAGTTGCTTAAGATGGTCGGGATGGGGCATCGTTTGACACATAAGCCCAATCAGCTTTCTGGTGGCGAGATGCAGCGTACCGCTATCGCCCGTTCGCTGATTTCAGAGCCATCCGTGTTGCTCGCCGACGAGCCAACTGGGAACTTGGATTCGGAAAACGGGCGTGAAGTGATGGATACTTTGACTGCGCTGAGAAAGAACGAAAATCTCACCGTGGTTATGGTCACGCACGATAATGCGCTTGCCGCAAAAGCTGATCGTGTGATCAATCTGGTAAATGGAAAAGTCGCTGTAGAGTAGTGGGCTGCCCAGATTGAGTTTTTTCTCGTAGCTGGATCATCTTAATTCAAGTCGTTCAGCAAAAACCGAAGTCTGGCGAGCCCGGCTACCAAGCTTACATCTGCATTTACCCGAGCGTTAATTCAATAGCTTTTCTACTCACGCGTTTTCCGCGTGAGCGTTTCCCCCAAAGCGCTGATTCATTCAATCGCGTTTTAGCCCAGCGGCAAGTGTATTCACTTCGCTGCCAGCACCACTTCTGCTTGCAAAACGCTCATGGTTGGGTTTACAAAAGCCCGGTTATTCCTAACGACCAGAGCATGCAGAATCATTGATACAGCTAATTTTTTCACGAAAACTGGCATAACGCCAATCTTCGTTAAATTCGGCATAGCTTAATGGGCGATTAACTGGGTGAGGTAATGGAGCTTGTCTTCACGACCAGACATCCATTGAAACGTAGTTTCTTTGGAATTCACTCAGGGGGAAATCATGTCCAAAATCGCCGATCTCAATCAACCCAACACTGGAATTCGACTCCATGGTCGACTTATCCTCTTGGCTTTAGCAGCCTTGATGGTTGTCCCCACCATGGGATGTCAAAGCTGGCGAAGGCTTGGCTTGACCGAAACCGCTGTAGTTACCTATCGCGATTTGGTTTGGGCACGACGAGCGTACAATCTTCGCTTTGGAAATTGCAACCGGCCCTACGAAGAGCATTTTAGGAACGGCTTCTGTGCTGGGTACCAAGGCGTTGCAAATGGTGGCGACGGATATGTTCCAGCTTTGCCTCCGTCCGAATACCGTGGTTACCAATTTCAATCCACCGATGGTGCCAAGTGCGTCAACAGTTGGTTCGAAGGCTATCCGGCTGGCGTCAAAGCTGCCAAGCATGACAAAGCTGGTACGTACCATGATGTTTTGATTTCACGAATGATTGACACTGCGATCGCACAAGACAAAGCGAAACCAGTTTTGCCAAGCGACGTTCCAGTGGTGACACCAAAGCAACAAAGCACTCGGGCAACTGGCGTTCCAATCGTCCAGCCACAGAATTATTCACCACCAAGATTTTCGCTGCCACCGATCAAACAAGCTCCTTCGGTCATTTCTCACAGTAAATATGAAACGGAAGTAGGGAACAACACTCCGTTGCCTTTGCCAATGGCATTGAAAGCGATTGAAGCTCCGAGCGTGTCGGATTCAGCTCAACAGATATCACCAGCGACGTACATCGTTTCGCCGGATTCTAACGAGCCGTTGCCTTACGCAATGTCCGTCGAAGAATGGAAACAAACGCAGCAGAACTAACCAAATCACAACCGAGGGACTTCAAAACGAATTGGAATCCCAACCCGTTTTGAAAACTTCACTAACTCGCGGCAATTGAGCCGTATTCAAGGGAGTCTGACGTGATGGCAAATCACACTCGAACCAACTCGATCGTCCATGGAAAAGCCACTCGGCTGGCCGTTGTCGCGGTCATGCTGATGGGTTTCTCACTCAGCGGTTGCACGGCTACTTTCTCGCCGATCGACACGATTCCGGCAAACCGAGTGCCGCCCCAATTCCTGGCTGAGCCTCAGGCATCCAAGGTGTCACTGGACTCCGTTCGTTTGCGGCAGACCAAGCCGGAGTTTTATACACTTGATGCCAAAGACGTTTTGGGCGTCTTCATCGAAGGTGTATTGGGCAACTTTGAAGAAGCACCACCGGTACAATTGCCGTCGCCAGACAGCGATCTTCCACCCGCGATTGGTTTTCCGATCCCAGTTCGTGAAGACGGAACGCTTTCACTTCCTTTGATCAAACCAATTCCTGTCCGTGGTCTTACGATTCAACAAGCGGAAGCGTTGATCCAGCGAGCCTATCGCGGCGGTCCAGAGCCGATCTTGAAAGAAGACGGTCGTATCATTGTGACTTTGTTCCGCGAGCGAACTTACCGAGTGTTTGTTGTTCGTCAGGATAACTCAGCGTCTCAACGTGGCCAGCAGTTGCAAGGTCAACAGCAACGAGCCGGTGTTACCGATCGTTCCGATCAAAGCTCACGTGGTTTCGTACTGCAAATGCCGGCGTACAAAAACGATGTACTTAACGCTTTGCTGCAAACCGGTGGTATCCCTGGTGTGAACGCCAAGTCTGATATCCGAATTTTGCGAGGCGACCGTTTGGACACCGCTCGACGAGACCGGCAGCTCGCCGAGTTCTATCGAACCAATCGACCGGACCAGTTCCCATACGGAGCGATTCCGAATATCCCTGACGAGACCAATTCGATTTCCATTCCGCTTCGTCTGAAACCTGGCGAGATACCTCGATTCCGTCAGGAAGACGTAATCTTGCGAGATGGTGATGTGGTTTATGTTGACACTCGTGAAACGGATGTTTACTACACAAGCGGATTGCTCAACGGTGGTGAATTCCCAATCCCTCGTGATTACGATCTCGATGTGCTTGCCGCGATTTCACTTGCCGGTGGCGGATTCGGAACGGGCCAACGAACCGGACTGCTCGGTGGAGCGGCTCAGAATGTTCCGCCAACCGAACTGGTGGTTCTACGCCGAATCCCAGGTGATCGACAGCTCGCCATTCGGATCGACTTGAACGATACGATCAATGATCCACGGCAAAGGCTGCTGGTCAAAGCGGGCGATACGTTGATATTGAGGTTCAAGCCTCAGGAAGAAGCGGTGAACTTTGTCTCCAACCTGTTCTTCACGTTCGGTGTTCGCCAACTATTCAACTGACGCTCGCCCACGAGCTTAATCGCTTGAAGCAAATTGAAAATTCAAAACGGCTGCCGGTTCGAAACCAGCAGCCGTTTTTTTGTGAATTCAATCAGCAAATACCATTGGCAAGCTGAAAATACCTAAGCACTACTGCCATTGGCTTTCACACGATTGGCGACCAAGATTCGATTGGCAACGTTCAACACGGCCTTAATCGAAGCCTCTACACAATCGGTGGAGACTGCTCGGCCGCGGAAAGTTTGCCCGCCAAATTCGGCTTCGAGAGTAAGCTCTCCCTGGGCATCGTGGCCAAGCGATGTACTACGCAATTGGAAATCTTTGCAAGTCATCTCGATCTCGGTGATCTTTTTTACCGCCAAGAACGCAGCATCAACTGGCCCGGAGCCTTCTGACAGCTCAACCGATTGCTCTTCGCCGCCTCTGCTGAGTGTTAGATTGATTGTGGGTGGCTTTTGGTAATTCAAATCGACTTTGAAAGTTACCAATGACCATTCTTCTTCCACGGTGCCGAGAATTTCATGCTCGATCAAAGCCGAAATGTCTCCGTCGAAAATCTCTTTCTTCCGATCGGCCAGCTTTTTGAATTCGCCAAACACACTTTGCAACTGCTCGCGAGTCAAATCGTATCCAAGCTGCTTGGCTCGATCAGCCAGCGCCGCTCGGCCACTGTGTTTACCAAGCACCAAATCGGTATCGGCAAAACCAACATCTTCAGGCAACATGATTTCATAAGTCGTTCGCTCTTTAAGCATACCGTCCTGATGAATTCCGGCTTCGTGAGCAAACGCGTTGCGTCCGACAATCGCTTTGTTGCGTTGGACTTGAAGTCCCGTAACGGTGGAAACCAAACGACTGGACGGTACCAAACGGCGAGTGTTGATCGTGGTTGTGTAATCGTAAACGTCGGCACGAGTACGCATCGCCATGACGACTTCTTCAAGTGAACAGTTTCCGGCTCGCTCGCCAATTCCGTTGATCGTGCATTCAATTTGCCCAGCGCCGTTTTGCACACCAGCCAAACTGTTGGCGACGGCCAAACCTAAATCGTTGTGACAATGTACGCTGAGAATGGCTTTGTCGATATTAGGAACACGATCGACCAGGTTCTTGATCACGTGCCCCATCTGGGCAGGAGTCGCAAATCCAACGGTGTCGGGAATGTTAACCGTTGTAGCTCCGGCATCGATGACGGCTTCAACGACTCGGCAAAGGAAATCAATCTCGGTTCGCGCGGAATCTTCGGCGGAAAATTCAATGTTGTCACAATAGCCTTTGGCTCGCTGTACGCCTTTGACCGCTTGATCCAAAATCTCGTCGGGTGACATCTTCAATTTGAATTCGCGATGAATCGCACTGGTGGCAAGAAACACATGAATCCGCGGATCGTCTGATCCTTTAAGTGCTTCCCAAGCCCGATCAATGTCTTTGTCGTTGGACCTGGCAAGTCCGCAGATTTCGGCGCCATGAAAGTTCGTTGCGATTTCACGAACGGCATCAAAATCGCCCGGTGAGGCAATTGGAAAACCGGCTTCGATTACGTTGACGCCCAGATCAATCAACGCCTGTGCAATCTCGAGTTTTTCCGGAAGATTCATGCTGCACCCAGGTGACTGCTCACCGTCTCGCAACGTGGTATCGAAAATCTTAATCTTTCTTGCTTCACTCATTTGAAAACACTCATCAAGGTTAATTGTGGGGCAACGCTGCGTTCTAAAAGCCAATTCAATTATCTGCAACTGGAACGAAAATGAAAGACACGTTTTCAATAACCGCAGATTACGGGTTCACATCCGCCACTGGGTTGCCCTAAACCAATGCATATGTCTGAGTTCATACCATCATCTGGACGCAACTGTTGAATTCAACACGCTGGGTAGACGAAGAATAGAGAACCGCGAATTCACGTTATTGGACGCCAATGAATGCGAATTTGCATCCGCGTGTATTCGCATCATCCGCGGTTTATTGAAACGCACGCTTAATCTCTTCCAGACCCGCGCCAAGCAATTTTTTTGCCAACGGATCCAGAAGTTCTTCCGGGCCTTGGATATGGAATGTTCGTTGAACGTGCTTCATCATTTCGCCGGGCTTGAGCGCGGCAGCAGGCGATGAAGTTTCCAGTTCGTAGAACGGTCCCAGCGGCGGCTTGCCCTCTTCTGGCGAACCATCGTTATAAGAGTTGATGACGTCGCCAGCGTATGGTTTGTCTTGCAACTTCCAAGCCGAATTGACGTACCCGTTGGGCGATTCCTGTACATTGTAAGTCACGATGTTCAGGACTTTACCATCGGCGTCGTAGCTGCCAGCGATGCCTTTTGACCGTCGTGCACTAATGCCGATTTTTCCTCGTCGTGTACCGTCGCCTTTGAAAAACAACTTTTGCTTTTGCACGTTAAGGTACTCCGGTGGCACTTTGCCAAAGTAATCATCGGTTACTTTTGGCCCCAGCGTCTTTTCGTCGCCTTCTTCAAAAGGAATGACGACGGTCGTTTTGGGGGCCGGGTTGTACATACCCAACATCCAAATTGACAACAAACCGGTCTCGGCCGTCCAAGCGTTATCGCCAGCGTTGGTGATCCGATTGTCGGTTTCGTAAGCAACCATCTTCAAACCAGCCGGTAGCTCGACCTCCAACATTTTGCCAGCGTCGTCTGGGCCAACCAATTTGACAGTTCGTTCAATGCCGACATTAAACTTCGTGCCCGAGTAGTTAACTAGCTCGGTTGAATGTTTGAACTTGGCGGACACATCAGTTGATTCGACAAGCTCGAAAGCTTCAGTGTCGATGGCGGGCGGTGTCGTCCAGTCTGAAAATTCAAACTTTGTACCGGGTTTGAAGAAAATCGCGAATTGACCGCCTTCTGGGCCAAGCCAAAATCGTTCTTCACCGCCGAAAATGTAAATATGTTCTTCAAGCTTGCCCTTTTTGTCGGCATCTGAAAGGAAACCCTTTTCAATAACCGGACGATTGATCCAGCCAAAGCTCGGTCCTTCGCCAGAATCAAACGTGCTGGTCATCACTCGACCTTGATAAGCAGGCGCAATTGCCACCGCGGCATCGCCATCTTT
>CAYZGP010000155.1:0-10389 GCA_964478065.1 uncultured Pirellulaceae bacterium
GATGAATCGATCGTCGCACCATCTGGGCCAGACTCGATGGAGTAGACCAGCGTATTGACGGGCAAGTCCTCATCAGTGGCCACGACGGTCAATGCAATCGATTCGCCGTCAGTAATAGTTTGATCTTCGATTGCCGTGATCGTCGGGGCCAAGTTAACCTCAAGCACCGTGACTTGGAATGTCAATGTATCTGAAAGCGAAGTCTCGTCGGTAACGGTGACTTCGACGTCATAGTCGCCGGGGCCCTGGGCTTCGGTAGGCGTCCAAGTCAACTGGCCGGTTGAAGGATCGACAGCCAAACCATCGGGTCCATCGACCAGTTCAAACGTCAATTCGTCGTTCGGTGAGTCGGGGTCGGTCGCTACCAAAAAGACTTCCAGCTGTTCGCCTTCGTTGACTGATTGGTCTTCAACAGGCATCAAAACAGGCGGACGATCTGGCAGGGCTACAACCAAAATTGCAAACGTTGCTGAATCAATTCCGCCAGCGCCATCAGAAACCTGGATCTCAACATCAAAAGACTGTCCTGCCTGTGCTTGGGTTGGCGTAAAGTTGAATTGCCCCGACGATGAACCAAGCAGTATGCCATCGGGTCCAGATACGAGTGAGTAAACCAATGTGTTGGCTGGCAAATCTGTATCGGTCGCCGATACGGAAAACTCCAGCACTTGACCTTCGGTTACCGTTTGATCGGCGATGTCGGCCAAGATGGGTACGGTGTTGACTTCGCCAACATTGACATTGAAAGTTGTCGAATCGCTGAGTCCAGATTGGTCCGTGACACTGACTTCGAAACTGTAGACGTCTGGTCCTTGCGCTTCGTTGGGCGTCCAGTTGATCAGCCCCGTCGATGCGTCGATCGTAGCCCCATTGGGACCGTTTAAAATTTCGAAAGTCAGCTGGTCAGCGGAGCTATCGATATCAGTTGCGCTCAATGCCAATTGAAACGGCGCTAACTCGTCTATCGCTTGGTCAGCAACATCGGCCAAGACTGGAGCATGGCTTTCCATGTCCAGGTCAACACAGATCTCGAAGGTTTCTGTGTCGGTTCGCCCTTGTCCGTCTGTCGCAGTGACCGTGACGTTGTACTTACCCGATTGCCCTTCGATGACCTCTACCGTTTGGCTGAAAACCCGAACGTTGTCAATCAGACCACCCAGGCCGACTGTGTCACCGGGGTCATTTGAACGAAATTCCAGTCGGGTAAGGTCGCCGGAAAAATTCGACAAGTCGTATCGAAGTTCCTGGAAATCAGTTCCGCGTTGATCCTGACCGTCTCTGGTTACGGTGTCGAGCAACTGACCGCTCCACCAGATTTCGATCGCGTTCTGTTGCGCGTCAACGCCTGGTCGAGGTGAATAGTCAAATACTAATTCGTAGCGTTCTCCCTCGGTCGTATTGACGTCACGGAAAATCCCATTGATGCCATCAAGCTCAAGGTGCTGGCTTCCATCCGAAGGGGCACCGACCGAAGAATGGTTGTCTTGAATTTCAACTGGTCCGTTGGTTCCCTGGAATCCCGATGTTGCGGAAAAGAAACCGAAGCCACCGGACTCGACATCGACGTCTTCGAAACTGGATTGGAATTCAAGCAGCGGATCACCAACGATCGTTTGATCTGGCTCCGAAGGTGAGTTGTCAATGTTTTCCTGAGTCGCTGTCCAGAAGATTTCGCCTGTCTGTGAATCGATTGTTAAACCAGCAGGCGCTCCGCTGAGCGAATAGGTAATGTCATCCAGGTTTTCGTTGGGAGGAAGTAATGATGCCGTAAGATTAAGTTGGCTGCCAAGCCCGACATTTTGGTCGGCGATTTCCGCCAGCGCCAGAGGGCTAAGCTGCTCATAGACGCGAACATTATCAATCAGGCCGCCCAATCCAAACTCATCGTCGGGTGTATTGGAACGAAACTCCAGTCGACCAACGCCGCCTGTCAGTTCGATCTCAAATTCCTGAAAGTCAGTCGAGCGCTGGCCTTCTCCATCAAGCGAAAGTGTCTCAACAACGTTTCCATTCCAAAGAATTTCGATCGTATTCTGGCTTGCATCCACACCTGGCCGTGCGGAATAGTCAACTGACAGCAACAGGCTTTGTGCGTTTTCGCTGACTAGCTCAACGAATACGCCGTTGACTCCATCGAGTTCAAGATGCTGGCTTCCCTCCGAAGCAGGCCCGACCGATGGGTGGTTGTTTTGCACTTCGACAAAATTATTGGTTGCCGTTAGCCCGGAGACTTGTTGGAAAAAAGCAAAGCCATTGTCTTCAACGTCGACATCTTCAAAGTTGGCTTCAAAGACGAGACCGCCGATGTCACCATTGAGCATCATGCGTGGCTCAAGCACTTCGGCGTGAAATTCGAAATTGGCTTCCCTATTTGCTTTTAGCTCACCGTTTTTTTTTCGGAATCGGCCGATAATTGTTGCGATTCGATTGGAGTGTTTCATCTAAGCGCCTGGTCCAAGTTGTTTACAGATGGGCGCAGCTTTCCCTAAAAGCCCGCGCAATCCGCGCGATTACTTTGAAAACTGGCCAAAAATTGAAGCGAGAACACTCGTTTCAGGGGGGCAGGAAATTGCCAAAAGAGAACATCCCATCCTCGAAAGATCCCAGCCCCTAAATGAATTAGTCAAGCCAAGTAGATTTCTCTCAATGAAAATCATTTCTTTGAAATAAAAATTAAAAGGGTCAGGAATGAAGTTTCGATGAGTCCAAAGATTCTGAATAATAATTTTGAAAAAAGCATTGGCTCAATTGACTGAAGTAATTGCGGAAAAAGTTTCTTGAATAAAAATAGAAGGTGGTGAGAGAAAACGTGATGGATTGGCTAGTTACATGGACAACATGAAAACACAACAGGATACATCTCCCAGTCTGTTGCTACGCATACGAGATCCTGGAGATGGCGATTCCTGGAGAACATTTGAGCGCGTCTACGGTCAGATTATCCGGAGCTACTGCCAGCATTGGCGGCTTCAATCTGTGGATGCTGATGATGTGACACAGGAAGTGCTAAAAGCAATCAACAACCGAATTCCCACCTTTGAATATGATCCGGCCAAAGGACGTTTTCGAGCTTGGCTTGGAACCGTTACTTCCAACACAATAAAGAGGTTCATATCGAGAAATACAAAACGAGATAAGTCAGGAGTAAGATTTGAAGTCAGCGTCAGTGAGTTTGACGAAGTTTGCGCTGACCCCGACACACATTGGGTAGATATTTATTCCGAACGAATCCTGCAAGAGGCCTGTCGGATCGTCCGATTGGAATTTGAGGATAAGACTTGGCTGTGTTTTGAAGGCACATGGATTGATCAGCGATCTCCTCAAGATGTCGCGGAGTCACTGGACGTTGGAGTTCATGCGGTTTATGTGAATAAATCCAGGGTTATTAAACGCTTGGAACAAGAGATACGAAATCTGGCAGAGGACGTTGTAATTCAAGATGATCCATAACACTTACACTTGTTTGGACTTGGGCGACTCAAATGAACTCGATTGAGATAAGATTCGACTAAATGAAGGCTCACGATTTTATTCCCAAATCAGACGACTGCGCGAGTGACGATCAACTCGTAGCGCTGTTGGAGCACGACCCCACCGAAGGCTCAGGGCTCGCGGGTCATTTGGATTCCTGCGAAATATGTCAAGCTAGATTTGTCGAATTAACCGATTCAAAGGTTTTGAATCAGTATCGACGAATCGCCCGCAGTGATCGATTCAAGAGTTCAACTCTGGGCAGGCCTCCATCGATTGAAGAGCTGGGTTCGCTGGGACCATTTAAAATCAAGTCCCGGATTGGTGCAGGAGGAATGGGCGTTGTTTATCGCGCTTATGACGAAAAACTAGGTCGTGATGTCGCTGTCAAAGTCCTGACAAATATCTTCAACCCCACAGCAATCGCACGTTTCGAGCGAGAGTCGAAATCGTTTTCGCGGCTTGACCATCCCAATGTTGTACCGGTTTATTATTCGGGACATGCTGAGAATGGTAGTCCTTACCTGGTCATGCCTTTGATCGAAGGGGGTTCGCTTAGTCAGAGACTTGACGGCAAGCCGATTGCTCCACGTCATTCCGCACGCATCGCCAAAGAAATTGCCGAGGGACTTCACGCTGCCCACGAAAACGGGTTGATTCATCGTGATGTGAAACCGCAAAACATTTTGCTTGACCGCAGCAACCAAAGGGCGAGGCTCGTTGATTTTGGCTTGGTTCGTGGAACCGACGACCAGACACTTACACAAATGGAAGTCATTTGTGGGACGCCAGAATACATCAGCCCGGAACAAGCGGGAGGCTTGAATAATGCGGACGCTCGAAGTGACATTTATAGCTTGGGAATCACGCTTTATGAATGTTTGACTGGAACTCTGCCTTTCCGCGGCAAGCCGCTTGATGTTTTGTCGCAGCACCGAAATCAGGAGCCGGTCCGCCCAACGCGGTTGAATAAATCGGTTCCGTGGGATCTTGAAACGATTTGTCTCAAGGCATTGGAAAAAGAACCTGGGAAACGGTACGAAACTGCAGAAAAATTCGCCGAGGATCTGGGGAATTTTCTTGGAAATCGTCCAATTAAGGCCCGCCCAACTAGCTCAACTCAAAAAGTTGTCAGATGGACGAAGCGCAATCCGCGAACCGCGGCGCTCAGCCTGGCTCTCTTGCTGACGGTGGCAACTTCATTTGTTTTGATCTCATGGCAGTGGCGAATTGCTCAACAGAATTTTCTTACGTCGAAACAAAATTTTGACGCCACGACCGATCTGGTTTTGAACAAATTGGATTTCGTAAGCCAGCTTCAAGCAACCACCGGCCAGGAATTGGCAGCTCGAGATCTTTACGTTCAACTGATCGAAGAAGTCGAATTGCTGGTGCGCATGAGGCCGGACGATTTCGAAATTCAATTCCTTCGACCAAGACTCCGTTTACTACTTGCAGAGTTGGTGTGCCAAGTAGGAAACGCCGAAGAAGCAGTGGCTTTATATGATACTGCGGACAAACAATTTCTTGAGCTTCAGCAACTTGCAGAACTATTGCCCAGCCAAAGAGAATTGTCATCGCACGAACGATCAGGGGAGTTTTACGGTACAGAAGCACTACGCTATCGGGCAGCTACAATGATTCTTCGAGGCGAGTGTTTGCACCAGATTGGAAAGCTGGAAGATGCGCTGGCCAGCTATCAAGAAGCGAAATTGAAGCAGTTCGAATATCAATTTGATGCCCCGACTGGATGGTATCGCGGGTGGAGTCAACGAAACACGGCACTTCTGTGGGTTTTGGAAGGACAACTTTTGGCGGATATGGGCCAGCACGAAAATGCTCTCAAGTGTTTTCGCTACGCTGCTGATTCGATGCCCGATAGCTTGCCTCAAAAACCTAAACTCGGTGATGATCGGATAAACGCTAATTCCTCTTTGCGATTGGCCAATTCAGCCGGGGGTGATGAGGTATCAGGAAAACACATCAATGGCTATGTCTGCCATTTCCTTGGAAGGCATTTGGCTACGCATAGCGAGAACTCAGAGGATTCAAAAGCGGCAAAAACCGAAGGGCTGGAATTGCTGCATTATGCATTGGCAATTCGAGAAAAAATCAAAGCTACAAATGTTGATTTCACTCGTTGGAAACGAGATGTTGCACTGACGATTTTCGAAATTGTCAAAGCGAATCATCCAATCGAAAACTCAAACAAATCATTGCAAACGATTTCAGATAAAGAAATCAATCTCGACCAAGCCATAGAAATACTCTCAGAACTTTCAAGCAATTCAGACTTTCTTGAACCAAAGTTGCGTTTGGCTCAGGTGTTGGCGTATCGGGCAGGGATGACAAACGACGATTCAAAAATTGCTTCGGAGCAACTAGATGATCTTCAACAAGCCGCCGAGCTTTGCAGTGAAGTGCTGGCCATCAGCCCTTCGTGGGCCCAATGCAAAGAACTATTGTCGAGCGTAACGACACAAATGGAAGACTTGAATCGAGAAGAAGGCTACTAAATCGTTTTGAAAATCTTTGTTCATGCCAAAATGTAGGACCCGGTCTCCATCGGCAATTTTTTGCACCGGTGGGAGCCGGTCCTACCGAAATTCGCGCAAACTAATTTTGAAAATGCTCTAGCGGTTTAAATGAGCGACTATTTCGGCCCAAGCTTAAACTGGTTGAGGTCATTTGAGCAAAACAAATTCAACAACGTAAAATCAAGTCGATGAATCACGATTGAACGGTACTCAAACAAGGGTCTTGACCGGTATCGAAATTTGCTTTTTGGCGCTCGGTGTCTTGTTTTAAGACGACGAGGCGATCGACCAAGTATCGTTTTTCGATCTTTTTCTGCGCGTGTACAAAGTGCTTTAAAAGTTCGCGTGAGTTTAACCGTTTTCGGTTTTCATATTTCTTGCGGAGTTTCTCGGCGGCTTTGGGACCGAGGCCTAGTTTTAGCAGTTCGTCTTCGAAGGATACGAACAAGCGGTACGTGCCCGGGTCGCCTTGGCGGGAGCCGCGGCCGATCAGTTGCCAGTCGATTCGTTGGCTTTCGTGAAGCTCGGTGATGATTACGTGTAGGCCACCCGTTTGGCGAACGGATTGGTGAAGCTTGATGTCGGTTCCACGGCCGGCCATGTTGGTGGCAACGGTGACTTTGCCGGGTTGTCCGGCGCCTTCGACAATCTCAGCCTCTTGTTCGAGGTAACGCGCGTTGAGAACATCGTGTTCGATGTTTCGCTGGGTTAGAAATTCAGACAGTAATTCGGATGCACCGACAGATCGGTTACCAATCAAGACCGCGCGACCGTCAGTGACCAATTCGGCGACTTCATCTGCGATCGCGGCGAATTTTTGTTGGGTGGTTGTGAATACCTTTGCGGGAAATTGTGTGCGATCGATCGGACGGTGGGTCGGGATGCGAACGACCTTTTTCTTGTAGACTTTTTTGAATTCACGACGCGATGTGTAAGCCGTTCCTGTCATACCACAAAGATGATCGTAGCGATTGAAAAACGACTGAATCGTGATCGTGGCGGCTTGGCGAGTCGTGGGTGTGATCTCGACATTTTCTTTGGCTTGGACGGCTTGGTGAATCCCCTGTTGCCATTGACGACCCTCTGCAGGGCGACCGGTAAACTCATCAATAATCAGGATTTCGCCTTCGACAATTGCGTAGTTTTTGTCCAGATGAAAATCTCGACGGACCTTGATTGCGTTTTTTATATGGCTATAAATCTGCTGAATGGAGACTTGACGCGTGCCCTCATTGTCCGGCAAACCACGGACTTTGCGGATCCCATTGGCCGTGAGTTTCACTGATTGTTTTAGGTGGTCATAAGTAAAATCGTCATCTTCCTCGAAAAGATGCGCACTGTCGGCAGCCCATCGGCAACACTGTTGGGCGACGATTTCTTCTGATTCGTTGACCATCCCGATGATCAAAGGCGTTCTCGCCTCGTCGATCATGATACTGTCGGCTTCGTCTACCAAGCAGTAATCTGTCCCTCGCATCATACCGGCTTTTGGGTTTCCCGAACTCGCGATGGCCATGCGATCTCGCAAATAGTCGAACCCAAATTCCTTGGCCGATCCGTAAGTGATATCGCGGCGGTAAATTTCGCTTCGTTGCTCGGGCGGGAGATTCTCTTTTAAAACGCCAACACTCATGCCAAGTGCGCGATAAACGGGTAATAGAAACTCGCAATCGCGCTCCGCCAAGTAATCATTAAACGTAACGACGTGCATGCCCTTACCGTAGAGCGCGTAAAGATAGGCGATTAGGGAAGCGGTCAGCGTCTTGCCTTCCCCTGTTTTCATTTCGGCGATATGGCCCAAGGCCATTTGGATGCCACAGTAAAGTTGGACATCGTAATGTACCAGTCCGATATGGCGACGAGCAGCCTCTATGACCAACGCAAACCCTTCAGGAATTAGACGCGTTATCTTCGTGCCAATCATCGCATCGTATTTCAGCTTGAGGCTCAGCTCACGTAGACGGTCGTCTTGAACATTTTGCAGAGAACTTGCGTTCCTTCGAATCGATTTGAGAAGATTAGAATTTTTCATTGGGGGCAGGAAAGTCGATTTTCTAGTCGATTCTTGAACGTATTCGAATACGCTAAATGATAGAATTATTTTAATAGATGGGGATCTTAGCGTGCCATTAAACTTCAATGAATCTAGCACAACTCGAACGCTCTGAACTCTCTATTTAGGATACGCGAAAGCTTTAGATTGATGGTCAACAAAAAATCAACCTTCATCAAAAATATGATTAAACCTAACTTGGACATGATTCAACAGATCTCGGCAAGCGACTTGGGTCGGCACGAGTTCGGTCAAGTTTTTTTGGAAACTCTCTGCGAGATTACCGACGCAGACGCTGGGGCCGTTTGGGACGCTGCCGATGGACTTCAAGTGATCGCTCAGTTCGCAAAAGGCAATCCGACACGCTTGAATTTGACTCGAAAGGCGCATGATAGTTTGCTTAGCAATGCCGCGACTGCGGATGTCCCAGTATTCGTGCGCGCATCTAGAGATGGGGTACCAAGTTCGGCAGGACCCTGCCTGATGCTCGGTAAGTACGAGAGATTTGGAACGCAAATTGTCGAGTTAATCTTGAACCAAGCGCCCACAAAGTCAGATGAAAAACATCTGAGTAGTATTTTCAGTTCTTCATTGAAGATCGTGAATGATAATTGTCCTGATGACGAACCGTCGGTTAGGCCAAAAACCCAAACGGGAGGTCTTCCCAATAACTCTGTCAAGAATTTGTCTCGCGACGAAATCAGCAATTACCTCACCGTCATTCATTCCACGCTTGAAAAAAAGTTGACATGTTCCAATGTTGCAAACGAAACCCGGCGCGTTCTTGATTGCGATAGGGTTAGTGTTCTGCTTAAGCATCGGGGAAAGTTTCGTTTGTTTGCGATTAGCGGCCAACCATCGGTCAATCGCAGGAGCAACACATCAAAGCTGCTTGAAGAATTGTCCAGAAAGATTTTGAAAACAGGGCAAGCGTTTTGGTATCCGGACGAATCTGAATTCCCGCCGCAAATAAGTTCAACTTTGGACGACTACCTTGCACTTACTGCAACGCGGAGCCTGATTGTCGATCCAATTTTTGACAAACTCCCCGAGCGAGTTGAGGACCCCGAATCCAATGAAAGAAAATCGAATCCAGTGATTGGTGGTATCGTCTACGAGCATTGCAATGAGTTATGGTCTCGACAGGCGGTTGCACCCACCATTGAATTCACAACCCAACATAGCGGCAACGCTGTTCGAAATGCCGACAAGCACCATCGTTTGTTCCTTTACCCGGTTTGGAATTTACTTGGAAAGTCAAAAGTATTAACCGCCCCTCGAATTTTGCCAAAGTCGTTGTTGGTGTTGGGCGCACTTTTGTTGACCAGTTTAATTCTCATTTTTTGGCAAGTCGAATTTTCGGTAACGGCCGAAGGTGTCTTGCTTCCTAAAGAATTGATGCCTGTTTACGCACGAGTAGATGGAGATTTAGATCAGCTTTTTGTTGATCACGGCTCTGTTATCAAGAAAGGTCAGGTTCTTGCGAAACTTAAAAGTCCGTCGCAAGAATTGAACATGAAGGAAATTGAGAGCAATCTCAACCAGGCTAAACAGAGGCTAGAGTCAATTGAGGATCGCCGCTTTGAAAAGAACGATGACCCTGCGGCCGTCGAAGAGAATATCAACTCGCTTAAATCTCAAATCGCAAGCTTTGAATCACAGCTGGAAATTCTTGCGGCCATCGCGGGTGAAATGACGGTCAAAAGCCCGATGAACGGCAGTGTGATCACTTGGGATTTACGCCGACAATTGACGGACCGACCCATCCAACGTGGAAATGTCCTGATGGAGATTGCCAATCTTGAGGGCGAATGGGAATTGGAATTGCATCTTGAGGACCGCCGAATTGGTCATTTGAGAAATGCACTTCAGCGAAGCGAAGACAACCGGCTGCCTGTTACGTTCTTGCTCGCTGCGAACACATCTGAACGATTGACTGGAACGCTTGTGGAAATTGCACCTACCACAGAAGTGACCGCCGACAATGAGCAGTCAATCAAGCTTCGGGTAGAGATCGATTCAAGCCAAATCAATATCGATCAAGCCAGAACGGAAATCACGGGAAAGATTATTTGTGGCCGGTCGAGCCTTGGTTACTACTTGCTCCACGATATCAAAGAGTTCTTTCACAAGAACGTTCAGTTCTATTTTCTCTAATCGCCCCTTTTCTTTAATCGACCCTAATCGACCCATAACTGCCTTTTAAATATGTCTGTTGTCAATCCAGCTTCGATGTCCGCCGAAGAACGTCCGGTCGGGCTGCGCGCGAGATCGGATTTGGTGTTTCAGGAAAGCGTGTACCAGGGCGAGCTTTGTTGGATTGTCAAA
>CAYZGP010000155.1:10489-12870 GCA_964478065.1 uncultured Pirellulaceae bacterium
GGATTTGGTGTTTCAGGAAAGCGTGTACCAGGGCGAGCTTTGTTGGATTGTCAAAGATCCCGTTGGGATGAAATACTTTCGGTTGAAGGCGCCTGAATTCCTTGTCCTTAGCGAGTTGAAGAATAACTGTAGCTATCAGGAACTAAAGCGTTTGCTGGAGCGGAAATTTCCGGAAAAGATTACGCGACTTGAGGCAGTCCAACAGTTGGTTATTTCGCTGCATCGCAACGGACTGTTGATTTCTGAGTCAATTGGTCAGGCAAAACCACTCAGGAAAAAACGAAACAAAGAGATTAAGCAAAAAGCGATCGGGCTTCTCTCAAGTTTAATCTCACTCAAGCTTCCTGGGTTTGATCCCGAGCGATTGCTCACGTTTATTTATCCAAAATTGAGTTGGTTTTTCAGCCCATGGTTTACGGCTTTTGTATTTGCCATTTGCCTTACGGCGTCGGCGTTGGTAGTGGGCAACCTCAACGAGTTCTATTCGCGTTTGCCAGATTTTCAAAGCTTTTTTGCTTTTGACAATGTCCTGTTCATGGGTGCGATCTTAATCTTCACAAAGACGATCCACGAGTTTGGTCATGGATTGATGTGCAAACATTACGGAGGCGAATGCCATGAGATGGGGTTCATGCTTCTGGTCCTCACGCCTGCGATGTACTGTAATACCTCCGACTCATGGATTTTGCCAAATCGTTGGCACCGGATGGCGATTGGTGCTGCAGGTATGTATGTCGAAGTATTCATGGCTGCGATTTGTACTTTCGTCTGGTGGTTTACCAACCCCGGCTGGATTCACTACCTCGCACTGAACATCATGTTTTTGAGTTCAGTCAGCACGATCTTGTTCAACGCAAATCCGCTGCTTCGATATGACGGGTATTACATTCTGTCCGACTTTCTTGAGATTCCAAATCTCGCACAGAAATCGAAACAGGCGCTTTTGTCAAAGCTGCGTGTTTTGTGTTTGGGTATGAAGCCGATCAATTCTCGGCTGTTGCCAAGTCGCCATCAGGTGTCGTTTGCGATCTATAGCGTTGCTTCGTTTGTGTATCGCTGGGCGGTCATGTTTATGATTTTTTGGTTCCTCGCTGAAGTTTTCGAGCCATGGGGACTGGCAGTGGTTGGATACCTCCTGACTGGAATATCGTTGATCGGCATGATCGTTGTGCCACTTTTTAAATTGGGAAAGTTCTTTTTGTATCCTGGGAGGCTAAGAGAAGTGAAGAAGATTCGGTTCCTGTTAACGTTGGCTTGTGTTGCCGCGCTGGCTTGGTTTATTTGTTACTTCCCTTTCCCGCAATTTGTGTATGGCAGTTGTGTGGTTAGACCTCTTGATCCGCAAATGGTGTTTGTTCGCGAGCCGGGAGTACTTGTTTCGCAAGACGTTGCAGCTGGCGAGAAGGTAGTCAAAGGCCAGGTGTTGGCGAAACTTGAGAACCGGGAGTTTGATCTCGAACTCGCCGAAATGGAAGGCGAATTATCCCGGTTGCAACACGAGCTTTCTGGATTGAAGCTGAATCGAAATCTGTATTTGGACTCAGAGAGTTTGATTGTTCAGAAGTCGGTCGAGCTGGAAGAACTCAAGAAACGGCTGGATATAAAACATGCAGACACGGAGCGGCTGATTCTTCGCGCGAAAAGAAGCGGCGTTGTTATGCCGTCTGAAAATGTATCCAAAACGTATTTGCCTGAAACGGAATTGGGGCGATGGACCGGCTCGCCACTGGATCCGAAAAACAAGTTTGCTTTCCTCGATCAAAATACTTTGTACTGTGTTGTCGGAGACGAATCAAAGTTTGAAACGATCATCGTTGTCGATCAATCTGATGTGAAGCTGATCGAATCAAGCCAACAAGCTCAATTGGTTTTGGAGCAATACCGAGACCGGGTTTTGAACTGCAGCGTTTCGTACGTGTCACGGAACGAGTTGTCGGATGTCGCGCGTGAACTTTCGCAAACCAACGGGGGACCAATTGCAGTAAAACCGTCGCCAATGGGTGGAGAGAAGCCTGTTTTAAAGCTGTATGAAGTTCATGCAGTAATTTCTACTGATGAAGTCAGGGACAAACAGATCGTGTTGGCTTCCGGGTACTACGGCGTGGCAAAAATTCGAGTTGGCCAGGCGTCACTTGGGCACCGCGCGCTACGCTACCTTCGAAACTTGATCAACTTTAGATAAAGCCATTTAGTTTATTGCTTGCCTGGTGCTGGTCGGTATTAACGTCTGCACTCTACACAGTTGCATGACTTGCTGAACTTGTATCCCTCATTGGATTCCCAACCTTGGTTCGAGTCACAGCATCGATGTGGCTTTCGTGTGGCGAACTGAAGCGGGAATAGAATGCCGCGTAAGAAAAATTTTGCGCCCGATTCGAAAA
>CAYZGP010000156.1:0-12859 GCA_964478065.1 uncultured Pirellulaceae bacterium
GCTTTTTTCTTCTTCTTCTTTTTGGCCACAGGACGTCCTCCGTTAATAGACCGTGGGTGAGCTACCCTCTGGCATCCGTATGCCAGGAAAAGAGTTGGCTCACCATTCGAAATAAAACCATTTCAATTTATGGCTCAAATGTGAAACTCGAATTGAACTTCAGTGATCAATTTCTTCTGCTTACATCGTAGTGCGTTGTAAACATCCGATTTCGAGTTAACTCATTGCGTAAGTTTTAGAAAACAAGAAAAACTTTTCAATATTGTTTTTTCACTTTTCGGAATTTTTTTGCTCAACATTAACTTTGTTTTTCTTCACATTTGCAATTTCGATATTCTGTTTTGTAATTTTCACACGTTTGAAACGACAAAAACTTTCATTTTCAACTGCAACGACTTGTTAAAAGCTTTTGCACCTCGAAAATTGCATTCACAGACGTCATTCAAGGTCATTAAATGCCTTGAATATGTTCTCAACATGCGACAACAAGTCAAAATATAGACTTGTAAGAGATTTCGTCGCTTCCAACGATTCAAAATTTGTAACAAACTCTCGCAAAAAGTAACAAAACTAAGTTTGCGCACAGCCGAAGGTAATTTTTGAGACAAAGTTACCCAATTGCTCACAAAGAGATTGTCGGATCCTAGTTTTGGTAAAAGTTACACTCATCAAAAGAATGTTTACCGCGCAAAACTGCACTTGGAATAACGAGTCTCGCAAAAAACGGTTTGTTGAATCAGTTTTGAAGCCGTGCGAACATGAGTTTTGACTTTGTGTTTTGACTGACAGATTTTTTTTTTGAAAAACTTGATTTTTTTTCACTTCAAAACGTCTTTCGAGGCCAAAACACAAATTTTCAAACGCTTTTGAAACAAACGAATTCAACTTTTTAAAAAGTAGTTCTCTGTCGCGCTCATTCGATTTCAAAAGTTTGCTAACAACTTCAATCGATAAACAAAGAACGATTGAAACAACCCGATCGAAACATTCTGTTGCAACATCAACCGACACCAACGCATTGGCGCATAAGCAATTTCAATTGAATCGAATGCATGTGTACCGTCTGCCAGAATCTAAAGACGAACACAAAGTATTGCGCCAGTGAGTGAACAGAGACTCAAGAGAACAAATTTACAAAGCCTTGGCATTGCGACGCGAACCAAACGTTTGCGCTTATCAATACAGTTTTTTTAAACCGAGCGGTATCAAAAAACATAAAAGCGCGGTGACAAACTGGTTTGCCTATCACTGCGACGTGATCGCGACTACGAAAACGCACATGCTCAGCCTGTGCCCCAAGTCTGCCTTCTACCAACGTGGGCCGCTGAACTGCTGGAGCGATTGGAAGTTGGAATAGGCCATGAACCCAAAAAAGATTGCCAGGAATTGATCTTTGCTACTCAACGCGACTACGGCGATCAAAACGGCACACCCAATCGACAGTAGAAGGCTGTTTCGAATTCCATTGGCCGAATCAAATTTCAGCATCAACTCGCGAGCGACTTGCCCACCATCGAGAGGGTAAATCGGCACAAGATTCAATAAGTTCAGAAAGACGTTAATCACGATCCCGGCATAAATAAGCGTCTTCATCGCCGCATTGTTCTCAAAGATCGTTTCTGTAAAAACCGGAATCGGCAACGGAACGTACGCCCCATAAAACATCTCGATCGAACCACCGACTGCCAACACTAGCAAAATAAAGAACACGGCCACCAAAAATCCAAAAATCGGTCCGGCCAACGAAACAATGATCTGTTGATTGGAAGTCAATGACCTTGAGTTCGAACGACCGCCCCATGGATTGCCTGAATCCGGAATCGCCAGTCCACCCATCCAATAAAGAACGATTCGGGAATCGATTCCAAACCGTCGAAACGCAATTGCATGCCCCAACTCGTGAACCAGGATCGAAACGAAAAACAATGCTGCAATCAAGACGAGGCCAACGCCCGTGTTTACGGGATTAGCCCCACCTACAAAACTGCGGCCAAACAGGAGCGGCAAAATGAAAAAGGCAGGATGGACCCGGCACGGAAAACCAAGCAGCGAAAAATTAAGATCGTAACCGGTACGTTTAGGCTCACTCAAAAACACAAGCTGCTCCAAGATGCAATGTTGGTTGGTCACTCAAAATAGAACGACGGCAATGTTATATCTTATCAAATCAAAGTCTGCGGTCTGCCATCCGTTTGGCAGGTCAGCAGCCCACGGCTGAACTTCTCACGACCCGCCTCGCCTCAACCGACCACGCATTGGCAACTTATCCCAATCACGCTCCGATTGGACCTTCAATTGACCTTCGCAATTCAGGGCCACAAAAAACAAAACGAATATCTTACGCAGCCGATCGCTCAAGAAAAGTCTCAACCGGTTTGTTATTCGAATCCGCATTGGATTTATCCGAAAGTTTTTGTAGTTCAAGCAAAATGTAGTCCGCGGCCCGATTGGTCGCTCCCGGTTTCGCATACTCAAGCGCCAAAGCATCCATTGTGTCTACTTTGGCGCGATAGGCTGCTTCATCGTTAAGCCAATGCAGAATCCGTTTTGCAACTTTCCCCGATGGATCGCCTGACGTCAAATATTCTGGCATCACCGCGCGAGGCCGCACGTCGCCCTGATTGGCTTCTTTGAAACTTGGCTCGTCCTGCTCTGGATCGTAGGGGCGCCAGGTCTTCTTTTGAATGTCGTTGGCTCCGATCAAGTTAACAAGGGTGATGAATTTCGTGCGCAGCATCAACGCCTGTGCCAACATGACCCATCTTTTGACCTTAAACACGATCACCGTTGGCTTGCGATGCTGCAATAACTCCAACGAAACCGAACCGCTACACGCCAGACAAACGTGGGACGCCTTCATGAGTTCAGGAGTCTTCCCTACGTACAATTCGACATTAGTTAGTAGAAAGTCCGCGGCGGTTTCGTTTGTTTCAAGGTCCGATTCAATCGCCTCCGCCAGGATTTTCTCTGACATCTCCCTTTGGCGTTCGTTATAAGAAGCGATCGCGACTCGGCAGTTTTTTGTTTCGCTCAGAATCTGACTTGTTGCTCTTAACAAAACTGGCAACACGGAGCGCACTTCTTGATCACGTGACCCTGGCAACAACGTCAGCAAGCGCTGACCTGACGTTTCACCAGATAGCTGCGACACAAACGATTCATCATACGTCTGCGTTTTCAACTGATCGAAATACGGATGCCCAACATAAGTCGCATGGCATTTCCGCTTGGCGAACCAGTCGACTTCAAAAGGCAGTTTGCAGATGACGTGGTCAACGAATTTTCGAATCTTGCGCACACGCCAGGGAGCCCACGCCCACATCTGAGGAACGCCGTAGTAGAAAACAGGAATGTTGTGCTTCTTTGCCTTGCGGGCGATCCACCAGTTGAACCCCGGAAAGTCAATCAACACAACGGCGTCGACTTGGTTTGTTTTGAAATAAGTTTCGGCCTGCGCGATGAGCTTGAAAAAGAAGCGGATGTTTTTGAGGGCTTCGAGGAACATCACCGCCATCGTGGTAAGTTCGTAGTGAAGCTCGCAACCGGCCTCCTCCATTTTTGGTCCGCCGAATCCAACGAACTCAATAGAAGGGTCTTGTGATTTCAAGCGGCGGATTAGATTGGATCCGTGCAAGTCGCCGCTGGGTTCACCCACTGAAAAAAATATCCGCATCGGTCCGTCCTTGGCCAAATTCTGAATATAGAAATTATGCCAAAGCGGACACCAACTCGGAAGATCAGAATTTTCACTCGGCGTTTGCCGCCACTATACATCGACGGCCGCCCCGCAGCGCTCTGAATTCTGCTCAGATCGGCCCGACATTCAAATCGTAAACATGAGCCGTTTTGGCAAAGCCACGCTTTGTGAGCGGCGAACCGAGACTGCCTAAACGCCTATAGCGAAGTTATCACATAGTAAGCAATCACAACAATCGCCAACAATCCGCCAAACCAAGCCAATGCGTTTCCAATTCCGTAAGCAGATAGGTCTTCCGGGCGTGGGTTCTTGATTGGATCGTAATCTTTTTCAGTAGTAGACATTTATAACTCCATTTAATATCGCGTTTAAATAATCAAACCGACGCAGTTTCACACCGCGTCCAACATCACTCTAAAGCCCGTCGCAAGATTCGATCTCGAACCAGCATTAGGCTTCAACCTATTCTATTTTTTGCTAAACGCTTTCGCGAAAGCTTCTATTCCAAACACCATTTCAGACTTTCCGGCATCAGCCGCTTCATCGAATTTGGTTTTACATTTTTCACAACAAAACTTGATCGTCATTCCGTCGAATTCAGACGCTTGGTCGTCATCGACTTGGCCTCCAGACATTGGGCAACCCGTTTGCTTGAACTGGCCTGTGGCAACCAGCTGCTGATTGGCGAGCGTGGCAAACTTATCTGTATCGCTTGAAAATTTCTTTGTACAGCCTTCGCAGCAAAAGAAAACTTTGCCACCTTCATAATCAACCGCGTGTTCAGCCACAACTTTTTGTTGAGGCATCATCATGCATTTGACGTTTTCCAAATTGATCTCGGACTTTTTCTCAAACGCTTTCCTGAACGCAGCTGGCGAAAAAACGAAAGCTGCTTTCTTGGCTAATGTTTCTTTTTTCGCAACGTTGTCCCGGCAGCCTTCGCAACAAAAACCGACTTTGATGCCGCCGACATTTATTTTGAATTCATCTACGATTTTGGCGCCCGACATTGGGCAGCCTTTTTGTACGTACTGCCCTGTCAGCACCAATTGATGATTCGCCATCAAGGTGAATTTTGCATCGCCTTTGAGTTTCAAGTCTTCTTTGAACGTCTCAGCGCAATCGTCATTGCAAAAATAAACCTTGCCGTATTTGTATTGGACGAACGACTCGACGGACGCAGCTTTCTTCCCATTGACGATGCACTTAATGCCCGCCAGGTCTTGTTCTTGAGCATGTCCGGCTGCGGCAGGCCAAGCGAAAGACGCGAAAAAAATTGAAAGTGAAATAAGCCGAATCAGCTTCTTGAACTTTGAATTTGATTTTGCAAACAACGAACAATCCTCAAATACGAGTGGGTCGGTCTACAAATTATCGGCCTTGTTTCTGCCAATTGACAACAAATTCCGGGCTCACCCTTTGCGTGAGCTATCTGGCCGATTCCGACTATTCGGTCTATTCCGTACCTTTTGTTGGGCGTCATTGAATAGGCGAGAAATGAAGCTGGACTCGCCACGATCGTCTCGGTTTATTGGCCAAATACCATGGCTATCGCCAAAACGTTGTGCATGACGCGAGCAGCGTTGCAAATACCCAAGTTAATTTGAATTGTCTCTGGGTTCTTCAATCCGAAAAGTCAGCAACCAACCGCAGAAAACGCAGAAAATTACGATTGAGAAAACGGCTTCGAAACCAATCCAATCAATCATCGCACCGAAAAGCGGACTTAGAAAAATCGGGGGAACTGAAATCGCAATGCTTAACGTGCTTAGGTACTTAGGATGATCCCGATTACCGGTAACCTCCAACGTGTAATTATTAAGCATCCGCAACGTCACGGGTGTCAGGCCAAGTAATCCAAATACGATTGTGAACCCCGCCGACCCGACTCCTTCCATCCTTGCCAGCGTCAGTGCCATGATCGGGGCAATGCATAAAATCAGCAGTATCATTCGCAACACTAAACGATTCCCAAACCGATCCGCGATCCATCCCGACGGAATACTGAACAATGCGGCGCCAACATTCTGAGCCAACACCCAGGGGATTAGCGCAGTGAGCCCCAGTTCCAATCGATCACGACCAAGCCTTTGGTAATGTGGCATCATCGTCAGGTACATTCCGAAAAGCGCCGCAATGATTGTGACGGTGCGAAAGTTTTTGTCTTCCTTCACCGTTGCGACTGAAGCTTTGAGCAATTCAAGTGCGCCTCGATGCTTTTCCTGCCGGACATCTGGTCGCTCTTTCAAAAACAAAGCGATGATCGCAGCGGCCAAAAAAGCAGCGCCAGTGAAAGCAAAAATCATTACGAAATTTGATTGGCCGTTTGAATTGCCTGCCGCTTGTTCGAGTGATTCACCCGGCATGTTTTGATCCACCAACCAGATGTTCAGCAAATACCAGGCGCAAATAACTGCAGTCGTCGATCCAAACACCGTTCCCAGTAACGCAAGCATTCCACGCCGAGTGACCCGAATCAGCTTTCCACTGATTGTATTTAGAACAAGCTGATTGACTCCCGTCGCTGAAAAGAAAACGGCATAGATCACCAAGAAGATCATAGGCAACCACCAACTTGGGCTACCTCCGGTCAGCTTCCACAAAATCGCCAGTGCGAAAAAGCACAAGCCCATCGTCATCGTGGAAACGAACAAGCGTTTTTTCTTGAAAGCCGAATTCCTGATCCGATCAGACGCAAGCAGCGGCGGAACACTTTGCCCAAACCGATTGAGCATCGGCAAGCAACCGCGCAGCCAACCCGATCCACCGATCACGTCCAACACCGCCGGCATCACAATGGTTTCGGTTTTAAAGATCCAACCCGTTCGCATGAAAACCATGTAAAGCGTTGCCAAACCAAAGTTGCGGGAGTGGTGCGGATCGTTTTCAGGGCTTATTTCTGAATCCAGCTCAGCATGTTTGGGCACTACAACATGCCTCGGTTTTTCAACAGCAACTCAAGATAACTTGTTCGAATCGAGCCGGACAAACCGAGAGCATCCGCCAGCGAGTTCAGCAGATTCTTTGCTTCTTCGATATTCCCATCGTCTTCGACCACCAATTCCAGTTCGACAAACCCACCCACCTCTTCAACATCGTCCAAGCAAACATGGACCATGGTGTCTTGCCATTTCAACTCAAGCGTTTCGCGCCGTTTGCAAACTTTGGCGACCGAAAAGAATCCGATCCCCAAAAACACGCCTTTGATTTGCTCAGCCGCGGCCTCATCCCCCAACGGCATCTCGATTTCTTGCCGAATCTTGGCCGTCGGATCGAGGTTGGGCCCTTTGAACGTCAACAACGGTTTCCCATTGTCGGTACGAATCCGCAAGGCCTTGTCTTGTTTAGCGAAATCTCGCACCGGATCGTTTATATACTCATCCGACTGAACCGACGTTTCACCAACCGTCGCTCCCATCTGCAAGCATTTTTTGCGAACCGAGTCCAATGAGTCCACGGGAAATTTGAATTCGACTTCGATCATTACCATCAATTGCCAGGATTACATTTGTGTAAGCCAGCATCTTAATCGACGGCACGTGATACGAGAATGTCACGCAATATTGTGCTCGCTACTCCGGCGAACGTTTTCTCGAATTATGCAAAAAATCACATCCGCTGGCGGCTATCGGATTCCGTATTTTCATAGGATTTGAATACGGAATCTGACAAGGCGCCGTGCCGACGATAGAGCAGGATAGCGAGTTGGGGATACAAAGCCGATCACTCAACTTGGTGGTTTTCGCCAACTCCATCAGCACGGTAGTGATCGGCAACGGGTGCTCCTTGCTGGTCCAAACTCCGTAGCAACAATTGAATGTCGATTACCACCCTATTGAAGTCTTTTTGAATTCGTTTTGCTAAACCGGCCTTCAGACAACTAATCAATACTCCGACCCCAAGACACCCCATTCCGATTGCAGAAAATAAAATCAACTGGCGATGCTCCATGCCAACCTCTGTTCGAAATCTGATAACGGCTGCCAACAACGCGATTGTCAGCGTCGCAAAGGACGCGTATTTGAACAGCGGGAACTTCAAAGCTCTACCAATCGAAAGCGCTACCCCGCCAAGGCATCCCGCGTAAACAATTGCAATTAATTCGTTCCCGTCGGCAATCGACTTAGCCCACACGATTGTCGCAAGAATCGGCAAAATAGTCGCACACACGATTCGAAGTTTCACCGCCAAGCGATCCGAAAACGCAAACGCGACCACGATGGCGCCCAGCAAAATCCAGTTGAACCCAATTGCCAATTCAATGCCGCTGAGCGTACCAACTCCGTTAAACAATGTCGCAAGGTTTGAGACTGGTACGGCCAAGAAAACCACAGCCCACAACCACCGCCAACTTTCCTTGCGTCTTCTGGCCGAAATCAATTGCAGCCCAGCTAACACGCAACATGCCCAAATCGCCAACTCAGAGACACTTGAAACAATCCCGCCTGTTCTTGTGACAAACACAACGACCAACAAAGGCCAAACCAAATATGATTCCGCGTCTTTGACTTTTCGAAGCGCTGCGATTGCGAAGAAACAAATCAAACCAATCATTGCCAACCAAAACGGTGTTCCGATCGTGCTTGAAAGCTCATAGATGAAACCCGCCTGTGCTGAGTTGCCGCCGGGAATCAGCGACAACACCAAACACAACGGCCACAGTGAAAACGCCAAGCCTTGGAGAGAGCAGTTGTCTTCTGCGATTCCGATCTCAAGCAAAACAAACAGTGTGGCCAGTACAATCGGCACCAGGAAATAGGCTCCAAAAATCGAACCGGGGCCGGTCGAGGGATCAAACGCCATCGACAAAAGTGCCGATCGTCCACAAAGCCCAACGATCAATAGCACGAACAACGAAAACGGAAACATCGGCCACTCCCAAGGCGTTCCGTTTTTTGAAACGTAATTTCTGGTTTGCCGGATAGCGGGAATCAAGCTCAAAATTACTACAGCACTTACCAATGGAAAACCGGCAACGATCCAACGCTTATCGAATCCAACCCAGTAAATTTGCTGCAGCGAGAATAAGAGCGGATAGAAAAAGCTCGCAGCGAGCATGAGGTAAAACGGAATTTTGTAAAGCTTGGGAAACTTGATTTGCAAGCTCCACAAAAGCGTCTCCGTCAGGAGCACCACAAATGCAAAACCAAGTGACAACATAGTGACGGCCGTCGTTGGCGCCGAAACACACAAATAATCAAAGCTGACGGACAACGCGAAAAACAAGAGTAACAAGACCATGAAAATCGAACGAGCATCGTCCCAAACTCGGCCAATGCGAACGATCAAGTAACCCGTCAGAGCGAGCAAAGTCGAATAGGCGGCGATCAAGCCAGCCAAAAACCACGGATCCGTTTCCGCTTGTCCCGCAACAAACGAACTTCGAATTCCGTAAAGCACCAGTCCGGCGCTGATCAAGTAAAAAGGATTGTGGTTGTATAGAAATGTTACAAAACGGGGCCCCTTAACGTGCTGCATTTCATTATCTCCTGTGGATGAGGGATGAATGAAAGTGGAAGGCAGTTTTCAGTTGTCAGTTTTTTTACCAATGGGATTATTGCAATCACTTGAAAAAGTAAATTGAGTTCACAAAACGAAAGTTGAATTTTTGAAATACCGCGTTAGAAACGAAATCCGACATGCACAGCCTACATTTGGCACGACCTAGCCATCCGAGTTTTTCTGTGAGCCAAGACACTTTGGTTGAACCCGGCCAGCACAAAATAAAAACCGACGCTCGCGCGCCGGTTGGGGAATCTTTAAATAAAGCTTGAGTATGAATCCCAGCGTTGGCTATTATTCTTCATCAGCATCCGATTTCGCGCCCTCTTCCAACCAATCCACCCCCGCTTTGATGTTACCGAACACATCGCCTTGCCAGCCATGACCGCCCTCGTATTCAGCTAACGTTGTTCGGACTTTTGCTTCAGTCAACGCATCATGGCCTTTTTTTGCCATCCAGTAAGGGCATACTCTGTCGTCGGGCGAATGCAAAATGTAGATACTTCGCCCTCGCGCGTTTTTTGGTTTAGGCAAAAGTTCTGGCTTGTAGACCGACATGGCAGCGATACCTCCAACGGCCGGAGATTTTGTTTTCATCAAACTCGCATAAACGGCTGGGCCACCCGAAGACCACCCCATCAAGTAAACACGTTTCGGATCAATCGTTGTCTTCTCTCCGACGTCTTTGACAACTGCCTTGATCAATTTTTCCGTCGTGTATCCCATTTTTTTGACCTTGAGTTTCTTTGTGGGCCAAACGATCTGCTGGTCGTCAGTCCATTTTTTTGCAATGGGCTGAGCCAACACAAAATCATCTCCCAGCGAGTTGGCGTGGATCCTGGAAACGAATGGATGAAAGTCTGCCGACCCGTTGCCACCGGGAAGCACAACCAATAAACCATACCCAGCCTCCGGTGCTGTTTCATTTCGCGCAGGCACATGAAGATATTGCCCTTTGTCTTTATCGATATCAATCTCGACCAAATTATCGAGCTTGGCACCTTCCTCTTTTTCATCTTTTTCTTCTTCGGTGTCATTGGATTCAACATAAGTCGCTTCAAGATCGTCAATCCAGACTTTGCCCGGTCCATAAATCTGAAGCGCGATAACGATTTCAGCGGTATCAGATGGAATGGCAGCAACTCCAGAACGTTCCTTCCAATCATGAGTCACCGGGTCGCCACCACCTTTTGCACCAATGTAAATCGTCCAGTGATGCCCCAGCGATTTTCCAGCCGAATCAAGAAAGCTCACATCAACTATCGCTTTGGTCGCATTTTCGGCTTTTACCTGAGAAGCGATTTTGATCGCGTTAAGCTTGCTGTCGTAGTCGAACTTTCGAAACCACTGGGCGATCGGAAAATAACGCTTGGCCGATTTTTGCAAACTCAGGCTGCGCTCACCCGACTTGCTATTGTTTTTGTCATAAACATATTCCACACCGCTGATCGAGGCACCGCTCCGCCACTGGTCTGGCATTGCCTTTCCCGTTTCGAAGTCTTCGATAAGTGCAACGTTTTCCTGAGCAGATACGTTTACCGAAAATACAATGACCAACGCAGTCGCAAAGATTAAATGTAGTGATGTCTTCATCGTTTTACCTCGTACAAATTTTCAATGGAATGTTTGCTTAAAAGAAATAAAGTCGAAGGTCTCTGATTTAGTCGAGCTACAGACCGCTGCGGGATGCCTTCAACACAACGAGAGAATCGGATCGCGGAACAACCAAATCTCGCATTTGCCAATCGCTATCTGGAAATCGAACATAGACGGCTGCCTTTTCGCCTGGCAAAAAATGTGGCATAGAAACTCGTCCCGTATCATCAGACTTTTGAACAATGGGATCGGCACTCGAAAAGTACACTTGGTGCTTGTTGCCTTGTTGGTCAATTCGTTTGCACGGAAAAGCGGCAACGCCTTCGATTGGAATGCCGTCGCCCGATTCAAATTTGAGCTCAAACGGTTTGGTTTGCTTTAGTTGAAACTGGATCGGATCCAACAAACCCTTGGTCAAGTTTTGGTAATGCGAACTGAGTAAGCGACCTTCGGCAAGCACAGCCACTTGAACTTCGTATTCAAAATCAGGCGCGTACACGTCGTCAATCCTGAAAGTCCCGTCTGCACGAGTCGTCGTCATGTACGACTGTTGGCGATATCCGTTGGGCGGCCACGATTTAACAACGGCAAGCACATGTGCGTTGCCAACGGATTCTTGCAGTTCGCCAGTAACTGAACCCGTGATATCGCCGTGAGTTGACTCAGATGAGTACCCAGTGGCGACGATTGAATTTAGCTCAACAGCACCGCGAGAAGAGTTACTTGTGGCACGAACATCGTACTGCTGAATCAAGAGGCGATACGCCATCGAGCAAACCGCAATTGCCAATATCATCGTCAACGCGATGTGTGCACGATGCAACAACACCTGGCGCGTATTGACGACTTGACGGCAGCTATCGATCACAGAATCAACATCGCCAAATCGCTCAAGCGCTTCCTGCCGGGAATCCTCAACACTGAGGCCCGTTTGCATTTTGTCGATAACGCTGGACGCCAAATGAAACTCAATCTCTTCGCGGATTTCTGCGTCCGCATTGGCCGAATGAATTTTTGGTGGCGCTCGAAAATAGCCAAGCAACGTTCGCACAAAATTCTTTACCATCACTTTGCCTCCACTCGATTAGAATTCAAAACTAATCCAATTGCGCTCACCAGATGCTCCCAGGCATGTACTTCCTTTTTCAGCTGAGCCCGTCCAGCGCGGGTGAGTTTGTAATATTTGGCCCGGCGGTTCGCGTCCGAGACGCCCCACTCGGCTTCCAACCAACCACGTTCAAGCATCCGATGCAGGGCAGGGTACAGCGACCCTTCTTCAACTCGAAGCAAATCATTGGTGGTGACCTGAATCCACTTTGCAACGCCGTACCCATGTTGCGAGCCGGCACCAAGACATTTCAAGATCAGCATGTCGAGCGTCCCCTGCAACAAATCCGCTTTTTTCTTTCTGGCCATCATCACCTCAAAAATTGAAACGCCACCTACCCAAAGAATGCCTATGGGAGAATTGTCACAGGCCTCCCATAGAATGTCAAGGGAAAAATTAAAACAGGGAGTTTCTGTTTTGAAACGAATTGATAAACTAGGCGGACCCCGAAATTAACGATTCAAAAAAAGACTTCTCGGTGAACGCTATTTTTTAAGCATGAGATTTTTGCCAGTATCTTTGCTTCCTGTTTTCTTTCTAAAACCGCGGATGGACGCAGATAAATGCGGATTCAAGTTCTGTTTTTATCCGCGCCCATCAGAGTTCATCCATGATTCTTTCTTCATCAGTTTTTCCCGTGTTGAAAACGGATTCGGTGTTGAAAAGAGGTGATGTCCACCGAGGACTGTCATTCGCGGAACGAGATTGGCTCGCTTCTGGGGTTATCTGGGCGACAACCAAAACCCGTACACCGTTTATGACTTTACAGGCCAAAGCTGCGGCTGGACATTTGCCGTAAGACGCAGCGATCTACCGAAACAGTTCCGCGTCGACCGTCCGTCGTTTTCTTCTAATGTCCAGTGACAAGTATGGAGCCCATCTTGATAACCATTTGAATCAGCTCGCGATTAATTTATTCATGACAAGTTCGAAGCCTACTGGCTTGGTTTCAAAAT
>CAYZGP010000157.1:0-2823 GCA_964478065.1 uncultured Pirellulaceae bacterium
CGCGTATCGGACAAGAATGTCCAACCTACTTAAAACGCTTTCGCTCTATGCCGCGCGATGCGACTCGCGCTTACGATCCTGCCCAAACAAATGCCGGCTGAGAATTCGCAACACTTCGCGATCGGACCAATAGCTCGTATGCCCGCGCGGCCCGACGGCATGATTCGAATACAACGTAGGTGTGAAAATCGCTGCACTAGCTCCCTGCTGTTCCGCCCCTTGATCTGGAAAATCCAAATCAACACCCACGAAATCATCCACGCGACAAATATTCACCCAGCGATCAATCCGCCGGCGAAGCGAAGACCAAAACGGCTGATCAAGCTTAGGATAGCAATGCCCAAAATAATGTTGGTACATGTGCTTCAACGGACTGCCCATCGTGACCAACGTAACGGACGAAAACGAGTTATTGAGCCAAGCGACTTCTTCATCGTTCAGCACTTCAATCGCAACCATTGTGCCTTGGCTGTGGCTGATGATGATCAATTCGGGATGATGCGAACACGAGTCACGGTAGTAGGCGAGAATTCGCTTCATCCGCAAATGTAAACTGTCACGCCGCGAAAAGAACAACGCCCCGTTCTCAAAAGTCGTCTCAGCGATATCGAATTCATCATCGTCATCCAAAGCGTCTTGGACTTTGGTTGACCGAAAGTAAAAGTGGTTGACCACATCAAGCAACATGTCAAACCCAGGCCGCAAATGCGGAACCAACAACACGATCAAGCCACCCATCGGCACCAACACGCTCACTGCGTACCGATTCACATCGACCATCAACATGCCAAGCCAATATTTGGTGTAGTCCTCCTGCATTAATTGCAACACACATAAAGCACTTACCATCGCGACTCCCGCGGCAGTACAAATCGCCAATACGATTTGCAAACTCGCGTTGACAATCAAACGTGGAGCCCGCTGGCCGTCTTTAAATTTTTGCTTTGTGATTCCTTTTCGCCAATAAAAATATCTGGCCAGTACGGCAGCCAATGCCACGCCAAAGATGGCCATCATCAATAACTGCACTCCCAGAAACGGCAGCGCGTCGTCAAAGACCTTTGAGAATTCCGGAACACTGGCCACCCGGCTAACACCTTCTTTAGCCGACACCCACAGCAACGGCAAAGCTTGGCCCCAGATTCCGACCGCCAATGCAGGAAGTAAAAACGCTACATGCAGTGCCGGACGATAACTACGTGGATGGCCGAGTGCAACAAACCAGCAAATTGCCATCGCCACGATGACTTGGATTTCGATAAACCACAACATCCCCAACAACACCAACAGAGTTCGGCAGTACCAAAGCAACCCTGGATGGTCAGGGCATTCATGAAACACATGTGCAAAATGAATGTCCAGGTAGTACGCCCGTAGCAACAACAGGCCACCAACGAACGCCGTCGTAATGTTTACCCAAAACCAGAATCGCTCGATGACCCGACTGCGCGTAATCCGATTCCCAATCAAGGCAAACACCAGCGCGAACACACAGCAGCTGATCAAAACGACTTGCGTCCACAGGTCGGTTTTGTACGATTCGGGCCAAAGCAATTGGGTTCCGCATACGGCGACCACCAACATGCTGAGGAAAAACGTGATCGCCAAAACGGGACCGTGAAGGATTTTGGAACTGATGAGCCCCAATCGCTTTAACCAGTACGCTGCCGGCCCCGGCTGATCGGCGGCGATGTAAGCTACATAACGCAAGCCAAACAGAATCTGAAAGATGCCACGAATGACACCAACCCAACCACGACGAACTCGCGAAAGGTCTCCCCAAAAAACTTCGGACAGCTCAATGTTCTGATCGTCAAACTTTAATGTTCGCTGGTGGGCCGGAAACGTCTGCACGAAATTCGCGTCGCCAGATTTTTCGCAAAGCCAAACCTTCTCATCGTTTTCTTGAAGCGGCTGGTGTGGATCGGCAAGCGAGCGCGCGAAGAGGTTCAGCGTGTCACCAGGATTGGGATCACCCACCCCGTGCACGACTAGAACGATTTTATCCGGTTTGGAGTTGGACGCCGTCAATTCAAAACGCCATATTGCTTGGGAATCAGCCAGATTTTGCTGGGCTACTTTAGAAGAATCTGGCGATCAACGCACGACGGATTGAAGGCAGTTTTATGCTTGCATCACAGAAGTGTAAAAACGCGTTGAGGACTTCCCTGCCCTCGTATTCACGCTTAAATCTCAAGTTTCAAAGCCAAAATTCAAAGGCTCATTCACAACTTAAATTCGGCGAGCAAAAGGAAATCCGCCCCCTCGCTTGAACCGGCCTTCTTTAAACTCAAAGAACGACTCGAACGAGTTCTCCAAGTCCTGAAAAATTTCATCCAGTTTAGAAAGCTCGTCCTCAATGCCTGCGTCAGTGACCTGCTCAACGTCATCCAGGCAGACGATCATTTCATCGTCGATCGCTTCAACCGTTCCGTCATCCAAAACAGTATCAACCAAGTCGTCGACTTCGTCCTCGTCAACGGCCGCAATCGCTTCTTCCTCGATCAAGCCATCTGGAATTGAGTCTCCGACTTCAACTGGGCCACCAAGCAACTCATCTGGAAAAAACGCGCCGGTCAAATCGTAAGCAGCTGGAACGTCATTCAACGAATCAACCAGGACTTGATACTCAACACCTGGAGTGGAATCAAAACGAATGGTGACTTCCTCGTTGGTCGTACCATCAACGATTGCGTCAATCGTATCGCCAACGAATTCCACAGGCCCATCTACTTCTACTTCGACCGATTCATCATTGGCCGTTTCATTTGTTGATTCAGCTTCATCGACTAAAGTATCCTCTGCGGCCACTTGATCGGTGAC
>CAYZGP010000157.1:2923-12790 GCA_964478065.1 uncultured Pirellulaceae bacterium
TTCTCTTCAACGTTCGGCGCTCCGTAGCGGGTGATTGCTTCCTCGTTGGTAGCGACTGGTTCAGAAGTAACAACGCCTTCTGTAGCGTCTTGGATATCAACCACTTCTTCGCCGCCAGGCGTTTCTTCGCCGGTGATCACTTCGATCAATTCGCCTTGTGCTCCGTATACGGCAACGGAAATGTCAGACAAATGATCTTCACTGGTGACATTCAAATCCAAAACGATTTCACCTTCGCCAGGTGAAGCGAATCGAAAGGCGTCTTGGTCGAGTTCCGATTCTAGTTCGCTGCTAACCGAAATCGAATCAGGCTGGCCTTCCGTCGAAACCCACTGGAGCAATGTGGCATCATCTCCAATTTCGTCAGCGTGCTGATCAACTGGCCCTTCGGTTACTTCTGGCGTAACCTCCACGTCCAGAGTCAACTCGTACGCGCCAGTCTGGTCTTCGGTGGCTTCGACAGCAATGAAGTACTCATTTTCAGCTTGGACGTCGAAAGAAACGACGACCATTTCATTGGTCAAACCACGTGCAATCATTTCGCCAGTCGAATCGTGGATGGAAATATTCAACTCAGTCGCGTTGTCCTCCAACAACTCGCTAAGACTCAAACGAGCCGAGCCGTTGGCCTGGCTAGTGAACCGGAAAGTATCTGTGTCGCCCGCCAATTCCAAATCACCCACAATTGAAGCAATTCCTTCGACCAATTCCAACTCAGTTGAGTCAGCTCCCAATTCGTCGGCGTGAAGATCAACCGGTTCTGGCGGGGCTTCTTCGAAACCGACGGTCAACACAAAGTAGCCTTCGCCTGCTTCATCTGAAGAAACCGTTACTTCATAAGTTTCGCCTTCAACCGCGTCAAAGCTCAATTTTTGAAAGCCCTCCAGACCTTCACTCACCAACGACTCTATCGCTTCGCCATTGCCACCAACGACTTCGATCCGAGTTTCAGAATCTTCAAACGAAGAAGACACAACGACATCAATCGAGCCAGTTTCTGATGGCGTAAAAGCGACCGTTTTACTCGGTTCATCCGCGTTAATCTGGCCGAAGTATCCCGATGTTCCGCCAACCGGATCCCGCAACTCGTTGACGATTGCAGCTTCATCAACGTTTGCAGCTTCATCACCGATTACAGTTTCATCACCGATTAAATCCTCGGCGTCATCTAAAAGTTCTGCTTCGACATCCGTTTCTGTGTAGACATCCGAGTTAGAATCCTCGACGCCAGCACCGATTTCCGTATTGGCCTCTTCGTTTCCTTCAGTGCCAGCGGTTACCTCAACTTCTGTTACCTCAACTTCTCCTGTGGATTCAACAGGCGTTTCAGTGGCGTCATCTGGCTGGTCCGACGCACCAACATCGGCTTGCTCAGAAACGTCGGGACTGATTTCGGTTGCGTCAAAATCGAGACCTTCGTCAGGGCCGGCTTGCTCCGACGAGACCTCTTGCGCTACTTCTTGCGTTACTTCGACGGCTGAACAAACTTCCGCAGCAACAGGAATACACTCAGCCAATTCACTGCCAAAATTAGCCGCCAACAACCGACGGCTTTCCATCTGCTCATACCCCAAGCTTCTCAAATTCCGTTTAGACATACTCTCTTCATGGCCATTTAGGCCACCTCCCTAAACACGTGACATACAAACGAGCCAGACCTGGTTTGCACAATCCGTGCCGTTTGAAAAAAGTCGTGGAGAAGAAGAGAAATGAGTTCTTTTGCCGAGATATCGCGTGAAAGCAAAATTCGATAGCGAGTAAATCTCACATGACAGCGATGCGATTTCTACAAAATCTAACAAAGCAAAAAAGTGCTACTGACATCAATTTGGACTAAAAGCCTTCATTTCGAACACAGCAACCATCGCGACAATGACTGAAGCGATCGTGCCAATGACAAACAAAGCCATTCGAAGGAACGCAGGTTTTGCCTTGATCCAAGTCAGATACGACTCGACGGCCGGCCCGCAAAAGAAACACATATTGGTCACGAATGCACCAAGAATTGCCGTCGCCCAAAATTCGACCGTGTAAAACACTTGGGCTCGCAGCGCAGCCGCACCGAGGGTCGCTACAACCAGCACGGCCACATAAATCAAGCGAAGTTTTTCCCATTCCAAAAAAACTTTGCGGGCGATTGCTTCGAAAGTACTCGGTTCGGCAGTCGCAGCGCTGGCTTCGACTCTACCTGAAGTAATTGGTGCCGAGAAAGGGTTTTCTGTTTCCATTCGATTCTTTCAAAGCCAAATAAAGTAGACGAAAATACCCAACGGGAAATACCGTGACGAAAGTGATACGGCGAACAACCAAGAAGCGCCGTGAGCAGCTTCCACCAAGCATCATACCACCAAAGCAACAATTTGCGTAAAATCGTTTAAGCATTCAAATGAACTCCGCGTAATCCTCTCGAAAAAAACGGCTTCATCGTTTAAGTTGTTGGTTCCCTGAGGCAACAAATCGCCCTCTCCGCCATCGCGAATCAAAATCATGTTCGACAACCTGTTCACCAGCTCGCCCGCCGTTTGGACGGGACTGATCGGCGGGATGATCGCGCTGCCGATTCTGATCCACCTCATCAATTTGATGCGGCACAAAACCGTCCAGTGGGCGGCAATGGAGTTTTTGCTTAAGAGTCATAAGAAGAATCGAAATTGGGTTTGGCTTAAACAACTTTTCTTACTGCTTTCACGAATCGCTGCCTTGGTCCTCGCACTTCTGATGCTGGCTCAGATCGGTTGTCACGAAGACCGTATCTCGCGGCTATTGGGTGGAACAACGACACACCATTACGTCTTGCTGGACGACAGTTTTTCAATGAGTGACCGTGGAAGCGAAGGCAGCGCGTTTGACCGAGCTCGTTCGACGCTTTCTCTGATCGGATCGCGAGCCAAAAATCGCCAGAACCAACTTTTCTCGCTCGTGAGATACTCGCAAGCCAGACCGAACGTTTCATCGGCTACTTCCAATCCACAAGACGATCTAAATCCGGAGACCGCGACGACTCTGATCTCAGATTTGGATAGCGAGTTGGTTGACAACCTTTTTGACCAACGTATCGAAGACACAAAATCGAGAATTGACGTATCGAATCTGTCTGTAGGGCTGCTTGATTCATTGCAATCGGTTAAGCAATTGATTCTCGAGCGCGAGAATGAAAACGCGATTGTTTATGTCATTTCCGATTTTCGAGACCGCGACTGGTCCAATCCTGCCGAATTGGATTCGGAGTTAATGGAGATTCATTCGGCGGGCGCAGCAATTGAATTGATCGCTTGTGCCAAAACAGAACGTCCCAATCTAGCGATCACTGGACTGGAGCCGGCTGGCAACGTTCGTGTGGCCGGTACCCCGCTGATGATGAAAATTTCGATTAAAAATTGCTCTTCTTCGACGGTCGACAAAGTCCAAGTCAAACTTGGGTCGCTGGCTTTTGAGACGCCAACCCAAAGCACCGTTCCCGAAGAAGCCAACCCAGAAGTGGTCGAGATCCCAACCGTCTTTATTCCCACGATCTCAGCTGGCGAAACAGTTTCACGCGAGTTTCCTGTTTTCTTTAACACCACCGGTGCTCACGCAGTGTTTGCGACGCTGCCTGACGATGCCGTTGCCGCCGACAACCAACGTTGGAATGTGACGCAGTTTTCCAACACTGCCAAAGTCCTCATGATTGACGACGCCGAGCAATTGCACAGCAGCTTCCTCTCACTCGCGATCAGCCCCGGCGGCATGACGGGTATTGAACCTGAAACCAAGACGCGAGCCTTTCTTCGAGACGCCACGCAGGAGAAACTTTCAAAGTACGACGTAATATTTTTGCTGGATGTTGATACGCTTGACGAGTCGGCAACCAAGAACATCGAAACCTACGCAAGCAACGGTGGAGGAGTCGCGTTTTTCCTTGGCCCCAAAACGAACATTAACGCTTTCAACAATTCGCTGTATCGAAACGGCGAGGGCATTTTCCCGATTCCGCTTTCGCAAGTAAAACTGGTCCCCGAGTTGACGGAAGAAAAAGTTCCCGACATTTCCCCTAACAAGCATCCGATGTTTGCTCCGGTATTGGACGCAAAAAATTCGCTGCTGGCTCTCGTACAAGTCAAACAGATCCTGCAAGCCGGTCCAGGCTGGAATGAATCCGATAAAGCGGTCAAGGCACTGGCGACCATTCGCGGAAATGAAAACTGGCCATTGGTTGTTGAGAAATCATTTGGTAACGGAAGAGTGATCGCGTTTACATCTACCGCCGGCCCGACATGGAATAACTGGTCCCGCAATGCAACGTTTCCTCCGATTCTGCTTTTGATGCAGGACTATCTGGCCGCTGGCAAGTACTTGCAGGAAGAGCAGTTTGTCGGAAGCCAAATTGAAATCCTCAAATCAACCAGCACGCACACGCCGGCGATTACATTGATCGCGCCAGGGGGAAGTAACGGAAACCGGCTGGTAACGCGAAGCAAAATGTCGGTCTCGACAACCGATTCGGGAAAGCTAAACACGACGATCGGAAAACGTTTACCCTCTGAGTCCATTCGTGAGACAGATGTACCTGGACTTTACGATGTTTGGTTTCGCCGAACGGATTCGAATTCAGAAGTGAATCGTTTTGCCATGAACGTGGAGACAGGCGAAAGTGAAATGGCGTTGGTCAACCGACAAACGCTGCTGGCGAGCTTGGAAAAGTCTCAACCATCGATAGTTGACTGGGACCAGTTCAATCCCGAGCCCAAACAGAAACCGGCTTCATCTTTGAGTAAGCTACTTTTGCTGCTGTTGGTTGGAGTGCTGGTCGTTGAGCAGATTTTGGCTTACTCCACGAGTTACCACCGAAGATAGTCGGCGAAACAGCTGTGCCCCACGTAGGATGAACATTCCTTCCTGTCCGTCGCTTTTTCCCACGTACGTAGGATGGACATTCCTGTCCGTCGTTCTTGTAATTGCGCTGGTTGTAATTGCGCTGGTGTCGGACAAGAATGTCCAACCTACGAAAGCATGCCCAATTTACGTACGGCATCAATAAAAAAGAGTCCGCATAAAAAGAGTCCGCATAAAAAAAGAGGCGATCAAACTGACCGCCTCTGCTAATTCTTTTTGCAAAGCTCAACTCAACTCAGCCTTAATCAATCCCGCGTCCGTCAGAACTCTCTGCCCCGCCGCTTGGTGAATCAAACTCGCCACCAGCGTTCTCACTGTGGTCCTGCTCGTCCACAATGTCATCATGATCGTGACCATCTCCGTCACCATCGGCCATTTCGGCCGCATCAACCTGATCACCACGGTCAACAGAAACGACTTTGCCTTGATAGCTCAACATCTCTTCGATTCGTGACAATTTTCCTTTGAAGAACGGGAACCAAGGCGTTCGATACAAGCCAATAACACGCTTCATCTCAAAAATTGGCTTGTTCATTCGAGTCTTTAGCGAAAGCGAACCAACGCCGGCAAGGAATAGCTCGAGATAATCAAGCGGTTCGTTTTCTGTCTTCAAACCGATCAACTCGAAACGTTCGCCTTTGCCGCCAAGCCGATTCACAGTCAAACCTGATTCGTCGATTCGGACACGCATGTGAGTTCGACTGTAGATAAAGTTACCCAGCCAGATGCCAAAGAACACAAGCGACATGACAATCCAAGCACCCGTGTTGACCGTTGGCTCAAGACTTCCGAGAGCTTGACTCATCCAAGTAAACGGCTTGATAAAACCAGTGACTTCGAGGACCACCGGAATTCCAATGAAGGTTCCCAATAGTCCAAACATCAAAAGGAATTTGCTTTTTGGCATGTTGAATCGAAACGCGACGTACCACACAAGCATGATGGAAAGGCCGATCCAAAACAGCATGTGAGCATTGAACATTGGAACGGTGTCGTTGATGAGGTCAAAATGCTTGACGTCGTTTAGCATCTCGGCCGCAAAAGAACCTTCCTCCGCATTTTCAGTCAGCGTTGTTCGGATTTCGTTTAAAGACTCCATTCCCGTTTCGTTGACGATAGTTCGTGTCGGAATCGAAAGCAGAGCCAGGATTGCGAAAAGTGCAGCAGGGTATCCGGCGAGGATGCCCGGAAGGTGGTCGTACAACAGAATCGGTTTGAGAGCCTGCGGTTTGTCGGACATTTAGCTTCCTATGAACGGTAAGTGACTGAGAATTTCTCCAATTTGGGTTCGCCGATGCGACCGTTTTCTTGGCAAAAATCCCCTAAGTGTTTTTATTGACTGAACAAATGTGCCGCTATTGTAACAGTGCTTTCCCGCGAATAAATACGGGCAACGAGGATATTTTTTGCGTGCCTGTCGTTTCATTCAATCAGCTTTTTAACCCCGTAGGCCGAAGCCATCAGAAAAATACTTGGCTCTAGGATGTTTTGGGCGCTCCCCAATGGCCTTCTTAACTAATTCTTGATCTTCCAAAGTGAGCAGCTCGATCATCTTGAAGAGCAATTCCTCCTCACGCTCTATTGACTGTTGTCGAATTTACTCAATTGAACTTTCCAACTCATCAATTGCCCTGTCAACCATCTTCAATTGCGATCACACCCTCCAGCAAAAAATCCCTCAACCGTGGAAGCCTCGTAGCTAAACGCTATGGGCTATCGCGGTCTTCCTGCCGTTGAGATTCAACATTTGCGTCCCCACCGACGGACTCTAGATCTTCACCTTTCGACACAACGGGATTTCTAATCTCATAAAGAGCCGCAAAGAACACAAAGCCTCCGATCAATACAAACGGGTACTGCTTCATCGCAATCCCTGTGATCGCAAATGTAATCGCGAGTACCATTCCCAAAATTCCCGCCAGCAACGTAGCTGTTCGGTGCTCCATCGCTAGACTCAACGCACTTCGCAAAATTCGCCCGCCGTCCATTGGAAAAGCCGGAATCAGGTTGAAAACAAACAGAGCAATATTCATCCACATCAGCAGAACGGGAAATTCAGCCAAGCCTTCAAACCCATCACTTGGTATCCAAGCTCCACCGCTCGCGAAAATGTAGACCGCGAGCAACGCCGCGATCACCAGATTGACCAAAGGTCCGGCGATCGTGATCAGCAATTCCTCAAACGCCCTTTGCGGCATGCCTTCCAGTCGCGCCAAACCGCCGATCGGCGTAATGATGATGTCTTTGGTCTGGATCCCGAATCGCCGAGCCATCAAAGCGTGACCGTACTCATGTAGCAGAACACTGGCAAAGGCGGCCATAAGCAGGCCAAGCAAAATAAAAACCGTCGTCCAAGGCAAATTTCTCTGCCAACGCCATTGGTAAACCAAATACAGCGGCGCGAGAATAAACGTCCAATGCAGAAAGATGTCGATACCCGCGACTCGTCCAAGCTTGATTGCAGGATTTGCGATGCTTCCAAGTTTCAATCGCATTAGTTTTGCTTTTTCGATCTGCCGAATAGGTTGTTAACTCGCATGCGCGTTTTGAAGTTGTACTCTTTGTAGGATGGACATTCTTGTCCGTCGTTCTTATCGTCGCGCTAGTCTGACAGGAATGTCCAACCTACCCCACCGGCTGAGTGCTCCCCAACAACCGCTTGTCGCCATCCCGAACGGTGAATCCAATTTTGTCGAGGTACTCACAAAACGGAATCGCGTACTTCCGACTGATGTCCAATAGCTGCCGAATTTCGCTCATCGTCAAACCATTAGCCTTGGAAATTTCCTCAGCCAACCGCGTCTTGGTCTCGTTGAAGATCTCATTGTGCATGTACATCTCGTCAGACAAACGGACCAGGTCTCCGTTTTCGCCTGCCATCTCAAGCAGCTCCTCAACCGACTCCTTGTTTTTCTTTGCAGATTTTACCAAGTCAGCCACCACAGGCACCTTCAACCCCGCCGCTTTCACCGTATCAATCAACTCTTGAAGCAGAACCTTCTGGCCCTTGGAAAGTTTCGGACCGTAACCGACCAAGCCAATCGTATTCACATTCGCGTTGACCTTTTTCCGCTTTTTCAATTCATCAACCACCAAGCCCAACAACTCCGGTTGCTCAAGGTAAGCAAACTCAACATCGAGAACCGAACGCGGGTGATTGAATCGCAGCGGCGCCTTTGCGTGCAACCGCTCAAGCGTCTTCATCAACCGTTCGGCCAATCCGTCAAACCGCCCGCGATGAATGATTACGTTTCGCGTCAACGAGACTTTGATTTCGATCAAGTCTCCCGATTCTTTCAACTGCTCGTAAACCTCGTCCACGTTGACGATGCCCGCCCCACGCGACAGCGACGAAGCCTTCCATTGCAAGTCGTTGGACAAAAACAAATTCGCCGAAGCCCGTTTCAATGGCTCATCACTGGAAAGGTCCCCAATCATTTTCAAATCGAGCTCAGTCGCTTTTTTGATCCGACCAGCATTAGGGTGCAAGACACGCCCGCCCGCGATCGTATCGACGGGTGACTGTCGCCTGATCACAAATGGCTGGTTCCAAACGGCGACCGCGGGCTCGTTCAAGAAAACCTGGGCCAAACATTGCCCGCCCGGTTCGACTTCGGTGCAATCCAACAAACGGACGTTGCCAAGCAACTCTGCTGTGCCGATGTGAAAACGGATACGCGTACGGTCTTTGAATGGTTTCGCAATTCGGTCAAGCATATGAAGCTTCACCGTCATCAACGTCGAAGGAACCAAATGATCGGTCGCACACAATTCATGACCACGGTCGATTTCCTGATGATGTACACCTGCAAGGTTAATAGCCGCTCGCTGGCCACGGTGGACCGACTCGGCCGAAGAATCGTGATTTTGAATTCCGCGAACACGAACAGACTTATTTCCAGGCTGAATCTGCAGTTGATCACCGACTTTGATTTCGCCACTGCTGACACTCCCCGTGACAACGGTGCCGTGGCCATCAATTGTGAACGTACGATCAACTGCCATGCGGAAAGGCCCACTTTGCAAGTCAGCGCGTCCTGATTCGGCGACGATTTGAGCCGCGTCGGTCAAAGCAGACTTCAGTTCGTCGATCCCCATCCCCGTTTTCGAACTCGTTCGAATGATTGGGGCGTCTTTGAGAAAAGTATCGGCGACCATCTGTCTGATTTCATCTTCGACCAACTCAAGCCAATCGGGATCAGACAAATCGCATTTGGTCAACGCGATCACACCAGCAGGAAGATCCAGCATACGCAGGATGTCGAGGTGCTCTTTGGTTTGCTGTTTGATCGAGTCATCACCAGCGACGACCAAAAGCGCCAAGTCCATCCCAGTGGCACCCGCCAACATTTGCCGCACAAATTTTTCGTGACCGGGAACGTCAACGATGCCCAGGCGAAACGGTGGCAAGTCGAGATGGGCATACCCCAATTCAATGGTGATGCCACGTTTTTTTTCTTCGGGCAGTCGATCCGTGTTGGTTCCTGTAAGCGCACCGATCAACGATGTTTTCCCGTGGTCGATGTGCCCCGCCGTCCCAAGTATCAAATCTTTTAACATGAACCTATTCTAAATCACATCCAACTCGGGATATAGCGGATGCCTTACTTAATCATGCAAAATTAGTCGCACAAAAACGCAACGAGAAAACTCGTAAGTCTCTTTTAGCATTCGTATTCGATACAAACCACCCCGTGGGCATACCAACCCGTGTTCCCAACGACATCGTTATTCTCCGGGTCCCTTATTCCGCTGAGATAATTGGAGTTACGCCCAAAATGAAATACTCAACCGACACTTGGCTGCGTTTGAATATGGCCTTCAGCCAATGCTGATTCGTTGCTTTCGCTTTCCTAGGGCGATGCCCTAGGCTACGGTGAACATGGCCGTTGGCCAAAACGAATGGCCAACGGCCAAGTGCATTTCCAGCCAATGCTGTTTACATTTCCAGCCAATGCTATTGGAGTTCCACACCGCGCGGAGCAGGATCGATCC
>CAYZGP010000158.1:0-12721 GCA_964478065.1 uncultured Pirellulaceae bacterium
CCGGCTTGCGCGTGGTTTTGAAATGGAAGATCTATCGTCCAGACTCGGTGATCGCTGCCGTTGTCGCTGACATGCTTTGGATCGAACCGACCCCACCAACGGAAGAACCGTCAAAATCAGATCCTAACACTTGGTTTAATTCGTCAAAAACTGGGCCAACACTCGTGCCTTCCTTGGTGAAACGTAGATTTGCATTGAGAAGCTATTTAGCGTTCAATCCATGATTAAGATCAATGCAACACTCCCAATTATTTCAAATAACATCAATTGAGCCCGTCCAGTTGATCCTACCGCAGGTGACCGCAACTGCCGAACGACATGAATTGACAGTCGAGGTCCGAGAACCAGAGCCATTCAGTGCCCCATTCTGCGGGAACGAATACTTCGCGCAAGAAATTCGAATCCTAAACAAGTCTGACAATGCATCGCCACGGCAATTCCAAGAATGCATGCAAGAATGCATGTTGGAAATCGAAACGCTTGTGGAAAATCAATTGGCTGATGGATACATTCAGCTTCGCTAAAACCTCAAAGCTTTTGCGGTTGGAATACTTGGCGATAGACTGACTGTGAACTTGAGACCGCACCCTATGAGCAAAAACGCGACATAACAAAGTGATTTACGCGAAATTCAGTTCTACTTACCAGATTCAATTCGATCGATCAGTCTCTTTGTTTCCGCTTCATCATTTCCGCAAAGCCATCGAACGACGTTGTCGGACCAGATCGCATCGTATTCTTCCTGGCTGATGATGTCTCGCTCAATCGCCAGATCAAGAATCTTTCCCGGATACGATGACTGAGATTCTGATTCCATTTCACCAAGCGGATACGGATCGTCCAAACCCAAGATCACTTGATTGGTTCCCTGGTTTTCGATTAGCAACTTCAACGATCCCGTGTCGTGGACCAGTGTATCGAAAAAGATATTGGGATGACCGACGGCTTTGCGCGGATGCTGCATGCCTTCGAACAAATCGGGACGGCCGTCGAAGCCTTGAATACGGCGGCCAAGATTGATTTGAGCCAACTGACCTCCATGAGCAAAACAGACGCGCATGTTTGGAAATTTGTCCTGGTAACCACTTAGTGTCAAAAAGTGATAGGCGTCGGCGCATTGAGCCAGCATCCAGATCAAATGAAAACGCCAAGCCGTATTTTCCAACAGGATAAATTTCTCGCCATCGTAAGGATGGACTTCGACTGCCAAATTATATTTGTCGCAAAGCTCAAAGATCTTTTCGTTCTCTTCGTCAAAAATGCAACGCCATGAACCGATCGTATCCATGTAGTGGGTTGGCAAGCAAAGCAATCGCAGGCCAAGCTCTTCTACACATCGCTGAATTTCCCAGCAAGCTCCATTGACGAACCCGGGATGAACGACGAACCCGCAAGTAAATTTTGAAGGGTTTTCGTTCTGGATTCGCGCGTTGAAATCGTTCTGAAATCGTAGCGCCTTTTTCATGGCTTCCAGTCTCAGTCCGTTTCCATACAGCTGAGACAGGTTAAGGACAACGGCATGGTCGAGTTTGAATTGCTCCATCCATTCCAGTTTTTCGTGCAGGAAAAAGCTGGAGTCAGTGACGGGCCGCTTCCAGCCTTTTTGCAGCATAAATTTTCTGTCTTCATCAACCCAAAAGATCTCGTTCTCTTTCATGAACGCAGGAATTTCTTCCGGGTAAGGAAGTAAATGCGAATGGCCGTTGATGCGAAGTTTCGGAGGCATGGTTGATTAGCGAGGTTCTTTTGAATCAAATAGCTTGTTGAATGTGAATATATCAACTCAATTGATCGGCAGAAGCGGTTTCTCATTTAATTGAGACAAGTCAACAAAATTTATCTGGGCCCACGTGAAAATTGATCTTAACAACAAGAATGCTTTGGTTTGTGGCAGCACCCAAGGGATTGGCAAAGCGGCGGCTATCGCGCTTGCTCAGTCCGGTGCAAACGTAACGCTGGTCGCGAGAAATGAATCGAGTTTGCAGACTGTTGTCGGCGAATTGGCGGCAACGTCGGATCAAAAGCACAGTTTCGTGGTTGCCGATTTTCAAGACCCCGCTGGTTTGGCCGAAAAAATACACGCAGATTTAGTTGGGCGAACTATCCACGTTTTGATCAACAACACTGGTGGGCCTCCCGGTGGCGAAATTTTCTCTGCCGGCATCGAGGAGTTCGAAAGTGCATTTACCCAGCATTTAAAATGCAACCATTTGTTGGCTCAGGCGGTTGTGCCGGGTATGAAAGCAGCGGGTTACGGCCGAATCATTAATGTGATTTCGACCTCGGTAAAGCAGCCATTGAACGGGCTGGGTGTGTCCAACACGATCCGGGGTGCGGTTGCCAGTTGGGCGAAAACAATGGCCAATGAGTTGGGTCAATTTGGGATCACGGTAAATAACGTTTTACCTGGTGCCACGGCCACGGAACGGCTTTCATCGATCATCGAAAGCAAGTCAAAGAAATCTGGCCAGTCAATCGAATCGGTTTCTCAAACGATGAAGGATTCTGTTCCCGCACGCCGGTTCGCCGATCCCAGTGAAATCGCAAACGCGATCGCATTTTTGGCAAGTGATTTGGCTTCGTATGTGAATGGGATCAATCTGCCAGTCGATGGCGGACGGACGAAGTGTTTGTAGGTCTTCGGCTTGGGTTCTAAGGGGTGGCAGATGGTGTGCAGCCGTGACCCCTCGTCGATGCTACTGGGCGGTTTTTCTGGATTGCAAATAATTCCAAATGCGTGGCAGTTCGTTCTTCAAGACTTCGTCGTCATCTTGATTGAAATCCTTATTCTTGAGACCGGGATTTCCAAGGTCATGTTTATAGAATTTCATCAACTCAGGGATGTTGTTTTGCAATTGATCGATTTGTGGACGCCCTAATTGGAACATTGTTTGCGAGAAACTCATTTCTGCAAAGTGAATTCCCTGAGGTGTCAATTCGCACTCAACAAGCGAGTCTGGATCGTTCACGATTCGGGCGTAATCTTTCTCGCCCATCATGACTAGATAATCCCGGAAATCCAAAAATGAATCGTCACCGCATCCCCCGTTTAGCAGATAGACGGCGCTCCACAGTTTCATGTCGTAAGCATGCGACTTTCGTTCACTGAATCGTTTGGCGAACCGCTGAATATCGACATCCGAGAGTTTTCCCAGTTCGGCAATCAGCCCTTTGTAAAGTTTGTCATTCGAAGTGCCATGTTTTCTGGCGTCTTCAACTACTTTCCAAAATTCACGCTCGGACATCACGGCTGGTTTTGGAAAAAAATACTCTCGGATCTGGTTGTGAGTCAGGCCAAGCAATACTCCGACTGCAAGGACAGCCAGGAGCATGGTAAGAATTCGAAATCGCATTCGCCGCATGGTTTAACTCTTAGCTATCGTTTTCTTCGCCTTTGGGTTTGGCCATCCCGAACTCGGTTAGCTTTTTATAAAGCGTGTTGCGATTGATTCCAAGTTTCGCCGCGGCTTTTGTTTGCGTGTTGTTACAGCTTTGCATGACTTGATCCAATAACTCTTTTTCAACTGGCTCAACAATCTGCTTATACAAATCTTCGGCATCGGCTTCGGACTTGCTCAACCGGCTATACACAAACTCGCGAATCAATGATTGGTCGTCAGTTGGGCGAAAGACGGCGACCTGGGCTTGTTTGGCATCGCCTATTACCGCAACGGGTAACAGCGATGGCTCAAGCTGGTCACTTTGGCCAAGTACGACCGCGCGTTCGATATAGTTTTGAAGCTCGCGAACATTTCCCGGCCATTGATATTCTACTAACGCCTTGAGCGCGTCAGGGTGAATTTTTTTGATCTCTTTATTGTTGGCTTTTGAGTAGACATCCAAAAAATGCCTGACCAGTAATTCCGTATCGCCTTTTCGGCGACGCAGTGGAGGCAGTGCGATCGGCAATACGTTGAGCCGCCAGAAAAGGTCTTCGCGGAATCGGCCTTCGGTGACTTCGAGATTCAAATCGCAGTTGCTGGCCGCGATCACGCGCACATCGACTTGGATGGTTCGCGTGTCCCCTACTCTTTCGAATTCGCGCTCTTGAAGAACTCGCAAAAGTTTGACTTGAAGCGTGGAAGAAGTCGAATTCACTTCGTCCAGAAAAATTGTGCCACCATGGGCCGCTTCGAAACGCCCGGTACGATCTTTGACCGCATCGGTGAACGAACCGCGAACGTGACCGAAGAGTTCGCTGTCTAGAAGGCTCTCGGTTAGTGCTCCACAATTGACTCGCACAAACGGGCCGCTTGCCCGGTCGCTCATTTGGTGTAGTGCCGAAGCGATCAGTTCCTTGCCAGTTCCCGTTTCGCCCAATAGGAGAACCGACGAGTTGGATTGGGCGGACAGCCGCGTCATCTGGTAGACGTCACGCATCGTATCGGATGTACCGATCAGCCCTTCTAGCGGTGAATCGTCTACGTTGCTGAAATTTGAGTTGCCGCTGCCCATTTAGTCCACACAGTTGAACGAAATACGTTTCGAGTATTCTATTTCAACTTGAAAAGCTATCCGCGCAAAGCCCACGCTCGGTGTTTTGCTTGATAGAAAGGCAATCGTCTGCTGATAAATCCAGCAACAAACATGAGCCGTTTTGGCGATAGCCACGGTTTACCAGTCGCGTGGATCGCCGCAAACCAGGCGTTTGATCAAACAGTTATGCCAGCCGCAGGGACCGGGAAATGCTGACAGAGGTCTTTGACTTGGCCTCGAATATTGTCAAGCAAAGCCGTGTCCTCAGGATTCGAAAGCGATTGGTTAATCCACTCGCCAATCTGCTTCATCTGATCGACACCCATTCCGCGAGTCGTCAACGCGGGCGTGCCGATCCGTACTCCGCTTGGATCCATCGGCTTTCGCTCGTCAAACGGAATCATGTTTTTATTCACGGTAATCCCACAGGCGCCCAAAGTATCCTCGGCGATCGTGCCACCGATTCCTTTGGCGGTTACGTCAACCAAAACCAAGTGGTTGTCAGTTCCGCCGCTAACGAGTGTCAATCCACTGCTCTGCAGCGACTCGGCAAGTGCTTTTGCGTTGGCTTTGACTTCTTTGGCGTAGGTCTTAAACGTGGCCTGTTGTGCTTCGTGAAAACAAACGGCTTTGCCAGCCACGACGTGCATCAATGGTCCGCCTTGCATTCCTGGGAACACGCTTGAGTTGATCTTTTTGGCGTACTTCTTTTTGCATAAAATCAATCCGCCACGAGGACCACGAAGCGTTTTGTGGGTCGTTGTCGTCACATAGTCCGCAACCTGAACTGGGTCGTCGTGCTCACCGCCAGCGACCAAGCCCGCATAGTGGGCCATGTCGACGAACAACAACGCTCCAACTTCATCGGCAATCTCACGAAACTTTCCGTGTGGAATTTCTCGCGGGTATGCACTGGCTCCAGCCACAATCATTTTCGGTTTGTGCTCTCTCGCCAGTGAAGCAATCTGGTCAAAGTCAATCAAATGTGTGTCGCGGTTGACCCCGTAATTGATAAAGTTGTAAAGCTTGCCTGATAGATTCAATCGCATGCCGTGAGTCAAATGACCGCCATGGGCCAGATCAAGACCAAGCACTGTGTCTCCGACCTCGAGTGCCGAAAGATAAACCGCTTGGTTGGCTTGGGAACCGGAGTTGGGCTGCACGTTAGCGAACTCGGCGCCAAACAATGACTTGGCTCGGTCGCGGGCAATGTTTTCCATCACGTCGACGTGTTCACATCCGCCATAGTAACGACGGCCGGGATAACCTTCGGCGTATTTATTTGTCAGGATACTTCCAACCGCATCCATGACGGCTGGGCTGGTGTAATTTTCACTGGCGATCATTTCCAATCCGTCCTGCTGTCGCACGGACTCGTCTTGAATGGTTTGCCAAATCTCTGGATCGTTGGATTGAAGAAAGCTCATGAGAATTCCAGCCGAAGTAAGCGTAAAAAATGGGATGGTTTTGCGATGACAATATTGAAACAAACATCGGCATCCGAGAAGACTTATTTTAGTTTTTCGACCATGACTTCCAAGGCGCCTTTATTGTCATCGAGTTTAGCGGGGGATTCGTTGACTCGCAGGCACAAGACACCATCTTGAGCCGCAGTGATCTCACCCATTAGGCCGACCGAAACGGGCGAGACCAGGCTTTTGACTCGCTTTTTCGCTTCGCCCGCATCGGGTGAATAGACGCCAGCCTGAAGGATGCCCAGCGGATTCCCTTGGTGGTACTGGATCGTGATTCCGTTGCTTTGGCAGGTCCAAGGCAGCAGTTTTCCGCTCGAATCGGAAGACTGGCCGACTTTGAATTCGCCTTTTCCGGTCACGCGAAATCGTTCACCTTTCTTGACCGCAATCGAAGTCATTTGCCAACTTCGCTGTGAGTTGATTTGGAATTTGGTATCCGCCGAACCGAACGTTGCCGCAATTGGTTTGGCACGTGTCAAACGCCCGCGTTGGAGTTCATAGCCGTATTCAATCTCCGAGATGAACAACTCCCAGTCGGATTCCAATTGTCGCCAGTTGGGTTTGGCGGCTCTGATGAATAGCCGATTGAATTGAGTCGGTCCCACGTGGGCCTGTTTTTTTAACGCCGCAAAATCGACTTTTGTTTTTTCATGTTTGGAGAAAAATTCACACGCGGCCCAACTCCACGCATAGTAGCGGACTTCCAAAAAAGATTTTGGGTCAATGTTTATCACATCCGAAAGCGACATGTCTTCGCCGGCGGCGTACTCGTCTTTGATACGTTTTACACGCCCCCAATATTCTGACTCGCTGCGATCACGTAAACGATAGCGCAATTCCAGTTTTCCTTTCGCCCAGCGATGAACGCCAAACAATTCTGCCATGCCTTCGGAAAACCAAGGCGCTCCATAACCATTGGCAAACCACTGCATGAATCCGTGCGTTCCTTCATGAAGCAGCAGGTGTCGCGTGTAATAGTTTCCCGGTTGAAGGAAAAGCCAGATATTGTGGCCGCGCTGAAAACCGGCCCGGAACTCAGGCAAGTCAGCTGGAATCAAGCCCGCCTTTTTGAATTTAGACGGATCCTTTTCATCGGCGATTAAGAACGCGCGCATCTTCCAATTAGCTGCTCTTGATTCGTCGACTTCGAAGTATTCGCACCATTGAGCCACGGCGAGATCAAACACACCGATCAATTCGCTGATCTGTTTTTCTTTGGCGGATTCGGTTTCACGAACGTCGGTGTAAAGGTCGATATGGCGACCGGAAAGCTTACGAATCCCGGCGGCCAAAACTGCTTTTTCATCGATTTCAAATGGAGCGTCGATGTTAGGATTGATCTTCGCCATTTGCTTTGACCAAACATCCTGCGATTCCTGACCCGAAGTTTGTTGTCCCAATGGCCCGGCAAACATCGTCATGCATACGACAATACAACTCGCCAATCGATGCGGGTTAAATGTGTGTAGAATAAAGTCGCTGAGTCCAGCCATGGTTTTATTTGCTTTCTGGTTACAGAAGGTTCTATTGTAACCTTTCGGAATTTTCGTTGAACAAGTGCTTCTGCAATGCAACAAAAAAAAGAACTTCATCGTTTTAGTTTTGCAAAATTGATCTTCGTGTTGGCTTTGGCAATTTTTTTGACAGGCTGCATCAAGAAATCGCCCAACGAAGTCGTCGTTCATGCGGCGCTCGACCGTGAGTTTTCTGAGCCGATCCTCAACGACATTGGAAAAGAATTGGACCTGACGATTCTGAAAAAGTTTGATCAAGAGTCTAACAAAGCGGTTGGTTTGGCAACGGGAATCATCCAAAGCAAGAAACAACCGCAAGCAGATATTTTCTGGAACAATGAAATACTTCACACGTTGCGGCTTCAAAAAATGGGGCTGCTGGAAGTTTATCAAAGCCCTCAAGCCAAACATTTTCCGGCTGAGTTTCTTTCAAAACAAAAACAGTGGCATGGTTTTGCGGCCCGCGCCCGAGTGTTGATCGTGAACACGGATTTGATTCCCGATGCTGCGTCCCGGCCCAATTCCATTTACGATTTAGCTGATCCAAAATGGAAAGGCAAATGTGCGATGGCCCGACCGCTGTTCGGTACCACCGCCACACATGCGGCCGTTTTGTTTGCAAAGCTAGGTGATGACGAAGCCAAGAAGCTGCTCAGTCAGATCGCCGAAAACGCCGTAATTGTCGGCGGCAACAAACAAGTCGCACTTAAAGTCGCCAGTGGCCAATTCGCGTTTGGCATCACCGATACCGATGACGCGATTATTGAGATTGAACAAGCCAACCCGGTGGAAATCGTCTTTCCCGATCAGGCAGCTGATCAAATGGGTGCGCTGCTCATCCCAAATACTTTGGCCATCATCAAGAACGGCCCGAATCCAGAACGAGCCAAAAAACTGGTTGACCGTTTGCTTCAACCAGACATCGAACGTCGATTGGCAAAAGGAGCCAGCGCACAAATCCCGTTAAGCGAAGAAGTCGAAGAAAAATCTCGCGCCCAACCGAAAACGGGCGATTTAAAAATCATGAAAGCCGATTTTCAAGCCGCATCCGACGCATGGGACAAAGCAACCCAATTCCTGACAGAAGCTTTCCCAGCAGGCGGCTAAAGAAAGAAGAAATTTGAAAGAAGCGAACATGGCATTTGCGACAGCGCATGACATTAGGCGAGTTCAAATTCCCGAGTTCAATTACGCATAAAAAAGGCTCCGTCAATCACGACGGAGCCTTTAATATTTCACTCAACAGATTTTACGAATCGTAAAACTAGTTGCAGCAGTTGTTGCGTCGGCCCAAGTTGCGAACGCGTGTGAAAACTGAACGACCGCCTTGAGCAACTCGTGCTGTTACGGTACGAACAACTTGGCGGCGTGGCTGCTGGCAATTAACACAAGCTTGAGCTGCTGGAGCAGCAACTGGAGCTGAAGCAATTGGAGCAGCTGAAACTGGAGCTGCGACTGAAACCGGAGCAGCAACTGATACTGGAGCAGCAACAGATACTGGAGCTGAAGCAATTGGGGCAGAGGCTACCATTGGCGATGCGATTGTTGCCATTGGAGCTGCTGAGTAAGAAGGTGCAACGACCGAGCCCATGACAGGTGCTTGGTACATAGGAGCGAAATTGTTTCCACATCCGGTGCAACCTTGATTTACAACCATTCCAGAGTTGTAAATTGGAGCAGCCATGATGCTTCCTTCCATAATACCTCCTTGGACGATACCACCGTTTTCGATGACACCACTTGAGAAAGCACCTGTGTCAACCATACCGCCATAAACGATACCGCCATCGACGACGCTTCCTTCAGCCATTGGTGCTGGTGAAGCAAGTGCAGCATCAGCCATTGGTGCCGGTGAAGTGTCAGCCATTGGAGCTTCAGTGGCTGGCGTTGCTGTAACAGCTTCTTGAGCTGCTTCGGCGACAGGAGCTGCGGCACCGGCATCAGCTACTGGAGCTGGTGTTTCTTGTGCTAACACTGAACTACTTGCGATCATTGCGCAACATACAGCTACGAAAAATTTCTTCATTTTGGATATTCCCATTCTTAAACTAAGTCGTCTCAGATTTGACCCTGCGGGCATTGTTTGAACGTCAAACAACTTTTCCGGATCGGGAAACATGACCCCACCCGTGTTGTGTAAGCCCCCTAGGCTACCAGCAGGAAAGAGTCTTCTCAACCGGCAAAGTCGACCGCTGCGGCTGTTTTTTTGGCAAAATCTACAGCAGTAAAATTCGATTTGGCTTGGAGATTTGGGTGTAAAAATTCACATCCTTAAATGGGTCTTTATGTGGGATTCCACAACTTCGCTGAACCGCATTGGATCACCGGTTCAAGTGCAAGTCTCTCGTGCACAACCCAATGTGACTATTTTTACTTGGGCATCAGCCGGGTGCCTAAAAGATAGTCCACCAATCCACGTTTAGGACTGCGAACGGCGAATGCCAACCCTAACACGGTAACGAATCCGGTTACCAAGGTACTGAGAAACAAAATGGCTAAATAGTCGTTCGACTGTGTCAACATATACGCCAACGAACCTTCTTCAGCCGTCATCTCTTTGTGATTTTCATACTCGGTAAAAATCATCATCAACAAAAAGACGCCGAATGACAGGATTGCGGGAAGCCAGGAAATGAACGTTCGGATTGCACAAACCAAACGGCTGGCTCGTCGACCTTGGGAGTTACAAACTTGGACTCCCATAAAGTTGAATACGGGCCCTCCTCGAAACCAAGCACCAGTAATCATGGGTGCGATCAAACCCAGAACTGTTCCTACAGGTAATTTCCAGGCATTGGGCATTGGTATAATGTAGAAACAAAGCAGAAATGCGATGATCGCAATCAAGAAGAATGCGACTGTTTCTAGTCCAAAGGTAACGGCAAGGATTCCCAGTCGGCCATCCCAAGTCAAATTTCCTTTGCTATTGGAAAGTGAATCAAGTTGATCCGCTGCCCACTCTAACGTTGATTCTTCTTTCGGTTTATTACTTAGCCCGATCAAGAAGTCTTGAACCGAAGCGGGCAAAAGTTTCGTACGATGAATCAAGTCGCCCAAGTCTTGCAGGACGTCGACCGCTTTTGCTACATCGGTTGTGGCATCTTCTGGCGATTTTAATTCCACGTTTCCATCTGCGGTCATCACCATCTCACCGGAAAGCGCACCGTCAGGATCTGAAGCTGATTTTGATTTTGAATTGGATTGAACGACGTCGACAAGTTGTTTGTCCAAGAGTTTTGCGTGGCCGTCTTCGTCGAGCCAAACCTGCGGCAGCGAAAGCGATGGAGGCAACGTTGCGTCGCTGAGTGCGGCACGCAATTCTGCCACCGTTTCCTGCATGACTTGTCCATAGTGAGTCCAGTCAGCGCGTTTATCAAATCCAACAAACGTTTGAATCGGAACTCCTTTGATTGCTTCAAAGGCATCCCAGCGAACGGTTGTATCGTCCGATTCCGTACTGTCGGATTTCGTATTGTTTCCACCTTCGAGCCAGCGTTGCCGGGTAATACGAGTGAGATTAATTCGTTTCTCTCCAGGCTCTTTTCCGCCAGGTCGCTCCACGATCCAAACATCTCGATTCAAAGCGTCGTCGCGCCCCAAGTAGACGTTTCCAAATGTCGATGCGCCCATCAAATCGCGTGTCGCGTAAGGACCAAATTTCTTGATCTCGATCGTGTTAAGTTTCGGTTCAACAACGGGCACCTGAATTTTTTTGCGGCCAGTTTCAAGCCGCACAACTCGGGTACCGCTGATCATGCCTTGAATGCCCAACATTCGGTTGGAGACGCGCATTGTCGAAGCACAAATTGCGATTGGAACAAAGTAGATCAGTATTCCACGCAAGAACAAATTAACTTGGGCTGCCATTGTTCCCATATCTACATCTGACGCGCCTATCATTGACGCATGAAATAGAACGATTCCGAAACAGCCCGGAACCGCAAATGCACGTAACGAACACCGCCAAAAACCTGCTCGGCGACCTTCTACGTCGACAACATGCAAACCCATGATTCGCTTGCCCAGCGCTCGTCCGTATCGTCCTTCAAAAAAAGCATAGTAAAAATTGGTCAGCAACCAGGCTGCAAACCCCGAAAACATCGCAAACTGCGCCTGTCCTTCTTGAGCTGCAGCCTGAAACTCCTCCCCCGGCATCCGTAAGATTGCGACCGAATAAATTGTATTTGACATAATCCAAAATACGATTATCGATGTGACGGCGATTTGAATAAAAGACTGGTCAATCATGAATGCGGCTAGCCGGCGGCCAGCATCAGCGATCGTGTCTGGCTGAGTTGCATATGGAAGCAACGCGAGTTTTAGGTCATCGAGATTCTGGAATCGTTTCAACGGATCTTTTTCAAGACATTTGTGGATCGCATGATCCAGCTCTTTGGGAATCTTCGGATTGAATTCTCGTGTTGACGGCGCGGAGTCGGTCATGATTTGAGCCGTCACCGACATCGCGTCGCCTGTGAATGGCGTTCGGCCTGTCAGCAAATAATACAACGTCGCTCCAACGGCATAGCTATCGGTTCTCCCGTCCAAGTCGCCGCCGCGAATCTGTTCAGGTGCCGCGTAAGACGGCGTTCCCATGAACGTTCCCGCTTGCGTGAGATTCACATCGTTACAAACAAGTGACTTTGACAAACCAAAGTCGCCAATCTTGATAGTGTCGTCGGTGTCGAGAAAACAGTTGCCTGGTTTGATGTCGCGATGAATCAAGCCTTGACGATGAGCCGCCGAAAGTCCGTCGATCATTTCCAGTGTGCGATCAACCGCGACCTGGATATCCATTGGGCCTTCTTCTTCGACTTTGTCCGCCAACGTTTTGCCAGGCATCAATTCCATGGCGATATACGGCTGGCCGTTGTCGGTACCCGTGTTGTAAACAAACGTCACGCGCGGGTGGGAAATTTTCGCTGCCAGTTGGGCTTCTCTGACAAATCGCTGTAAATAGGATTCGTCCGTGACCATGCTTTTGGAAAGCCGTTTGAGCGCGACACGCCGCCGCGTTTTAGTTTCGACAGCTTCCCAAACATTCCCCATGCCGCCCGAGCCAAGCCAACGTTCTAGACGATATGGCCCAACGATTTCGCCCTGGCCGGCAGGCTCTTTGGGCACGATGACTTTGGTGGTTGGGGGGATAGTGGCATCGAATGACGACAGTGGTTTTGTCGGATCGAGAGAAGCCAAAGGTGTTGGCGTATTCGCACCCGTAAAATTTGCTGCCTTAACATTGGGCTCGGTATCATT
>CAYZGP010000159.1:0-12599 GCA_964478065.1 uncultured Pirellulaceae bacterium
AAGTCAACCGGAGATCAAGCCTCAGAGTTGGGTGGAACGATCGGCTGTTGATCATCCGACTTACCAGACTCCTCGACTTGCGAAACTTTCAACGGACTGGCCAGCGTTAGACGCCAGAATTTTTCGATTTCATCGTGAGCTTTGGCCAGCAACGTTCCTTCAGGGTACACACCGTTTTCGTCTGGGCGACCGGCTTCATGCCCCGTCATCAACTCGATTGCATCGTAGATATTGTCAACGGCATAGACATGGAACTTTCCAGATTTGCTCGCGTCGACAACGTCTTCACGAAGCATCAAATCACCTGCGTTTGATTTGGGAACCACGCAACCTTGCTCGCCATTGAGACCAAAATAATCACACGCATCGAAAAAGCCTTCGATTTTTTCGTTCACACCACCGATCGCTTCGAGGTTGCCGAGTTGATCAATTGCCCCGGTCATTGCCATCGATTGCTTGACCGGAATTCCTGTCAGAGCAGAAAGCAAACAGACGATTTCAGCGCCAGACGCCGAATCTCCATCAATTCCGCCATAGCTCTGCTCGAACGCGAGTGAAGCGCTAAACGCCATCGGATGTTCGGTTCGAAGCAGATGCCGCAGCAAGCCGCCAAGGATTTGAAAGCCCTTTGTATGAATCGCTCCTGACATTTGCGCGCGGCCTTCGATGTTAATCAAACCCGCGCTCCCCGGGCCAATGGTTGCGGTGATCCGAGCGGGAAAACCGTACGTCAGTGGCCCGGACCGCATGACTGCCAATCCATTGATCTGGCCAACGACCTCACCGTCTGTTTGGACCATCAAGGTTTGGTTTTCAACCATTTCTCGAAATTTTCTCGACGGCAAACTGGACCGTGCCTTGGTTCGCGAAACCGCGGATTTTACATGTTCATCGGTCACAATTTTTCCATCGGCCAGAAACGCAGCCTCGCGCGCGATATCGGCGATTCGACCAAACCGGGCGGTCAACCGATGGTTACGGGCAACAATTCTTGCACCGTGTTCAGCCAACGCTCCGACGGCGGAACGATGAAACGGAGGAAGCGACTCTCTGAATGCAAGTCGTGCAACCACGCTGGCGTATTGTGTCACGCCCAAGTCGTCGCGATTCATTTCGCTGTCAAAATCTGAAAGGACTTTGAACAGCTCCCGGAAATCCGGATCGGCGTGATCAAGTTGGTAATACGTTTGCACATCACCAATCAAAATCACGCGTACACTGACCTCAATTGGCTCCGGCTGAGTCACCACCGTCTGTCGCATCCAGCCCATTTCTGGCGGAACAATCTCCAGCCTTCCCGTTCGCAACGTACGCATCAACGCCCGCCACGCACCAGGTTCAGATAGCAAATCATTGGCATCCAAAACCAAATATCCACGATCAGCGTGGAGCAGGCCACCGGCTCGAATTCCGCGGTAATCGGAAATAGCCATTCCGCCTGGCCCCCATTTAGGCTCTACCGTTCCTAACAAATTAATTAGCGAAGGCGTGTTCTCTTCGACGACTGGCCTGTCTGTCAAATCGTTTTGGGCTAACACGACATTGACGCCATACAAGACTTTGAAGTCTGGACGCCCTTCTTCGTCGCCAGACTGCAATCTATTTTCAAGCAAATCCTTGATGACCGCATCGATGAAAGATTTGACTTTTGGCGTGTCATGCTTTTCAACGATATGTGCTGTGTAGTCACTCGCAAGCGACCGGGCGACCGACTCATTGAGTTCCTGAACTTCTTTGGAGGCACCGCGAATAATCTCAGAGACCTTCCGCCCCGTCTCCTTCAATCGCTTTTGATATTCTGGCAAAGCCTCCTCGAACGTCGACAGCTGATCAGCCGGCGCCTTGCCTTCTTTGATAAGCGCACTTAGTTGCTCGGGTTGAACGGGTTTCCCATCGACCACCGGCATGATCATCGTTTGTGAAGCAGGACCTTGCTGGACTGAAACCAAGGTCATGCCGTTTGTTTCGAGTTCATCTTCGAGGGGCTTGGTGGTCGCCTCGATTTCTCCTTGCACCCGATCCTGGATGGCCTGACGCTTGGCAATGTGCTGCTCGGAGTCGAGCGCTTCCATTAACCCTTCTTCAAAAAACTCGGCGACACCGGTCATGTCGCGCCGAAACTCACAAGCCGTTCCTGCGGGCAACGTGATTAGGCTGGGATGATCTGGCCGCTCGAAATTGTGTACGTAGCAATAATCACGCTTTTCATCACATTGCGGATCCAGCTCATTTAGCAAGTGGCGAACCATTGTGATTCGGCCAGTCCCCCTTGCTCCGCGCACGTATACGTTTTGGCCCGGAGCCATGCATTGAACGCCAAACTTTAACGCTTCATAAGCTGTTGGCTGACCGACAACCCCATGGGCAGGATCTATTTCCTCAGTAGTTTCAAAGGGCAAGAGTTCCAGATCACAATTCCAACGAAGCAACTCTGGAGAGACTCGGGTCTGTTTTTTTGCTGACATGTTTTTATAGTGAACGAGCGATCAGATGTAATTTAGTTTGTTGTTTGTTGCACCCATTCTATATCGTCGGGCAAGCTTTAACAGCGAGCCTTACACAAAAAAAAAGACCCACATACCGAAGCAAGTGGGTCTTTTTGTCTATCTCGAAATCTTGGTCAACTTACTTACTCAGTCAGAATTGTTGGCAAGTTGTTCGCGATCTCGTTGAAGTCGCGGACCAGGTCCGCTCCATCATCAGCGTGATATGCACGACCGTGGCCGATTCGGGCAACTTCCTGCATCGTTGTCTTATCTGCACCAGCAGTAAAAGTCATCGTATGGATGGTGACATCATTGTCACCGACAATGTCTTTGACCGCATCGATTGGGTCCTTTGTGTTGCTACTACTAACTCCATCAGTCAAAACAATGATCGTTTTAGCCGCAAACGGCCGAGCTCCCGCTCCAGTAATGATCGGAGGAAGCCCTGTTTCAAGCCCCAATCCAATCGCGGTTCCACCACCAGGATAAGTATCCAAGACCCTATCACGGATCGGCTGATACGAACTCAGCAAGACTTCATCCAATGTTGCTCCGAGGTTAAATGTCACAAGAGAGACCTGCTCGTCCTGAGCTGTGGACTCCAAAACTTGAAGAAATGTCTCGACGCCTTGCTCAACAAACCACCAACTACTGTACCGCGGAGCTGATGATCGAGCATACTGCCAATCTGCAGCATATTGGGCCATAGGAGCAACCAATTCGTGGCTCTCACTCGAGTGGAAGAAATTACCAAGCGTGTGAGCGTTGTTGAAGTTGGCCTCGATCTGATAAATCACGTTGTTGGAAAAACTTCGAACGTTGAATGATTTACTCGCATTGTCAAACTCAGCCTGCGTGATATACGGCTGATCTTGGTATTCACTACCGGTTCGATAGTCCCACCGATCGTAATCCCAAAACCCTCCTTCATCGGCGGCGGCGGCTAAAGACAAATATCCTCGATGCTGCCAGAATCCTTTAAACCGACTTGTCCATACCCACTTCCAATGCCTGTATTCACGTACTTGGACCAATACTGGCCTTTCATTGGTGTGGAGCCAATCCAGAACGTCATCGAGGTCGTCTTCGTCTTGGTAGAACAGCATTGAACCAGAGCGATCAAGCACCAATGCAATATCACGATCAACCTGGGTAGCGATCGAACGACGACTTGCCTGGAAAGTGTCTCCCAAACCAGTCACTTGAAATATCATTGGCATACTAAGCTGTGCAGAAACTAGAAAGCTGGTTGCTCGTTGCGATCCATCGTCGACAGCCTTGCGTGGCACATCGGTGAATTGAAACCTCCCATTATTAGGGCGCGTCGAAATCCCAAAGTCCATTGCAATCAGCGCGTTTGAGTTTTTGTCTGGACTGTTAGGATCGGCAATTTCCATCGCCCGACCGCCAACGTGATTCAATTGAACCATCCGTTCAGCTTCGCGAATTGCGGCTTCAGTTGTTTGCTCAAGACTCATCGCACGGCCGCCCGCGTGACTAGCAGCGTCGGTGGCAATCTTCAATTCAGTGGACAACAATTGCATCCAGGCGACATTGATTGCAAATCCCGCGAACAAAATAAGTACTGGGAAAATCAATGCGGCCAGAGGCATAACTGCCCCCGTTCTTACTCTGGGTTTTTTGGTTCCAGGTCGGTTTTTCAATGCTGGGTCTGACATTTCCATCTCCGATAAAGTTAGTTTCTTTGTATCTATATAGACTGGGTCAATTTTTGAGCTATGGGGAGGAATTGATCTCACCGAAAAAACCTCGGTACCTTTCGGAGCGAAGACTTGTCTGCGCAATAATCCTGTTTTCGCCAAATATTGTTCCAGGTAAAATAATCGCATTCTCTTTGAGGAAGATTTCAACGCGACACTGTACGAACTCGGTTTGTGGGCTCAGTTCGCCATCGACGTTTCCATCGTTGTCTCCGTCACTGCCATCCTGACCATTGATCGTGACAACTGGGTTATTACAGCCGAGCCGAAACATTACTTCTTCAGCTCTTGCTATTCCATCTGCAATTGTCGCACCTTCTGTCATGGCGAGCCTCGCTGCTTCATAACAAGCGTTTTGAGCAGTGTTGCGTAGAATAGACATCCGTGAAAACTCAGCACAGACCGCCATTACGAAAATAAAGGTTGGTGCAACCATTGCGAACTCTACCGCAGAGGCTCCCCAACGAACGTTTCTTTGTTTTCTTCTTTTTAACATGCTCATTAATTTCCCTCGATAATTGCTACTTCATCGAACTCACGAACCATTGAAACGGAAGCCGTAACAAACTCTTGCGAGATCGAAAAATTGTCGAACATGCCGATCGATACTGAGTCGAAGACAAATCGAGAATTACCTTTGGTTGGAACACGCACTTCTACCGTGACAAGATCCAAAGCTTTCATGCCCGTAAAGTCGGCGGGCGTAACAGTAATACTGCCGTTTTTGCCACCACTGTTGAGTAAGATGCCGCGATCTTTGAGCATCTCGGTGACGCGATCCGTAACGTCTTGACTGGTCGTAGAACGTCCAAGTCCAGCGCGAACGCCTTCAAACGCACAGATCGCTACCGATTCTTTGAGGTAAATCCGGGAGCAAATCTCAAGTGTTCCAAGCATCAAAATAATGATGAGTGGAATCACAATGACTGCCTCCACAGCCGCACCACCACGTCTCGCATTGGCGAAACGACGTGATCTTCGTGTCTGAAATTTTGACGTTTGTTTCATTGGTTTAACTTAAAAAAGGGATTCAGTCCTTCAAAACCTATGTCAACTTCGGAAGCGAGGCTCGAATTGAAATCAAAAAGCTGCCGATTAGTACCGTAATAGCGACAACTAAACCACAAACACCTCCCAATCGTTACAACCTAACGTCATCGATTAGCTAACCTGACAAAATAGGCGAACCAGTAGGTTCTTGCCGGTACGCACAACCGTCCTTGCCCAAAAAATTTGACAAGTCGATAAAGACTACGCAGTGTTATGCTCTGGTTTTTAGGCTTGGTAATGGAATCCCGACGGAAGACCTTCAATTTGTCTTCAATCATTGGCATCACGGTGATGCTTGTGATGTCAAGCCATGCTTTGACTGCAATTGGGCAAGGGGTTGGTCAAGCTGCGCCCCGTTTAAAGCCCAGCCCAGCATCGCAGCGAATTCGGGCATCCGAGCGAATCCGGAATTCTCTCAACCAGAAAACTGGCGGGCAGTTTATATACACACGCCAAAATTCCGCCACTCAACCGGGAGCAAGCCAACGACTGATCTCCGACCTCAAGCGACGAGAAGAGAATCGTGTCAAAAATCGGAAGAAAATTGATTCTAATGATCATGCGGATTTGACACCGAATCCACCATCAAGTCTCACAAAGCCAGTCGTTCAGCCGCCGTTGCCCCAACCTGATCAATCAACACTGCAACCAGAGGTAACACCGCAATCTGTCGAGGTGCCAGCGTCGTCTACTGCGACCTTTTCAACGTTGGCTGAATTTGAACAGGCGGCCGTTGGGAATCATCCAACTCTTAACTCGGCCGCGGCGCGGGTTCGTGCCGCCCAAGCGGAAGGCGTTCAGGCTGGTCTGAGTCCTAACCCGCAGCTTGGCCTCTTCATCGATGAGCTGGGTAATGAAAACGATCCAGGACTCTGGGGAGCCTACATTCAACGCAATGTCGTACGTGGCAACAAGCTCGGGCTGGCTCGTGAAATTAAAAACCGAGAAGCCTCCGTTCTTGAGCTTGAGTTTGAAAAGCAATTCCTGCGGATCAAAACCGATGTTCGCACTGCGTTTTACCAGCTTTTAATTGCCCAACAGAAATACGAACTTGCCTACCAACTATATGAATCCCAGAAAAAAGCAATTGAAAAATCAAAGCAGCTTTTTGAAGCAGGTGAATCTCCCCGAACCGATGTGATTCAAACGGAACTTCAGGCCCAAAAAACGCTTGTGCTGCTTCGCCAATCAGAAGTCGTACTTCAAAACCTTTGGCGCGAACTTGCCGTCGCGATTGGACAACCGGAACTTGGTTATCAAGTCATCACAGGTCAACTGGACCCGATCACGCAACCCATTTCATATGAGTTTTGCCTGAGCGAGATCATGAACAAGAGCCCGGAACTGCTTCAAGCCCAGGCCAAAATAGAACAGGCACGAGCAACCGTTAATCGTGAAGTCGCCGAAACTGTACCCAACTACCAAACTCAATTCCGGCTGGGACGCGACTCGGCGACCAATCACTTTTTTACTGGCGTCCAACTCCAAGTCCCAATCCAAGTTAACGATCGCAACCAAGGCAACATTGCCGCGGCCAACACTCGCGTACTCGAAGCCCAGAACAATGCGGAAACGATTAAACTTAGACTCGCCAAACGGCTGGCCAGCGAATTCCGCCAGTATGAATCTGCCTTGCAAAAATCGAATTTGTACGCATCCCAGCTGCTCCCAAAATCACAGGAAGCACTAAAGCTTTTGACACGCGGCTATCCCGAAGAAGTCGGCATCCTCCAAGTCCTCTCCGCCCAGCAACAAGTGATCGACATCACCACCGAGTTTCTCGATTCACTCAGTCAGGTCTGGGCAAGTCGCGTTCGCATCGAAGGATTTTTGTTAGACGATAGCCTGAATCAATAGGTTTGTATCGAGTCAAACCTTTCCGCATATTCCTATTCTCTTGCGTCGAGTAGAACGACCGACAATTCTCATTTGGACGGGCAACTGGGTTCGGTTGGAAAACTCACGTGAATTTGCCGATTCTACCGAATGAGAGAGAATTGAAGCGTCGAACCATTTTCCGATTGGCTTTTAAAGGTAAAATCCATTCCCACCAGGCGAGAGACGCGAGTTTGGGAAGTACGTACGCAAGTAAGTAGGTTGGACATTCCTGTCCGACACTCAATCCGAAAAGACGGACAAGAAAGAATGTCCACCCTACAAAGTGCAACTTCAAAAGCGCACGCGATTTAACTTGAATACCTTTTAACCGTCCGTTGAAAATTCATGCGACCGGACCTACGAAAAATTTGGCCCACGCTTTTGCTATGCACCGTGCTGTTGAGCCTCGGTGGAGTCGCCGGTTTTTTGCTGCGCCCCATAATCCTCCCAACAACAGCGGTGGTCGACAAACCAGACGAGGCGCCCACCGGGACAGGGCATGGTGCTGAAGTTGTTGAAGTGCTCGAAAAAACGATGGATAACTTGAACCTCAAGTATGGAAAATTTGAAGTTCGCGAATACTCGAATCGAATTCGAATTCCAGCCGAGGTCGTCGAAAAAATTCCGCAGTCGCGGCGCAGTGTCACCGCAGCAGTGGCAGGCCGCATCACCAAAGTCTACATCGCCCAAGGGCAAGCCGTTCGCCCCAACGAAAGACTATTCGAACTGCAAATCACGGACAAGTCGCTTTCCCAAGCCCAAACCGAGATGCTTGGCGTCCTTTCCGAACTCGACATCAATCAAAAAGAACTTACGCGCCTCAGGCGACTTTACGAACAAGGCGTTGTGGCGCGAAAACGCTTGATCGCGATTGATTTCGAAGTCAAAAAACTGCTTGGCAAAAGGGACAGCTTAAAACAAACGCTACGCCTACGAGGAATGGACGACGAGAAAATCTCCAACCTGATTACCAACAAACAACTTTCTCAGACAATCACTGTGCTCGCTCCGCCTCTCGAAAACCTGCCGGAAACCTCGACTCCTCAAGTCACACTCGATCCGTCAGCCAACACAGTCGAGCGGGCGTCGTTCAACGTTGACGCAGAAGAATCCGCTGAGGCAGACAAACGGTACTTCACGGTCGAATCAATTAACGCGTTTGAAGGGACTTCTCTCGAGCTTGGACAGCAGATGTGCGAGCTTACTCATCACAGCAGTTTGTTAATCAAAGGTTACGCTTACGAAGTCGACATCGAACAGATCGCAACCTCGCAGGAAAAAGGAAAAACATTTACGGCTCGTTTTGGCGAAGACCATCATCAACACCAGGAAGTCCGCGAAGGCCTGAAGTTGTTCCAAATCGACAACCACGTCGACACGAAATCACAGACTTACCCGATCTACATCGAAATCGGAAACGAGATTCTTAGCCGGACGACTGACAAGCAAAACCGAACCTACGTCAACTGGCGATTTAAACCCGGCCAGCGTGCCCATCTTGAGTTTCCAATCGAAACTTATTCCGACCAAGTCGTAGCGCCACTTTCTGCACTCGTTCGCGAAGGCCCAGAGACATTTGTGTTTGTGAAAATTGGACACACACACGAAAGCCCGGAAGGGACGGTACACGAGTTCAAGAAAATCGCTGTCAAAGTTTTGCACTCGGACCAACAATTTGCCGTGCTCTCACCAGCGATCAATCTGGATATTTACGAAGAGTATGCACTGGACCAAGCATACAAATTGAATCAAATTCTTAATCTGGTTGCCGGCGGAGCTGACCCACACGCAGGCCACAGTCACGATTAACATTTCGATTTGGCAATCGCTTGGCAACTCACTTTGCTTTCGCTTGATTGAATGCCGACTCTCTGATCCCACTTCACCGATTCCAATTTCACTGATTCGTACTTCGCATGCTAAACGCAATCATCCAATTTGCACTTCATCGACGTGCAATCGTTGTTTGCATTGCGATCGCTGCCATCGTGATGGGTGGACGTGCGGTAAGTGATCTGCCTGTTGACGTACTACCCGATTTGACTCGGCCGCGCGTGACGATCATTACCGAATCGCCTGGCATGGCTCCCGAAGAAGTCGAGCGATTGGTCACGATCCCAATCGAGACCGCCGTCAACGGTAGCGCGGGGATTCTTGCGGTGCGCAGCAAATCTGACGTCGGACTTTCGGTGATCAATGTTGAATTCGATTGGGGCTCTGACATTTATCGTTCGCGACAGATCGTGAACGAACGTTTGTCGATGGCTCGCAATCAGCTTCCTGGAAATGTTCAGCCGCGTCTCGGCCCGCTTTCATCACTGCTGGGCCAAGTCATGTTGATTGGCATGTGGAGCGACTCCGATTCGACTGATCCTCTTGATTTAAGAGAAGAAGCTGACTGGGTTGTCAAAAAACGACTGCAACAAATCAAAGGCATCTCGGAAGTCATCACAATGGGCGGCGGGCTCAAGCAATACCATGTCTTGATCGATCCCCATCAACTTCATAAATACGATGTAACGCTTACTGACATCGAATTGGCGCTTTCCCAAAGCAACCTTAATGTTAACGGGGGATATGTTGATCGAAACTCGCGTGAATTTTTAGTACGTGGAATCGGACGCGTCAACGACGAAAATGAGTTAGCGAAAATCGTCATCCGTGACGACACCAAACGCTCTGTTTTGCTGGAGAACGTAGCGGAAATCAAAGCCTACCCCCAAGTAAAGCGCGGTGACTCATCGGTCAATGGAAAACGCGCCGTCACGTTTACCATTCAAAAGCAACCCAACGCTGACACGCGAAAACTATCCGACGAAGTCATCGCTGCCCTCGATGAGCTCCGTCCGTCGCTTTCGGAAGACGTAAGACTCGAAGTCACCTACCAGCAAAGAGAATTCATTGACCACAGCGTTGGCAATGTGATCGACGCGTTGCGAGACGGGTCAATCCTCGTCATCATCGTCTTGTTCCTGTTCCTCTTCAACTTACGAACGACATTCATCACGCTGACGGCGATTCCTGTTTCGATTTTAACTACGGCACTTGTATTCCAATATTTCCAACTCTCCATCAACGTAATGACACTGGGTGGCATTGCAATTGCACTTGGTGAACTGGTGGATGATGCGATTGTCGATGTCGAAAATATTTACAGAAGGCTTCGGCAGAACTCACGACTGGAAAATCCTCGCCCGATCCTCAAAGTCATTTTCGAAGCCAGTGTCGAAGTTCGCAACGCGATTGTTGTTAGCACGATGTTAGTCATCATTGTGTTTGCTCCCCTGTTTTCATTGAGCGGAATATCGGGACGGATGTTTATTCCTTTGGGCGTGGCTTACATCGTTTCAATTCTTGCATCAACGATCGTTTCGCTGACGTTGACACCCGTGTTGTCTTGTTTTTTATTAGGCCAAACAAAATCCACATCGAAATCCAGTGACAGTTTTGTCGTTCACGGTTTAAAGAAGGTATTCGCTCCGCTAATTCGTCTAAGCATGACAAAGCTGGGTTTCTCGTTGATGTTTCTGACAACGCTATTGGCCGTTGGCGTCAGTGGATTGATTGCCAGTCGCATGGGACAGGAGTGGATTCCCAAATTCGACGAAGGTGCAACTCAGCTCAACCTGTTCTCCAATCCTGGCACTTCATTAACCACTTCGCTCGAGATCAGCGGATCAGCAAATAACGAGCTATTGAAACTCGTTCACAGTGACGACAACCCCGACGGATTCATCAAATATTTCACTGGACGCACCGGGCGAGCCGAGAACGACGAGCACGTGATGGGGGTTAACACGACCGAATACACCATCTCGATCGTCGAAGATACGAAACTAAATCGCAGTGAAATCATCAAAGCGATTGAACAAGCGGTCGTTGCCGTTCCCAATGTTCAAAACGAAGCCGATCAGCCGATTCGGCATTTGATCAGCCACTTGATTTCTGGCTCGACGGCTGAAATCGCGATCAAGTTAATGGGCGATGACCTCGATATGCTCATCCGCAAGGGCAAAGAAATCGAATCCGCCATCTCGGATGTCCCAGGAATCAAGCCGCCGAAAATGGAACAGCAACAACGGATTCCACAATTGAGAATTGAGCCCAACTACGACAAACTTGCGACCTACAAGCTTGGCCTGAGTCACGTTTTTGAAATGGTGGAAACGGCAATGCAGGGCCGCATCGTAACCCGCGTCGTTAAAGGCGAACGTTACTTTGACGTCGTGATTCGTTTCTCTGATTCGTACCGCGAAAATTTTGAAGAGCTGGGCCGGATTCCCATTGAGTTGCCTGAAGGCGGTTCGATCCCTTTGTCAACGGTCGCGAAGATTCATCAAACAGATGGCCCCAACACGATCAGCCGTGACGGGAATCGACGCCGAGTCATCGTGAAGGTTTACACCGAAGGAACGGACCTTGGCACTGCCGTCGCTGCGATCAAAAAGAAAATAAATGAGTCGGTTGAACTTCCCAAGGGTTATATCGTTGAATATGGCGGCCAGTTTGAAGCCCAGAAAGAAGCGTTTCAACAGATTCTGCTTTTGAGCGCTGTCGCAATCGCAGTCGTTTTCGTTTTGCTTTATTCAACTTACTCGTCGTTCAATATCGTATTTCAAATCCTGATCGCACTGCCAATCGCTTTCGTTGGTGGCGTGTTGGCACTTGAAATCACCGGTCAAGCCTTCACCACCTCGGCCATGGTTGGCTTCATTTCACTTGGCGGGATTGCAGCGAGAAATGGATTGCTGCTTGTCTCAACCTATTTGAATAACGAAGATTTCGAGCTCTCCGAGTCTGGACTGGAAGCGATTTCGACCGGCGGCGACTTCACAAACTCAGAGCAAAGCCCAATAATTCCAATCACATCGGAATCAATCCTCCAAGGAAGTCTCGAACGCATGACGCCGGTTTTGATGACAACGCTTACGACGGGCATTGGACTGTTGCCATTGATCGTATCGGGCAACCTGCCAGGTCGTGAAATCCTTTATCCGGTCGCAACCGTGATCGTGGGTGGATTGTTGACTTCAACTCTTTGTGAATTCTTGATCCGCCCCGGTTTGTTCTTCTTTTTCGGCCCCCGATTCTCTCTGCCCAAAACCGACACGGAATAGAAAATTCGCAATTGGCCAGCCGTGATTTTCGCTGATAGAATGTTCAAGACATATCTCTCACAGAATGGTTTCCCATGGGGCACCACTTGAATTACTGCATTTCTATTTTTTCGCGTTCAACTGTCATCGCCTCGATTGCTTTCTTGTTTTTCTGCGCTTCGCCGGAGTGCTGCGCGCAAAAAAATTCATCGGAAACGATCGAAGAAATCCGCAACAAAGGCGGCGTTGTGAATGTCGACGATGAAGGGCGGGTAACGGAATTGAGTGTATGTCGCTCTGAGTTTACGAATCAAGACATGCAACTGTTGTCGAAGCTCACGTCGATCATCGATTTGAACCTTAACTGC
>CAYZGP010000160.1:0-12502 GCA_964478065.1 uncultured Pirellulaceae bacterium
TTCGATCGTGAAGCGAATCGGTTCGCAGCAAAATTTGGGACGTTGGCCTATGCCGTGACGATGGAAGCGTAACTGCACCTACCAAACACCAAACCGAAATTATCAAAAAAATAAAAGAAGCAACCGGTTTGGATGTTATTACAACATTGCCGAAGAAAGATGAAAAGCCGAAAGAAAACAAGAAAATTTCGGGAACCTAGTTGAGTTTGAATCGCATTGTTATTCGCGGCCGGCGACATCGTCGGCCTTTCTTTTTTGAGATGTGTATCGCAAATGTCAGAGAACTTTGAGTTAGGGCCGTTTGAGTTTAATTGGATTGAGCCCGGAGATTTTGTCGTAGGTCCGGTAGATTCAGATGCCAGTGGCACTGTTTTCCACACCGGTTTTAGTACAGGGTACTGGTTGAGCAAAACTGTCGTGACGAATGGGCAATATGCAGAGTTGAGCGAGCGGGTTGAAATTTCACTCAATGAAGTTAACTGTCCAGTGACTCAAGTTTCATGGTTTGATGCCGTCAAGTTTTGCGAAGTTGTGAGCCAAAAGTACGAATCCGAATTCAAGGATGGCTTTTCCGTTGGCTTGCCAACTTCCTTGCAATGGGAGTATGCCTGCCGTGCGTCTGGTGATAAACGATTTGGGAGTTTCGACGATCCAGAACTCCTTTTGGCGTCGGGGTGGTTCTCTGAGAATTCCGAAAAACGATCTCAACCAGTTTGCTTGAAAGACCCTAATGAATGGGGGCTCTGCGATATGCTCGGTAACGTGGCTGAGTGGTGTTCTGACGCGCCAGTTGACAACTATCCAAAAACGGCTATCCGCGATTGGAAAGGCGAAGTCAAAGAAGTTGGAAAGGTAATTCGGGGTGGTCACTTCGCGAAGTCGATCCATTCGCCAGACATTCATTGCTCGAGTTTTCAATATCTTGCGGAAGATGTGAAACTGAAATTCGTTGGCTTTCGTTTGTGTATTCGTAAAACCTAGAGAGAAAGGCTCGCCAACCGAAGTCGACGAGCCCAATTATCGTTCTGCCGAATCGAAATGCTAAAGCATTGCGTCCTCAACAGATTTTGGCATTTGACGGAAACCAATCGGAGTCATCACAAAAGTGCCCTGCCCCTGCGTCATCGAACGAATCTCTTCCGCACAATCAAACAGTTCGTCAAGAGGCACTTCTGCAGAAACAACCGCAGCCTCTCCAATCACGTTAGTGCCGGACACGAGTCCACGTTTTCGTGAAACGTAACCGGAAATTGCACCGACAAATGGTTCAGGAATTTCAGCGTCCACTTTCATGACTGGATCACTGTTTTTACTTTGGGCCGTATTGTATGGCAAATTGTTTACAAAACGAATTATCATCATCACACCAAGCAAAAACGGTGTCGTAGTCGCCATTATCTTTGGGCTGGTTGGTATCCTTTTTCTGGCCCTTGGATGTGACAAGGCGTACTCGTCACGACGTCCGTCTCAAATTGCTTTTACCTTGTTGCTACTTGTTGCCGGGAGCGGATTCGTTATAAACTCGATTCGTTTGTTTTTTGCCAAACAAGCCAAGGGGATGGCGAGCCAGCATTAGCCGCTTTTGCCAGGATCACCTATTAACTTAGTCAGCATTCAGAAAGCAACTCAGATGGATATTTGGAAAATCGCAACGGTCTTTTTCGCGATCTTGGCAGGCATTGGTTTTTATCTTTTCTACAACGCTAACAACACAGTCGACAGTGCCACCAAACGCCTGAAGAATGAGCGGCAAAAAAATGGCGCACTCCAAGCCGCTAGCGCTGACGCATCAGCTTTCATTTCCTGGTACCGCATCAACAGCGAAGAATCAACGCTTGATGACTACAAGAGAGAAGTCAAAACTCTGCACGACAAATTCATAAACCACTTTCCAAACTTGGCAAAAGAAGCAACGACCCCAGCAGAAACAAACGGCAAACAATAAGTTTTCGCTTCGTCTCTTTCTACCAATGATTCCCTTGCGCCGCTTCACAAGCATCGTTCTGGTCTTTCCAGACACTCAAGTCTGGAGCCAACCTACTCGTGCCGCAACGCTTCGATCGGATCGAGCCGTGCTGCACGCATCGCTGGGTAGATCCCGAAAACAATTCCAATCACTAGAGCGATTCCAAACGCGATTGGAATGGAAGCGGGAACGATGATCGGAGTCATCTCTCGAACAGCATCGGGCAAATTCTGAACGGCCGCAGGAAACCAAATCGTTGCCAGCTCTCGGCCCCAATCCACCACCCACGGGCAAGCCAACCCGCCCAAGATCCCTGTGAGTCCACCGATCGTTGACAACACAACTGTTTCAACGAGGAACTGGCGAATGATATCGCCGCGATTGGCACCCAATGCTCGACGAATTCCAATCTCCCGCGTCCGCTCTGTTACCGTGGCCAACATGATATTCATGATCCCAATTCCACCCACGATCAACGAGATCGCAGCGATCAAACCCATGAACGTCATAAACATTAGCCGCGTTGAACGAGCTTGCTCCAACAATTCCAATGGCGTAACGATCGCAAAATCTACTTCATCATGCCGCGCACTCATGATCGTCTCAATTGCGTTGGACGTTTTTAAAACGTCTTTCATTTCCTTAACACGAAAAGTGATTTGGCTGATCTGGACCACTTCATTGACCCGAGTTCCCGCACCGCGTTCCATGGTCCAATCGCCAATCCGTCGCCAGAACGTCGTAAGCGGCGCGTAAACGTCGTCGGTGAAATCCTGGGCTTCGAGTGAACTTCCAACCGCGGCCATCATTCCACGTGGCTTCATCACCCCAACGACTCGATAAGGCATATTCCGAATCAGAATCACAATGCCAAGGCAGGATTTAAGCGGTCGAAGCGTCTTGGCGACTTCATAAGACAACACGCAAACGTTGTCATCGTTGAGAATATCGGGAGCTTCGAGGAAGCGGCCTTCGAATAATTCCAACTTCATCACGTCATCGTATTCCGGAGTGCAACCGATAAAGTGAACGGCGCGGTCCGTTTCGCCATAGTACAACTCTCGGTTGGCATCCCGTATTCGCAGCGCCTGATCGATCGTCGGAATCGTTCCCGACAAAACATCAAAATCGTCGCGAGTGATGCCATACACCGCCATCGACTCTTGTGAAAGCTCTTCAGTAACTGGTTTGACGCTTCGCAGGATGATGTTGTTGGTGCCCAACTCCTCGATTTGCTGTTGAACTTTTTGGCTAATGCCTTCGCCGATGGCCAGCAACCAGATCACACTCGCGATCCCGATAAAAATCCCCAATACCGTCAGCGCACTTCGCATCGGATGCAAAAGCAGGCTTTTGGTGCCGATTCTCCAGATGGAAAGACGAAGGAGCTGCATGAAGAATACGGAATCTGAATGAGAATATGGAGATGGGAATTCGAAGTTGGGAATGCGGAATCAAAAAACCAGAAGCGCTTGTCGCTCACTTACTGCTGAAAATTGACAACGAAAATTGTCACTGACGTTTTTCAAATCGCCGCTGGAAAGTCGACCAAATCGCGGTAGTTGTCGGCGTCGACCAGGACGTCTTCTCCAACATTCAAGCCACTGGTAATGACGACGTATTTTTCATTGTTGGAGCTGATCTCGACCAATCGCGGTTCGATTCCTGCTTCGGTTTTGACCAACACAAAATATCTTCCGCCATTGAATACCAAACTCGATACGGGAGCCTGAATCACGTTTTCGAATCGCTCAACAAAGATCTCGACCTTGCCTCGCAGTCCGCCTCGAATGACGGGGCTGTCTTCGGTGATGTCGACAAAAACTTCGTACTCGATTGGAGCCTGATAGTAACGGCGCGGTAATGGGAACGAACTGACGCGACGTACCTTTCCAGCTACAGGTGTATCGGGCGCTGTATCAACTCGAATCTCAACCCGTTGGCCTTGTTTGACTTTATTGATTTTTGAATCGTTGACCTTCGCGTTGACTTGCATCTTCGTTGGATCGGGCAAGAAAAAGATCGGTTGGCCATCACGAATCAGTGCACCTTCCTCAATCACGATGGAGTCTCTTTTTTCCGAATCGTTTGCGTAGACCAAAGTCCCAGCCTGTGGTGCAACAAGTCGACAACTGGCAACTTGTTTTTCGTAATCGGATTGGCGCTGCTTACTGAGTTCAAGTTCATATCTGGACGCTTCAAGCTGCGCCTCTTGCTGCTCAATGGCGGACTTAAGTTCGGCTTCAATTCGACCTTTGGTGAATTTTTCGTAAACGGTCAAGTCTTTGATAGCGAGCTTTAATTGTTCTTGGGCAGTATCGAAAGCAAAATTGTCTGCCTGAAGTTGCGGGAGCGTCAAATAACCTCGTCCGTTTAGCAGCGCACTATGTCTCGCCGTTTCACCAGCGCGTTTTTCTCTTTCCTTGGCAACGTTGATTGCCGCAACCAACGTCGCTCGCTCCTGGGCAAAACTTCCTTCTTTATACTCTTTCAATTTAAACTGAGCGGCGTCCAACAAACTGGTGGCCTTGATTACTTCTGATTTGTCACGAGCGACTTGAATTTTTCGCTCGGTCAGTTCCTCTCGAAGCAACGAGTCATCCAGCTGGCAAAGAAAATCTCCTTTTTCGACTTTCGTGCCTTCGGGTATCAACTCAAGAATCGCAACGCCGGTTCGGCCACGTGATTTAACCCGGCAACGGATTTCGACATTGCTTGAACTCTCGATGTCGCCGACTTCATTGACCGACGAAATAAACTCTCCCTTGAAAACGGGAAATGTAATCGCGTCGCTACCAATCGCTTGGGAGCCAGCTCCAGAATTTTGAACCCAAAGTGATCCAACGATCACGCTGGCGCACAAGAGTATTGCGATGAGCAAAGTTATTTTTACAAAAGCGTTTCGTTGCGTCATAGAACGAGAGTTTCAGAAACGAGTAGGAATCGGGATTAGCAAATTGATTGTTTACCAGAGGGCCAACGAGTCAACCGTAAAACAGCGGGCGACTTTTCACTTTTTTTGCCCTCTTTATCTTAATCGACAAACGGCTCTTTTTGATTGGTAAATACCGCTGCACCAATCCAAAATCGTGACGTTTAAAGGCCTCTCAGGTTGTCCATTCAATTTGACCGGATTAGCTTCGCAAACATTGTTTGGCATCCCACGCTGGTGGGCGACTACTCGTCAATTCCCGGATTTTGTATGATGACACAATGTCAGACGAAAACGATAAAACCAATTCATTTCCAGTCCGTGTTCTTTTGGTGGACAACGACAAAGACCACGCTCGGGCAATGCACGAGAGCCTGGAGCGAATCGGGCTTGAATGTACCTATGCCACCTCCGGTCCGGACGGAGCAAAATGCCTGGACGAGAACACTTATGAGATCGTCGTTACCGATTTGATGATGAACGACATCGACGGCATGGGCATCTTGAAAAAGGCGAAAGACATCCAGCCAGAATGCGAAGTCATCCTTGTCACTGGCCACGCTACCGTTCCCCGCGCCGTCGAAGCGATGCGCGAACGAGCGTTTAACTTTCTCGAAAAACCAATCACCCCCAAACGCCTTCAGGCGGTCGTCTCCAAAGCCGCCGAATCCGTCCGCTTGCGAATTCAAAACACGCACCTTCAATCGCGATTGGACGAGCGTTACGGATTTGAGAATTTGATCTTTGCCAGCGACAGCATGAAAAATGTTGTAGAACGATTGAAACGAATTGCGCCCACTGATGCTGGCGTTCTGATCACCGGCGAAACAGGAACAGGAAAAGACGTTGTCGCCCAAGCGATTCACCAAAATAGCCCGCGAAAGAAAAAACCGTTCGTCGCAATCAACACCGCTGCCGTAGCGGAGCATCTCGTTGAAAGCGAACTTTTTGGACACGTCAAAGGCGCGTTCACCGATGCGATTTCTGATCGACAAGGAAAATTCGAATACGCCAATGGCGGAACATTGTTTCTCGATGAGGTTGGCGATATGCCGATGCCAACCCAAATCAAACTGTTGCGCGTCCTCGAAGAACGAGAGATCACGCGTGTGGGCGACAACAAACCGATTCCTGTTAACGTACGTGTCTTGGCTGCGACAAATAAAGATCTGGAAAAAGAAATTGAAGCCGGGCGTTTTCGCAGCGATCTGTATTTTCGGTTAAAGATCGTCTCAGTTCACCTGGACAAATTGAACAAACGGCGCGAAGACATTTTGCCGCTGGCCGATTTCTTTCGCAAACAAGCCAACAAAAAGAATGGCCGGAAGATCAAAGGATTCACCCAAGACCTTCGTCGCTGGATGTTAGGCTATCAATGGAAAGGCAATGTGCGGCAATTGAAAAACGTTGTCGAAAGCTTGGTCGTGATGGACATCGATGAGATGCTCGACATGGACGATCTTTCACCCGATCTAATCGACGAAAACACATCGCTTAAATCCACGCCATCAGCCGGAACTGCTTCTGCGGCAGCATCTTCATCAAAAGAACCTGATGGCGGCACAGAAACTGGCACCGACGCAGTCGCTGAAAATCCTCAATCGGCTGAATCAAACGAAGACGATTTTGCTTCCTCATCGTTGGTTGGTAAGTCTTTAAAAGACATTGAACGACTTGCTATCGAACACACTTTGACACTCGCCAATCATAACCGTGAAGAAACTGCTCGAATCCTTGGCATCAGCGAACGCAATCTTTATCGAAAACTTAACGAATACGGATTGCGCTAAACCAATGGGTTAATCCCGATTGAGATCGAGAATCGCGAACCAACATTCTGCAAACTGAAAATACAATGACACAAACTCAACTCAACCCAATTCGACAGCTTTCCGCCAGCGTCATCAACAAGATCGCGGCCGGTGAAGTCATCGAGCGTCCAGCAAGCGTCGTCAAAGAGTTGCTTGAAAACTCCGTCGATGCCGGTTCAACCCAAATTGAACTTTCGATTGAGCAAGGCGGGATCGAGTTGATTCGCGTAACCGATAACGGATCTGGCATTCCGTTCGAACAATTGCCGCTTGCCGTGACCAGTCACGCCACCAGCAAAATCATCGATGCAGACGACTTATTCCAAGTAGGAACGTTTGGGTTTCGTGGTGAGGCGTTGGCATCAATTACGGAAATCAGCCAAGCCATGATTCGCTCGCAAACCGCGGATCAGGAATCTGGATTCGAGATGTACATCAATGGCGGCCATCGTGAAGAAGCCCAGCCATGTGGCTGCCCGCGCGGGACCACGATCGAGATCCGGCAACTGTTTTACAACACGCCGGTTCGGCAAAAGTTCATGAAAACACCGCAAACTGAACGCGGACATATTGCCGAAGCCTTCACCCGAGTCGCGTTGGCGCACCCGGAAATTCAAATGACTTTTTCGAATAACGGCAAAGTCATTCATAACCTCCCGGCGACCGAATCGTGGCGCGATCGAATTGACGCTTTCTTTGGTCCGGAAATTTCAAACAACTTGATCTCGGTTCAGAATTCGCATGGCGAGATTAGCATCAGCGGCTTTGTGGTCGACCCTTCGGTCAGCCGCGCCAACAATCGGATGCAGTATCTGTTCTTGAACGATCGCTACATACGTGATCGCTCGCTTCAACACGCTCTCGGCGAGTCGTTTCGTGGTTTGCTTATGACCAACCGCTTTCCCATTTGCTTTTTGAAGTTAGACATGCCGTTCGAGTTGGTCGATGTGAACGTACATCCCGCGAAGCTCGAAGTTCGATTCCAAAACGGTGGCCAGATTTACAGCCAGTTGCTAAGCACAGTTCGCAACAAGTTCTTGACGACTGATTTGACGGCTCGGGCGCAGCTTTCGGGCAAACAAGTTGAACCGTTCAAGCCATTTCCAGGTGGTCCAACAACCAATGCTTCAACAGGCGACTCGAGTTTCTTAAAAGCAACCCCACGAGAAAGCCAAGAGCGAATTGAGTTTCCCAGTGCCGCACCTACTCGCGACTGGACTCAAGCACCGCGACAGCCTTTCCCGGTTTCGCCCTCAGATGGTGGATCGGCATCAGGCGTGCCTGCCGCGTTTTCCAATGCTGCTGATTTTACCAATCCAGATTTCAAACCCGATCAAAACCAACCACACGCCTCTTCGGACGCCACTGGTTTCGATCGTTTTGACGCTTCACACTCTCCATCTCAAACCCCAACAGCGCTTCAGGTTCATAACACTTATTTGATTTCCGAAACCGAAGAAGGAATGTTGGTGATCGACCAGCACGCTCTTCATGAGCGAATCATCTACGAACAGATTCGAGACAAAGTCCTCGACGGCAAACTGGAATCACAAAAGCTTTTGGTGCCCGAGCCGGTGTCGCTCCCGCCAGCCGAGGCGGCCGCGGTTTTGGATCAAGCCGAATTGTTGGCTCAGTTGGGAATTGCGGTTGAGCCGTTTGGTGGGGACACGGTTTTGGTTTCGGCTTATCCGGCAATGTTAGCCAATCACAATCCGGCGGAGATGTTGCGGGGCGTGGTTGATCAATTGATCAACGGAAACAAGCAGCTTGACCAGCGAGATTTAGTGGATGAATTGCTTCACATGATATCTTGTAAGGCCGCGGTGAAAGCAGGTGACAAGCTTTCACCGGAAGAAATAACGGAACTTTTAGAGCATCGAAAACTATGCCAAGACGCCCACCACTGTCCCCATGGCCGCCCTACCTCGTTGGTTTTTTCTAGAGAAGAACTGGATCGGCGGTTTAAACGTATTTAAAACAGGCTTTTGATCCGATATTTACTCCCAGCTTGGTTTTGCCATTTATGATAACGGCTAGAGCCTCAGTGTCTTTTCCGGAATCTTACGACTCCACATTTTCTCGATAACGAAAGTTTTCACATCCATGATTTGCGTTAGCGTCGGTCGCGGTCGACATCGAATGATGATCGCCGAGCATATTCATCTTGCCGAACAAGGCGTGGAACTCGTCGAGTTGCGCTTGGACTACATTCGCCGATCAGTCAATCTCAAGCGACTGTTCGCCGATCGTAACTGCTCAATTATCGCCACGTGCCGACGCAGAAACGAAGGTGGACGCTGGGAAGGATCTGAGCAAGACCGCCGCATGTTGCTTCGAGCTGCCGTTGCCGAAGGCATCGAGTACGTCGACATGGAAATGGACATCGCAGCCGACATTCCGCGCTACGGCACAAGCAAACGCATCATCAGCTATCACAACTTTGATGAAACGCCAGACAACCTGGAAGAGATTCATCACCAGATTTCCAAGCTTGATCCGGACATTATCAAGATCGCCACGATGGCGAACAACCCAATCGACAACATCAAAGCTTTACGACTTTGCCGCGACTCGCACATTCCGACTGCAGCATTCTGCATGGGCGAAATGGGATTACCATCTCGAATTCTGTGTGGCCGCGCCGGGGCGCCGATGACCTACGCGACGTTCAGCGAAGATCGAAAAATGGCACCTGGCCAATTGAGTTACAAACAGATGAAGGAAGAATTCCTTTATGACAAAATCACCAAAGACACCGTGATCCTTGGCGTGATCGCCGACCCCGTCGCTCATAGTTTAAGTCCTGTAGTTCACAATGCGTGCATCCGCGAAGCAAAATTGGACATGCTGTATCTTCCGTTTCGCGTCCCCAAAGAGTATCTCGAAGAGTTCATCAAAATCTCTCCGGAGATGGGCGTACGTGGCTTGAGTGTCACGATTCCACACAAAGAAAAATGTCTCAAATGCATCAACGTTCTCGATGATAACGTTGCGGGCATTCGAGCGGCCAATACGATCGTATTCAAAGAGATCAACGCGTACGGTTACAACACGGATTGCACCGCAGCAATTGAAAGCTTGAAACGAACCATCAAGACAAAATATCCAGAAGAAAAATCGCTTGCTGGAAGACGGTTTTTGATTCTTGGAGCCGGCGGAGTCGCCCGCGCGATCGCGTTTGGATTGGTTCGAAACGACGCGGAAGTTTTCATTTCCGCAAGAGACCATCGCAAGGCAGACGATCTCGCTCAGGCGCTTGATTGCAAATACATTGATTGGGCCGCACGAGCAAATTTTGAGACGTCGGTTATCGTAAACTGCACGCCAGTTGGAATGTTTCCCAACATGGACGAAACGCCGTTTGATGGCGAATGGCTGGATAAGCACACGATCATATTCGACACGATTTACAATCCTGAACAAACGATGTTGATTAAGGATGCACGCAAAGCCGGTTGCACGACGGTTACCGGCGTCGACATGTTTGTTCTTCAAGCCGCCGAGCAATACCGACTGTTCACTGGTCAGGAACCCAACATCAAAACCATTCGCTACGAGCTAAAGCGCGCCACCAGTGCGGCACGTTACTAGTGATCGCGAGCATCGCATGAACCTTTATCTCATCGGCTATCGTGGAAGCGGCAAATCAACTGTCGCGCCAATCGTCGCAAAATCGCTGGGCTGGGAAACCGTCGATTCGGATGATTTGATTGAAGCAAATTCCAAAATGTCGATCGCCCAAATTTTTGCGCAACTGGGCGAATCCGATTTTCGCCAAAGAGAATCAGGCGTTATCTCCAAAATCGGTTTACTGACCCACCAAGTCGTCTCGCTGGGTGGCGGCGCTCCGATGTTCAAGACGAACCAAGAAGCGATTGCACGATCTGGAAAAACGGTTTACCTGACGGCCGATTTCGAAATACTTTGGAAACGGATTTCAAACGATGATTCAACAGCCGACCGGCGCCCCGATTTAACTGACCAAGGCGGACGAAAAGAAGTAGAGCAACTGGTCGCTGAGCGCCACCCGGTTTATGATGCCTGTGCCGATTACACGATCGACGTGGGCAAGCTGAACCCCGAAGAAATTGCGCAGCGAATCGTTAAATGGTTTCAATCGGTCGATAAACAGGAGTAAAGCCACCCCAACGTCGCCGCTTGTCACTAACTGATACCCAAAATCAATTGGGTTTGTTGGCGTGAACGTTAGCTGCAGCGTTTTTGCATTGTTTTTTCGCATTGTTACAAACCCGTACACCAATAACTCAATATGCTCGCCAATCTTCCTATCTGGATCCAGCTGCCATTGTTGTTGGTTTGTGGCGCGTTGATCGGTGCGTTTATCAATTGGGCGATTTACAAATGGGCTGCGTTTACTCAGCGACGCATCAGCCCGTGGACGAAACCAGAAACAGACGAAACGAAACGCACTGGATTGGATTACGTTCCGATCATCGGTTGGCTTGGACGAAGACGTGATTCCAATATTCATGGACGTGGATTTTGGATTCGCCCGATGCTAATCGAAATCGCTTGGGCTATTGGGCTGCCTTGGTTTTATAATTGGCAATCTTCAGGTGGGCTGACCGGTGGCATTGCCAATCCTGTACTCCACTACGAAACCTGGTTTTTGGTTCACACATTCTTTTTAGCGTTTCTGTTCATCGCAACGTTTATTGACTTTGACGAAAAAACGATTCCCGACGAAGTTACAGTAACCGGCACGCTGGTCGCTTTGGTGGTCGCACTATTTGCACCTTGGTTTCGCCTGCCGTATGTTGCCGCTCCACAATTAAATGGGGGGGGGGAAGTCTTGCCGCTTCATTTCGGATCCCCAAACGATATTCCAGGGTTCCACCACGGAATCTGGGGGCTAGTGATCGCGATGGTCATCTATGCGATTTGGATTTGGGCTCTTTTTCCGAAGCTTTGCCCTTGGATGTTCGGTTTAAAAAACACTTGGCGGTTCATGATTGCGTATGCGTTTCAGGTTAAACGCAAAACGAAATGCGACATCCGGATCGAGCCGCGTCAAACGCCCGGCGTCACCATCCTGCTTTGCGTTTTGTTCGTGATTGGCATGATCGCCATCCCATTGGCTTGGATGTTGTATAAGAATACCGCAAGCTGGGACAGCATGTTTGGATCCTTCATTGGCCTGGCATTTGGCGGTGGATTCATTTGGGCGATTCGAGTCATCGGAACTTACGCATTGGGCACGGAAGCGATGGGGTTTGGCGACGTAACCTTGATGGCGATGATCGGCGCGTTTCTTGGCTGGCAAGCGGCGCTACTCGCGTTTGTGATGGCTCCATTTTTTGGAATGTTTGTTGCCGTCGCACAACTCGTGATCACACGTAAAACCGTTATTGCATTTGGACCATACCTTTGTGGCGGTGCAGCGACCGTGCTGTTTTCATGGAATTGGCTATGGCCGCGAGCTGCGGCCGGCATGTTCAGCCTGGGGCCGATTCTGATTTACATTCTGCTGGGATCTTTGGTGCTGATGGGTGCGATGCTCATCGGGCTTCAATGGATCAAAGGGCTCATTCACGGCAAAGAAGAATTTAGCACAGGTCGTTAACCTGCCGAGTTCTGCTTCTAAAATTTTGCCGGGCCCCTGATCCTGCATTTTTTAACCGCGAATGGACGGGAATAAAGAGACTTCTCGAACGCCACACAGCCCTTAACAACAGAAAAACAAAGCATGAAATTGATCACGCAAAGGCGCGAAGGCGCAAAGCTTGTTGATTTGTTGGCTTTGCGCCTTTGCGTGAGGCTGTTTCCCTCGAC
>CAYZGP010000161.1:0-12446 GCA_964478065.1 uncultured Pirellulaceae bacterium
CCGCCACCATAGCCGCCGCCGTAACCACCGAAGTTTGGCTGATACGCTTTGCTGCTATAGCCACCGCCATAGCTATTACCATAATAACGAGCGTCTTTTGAGCGTCCGATCGAGCGTCCGGCTGCAGCGCCGACAAGTCCACCGATCGCGGCACCTGCAAACGCTTCATTGTTTTGATCGCCGATGATCCCGCCGATAATAGCTCCGGCTACAGCACCGCGGCGAGTACCAAGTTGTGAGTAACTTTGTGCTTCTGCGACTGTCGAAAATGACATTAAAGCGATTGCGGCAACGGCCGTTCCAAGTTTGAAATTAATCATGAATTTTCCCTTTGACTGTGAGGTTTGATTTCACTCAAAGAGAATGCAATCGCTATTCCAAATCCGTTTTCACCTGAAAACCGGAGTTTTAGGCGAATTTCAAGGCAATTGATGTCTTCATATCGACGGCGCGTTGTGACACAAATGATCCCTGAGCAAGCCGTAAAAGCTGATGGTGCAACGCAAATACGACAACTTTGCCTCGAGCGTTCAAAGGAACTTTAGGCGACGATTATTTGTCCTCTGTCATTTCACCCCAAATGACTTCAAACCTGCCGCTTGAATCAGCCGCAGCGCGAGCCATTCCGCCGGTGTTGAATCCCATCGCGATATTGCCCAACCGATCAACGGCAATCAATCCGCCGTCGCCTTTGTTTAAGCGGTTATTCAAATTGTCATCGATAGCCGATTGAAGCGAGACTTTTTTGTACTTCAGCTGAGCCGAAATGTCATAAGCAATCGCGTTACGAATATATTGCTCACCGGTTCCGGTCGAAGAAACTGCACACGTCTCGTTGTCGGCGTAAGTCCCAGCGCCGACGATTGGGCTGTCCCCTACTCTACCGAACTTTTTAAACGTCAGTCCGCCAGTGGAAGTCCCTGCCGCAAGGTTGCCCTTTTTGTCCAACGCGACACAGCCCACCGTACCGATTTTCCAGGCCGGTTCCATTTCGATTGAGCCAGTTTTCTTAAGCTCTTTTTGCTCCATGCGACGCTTGTACCGTTGCCATGATTTTTTCGCGCGGTCGGTGTCAAAATAAGACGGCTCAACCAACTCGACGTTTTGTTGTTTTCCAAATTCTTCAGCCCCAGGTCCCGCGAGCAACACGTGTCTCGTTTCAGTCATCACCAAACGAGCAAGTGAAATTGGATTCTTAATATGCGAAACGCCCGCCACCGCACCGCAGGCTTTGTTCCTACCGTCCATGATGGACGCATCCAACTCGTGACTTCCGACGGCATTAAAAACCGCCCCCTTGCCTGCGTTGAATTGTGGGTCATTTTCCAAGATCAAGATCACGGCCTCAACAGCGTCTAACGATGACCCACCTGCCTTCAAAATTTCAGTGCCTTTTGAAAGCGCAGTTTCCATCGAAGCCTTACGTCGTTTGACCGCTTCGGCGTCGAAGTTCTTCGCACTACTTCCAGCCCCGCCATGAATCGCGATCGCGTATTCCTTTTTTTCCGGCTTGGTTTCCTGGCCAAGCACTTCCGGGGCGAATCCGCATTGACTGAACGAAAATACAATCAGCATTAAAAAGAGATTTTTCATGGTTTTCCAATTTTCAGCGACCTAGTGATACAACAAATTTCTACTTCGTTTTACGCCTCGTCGCAAGATTTTATCCGCAAGTTCGACAACGTGAATTCGGCAAGCGTTTTATTCTTCGCTAAGGCATGCAGTTAGCCCACACTATTTCTCGCCAAATGCATAGAGTGCTTTGAACGAGCGCACGTAAAGTTTTCCACTGGAGATTGCGGGAGACGCCGTAATCTCTTCGCCAAGTTCCATTTTCGAAATGACTTCCAATTCCTTCCCGGCACGGATCACGTGAACGTCTCCGTTTCTTCCAGTGACAAACAGTTTTCCATCGGCGGCCATTGGAGTTGAGCGATGTTTGTCTGCGAACGTTCGTTGTCGAAAATGAATCTCACCAGACGCGGCGTCCATACATGTGAGATCGCCTTTCTCTCCAGCAAGATAAATGCACCCGTCGTAGATGACAGGTGTAGCAACGTCAGGCGTTCCACGACGCTTCTTCCAATGAAATGCTTTATCCTCGCCTGTGACATCCCCTTTGAGCGCCCCGTCTGCTACGTTCAAAGAGAGAATCGGCCCGCCCTTTGCACTGGGCACAATAACCGAACCCGATCCGCAAGTCGGAGAAGCGACGAAACGCAAGAATGGGTTGTAGCCGGCGCCTTTTGGGTTGATTCCTCCACACCGCCATAGCTCCGATCCATCATCCAACGAATGACCGATCACGTAATCTGCACCATGAGTTATCAAGAACTCTTGACCACCATCACGATAGATTGTCGGCGATGCATAAGAATGTTTATTTTCCGCGATGCCATCCGTCTTTCGCTCAACCATCCAAATTTGGTTGCCACTTTTTGCATCCAGAGCAATCACTTGGCCAACCGAAGTCTTTTTGCTTTCACGACCACGCATCGCACCGTGCATTAGTGCCAAATAAAGGTTGCCGTTATCAAGAATCGGAGTGGTCGACATTCCAAACTGAATGTTGAATTTTCCGTACTCCTCTTGCAGGTCCTTTTTCCAAACGGATTCGCCATCGACAGTGAAACAACTCAAAATGCCGTTGCCCATCATTGCCCAAACGTGCTCGCCATCGGTGCTCGGTGATGGACTGGCTGCGTTGGCTCCGTCGCGGCTCCTAATGTTGTCACCATCAAGTCTTTTCCGCCAACGCTCTGTTCCATCCGTTCCAATGCAAAGCAAGAACAGATTGTTGCCCTCGACGCTGGTTACAAAAACTTTGTCTTCCCAAACAACGGGACTTGAACCGGCGGGACCGGGCATCTCCACACGCCAAAGCAAATTCTTGTCTTTGTCCAACTTTCCGGGCACGCCAGACTCTTCACTAACGCTCTTGAAGTTTCCTCCACGCCACTGTGGCCAATTGTCACCATTGGCTGGACTAACAACGATCAATGCTGCGACCATGTTTGCGATAAAGATGGATAGAATGGCGGTGCTGTTTTGTATTTTCATTTTCGTGTTCTTTAATTTCAACTCAAGCTTCGTGACCAATAGGAGGTACGAGTTTACCAGAAAATGGCATGGGAGTGCATAAAGCGATCATGCCGGTTGTGACTTTAAAAAATTCGCAAATCGGCGGCTAAGTGCCATCCAATCGTAACCTTGGCTCCACTAAAAGACCAAAGTCTTCTACCTCTTGGATCGTGAAATTGCTTGTTTATGAGTTGTTAGGTTAAAATAGAAACTTAACTTCTTCTCAGGCGAATTGATGAAAAGCTCTTTCCCATCCGTGCCGCAACTTTACCGCAACGTTCGTCGTTGGACGGAAATTGTCTCGGTAATGAGCAAGTACGGACTCGCCGACTGGCTGAGCCGATTCAACATCGACTTCATTACGGACTTGCTCCATTCCAAAGGCAGCGAAGCCCAATCGAAACTGACTCACGACGCCCGCATTCGCATGGCGCTCACCGAACTGGGTCCGACGTTTATTAAATTTGGTCAATTGTTGAGTACCCGGCCCGATTTGATTGGCCCCGATTTGGCGGAAGAGCTTTCGAAGCTTCAAACCGATACGCCACATGACGCTTTCGATGTAGTCAAAGCGATTATCGAAGAAGAGCAAGGTCAATCCATCGACGAGTTGTTCCATTATTTTGAGGAAACGCCGATCGCGTCGGCTTCGATTGGCCAAGTGCATTTGGCCAAAATCGTCGTTGACGGAGACTTTGCCGACATCGAACAAAATCAAAACGGTCAGCAAGAATCGGACGAGCCTACTGCATCCAATGGGCAATCGGACTCCATTGTAGATTCGATAAGCGGAAAATTTGTGAGGGCTTTTAATCGCCCTACCGCGAACGCCCCAACCTCCAAGCAAATTGTTGATGTCGTAGTTAAAGTCCAACATCATCGTATCGAACGTGTGATCGATACAGATTTGGATATCTTGACCGGACTGGCTCAACTCGCATCCCGGCTGGACGATTTTAAAAATTACCAGCCTGTTGCGATCGTGCGAGAGATGTCAAGAACGATGCGCCGGGAACTTGATTTTGAACGTGAGCAACGCAACTTGGTTCAATTTCGTTCACTCTTCAAGGGTGACCCAGCGATCAAGATCCCTGAACCAATCAAGCAACTCTGTAGCTCGCGCATGTTGACGATGGAGCGGATTACTGGAACCAACCTTCGCGAGATGCGTAAGACTCCACCCGAAGGCGTCGACGCTGCAGAGGTCGCGCGCGAAGGGGCGAACCTTTATCTCAAGATGATTTTTAACCATGGCTTTTATCATGCCGATCCGCATCCCGGTAATATTTTGATTACCGATTCGGGCGCTATTGGATTGCTTGACTTCGGGATGGTAGGCAGAATCAGTGAACAGCTCCGTGAAGACATCGAGGCGATGCTAGTCGCAATCGTCAACCAAGACGTCCCGATGCTGACGACTTTGATCAAACGCGTCGGGAATTGCCCGCCCGATCTCAATGACGCGTCTCTGTCAAACGACATCGCGGACTTTGTTGGGCAGTATTCAACGCAAATCCTCTCACACTTCGACATGAGTGGTGCGCTAAATGATTTCATGACGGTGGTTCGCAACAATGAAATAACGCTGCCCAGTGAAGCCTCACTACTAATCAAAGTGCTGGTCGGGCTTGAGGGGACGGCTCGAATTCTGAATCCTCAATTTAGTTTGATGGAGATCATGAAGCCGTTCCATCGAATGCTTGTGCTCAAGCGGCTTTCACCAACACGCCAGCTTCGCAAGATGCGACGTTTCTACATGGAAGTCGAGCAATTGGTTGACGCATTGCCCCAACGTGTTTCCACGATTTTAGAGCAAGTCCAAACTGGTCGATTTGATGTGCACTTGGTACATCGAAGACTGGGGCCAACAGCAAACCGATTGGTGGTTGGACTGATGACCAGTGCATTGTTCCTGGGATCTTCGTTGATGCTTAGTTACAAAGTTCCGCCTTTGTTTTTTCCCGGAGAAGGCCCGCTTGGGATTCAAGACCTATCATTCTTGGGGCTTACCGGATTCTTCGTAAGTATATTGATGGGGCTAAGGTTGATGTGGGCGATTCGTAAGTCTGGAAATCTTGATGAGCCGGAGTAGCGCACGCTCTGTACGACGAGTCGAGCTCTCGCAAAACCAACGTGACATCGAGTTCAGGCTTGCATCGACGTTTCAAAATTGCTTCTGCTTACCGGACTTGCTGGTTACCTTTTAGCGCACAAAAAAAACAGCCAGTTAAAAACTAACTGGCTGTGGTTTTGTTTTGTCTTCGCATTCAACGATTCAAATCGGACGCGAATTAATGTGCTGTTGGAAACTAGCGCTTCGCCAACATGCGATTGCGTTTTGAACGGCGCTCAGCTCGTAGGCGAGCGCGTCGCTTTGTTTCACTTGGTTTTTCGTAATACTCTCGTCGGCGCATTTCTTTTTTAATTCCGCTACGCTCGACCAACTTTCTGAATCTTCGGACAGCCTCCTGAATGGATTCCTTGTCACGTACCAACAGCTTTACCATTTTTTCTCCAAACAATGCATCAAAATAAACCTTTCCTAAAATTGAACAGGCTAAGACAAAACAAATCCGCTCATGACAACCTGCGCAGAAATTGCGCAAGCACCTCAATGAGAGGAACTTCAGAGTTTAACGGCATTTAGCGGAAAGTGTCTATAGCCAATCTGCGATTGAGCAAGAAATTTCCGCTTAATCCCCCCGGTTCTGCCCACGATAAGCTCCATTGCGCCTTTCGAAACCAAGCGATGCAACTTTGCGTAACCGGCATGACCTGAAATTGAGGTGTTTTCCGCGCAACCAAAGCCACCAGATCCGATATCAAAATGACCATCTCCCCCGCTTTAACTAAAGCTCCAACGCTCAGGATCAAGGCAAATGGAATCCGAATCTTCACCAATTTCAGTTCAAGCCCCTGACTTCGTTTCTCTTCCAATCTACGAGGAACAGACAAACTCTAAAGAAGAGCTCGCTTCAGAAGATCAAAACGCATCACGCAAAGATGAAAAAGAGCAACTGACCAGCGGTGAAGAGTCGCCGGCCGAAGCCGTCAAAAAATCGCAGCTAACTGGTTACGAGCTGGTTGCCGACATGATGCGTCGTCAAGACGAAGTCATCGAGCAAATCGACGAGCTCAATTCGCGAATCGAAGAAGCAATCAAAGAAATCAGCGACGCGCGCAAAGCAGAACAAGCGGAAGAGCAAGCGGCGTTGTTGAATGCCGAAGCGGCGGCGAATAACGATCAGCAATCGTCCGTTTCCAAAGCGGCTTAAGTTCGACTCTGATCGCAGTCGTCACCAACAATGTCGACCTGGATCTACGGATTAAAAGTCCGTGACTCTACCAACCACAGCTTGTAAGGCGATTTATCGCTGCCTGGGCCCCCGACGCGTTGGCGCGTAAGCGAGGAACTGCCTGCTTGTTCATACTGCTACCTCGAAAACAAAAAAAACCAAGCGAAAATTCGCTTGGCTTTTTATGTACTGTTACTGGTCGGTAACTTGTTTCTGATCCGCCAACCAATTTTTTCAAGAGCGTTTTAGTTTGGGTGAATGAACTGTCGCACAACGACAGGACGCTGCTTGAATTTAGGCTGACGAACGCCGTCTGCTGGCTGCTTGGGCTGAACCGGCTGAGGCTCTGCTTTGGGTGCAGGAGCGGCTGGCTTCGTTGTGGCCAGTTTACCGCCACCATTGCGTTCGAAGTGGAGGAACAAAACGGATGTTTGACGCTGGGTCAACAAACCGCATTCAACCACCAACTTTCGCATCGTTGGACAGGACATTTGCTGATGATGAAGCAACTGATCTGCATCAGCGCGATCCATGAGGTCTTGCTCCATCGCGATCTGAATAAACGATTTTTCAGGATTGACTTCTGCGACATCCAAGACACTCGCAACCTGCTTGATCGTCAAAATATTCTTTCGAAGTGCCAGTGTCGCAAGGGACATTGACGCTTCTTGTTGAATTTTGACAAGGCCGCAGAACTGTTCTGGGCTAATGATTCGTTGTTCTACGAGGTAGATTCCAAACTTAAGACTCATGCCTTACCTGCCTATATGCGGAGGGACTTAAAACCCGATAACTGAGAGCGTTGCCCTTTTAAATCGGCGCAAGTGCATGTGATTCACCACATTGTGCCAGCTCGTCCATTCACTCGTAATGTTATGTACAACCGGCATTGCGATTTTAAATTCCCCACCCAAGTGATTTGGATTGAGCGTTTCAACCATACGCTTGTTGCCACGCCTTTATCTCAAGAGCTTCGTGGCATTGGTGTTGATAATTTTCAACCTTTGGATTCAAAAAACGAACATTGGATCAATTTTCTCAACAGGCAACTCAGCTAACGCACTCCAACTGACCCGCACAAGCCATCACACAAGGTCGGGACATACGGGTTATTCCGCCGTGCGGCCCCAGTTGGCAGGTTTTGGCAAGCTAATTGCTATTGTTTTCCCAACAAGAACATTCTCGCCTGATTCGTAACCTAATGTTTCGAAAGGTTTCGCCTGAATCATCAGGCCCACGAGAATTGTTATGAGGATTTCAATGTCACGTTCACAACGAAAAAAGAATTACATCGACTCCCACGTTCAGGGAGCTTTACTACGACGAATCTGCGCACACTGGTTAGTGTTCTTCTTCGTCGCGGCTTTCGCCATCATCTTGCTACAGACGTTGCTTGGTGACCCAGCCAAAACACTTTCTGAGCGATTGCGCTTCGAAACGGGAGAATTCATGTTCATGGCAATTGTCATGTTCTCACTTTTCCCAGCATTCATGCTAGACACCATTCGCTTCAGTAACCGATTCGTTGGCCCAATTGGCCGCGTTCGTCGTTACCTGCGTCAACTTCGCGATGGCCAAACGGATCATTGCTCATTCCGCGACAACGATTTCTGGGCACAGCTTGCCACTGAATTCAACGATGTTGCTGACTTGGTTGAGTCGCAAAAGAAAAGAATCGCCGAACTTGAAGCTCAAGTTGGCTTGAATACATCGTCAAACGCTTAGTCCGAAGACATTGATTGGAATCAACAATGAAACTTTTAAACAAGAACTCAAAACGGGTCGCTAAACGATCCACTCGAGGCCGCGCCCGAAAGGGAGCTGCAGTCGCTGAGTTTGCAGTTTGCTTGCCCGTAATCTTTTTGATCGCTTTTGGATCAATTGAAGCGGCCAGCATGCTGTTTCTTCGCCAAGCCATGATTCAGTCTTCTTACGAAGGCGTAAAAGTCGCGGCTCGAAACAGTGGAACCAACGCAGCGGCAACCGCGGCTGCCACGGCAGTTACAGAAGGCCGAAATCTGAACGGAGTAAGCATTGTGTTCACTCCTTCAGATGTCAGTTCCGTTCCTGTCGGTGAAATCATTCGCGTTACTGTCTCCGCACCCGGCGACTCAAACAGCATTATTCCGTTTGGGCTATTCAAAAATCGTACCGTGTCTGCCGATGCAGCCATGGTTAAAGAATAAATAACCCACCTTGCCGCTCCTAATTCTGGAAAACTCAATGTTAAAGATCCGAAAATTTCGTCAAAAACAACTGGTACAAAACTCAAATCGTGCCGGCGCGATGCTTCCACTGGTCGCAGTCGTGATCATCATTCTGTTCTGTGCAGCAGTCTTGGCGATCGACGTTGCACGAATTCACGTTACACGAAGTGAACTTCGCACCGCAACCGACGCAGCGGCTCGTGCAGGAGTTGAAGCACTTGGACGCGAGCAATCCACACAAGCCGCTATTGATGCTGCGTTGGCAATCGCCAACGAAAACGTCGTGGCCGGCATTGGCCTGGAATTGTTACCGCAAAATGTTCAATTCGGAAATGCCGTTCAAGAATTGGATGGTTCATTTACATTTAACCCATCAAGCGGTAACGATATCAATTCTGTTCGAGTCCTTGGTGACCGAACCGCTGCCTCACCGCAGGGACCAGTGAATACAATGTTTGGAGGCTTGTTTGGAGTTAACTCTTTTGAGCCAATTCAAACCGCCACCGCCACACGACTGGATAGAGACATCGCACTGGTGCTGGACAAGTCCGGTTCGATGCGAGACTTTGGCCGCTTTGATGCGTTACTCAACGGCGTCAACGTGTTCCTTCAAGAGCTAGAATTAACAACGCAGCGAGAAAATGTCTCACTCACTGCGTACGACACCAACCCTCGAAAACTAGTTGACATGACGATCGACTTGAACGCGATTCAAGAAGGCATCAACAACGAGACGCCGGGTGGATTTACAGGTATCGGTCGCGGAATGGAAGTCGGTTTGGATTCGATTCAAAACGATCCAAACTCACGTCCTTTTTCACTGAAATCAATCGTCGTCATGACCGATGGTCGGCAAAACCGCGGGATCAATCCTTTGGTCGTTGCCCAACGCTGTGCAGACGCCGGAGTTCAAGTTCACACCATCACATTTAGCTCTGGTGCTCAACAAGATCTAATGAGAGAAGTCGCACGAATCGCTGGCGGAACACATGTCCACGCGGACGACGACCAACAGTTGATCGATGCGTTTAGAACAATCGCCAGACAAATTCAAATTGTCTTTATCGACTAACCTTCGACGTTCAGGACCTCAACTGATCAATTACCAGAGACCCAATCACAAAAGAATATAACCATGAAAACTTCAAACAGAAAAACACGACAAGCACGCAAAGGTGCCTTGACCGTTGAAGTTGCACTTTGCCTGCCGATTCTACTTTTGACTCTGTTCGGCTGCTATGAGCTTGCTCATGCCAACATGTTGCTTCACGCCACAGAAAGTGCTGCTTACGAAGGAGCACGAGTTGGAATCATCCCAGGTGCCACTGAAGACAAAATCCGAGACGCAGCAAGCGGCGTTTTACGGACAGTGGGCATCAGTAATTTCACGCTTACAGTTACTCCAGCGGTCATCACAACAGAGACCGAGTTTGTGACCGTCAATATCGACGTTCCCTTCCGGGGAAATACGGCAATCCCGACTTTCTTCATTCAAAACCCAACGTTTGAAGGCCAGTGCGTCCTTAGCCGAGAGATTCTATAGCTTTATAGAGTTCTTCTTCTTGAGTTCCTAAAACAGAATTGCTGCCAACGGTTTCACGCTTGTGGACCGTTGGCATTTTTTATGGTTTCTGCAACGCCGTGCGCTTTTCAAATGACATCCCTGAAAGGTGCGACTTGGGAATGCCGGGTTCTACCAAGTCCGATTTGCCAATCACAACAATCCCGGATTCAGTAACGGTAAATCCCCGCGCGCGATCAAGCTCATGATCAACTCCGATAATCGCCCGTTCAGGAATTTTCACGTTCTTGTCAATGATCGCTCGACGCACAACAGCGTGCCGACCGACTTCGACTCGATCAAACAAAATTGAATCGGTAACGTTGGCATAACTGTTGATGCGAACTTGGGGACCAACGATACATCGTTCGACCCGACCACCGGATACGATCGACCCTGGGCAAACCAAACTGTCGGTCGCCATGCCAACACGCTCAACTCCATTGTCACTGCCAAATACAAATTTTGGAGGAGGGAATCCGCCTTGGTGGGTTCGAATCGGCCATTGTTGATCGTACATGTTCAACATCGGGTCCACGCCGATTAGATCCATGTTGGCTTCATAGTACGCGTCCAATGTTCCGACGTCGCGCCAATAGGCTTGGGACTTGCGATTTTCATCGCGAAAAGGAAAAGCGTAAACTTTGCAAGTATCGATGATCGACGGAATAATGTTCTTGCCAAAATCGTGTGAACTTTCGGGCGTGTTGGCGTCTTTCAAAAGCTGCTCGAACAGGAACCGTGCGGTAAAGACGTAAATGCCCATACTCGCCATGCACTGCTGACTGTTGCCCGGGATGGTTTTGGGATTGGCCGGTTTTTCTTCGAACCCAACCAGACGATTCTGATCGTTGACTTCCATCACGCCGAACGATTTGGCTTCTTCAGGTGTTGTTGATAGAGCCGCGATCGTAAGATCAGCATTCATCTGCTGATGGTACTCGATCATCGCCCGATAATTCATTTTGTAGATGTGGTCGCCAGCGAGAATCAAAACGTACTGCGGACGATCCTTCTCTAAAGCATAAATGTTTTGATAGACCGCATCGGCAGTTCCTTGGTACCACTGCTCGTCAATTCGCTGCTGCGGCGGAACCACATCGATATATTCGCCAAGCTCCGTACAAAAATACTGACGCCAACCTGTGTTAATATGGCGATCCAGACTCATTGCTTTGTACTGAGTCAGCAAAAGCATCTTTCGCAAACCACTGTTGAGGCAATTTGAAAGCGCAAAATCTACGATCCGATATCCACCGCCAAAAGGTACCGCTGGTTTGGCGCGATCTCGAGTAAGAGGCTCGAGCCGCGATCCCTTTCCACCGGCAAGAATCACCGCCATCACATTTTTCACAATTGGTCGCTCCGGTTTGGGGGGGAAGATGAAGAGAACCTCCTAAATGTTAAACGAAAGTCTACACTTTATTGCTGATTGCAAGAATACGAACATGCGTTTAGAAAGCTTATAAAGTCCAGTTCTTGGCCATAACCAGTTTGTCTCAACTCAACCCAAAGGCCCCAAATGTATGCCGAAGGACGATTTATTGACCAATCGATGCCGGAATTTGAACCCATTTCAATCGTGATCCCCGCGCATAACGAATCGAAATATCTCAAAAACACAATTCAAGCTCTTCAAAAAGCAATTGCCGATGTCGTTTGTGAAGCCGAAATTATCGTGGTAAACGACGACTCGTCAGACGATACCGCAGACATCGCTCGTTCAATGGGCGTCCGAGTCATTGACGTTTCTTTACGCAACATTGGAGCGGTAAGGAACGCTGGAGCAAAAGTCGCCAGACACGAGTGGCTTTTCTTTGTAGACGCCGACACATTGGTTCCGGCTGAAACACTGCGTCAATCACTACAAGCGCTGGCGCAAGGTGATGTCGGAGGCGGGGCAAGAGTTGACATGTCCGATGAACAACCGATCTTTTTCGTCAAACGCATCATGTATTACATGGTTGTGCTGGTTTGGAACATCATTGGCGGTTGGGCTGCTGGATGCTTCATGTTTTGTCGTAAAGAACTATTCGATTCGTTTGGTGGATTTGATGAAGAGTACTTTGCGGCAGAAGAATTGTTTTTTAGCAAGGAGCTAAAACAACGCGGTAAATTCAGGCTCGCCAAACATCCCGTCGTAACCTCAGCACGAAAACTTCACAACTACTCGACTTGGGACTTAATCAAGTTCGTGTCCACACCGCTTTTTCAGTTCACACAAATGCTGAAGTCTCGAAAAGGTCTGGACCTGCTTTATGAAGATAATCGTTAGACTCAGCTCAAATATTTCTCGTTAAA
>CAYZGP010000162.1:0-12445 GCA_964478065.1 uncultured Pirellulaceae bacterium
ACTTTCTAGTAGGCCATTCGAATAGGCAAGTGAATAAGCCGATTGATGAATTCTTTGAGGCACTCAGGTGTTTGCTTTTTCTGAGTTCGGTTGCTGTTAACGATAGTCTTCGCGAGTTGGCTGAAACACATCCAGAATTCGGCAATTTGAAAGTGCCCTGCCGTGATGCGGCACGTTTCCTGGAATCACAATTACATCACCGGGCTTCATCGAATGAACCTGCCCATCGACCGTCAATTCAAACTCGCCTTCTAACAAATTGACGACTTGTTCGTGAGGGTGTGCATGTTCGGGAAGCGAAGCCGCGTTATCAATTGACCAATAGGCCAACGTCATTCGGTCAGTGTGGATAAATTTCCCGTGAAAGCCCGGCACGATTTCTTTGGCTTCAATTTGATCAAGCTTGAGTGATTGAACGGATTCCATCGCAATTCCTTAGTTATAAGTATCCAGCACCACGCGCGTGTTGGCGGTCAAATCATGAATCGAACGATTCTTTGCGAAAAAGACCATCACGACAATATCCGATAGCAAAAACATCAAAGACGCGATAAAGGCCAAGCTCAGCCAAATCGCCAACCATGTCGCCGTGATGTTCGTGAACAGTCGCAAGCAAACTACGATCCAGGCAAATTGCATTCGCAGGACGCTTCGCAACATCATCGCATTGGAAGTTGGTTTTAAACCATATTGGTTGACGACGCGAATATGCATCAGGCTTCTCCCGATCGAGTGCCGCCAGAAATAAACGAGAATTGTAAATCCTATGATCGGTAAGAAATTGCCAATTCTCAGCAGCAGCAAAATGCTTGGGTGAGTCGCCAGGTAAGTTTCTACTTGGCCAGTCGAAGCATATCGTAAAATGATCTCAAGCACGATTGCCATTGAAAGCACGCATACCCAATCGATTCCCGCCGCGATCAAACGTGGAAAAAATCTCGCGTCGACTGTCGAGCTGGGTTGAAGTTTTTCGATATCGCTCATCAAGCTGTCGTAGTCTTGGTAACGATTTGCAGGATCCTTGTCCAACATTTTTGTCAGAACGTTTTGCCAAGCCTCTGGTATCTGGGGCGGCCAAACGGTTGGAAAGATGAGTTTGGCGTGCTTGTGAATTTCAATCCAATCTGCGATCGCTCGCCCGGTCATTACAAACGGCAAGTGTCCGAATGTCATTTGAAAAAGCGTTACGCCTAACGCGTAAATGTCAGATTGAATCGAAGGTTTTTCTCCCTTGAGGATTTCAGGTGCGATGTAATTTGGGGTTCCGCCAATCGAATTGTCTGAGTCGCCTGAAGCACTTCTTGCCATCCCGAAATCAGAAAGCTTGCCCATTCCGTTTTTGGTCACCAGGACATTGGACGGCTTGATGTCGCCATGGATAATGTCTAGGTCAAGTGAAAACTTAAGCGCGCCCGCGATATCCAAAGCGATTGGAACAATTTGCTCGAACGCCATAGCTCCATTGGCCAAGCGGTCGTTGAGGGCACTGCCATTGACCAGTTCCATCGCCAGAAACGGATTGCCATCTTGTTTGCCGACATAATAGATCGTGACGATATTGGGGTGATTGACGCGGGCCTGCGAGATGGCTTCTTGGAGCAGGTTGTCAATTTCTCGATCTGAGCTTTTGGTCGTCGAATTTGACTCACCAATTCCACTGCGCAATACCTTGACCGCAACGTAACGTTGCAACGAAGTGTCGAGTGCACGGTAGACTTGGCCCATCCCACCACTGCCAAGCGGCGATAAAATCTTGAAGTGGCCAAACATTTTCCCAACCAATAAATCCGGGTCTGCATGTTCTACCGACGTGATCACGACTCGAGGTTGTGATAGGCCACTGGCTGCAGCTCCACCGGGAAGCGTCTGGTCCAGATTAAAACTTCCTTCATCCAAATTGATTGTGATCCCAAGATCTTGCTCAAGCAATTTTGATGAAACGGTCCGTTCACATTTCGAGCAGGTGCCTCCAACTGTCGGATCCAAAACCAATTGTTCACCGCACGGGCACTGATAAAGCACCGTCTGTGAAGTTGGGATTGATCGTGTGAGGTCGGAGTCCATGATTGTAAGTTTTAATTCCGCTTTAGAGGAAAGAATGGAAGGACAACAAAACAAGCTTGTTTCACTTTAATCTTTGGCGAGTGCTCAGCGAATATCCAAATCTCGCTGGCAATCAATTTAGAACAATAAACCGACTTACAACCCGAAAAAAACGTGACAGGTCTCCCGCTCGACGCTAGTGGCGATAAAATCACAGTGACTCACCTTTTCCTTCGACGATTAAATTTGCGGACACTACCTTTACTTCGATTTAGCTGCCAGTTAAGCCGCAGTGCCTGCCCAATTAACTTTCTTCATTTGTCATGACCATCCCGACACAGTTTCAAGCCTTCGTTATTCACGGTACCAAAGAAGCCGAAGGCCTCGAAATTCAAAGTGAAATTTCCAGTTTGCCAATCGGTTTGCTTGACGGAGAAGTGCTGGTCCAAATCGAGTTCTCCGCCGTCAATTACAAAGACGCTTTGGCCGCCCAAGGCAATCCTGGGGTGGCTCGAACATTTCCATTGATTCCCGGAATCGATGCCGTCGGTTCGGTCGTTGAGTCTTCGTCCGATGAATTTAAAACTGGTGAAAAAGTCTTTATCGCCCACGCGAAGTTTGGAACCGCGGCTCATGGTGGGTGGGCTGAATTCGCCCGCGTCCCAGCCGATTGGGTTTATAAAATACCAAGCGATGCATCGGGCGATGAATTCTCAACCAAAGAATCCGCGATTTGGGGAACGGCCGGATTCACAGCAGCTCAGTCAGTCGAGCAAGTTGTCGATCATGCGATCAAACCCGATGATGGCCCCGTTGTTGTCACTGGTGCAACAGGCGGCGTTGGAATTTTCGCAGTGAAGCTTCTGGCGAAACTGGGTTATGAAGTCGTCGCCTCGACTGGCAAGCTCGACAAAACCGATTGGCTAAAACAAAACGGGGCAAACGATGTGATTTCGCGTTCTGAGTTAGAAGAAACCAGTTCTGCTCCGTTATTAAAAGGCCGTTGGGCTGCGGCGATTGATACCGTCGGTGGTGATACGCTGTCCAACGTATTGAGAACTTGCAAGCCCCATGCTTGCGTAACGGCATGTGGTCTTGTCGGTGGAAGCCAATTGGAGACATCCGTTTTTCCGTTTATCCTTCGCGGGATCACACTTTGCGGAATCGACAGTGCAAACATCAGTCGCGTTACAAGAATCGCATTGTGGGCTAAAATCGCAACCCAATGGCGGCTTGAAAATTTAGAGGATTTAGCAGAAGAAGTCAGCATGGGAGAATTGCCATCCGTTGTGACGCGAATCTTACAGGGACGCGTCTTTGGAAGAACTTTGCTCGCCCATTAAATCTGTCCAGCGTCAACTATCCAACGACACTATTGAACTATCAACTCGAAGTGCCGGGCCGATGTGATTCGTCTGTGCTAACATTCGAATTCATTTGTTTTTAACCAATAACTATCAAATTCTAAACTGATGTCGAGACAGATTGAACTTCGCGGTGTTCGCGTCAACAACCTCCAAGGCGTTGACCTCGACATTCCTCATGGGCAGCTCGTTGCTTTTTGTGGCTTGAGTGGGAGCGGGAAATCCAGTCTTGCCTTTGATACGCTCTATGCTGAAGGCCAGCGGCGATACATCGAAAGCCTTTCTCCCAGCACCCGCCAGTTTATCAACCAATTGGATAAACCGGATGCCGATCGAATTGACTCGATTCCGCCTGCCATCGCAGTCAAAGCGTTTCGCGGAAAGGTCGGACGAAAAACCACCGTCGGCACTGCGACTGAGATTACTGAATATTTGCGATTGATGTTTGCCAAAATTGCGACAGTTGTTTGCCCCGAGTGCCAAACTGTCGTCACGCGTGATGATCCGGCTTCTGTCGCCCAAACGTTAAAAGAGCTGGATGACGGCGCAAAATACCAAATCGTGTTTCGGGCTGACACAGCCGAAGGTCTTGCTCAAAGTTTGATGCTTGCGAAACGAAATGGATTTGCCCGCGCGATCGTTGGCGGATCAACGATTGATTTGTCCAACCCTGAATCCAGCCAAAACAACATCGGCGATTCCACTGAAGGCACCGTGCGAGTTGTGGTCGACCGACTTAAAGCAGGCACAACCGACCTGTCTCGCGTTCGTGAATCTATCGAAATTGCTTTTCAGTTTGGCCATGGTGATTGCGAGGTCTTAATCGACCAGCAAAGTGATTCCTCTGAATCAACTGTGCCCTCAAAATCAACTGTGCCGATCGGTGGAACGAACTGGCAGGTGCTTGCTTTTTCCAGAGAATTGAAATGCCAGTGCGGGCGTGAATTTCCTTTCCCGCAGCCGCGACTTTTCAGCTTCAGCAACAAACATGGTGCCTGTGAAACTTGCGAAGGCGTTGGGTTCAGCGACAAAACCGAAACGCAGGTTTGCGTTGATTGCGGTGGGAGCCGCTTGCAGCCAACCTCGCTTTGTTTTGAGATCGGCGACAAAAACTTGTTCGAAATTTGTTCGTTAAAGGCCGAAGACGCTTTCGAATTTTTCAATTCACTTGAGCTTTCCCAATCTCAGCAACTGGTCACCCGTCAGATCTTGCCGCAAATCGTTGCGCGACTCAGTTACCTATGCCAAGTCGGCCTGCCCTACCTCACGATCAACCGAACCCTCCGTTCGCTCAGTGCTGGCGAAGCCCAACGGGTGTCACTAACGTCATGCTTGAGTTCTACGCTTGTCAACATGCTTTATGTTTTGGATGAGCCATCGGTCGGGCTGCACTCGCACGACATCGGAAACTTAACCCAAGCCATCGGGAGCCTTCACCAACGCGGCAACACGGTTGTTGTTGTGGACCATGAAGAAAAAATGATCCGCGCCGCCGATCGCATTGTCGAGATTGGACCGGAAGCCGGAGCGTCAGGTGGTGACGTTGTTTTCGATGGGACGTTGGAGGAGTTATTGGAGGCCGAAAGTATCACCGGAGATTATTTCGCTGGTCGGCGAGGCGTTTCGAGCGGCGACGGAAACCGGCGGGCCGCGCGTGGCCGTCTCAAACTCACTGGCGCAAAGGGGAATAACCTTAAGAATATCGACGTTGAGTTTCCGCTTGGGTGCCTATGTTTGGTGACGGGCGTAAGCGGCGCAGGGAAAAGTTCGCTTGTGCAAAAAACGCTTTATGGCGCGATATGTCAACGCAAAGAAAAATCTTGCGATCCACCTTTGCCCTACGATGCCATTTTTGGCGAAAGTGCGTTTGACGAAGTTGTCTTGGTCGATCAATCACCGATCGGGCGCTCGCCCCGCAGCAACCCTGTGACGTATGTGAAAGCGTTTGATGATATTCGGCGAACTTATGCCGACACGATCGATGCGAAAACTCACAACATTAAAATGGGGCAATTCAGTTTTAATGTGGGTACTGGGCGTTGCGACAAATGCGAAGGCGACGGGCATCTTTCAATTGATATGCAGTTCATGTCGGACATCTATATTACGTGCGATCAATGTCACGGGACGCGTTATCGCGATGAAGTGTTGGCGGTCAAATACCGTGGTAAGAGTATTGCGGAAGCACTTAATTTGACGGTGCGAGAAGCGTTTTCGTTTTTTCGTGGGCAGCCCAAGGTTCAAGCAAAACTTAAATCGCTGATCGACGTTGGTTTGGATTACATTCGACTTGGCCAACCCGCGACGACGCTTTCATCGGGGGAAGCCCAGCGATTGAAGCTTGGTCATTATCTCAACGCGTCAAAGTCAAAACGGGCGCTGTTTGTTATGGATGAACCAACAACCGGTCTGCATATGAGCGACGTGACTCGGTTGCTTGATTGTTTTGAGGCCTTGCTTTCGGTTGGCCACTCGCTGATCGTTGTTGAACACAATTTGCAATTAATGAAATACGCGGATTGGATTATCGACCTTGGTCCGGGAGCGGCCGATGAAGGTGGAAATGTCGTCGTTGCGGGACCACCAGAAGTCGTTGCCAATTGCGAAGATTCTTTGACTGGTCAATACTTGAAATCCGAATTGGCAAAGTCAGTCGTTAGTCAATAGTCAGTCAGTTAGCAGCAGTCTGTTAGTTTCAATTTTAAGTTTTTTATTTAGTGAGGGAATCCAAATCGTTGAGAAGGATCAAAACGCGAAAGCAGATGAGGCGAATGAATCTCGCTATGCGCGGCAGATTCGATTTCCTCCGATTGGTGAGGCGGGCCAAACCCGTTTGCAAGATTCTCGCGCGTTGATTGTTGGGTGTGGTGCACTTGGTTCAGTCATTGCTAACACGTTGACGCGTGCAGGAGTTGGATTCCTTCGGATTGTTGATCGTGACTTTCTCGAAAAAAGCAACCTTCAGCGCCAAGTCCTCTATGACGAAGCGGATGTGGAAAGCGGATTGCCCAAAGCGATTGCGGCGGCCAATCGGCTTCGTCAGATCAATTCGGAAATCCAAATCGAACCCGTCGTTGCTGATGTGGATGCTTCGAATATCGAGTCGCTTTGCAACGACGTGGATGTGATTCTCGATGGCTCAGATAATTTCGAAATTCGGTTTCTTATCAACGACGTTTCTGTCAAACATGGGATCCCTTGGGTTTACGGTGGTTGCTTGGGCGCCGATGGACAAACGATGACGATCCTGCCCGGCGAGTCTGCGTGTTTGAATTGTTTGATGTTGGACGGTCCTCCACCGCCGGGAACGACTCCCACTTGTGACTCGTTCGGAATCCTTTCGCCCATCATTAATGTGATCGCATCGATTCAATCCAACGAAGCGATCAAGATTTTGTCGGGTAATTTAAAATCCGTTAGTCGCAAGCTAAATGTATTTGCCTTATGGGATAACGACATTCGGCAGCTCAACGTTGCCAATCTTCGCGACCAAGTTGATTGCCCCACGTGTAAGCAAAATCAATTTGAGTGGCTTAGCGGAAATCGAGGTAGCCATTCCGCCGTTCTTTGCGGACGCAATGCGGTGCAACTGAGTTTTCCTGATCGCCAAGACGTTTCGCTTCAGGAGTTGAAGTCGCGTTTGGAATCGCTGGGCCGAGTTGAATGTAACCAGTTTCTTTTACGGTTTCATATTGAAGAGTTTGTCTTAACCGTTTTCCCTGATGGTCGGGCGATTGTCTCGGGAACGGAAGAGGTTTCGGTGGCGCGAAAACTCTATGCACAGTATTTGGGAAGTTAGAAACGTGGAAGTTAGAAACGAATGGCAGCAGGTTGTCGGAACAACTGGCTTGCCGGGCTTTGAACTCTTTAACGATCGGATTGCGCTTAAACGATGCGGTCGGGCTTGGTGACCTAATGGCCAAGTGCTTTTTTCTCGGCCAGAAATGAATCCACCAATTTTTGGAATGGTCCATCGAGCAATTCGGTTTTCTCATTTTTCATTTTCTCTTTTTCGAGTTCGTAGCCGAACGTCCAATGGAACTCGATTGTGTTCAGGTCGAGCACGATCGTGCCTTCTAGTCCCTGTTCATTGCAATAGTGCGTGAACTCGGTGATCGGCTGCTCAAGCTTATCAAGCAATGCAACGATTTTTGGTCGTGTGATTCGTGGGACACGCGACATCCAGCCGTCGAAGGCAGTGTATTTTTTATGAGTAACCCAGACTTGGCCGATGCCATAGAAAAACCAAATAGGTCCTCGGAAGGTTGAGACCAGTGCGTAGGGGCGCGGAAAGAGTCGCCAATTGCCCAGCTGAGTACGGAAAATAAGATGACGCCCGCCGAATCGCTTGATGATGCGGTTCAGCATTTTGTCATCACCCGAACTGGCGCTTGATTTTGAGTCAGAAGGGTTGGGAAGAGATTCTTTTGCGGTATCAGACATGCCAATAGTTTAGCGTGTTGTGATTGGCTTCCCAAGCGGTTGGTAAGACACGGTTTTTGGGTAGCTCGCGTGAAAAAGCCGTTTCAAACTACGAGCTGCGTTGGCGAATTTGTTGAAAGTTATCGCCCGAAGTGATGAACGCTATTCTTCAAGTCCGCGTAACTTGGTTCGAATTCTCTCTTTGGCTTCGGCTGGTAAATTCATCAATCCGGATAAGGGTTGCTTGGTTTCTTCATCCTTTGCATTTGACAAATCACTTTGAAGCGCGTTGTTGAGTTTAGTCAGTTGACTATTGAGCCGACGACTCTTTGAGCAGATCAATCGATGCAGTCTCGTCGCGATATACTCAGACCAATCGAGGTCACGGTCAAACGAATCGCTCGTAAGCTTCGCTGACTGCTCGCAGTCGAGAGTAAGGATCAAATAAATTTTGACTAAAAAGTCTTTCAACGAATTCACTACTTGTTGAGCCAGGAGCGTTCAACGCACTCTCGTAATATCAGTCGAGTGCGAAACAGTCGAACGGAAAAATTGGACGGATTCAAGTCAAGACTTCGACAAAGTGTCTCGATTTTTTCGTCAGGATTTGCGAGGCGATAAAGAAACGTTTCAAGTAAATGCTCTGGGATCTTTTGGAAGCAAACTTGGATCATGTCCCAGAACTCATCGCGTTCTACCGCGGTACCAAATTCTGAGTTAGTTAGCTGGGGACGCAAGAGTTCACGAAGCGAAGCCGGTTCATCGATGATTTGTGACTCGCTGGTCGTTTTCTCTTTTTTCTTTTTGCGATAGAAGCTACTGATTTCATTTCGCAAGATTTGAAACAACCAACTTCGTACCGTCGTCTCGTGGCGAAATTTATGGTATGCAGCAAACGCTTTGACCAAGACCTCTTGCACTAAATCTTCGGCAATGTGAGGATCTCTAACACGAAGCACGGCGAATTTGAAAAGAATGTTTCCGTGCTCTTCAAGCCAGGTTTCAGGCGCAGACTGATCCGATTGATTAGAAGGAGTTTCGAAATCAGAAGGTGAAGTAGTAATGGTATCGCTCTAAATCGGCTGACACCCAAATATAGCTTCAATTCAGAATTCCAAAACTCAATTTTGAGTCGTATTTTTTACTCTCAAAATATTCCAGAAAATTTAGAAATTTGTTGTAAGCGATTTGTTAAATCTGACTCTACTTCACATCTCGGTCTCTCTTACGAGGCCTCCCTTTTTGTGTGCCGGAGTTCACGAAAAGGTTTTTGGTATTGTTGCGGATTTGACATTTAGTTTATTGCTTCATAGTTGTTGCATCGTCAAATCTGAAATTTTTCATGACTCAGAAAGGTGTTTAGATGCGAATTTTACTTGCGGCGACCTTTGCCGCTTTTGTATTGGCGGCTTTGCCCGCCCAAGCTCAGCAACGTGTTGAGCTGACTATTGAGAACCTCCAGCCTGCCGATGGTTTTTACTTTACTCCCGTTTGGGCTGGCTTTCACAACGGTGGCTTTGACACATTTGATCCGGGAGCTATGGCCTCAGATTCACTCGAATTATTAGCCGAAGAAGGGGATGCTAGTGGCTTGGTCGCCGATTTCAATGCTTTCGGAAGTGGTCAAGACGCAGTTCTTGGTAATCCCGCTGGCTTTGGTGGCGCACCAGTAATTGATCCTGGTGAGACAGTTTCGATGTTGTTTGACTTGGATGCGTCGGAACGTTTCTTGAGTTTTGCAACGATGATTATTCCGTCAAACGATGGTTTCTTTGCAAATGGCAATCCAACAGAACTTGAAGTTCTTGATGCCAATGGCGATTTCGTTTTTGGAAGTCCAATCGAATTCACATTTGCTCAGCTTTGGGATTCTGGAACGGAATTGAATGATGGTCAGGGCGCTCCTTTTTCCACTGCTGGTGGAACATCGACCGATACGGCCGAAGCGATTGCATTGCATGAAGGTTTGGCCAACCTTGACGGAGTCGAAACCGCCGCTGGAACAATTATCAACTACGCTAACGCGGCAGCAAACCCAGTGTTTCGATTGTCTCTAACTGCGGTACCAGAGCCAAATAGCATGGTTGTGGTTGGTTTGCTAGGAATGGTTGGCTTGGTTCGTCGAAATCGACGCTCCGTTTAAGCTGGATCTTGAGAACCGAGATTGGCTAGGTGGTTTCCACCTGGACAAAAGATAAAGATTTTTGCACGTTTATGTGCACGATTGGCTAGGCAAATTGTCTAGCCAATTTTTTTTGCGCAAAAATAGCCCCTTTTTTTGCCAAGCTGAATAAATCCTCCAACGAATTAGGTTTACCTTTCTAGAACATGGAATCCAGCATTCAATAAATCGGAACTGCCTGATCGACGAATCGCGATTAAAAAAACGACTGGCCAAAGCCGAAACAGAAGCGTTTGTTGAGCTTTATGATTTGCTCGGTGATCGTCTCAGTCGCTATCTCGTTTCCCGGCATGGCGTCGCAGACAGTCAAGATATTTTGCAAGACGTTTTTGCGAGACTGGTGCGGTATCACAAACGATTGGCTAAAGCAAAGAATCTGACGGCCTATGTTTTCTTGATGGCAAGGAATGAATCCAGTCGTTGGGCCAAGAAAAACAAAAAGAACCATACGAGTCATTTGAGTGACCCCATAGACAAAATGTCTCACGCCAAAGAAGTTGTCGATCCCAATGTCCCAGGCATAACACAATTCGAGAATCGCGAATTGGCGCAGCGGCTGTTGGATGAGTTGACCGACGAGAGTCGCGAAATCGTTTTATTGAAAATCTATTCGGGTTTGACGTTCGCCGAGGTGGCAAAGATTCTGGGCATCCCGGATGCAACGGCCGCCACGAAATACCGACGAGCCATTTTGCAGTTGCAGGATCTCGTGGCCGACAGCGATGAAACAGAAATGAACCAATTCAATCCTACGAATTTGAAAACATCATGAATGGATCAAACAAAGAATCAATAGAGAGTTTGATTGTCAAATCACATTTAGACGATTCAATCGTGTCGCGAGACGACGTTCGGAGTTGGGTGGTTCGAGAGAAAGATCGCGGCAATCGTCGCGCAGTACAGATTGGGATCGCCGGTATGATTGGTGCGGTGGTGTTATTGCTGGGCTGGAGTTTGATTTTGAACTCAGAAGTCAGACGAGTTCGCGCTTTGGTCAATAAATCGCCTTCGAAATCGGTGCATGATTTTTCAGAGATGACGATCGAATGGTGCGGTGAAGAACCAGCAGATTTTTTCGTGCGTCGGTTAACGGTTCGAAAGACTGCCGATGTGATCGCGAGTTCTTTGATGGTGGTGGAATAGCGGAGTGGTGCGACTTTTTTTTAAGCCGCAGCGGAGCGATTTGTTTGTAATTTGAGTTAGAGCAAAAGGGTCGAATTGTGAAAAAGTTATTTAGTTTCTCGTTGGTAGCCGTGCTTTTAATTATCTTTACCGGCGGTGGATTCGTTTTTTACCGGCTGGCGAAATTTCGCTCGGCGGTAAGTGAACTCAAAGCAGATCGACAGCCAGTTTCTTTGCTGGATCTCGCCGTTCCAATCGCAATCGACGCCCCAAACTCAAGTATTCATCTGAGACGTTTGGCCACGCCATTGAAATCTTTTGAAGAAGAAATGTTTGCTTTGGGAAATGAAGTTTTGTCAAAACCAGTTGACGACGAAATGATCGGGAAGTTCCACGAGATCGAAAAAGCCTATCCCGACGTTTTCCCTTTGATTGACAATGTGATCGCGGACTTCACGATTGCAATTGATGTTACAGGCCAGTTTGACGAAGATGTCACGGGCTATTTGCAGGATTGCCGACTGCTTCGTTCATGTGCCCGTGTGATGAGTTGGAAAATGCGGATTCTTGAAGCCGAAGGCAAGCCCGATGAAGCGGTTGAGGTCGGATTGGAAATTCTGAAGCTCACTCGATTGTATGACGCGTATCCTACTCTCGTCGCACAGTTGGTGCGTATTGCCTGTCGCGGAATTGCTATTCAAGCCATTCACGAATTGATCATTGAGCATCCTGTTTCTGAGGAAGTTCGCAAGAAGCTCAATGTTGAGTTGGCATTGCTCGATCGGGTAAGTGATTACCGACACTCGCTTGTAACAGAACGTGCGGTTGGAATTGAAAGTGTCAGCGAACAAAATATGTTTCAATTAGCAATGAACGGGGTTGGCTATTTGGAATATATCGCAAGCGAAATCGAAAACGCCGACAAGGAAGGTTTTGAACGCGATCTTAGTTTCGAAGAAGATTTTTCTTATGTCGTTGACGGTGTGTTGACTGGTGGGATTATTCCAGCATTGAAGCAAACGCGACAAGCGGTTGATCGTTTGCGAAGCTGGGTTCGCGCTTTGCGGATCATCAATGGTTTGACGGCGAATCCGGAGAAAGCAAAAGTTGTTCAAGACGGCGTGACCAAGGAAGCGTTGGCAGCCCTCGGGATTCCAGATTCGATGATGGTTGACACGGTGACGGGTGAACTGATGAAGATCAAACGCAAGGGCGACGCTTGGGTTGTCTATTCAGTCGGAGAAGACAAACTCGACGACGGTGGCAGTCACGAAATGGTTAAAGATTATGTGTTGGGCGGCGAAGAGGAATA
>CAYZGP010000163.1:0-12254 GCA_964478065.1 uncultured Pirellulaceae bacterium
CCAGAGCAAGGGTTCAACACGACGAACGTGCCCTGATTAATTTCTTGCTGTTGTGCCTTGGGGACCAAGGAGTTGAGATTTTCAATGACACTTGGCCAGCGCTTGTGCGCATCGTAGGCCATCAGAAATCTCTTTTCCGCCTGATCATTGAAAAAAGTTTGATCGGTAATTTCGCCGAAACATCCAAGCATCGCCCCTGAAGCCTGACTGGCTCCGCCTTTTCGGTCAGCCGGACCGATCACCGCAATCTTTAGATTTGGGTTTTTATTAGTTAACTCAAACGCGGTCATCAGACCTAGAATGCCGTTTCCGACAATTGACAAATCGACAGTGGCCAAAACAAGTTCTCCAAAAAAAAGACGAGGGGGGAAGGACTTGCAAGGCACATTGCTCCAAGCACATTCTCTTGTCAAGTATCAAACGTTCTTAAGTTCCGTCAACCTTGCGATGACGCAACACCATTTTAACTGCTGAAACATCATCATAGTAACAAAATAACGCCCATTCTGTTCAATAGATTACGTTTGCTTTGCATGTGAAACCTACCTACGCAGAAGTACTATTCTGCACACCAAATCAGCCCGCACACTACACCCAAAGCTCCTAAACTCCCGTATGGCAAACGTGAATGCAATCGACTTACAGGTAATTGCTCCCGAATCGTGCGCAACAAGCCAGATTGCCAGTCGTAAGAAAACCAAGCTCGACCGCTCGCGATGGCCGACTTTATCGCATCACGTCATTTCACAAACATCAGCCGCCTGGTCAACTGGTCGTCCGTGTCGAGAACAATCACGGTGTTGGGGTGCAGCAGTCGGCGAAAGTACAGATTGACGTAGGGCGTCTTTCCGTTGACCACCAGCACAGGCTGACGCGACTGAAATCTGGCCATGGCTGCCTGTGTAGACATTGGGGTGCCGTTCAATCGAAAAAAGCTCAGATCATCGGGGTCGAGTGTCGCAGCGATTGGCAGCGATTCGATGAGCAACTGCTCGTCTTTACCAATCAATTTATTCCGCAACTCATCTCGATATCGAAGCTCGTCTCGTGAAGTGCCAGCTTGCTGGAGAGCATCTTTGGTCGTTTCAAAGCGTTTCTTATCATCAAGTTCTACTTCCCGTACTTTTTAGGTTATTTTTAGTAGAAGCTTTGATAGCTTTCATTGACCAGCATCGGCCCCTGAAAATCGGGCGGCGTTTTTTGTTAAATCGTTCTTTACGTTCGTTAGCAATGATTGAGTCGGGCGTCGACTGTTCTTTTGGTGCGTTTCGAGTCTCAAATCAGCCCAAGAATCGGAGTGTCTGTCTTTGGGTGATTGAAATATCGCAAAAAAGCTTGTGTCTTTTTCAGAATGAAACGTGAAGTATCCTTAAACGTTATGAACAAATTCAAGAATTTCGCGTAATTAAGTGACATATCCTACGTCGACGATAACAATCACAAGAATAATGCTTGACAGCGTTTACCGTCGTCGTGATGATGGATTCACTAATAGGTACCTTTCCCAATTTGTTTGATTTTCTTGAACCTCTCGCAAATCACAATTCGAACAGTGATGTGTTTTTTGCTCTTGGCAGGGCAAATTCCTGGGTGGCTTCACGTCTCTTCATGTGGTGAATCTTCAAGCGTATCTCTAAACAGTTCTGATGATTCAAGCTGCTGCAGTTGTTGCTCGGTCAGCTATTCATCATCTGACGAACCGACGCAGAAAACTGTGGTTTCCGGTGCGGATACCAAGCATTCTCACGATTGCGATTCGTGTGTAATCTGTCTTTCGCTAGTTTCTCATAATGCCGCTCAAGCAAATTCATTTGAATTTGTTGAGTACGAGTATTTAGTACAACCAAGCGTTGAGTTTTATCAACTGGTTGTATCATCAAAACGGCTTTCTTTTGCTAATCCTCGAGCCCCGCCTCTTGTCTAGATTTTCGCGGGCGAAGTAATTTTGCGCTTACATTGCGCGATCCGTCCCGTCTGAATTGGATGCTGGGTCCTTCAAACACTGATTCGATTTCTGATTGTGACTCTCTCTCGCAATCAACTTTCTTGCAGGCTGATTAAGGAATTCAGGCGTTCAATCGCTAGGGTAGCGTGAGTTAAATTTTGAGACTTTGGTGCGCATTTTTCTGCGTATTGCCACGTTTCAAACGCTTATTTGAGATCAGAGTTCGTGAGAGTTTGGACTCAAAAAGCCACATATGACCCACCTGATATGTGTCAAAATTCGAGGTGGAAATGTTAGTTTACAAATTTTTTACAATCCTTTTTTATAATTTTTAAGGAATCAGTTTTATGTCTTCACGTATCAACACTAGAAGTAGAAAAGCTCGTCGCGGTCAAGGCTTGGTCGAGTACATCATCATCGTTGCTTCAGTTGCATTGATCGCTTTGGTTTCAGTCTCAATTTTTGGGCACAAAGTTGCTGACCAGTACGCTATCGGTGCTGGTATGCTTCCAGGTGCTCACATCGAAGATAACGCTCCAATCGTGACTGGAGAGTTTGCCGCGTTTACTGATGACGGAAACGGCAACAATGTTGGAAACGGTCAAGTTTCTTGGGGCGATGTCACAGGAAATGCGACTGCAGGCGAAATGGACAACAACGTTGTATTATTTGGTAGCAACGCAGCTGACGCTTTTGTCGGTGAGTAATCTGTTTTGAGTAATTAAATTAGAGCCAAGCCGCGATTTGCTGCGGCTTGGCTTTTTCATTGAAGATCAATTAAAAAAACAGGAGGGAGCCTGGAAATGGAATTTGAACATGTCTACCCGCCGTCGCCAGACACAATCTAACACTCTTCCCAAGCTGCTAATCTCAATTCTTGTTGTAGCTGGTCTGGGCGTGTTAATTTACGGACTCGCTAACTCAATGGGGTGGCTTTCTCCTTCACCCGAGTCAAACGTTGCCAGACCATCGCGGGAAGGTAAGGTTGCTGTTCCCAAAGCTCTCGTTGCACTCAAAGCATTCGAGAAAGTTCGTCGCGAAGACGTCTATGACCGAGAGCTGGACGATGAAAGTTTTTTCTGGCTCTCCGAGGAAGACGTTGAAAACAACCCTGACTGGGTGACCAGTTTGGATCAGATTATCAATCGAGTCATGGCGCGAGACAAAGGAAAGGACTTTGTTTTCAAGAAGTCAGACTTTCTGCCTGAAGGAAGCCGGACGGGAATCATCGCTGGTGTCCCCGCAGGTAAGCAGGGCTTTTTTCTTGAAGTTGAAAAGATCCCTGGTCTCAGATTTCTCAAGCAGGGCGATCGTTTCGATCTAATTGCCTCTCTCCCCAAAGAGTCCGAAGATTCGGGTAGTGAATTTGGACTTTTAATGGGTGGGTTTAAAGTCAGAGGCAACAAGCGAATTCCAGTTAACGGCATTCGATTGTTGGCCAAAGGTGCTCACATGATTGCTTTGACCACCGATCGGACGATGACGACTCAAGGTGGTCTGGAGTTAAATAACACGGACAGCCGAGGAAGAGTCGCCGCCGGACAGCGAGAAGAAAGTGTTGCAATCGCGATTGATCCCGAAGAAGCAATTCCACTTACCCAAGCATTAGGTGACGATCTGGAAATTCACATGGTCGCCCAGAGTGGCCAGACGGACGAAAATGGTGCAACAGAAATCAATCTGGGTGAGTTTGTTTCGTTTCCAGCAAACGCGATCAAAATTAATGCGTTTGAGAAAATCAAAGCCAGCGATTTGGCTGAACCGGTTAGCGGTGACTTGAGGCGATATTTCTTTAAGCCGTCTGCTGTGGTCGATGGCTGGATCCCAAGTCCAAATGATCTTATCGGCAAAACGGTTTCGCACGACATCGAACCAGGGTACATCTTTAGTGCATCTGACTTTTTGCCAACTGGAAGTCTGATACAAGAGGTTTCGGCTTTCGAAACAATCACCAGTGAAATGCTGGTTAGTGGCAATGCCGACCCCAATTCGCTCCAGTTCGTTGGAGCCGTTGCCGCCCGCGATTTGAAATCTGGCCATTTAGTAACCCAAAACGATATACTTCCAGAAGGAAGCTTGATCCGGGACGTCGTCGCGTTTGAGCCAATCGGTCAATCTGATCTGGCTTCACCAAACGATTCACCATGGATCGGTCGCTATGCATCAAAACGACTTGAAAAAGGTCATCAAGTGACTGAGGAAGACGTATTGTCCAGCAATAGTGCACTACGAAAAATCGCTTCCTTCCAACAGCTGACAAGTGCAGATTTAGTGGACGGAAACCGCTCTCCGTGGCTTGGGCGAATTGCATCGAAAGATATTGAGCCTGGGCAAGACATTGATGAAAACTTGCTTTTTCAAAAAGGGGCTCGCGCGGGGACTTCAGCAGGAATTCCAAAAGGAAGAGTGGCTGTTTCGGTAGATTCCGATGCGGTCAAAGGGATAGGAGATCTAACTACCGGAGACCGAGTTGATTTAATTAAATCATCAGTTGTTGACTTGAAGAAGTCTTTAGCCGGTATCCAAGTCTCAGGCGCACTATTGGCATCTACAGACCAACAGAGTTTTACTCAAGTTGTCGCAAGCAATGCATTGGTCGTTCGCAAGCTTGAAGATCAATATGTGTTGGCCGTACGTGTTGGTGAAGTTTCCAATCTGGTAAAATCTTTGGCATTGGAAACCGAATTGATCGCGATCGCTCGTCCAGACACTCCAGCGACTATGGAAAAAGTCTCGCCGTTTGACAAACCTGACGAGCTGACCGACGGACTTCAATCAGAACCGAATCCTCTCAGCAATGTTGTTGTGACGGAAATGATTGTTGGAGGAAAAAAAACAGCACGTGCGTTTCGGAGAAAAGACGATGAGTAGACCACAAATTCTTGTTCATCGTTCCGATACCGAAATTGACTTTGAATTCGATCAGATTCTCGCAAGCATCAACGGGTTGACTCCTGTTTTTCATTATCGCAACGAACTCAAAGACACGATCAATTCCGCGGCTTCGTTTCAACCTTCCATTTTGATGATTCAGTTGGATGGCGAGTTGGAACATGTAAAGACAACGATTGACGAATGTATCGCCGTTGCGCCCGACGTCACAATTGTTGGCATTTGTCAGTTTGAAGGTGGGGCTGGAGGCGATTCAAACTTGATGCTGCGCGCCCTCCAAATCGGTGTCGAAGATTTTATTCGGCGGCCAATTTCCAATTCAGACCTGAGGGGTTTGCTTAGTCGACGATTGGACAATCGGCGTGAAAAGAAAGCGATCCCCGGCACCGTCGTCAGCTTTATCAGTAATAAAGGCGGAGTTGGGAAAAGTACGTGCGCTGTTAATGCCGCAGTTGAGTTGGCTCAGCGGCATCCAGAAAAAGTACTACTAATCGACGGTTCGTTGCAAATGGGTGTCTGTGCCGCGCACTTGAACATCGAACCTCATGCAACCATTACTGACGCCTGGAACCAGCGTGATCGTTTGGACGACCAGTTGTTTCGTCAGCTCACAACGGTTCACGAATCTGGATTGCACTTAGTTGCGGCTCCTGAAAGCGCAATCGAAGCCGCAGAAATTGACGATGAATTCATAGCTCGAATTCTGCTGTTGGCGCGTCGCACATACGACTATGTCGTGATTGATACGTTTCCACTGTTTGACCGAACGATCATGGCGATTCTTGATTTAAGTGATGCTGCCTACGTTGTTGCCGAAAATGTAGTCCCGACTTTAAAGACGGTCCGCGGATTCTTTAAGTTACTTGAGGATGTTGGATTCGATAAACAGAAATGGCGAATCGTAATCAATCGATTTTCTACTCATACCGGTTCGCCCAATCTGGCAGAAGTGGAACGGTACGTTGGCCAGAAAGTCGACCATGTCGTGCCTTGGGACAAGAAATTTGTCTTGGCTGCCAACGTCGGACAACCGTTGTTGATGTCGAAATTGCGATGGAACAAATCGGCGAAGGCTTTGGCGCAAATTGTCGACTCAATTGAGGAAGATGCCGAGCGGCGAAAGTCTTCCGGATACGATGTGAACGATGGTCAGCCCCTTGAGACACGTGACGCTCCTGATTTTGACCAGCTCCCTACGACCAATGGACTGGAGGGTGCGTAATGTCAAAGCGTTCTGCAAGAGACATCCTTAAGAACAGGACGATCAGAGTTCCACAAGATCGTTTGGTAAAACCTGAATCGGAAAATGGCAAGCAATCTAATGCAGCAAGTGTTGCGTTAGGCAATGCAGCGGTTGAAAAACGAGTCAATCAAAGACTGGAATATCAATCGATCAAAGGCGATCTTCACGAACGCTTAATTGACGAGTTAAATAACGCCGGAATGCTGATTCGTCCCGACGAGGAATTGAAACAGTATGTCGAAGAATTTGTCGCAGGCGTGTTGGAAACAGAGGATATTCCGCTTAACCAGGCCGAACGAATTCGACTTGCCGAAGACTTGTTGGAAGAGTCCCTTGGCAGTGGGCCGCTCGCACCCTTGATGGGTGATCCTGCGATTTCCGATATTCTGGTCAATCGGTACGATGCTGTTTACGTGGAAAGATTCGGAGTGCTTGAACCGACCGATGTGCGGTTTCGCGATGAGGAGCACTTGGTTCGAATCATCACTCGTATCGCAGCAAGAGTCGGGCGAAGAATCGACACCTCGTCTCCGATGGTCGATGCACGACTTCCCGATGGCAGTCGTGTCAATGCGACGCTTCCGCCGGTAACACTTGACGGGCCAACATTGTCTATCCGGCGATTCGGTCGCCGGCGTCTGACCAGCGAAAACCTCGTTCGGCTTGGAATGCTTTCCGAGCGAATGCTGGAGTTTCTCAAGCTATGCGTTGTTAATCGAAAGAACATGCTGATCTCGGGCGGAACAGGAAGCGGAAAATCTACGCTGCTTGGTGCCATATCTGAATCCATTCCAACTCACGAACGAATCATCACCATTGAAGATGCTGCCGAGTTAATGCTGAGTCAGGATCACGTGATCCGAATGGAAACGCGAGCTCCCAACATTGAAGGTCAAGGAAAGATTTCACAACGCGATTTGGTTGTGAATGCTTTGCGAATGCGTCCCGATCGTATTGTGATGGGCGAAGTCCGCGCCGGCGAAGCGCTCGACATGCTGCAGGCCATGAACACTGGACACGACGGCAGCCTGACGACCATCCACGCAAATAGTCCACGCGACGCTTTTGCGAGACTGGAAACCATGGTTATGATGGCGGGAATGGATTTGCCTTCGCGGGCCATTCGAGAACAAGCGGTCTCGGCTATCAATTTCGTCATTCATATTCGGCGATTCGAAGACGGCACACGCCGTGTTGAACGAATCGCGGAGGTGGTCGGCATCGAAGGGCAGACTCCTCAGCTTCAAGACATTTACGTCTTTAAACAAACCGGTAAAGACGGAAACAAAGTTAACGGTCGCTTTGTCGCCACTGGAATTGTGCCTCGATTTGCCAATGAGTTGGCAGCTCGCGGTGTCGAAATCTCGAATCAAAGTTTTTTTGAAAGAGATTTCTAATGAGGTACCTGATTCCCGGGGGAGGATTGCTGATCGCAATAGGTGCGGTTGCCTACTATTGGCGAGTTGCGGCGATTCGCGAGCAACTTGGCAAACGACTATTGGCACCTGCCGATACGGAGTCGTTGATCTCTGGCCGCGTTAAACCATTTGCCCAACGCCAGTACCTTATTCCAATTCTTTTTGCAATTTTGGTCGCATTGATACTGGTTTTTATCGCGAGTTGGCCGCTAAATGTTTCGATAGGATTGGCTTTTGCGGTTTGCTTGATGGGGCTGGAGCTAGATGCCTGGTTCTATGAAACTCGGTTGACGAAAATCGAATCTCAGTTGGCAGACTCAATCGACTTGCTGGTTGCCAGCCTAGGCGCGGGCTCTTCACTTCAAGCCTCATTGGTACAAGCGGCCGACTATACCGAGAACCCACTAAAATCTGAATTCACCGAGCTGGTCGCCAGGCTTCGGTTGGGCGACTCGCCCGTGGACGCATTTAGTTTGTTGGAAAAGCGAGTGCCCACTGAGACATTTCAGCTCTTGGCTACATCGCTCGTGGTGAACTGGCAAGTCGGTGGCGGACTGTCTGAAACTTTATCGGGTGTCGGTAAAACCGTGCGGGATCGGCTGGCGATTTCTCGTCAAGTTAGAACGCTTAGTACTCAAGGACGCCTGACAACCATCACAGTAATTTGCGTGGTTTGGTTTATGGCCGCAATGATGTGGCAGTCTGATGAAGGCAGATTTCTGGCGTTCGTTAATAGCACAGAAGGAAGCTGGTTGATGACGGCAGTTCTCTTGCTTCAAGGCATTGGAATTGCGTTGGTGTCAAAAATTAGTCGTCCAAGGATCTAACGAATGCTTATTCCAATCATCTTTTTTGTTGTGCTCTCGGCGGCCGCTATTTGGGTCTGGCAGTTTTATGTTGTGCGTACGCAAGTTGCACAGCGACTTGTGCCAAGTGATGGGCAAGAAATCACGAGCGCCGCAAGTCTTCAGGATATGCCGACTCAAGGCCCAATCGCAACATGGCTTTTCCGTGCTGGATTTCGCCGCCCTGAGGCACAAATCATTTTTTGGGGGGCAACCATTCTGCTTGGCCTGATCGGGCTCGGTTTAATGTTGCAATTGTGGCAGCAAAATATTTTTGTCATTGCCTCGCAAATGGTCAGCTCGATTCCAGGTGGCGTCGGAAATGTAATGATCCCGTTTGTGTTAGGAGCTCCCTGGTTTCTGCTTGTTGTCCTGATACTTGTGCCAACGTTGGTCGTTCGCTCTGTGCGGCGAGCCAGAGTCAAATCAATTGAACAAGACCTTCCTCTTTTGCTCGATCTGCTAACGACGCTCGCCAACGCCGGAATTGGTTTTGATAGTGCGTTAGAAAAAATTCTCTCTGTTCAGAAACCAACACAACCGTTGGTCCAGGAGTTAAGGCTGTTCCAATCTGACAACCTTGCTGGTCGCTCACGAGTTGAATCTTTGAGACGACTGATGCACAGGGTCAACGTTCCCATGTTTTCCGCGTTCATCTCGGCGATCGTTCAAGCCGAACAAACTGGCGCCGGAATCGGAGCAACGTTGAAAACTCAGTCTGCCGAGATGCGGTCGCGTCGACGTGAAAAAGCCGCTGCGGCTGCAATGTCGGTTCCAACCATGCTCGTCATTCCGATGGTTATCGGTTTCATGCCGGGAATTTTTGTGATTTTACTCGGCCCGATGGTCTTTGAAGTTCTTGGAGTTCTGGAGCAAAATTTTCGAGGTGCGTTAGGACAATAACCGTGCTGCGTAGTTGTAAACAGTACTTGCGTTTAACGTTATATGATCGTCACAATGCCAAACTTAGCCAATGCCGATACTGGAGTAACGATTCTTAACCAATTGGAAATTGCCGATACATTTTGGAAGCGATTTGTTGGATTGATGTTCCGCAAAGCGTTGCCAACCGATTTTGGAATTTGGATTAAGCCGTGCAAATCAATTCACACAATGTGGATGAGAATACCAATCGATGTTTATTTCCTTGACCGGAACGATGTCGTGATTGGTTTCAAAGAAAATGTCCGGCCATGGCGAATTGCGATGGCCCCCAGGAACACATACAGCGTATTAGAGATGGGTTGCGGAACAATCGGAATTCCTTTGCAAACGAGGATCAAGTCATCATGAATCAGAAACGTTTTAATCGCCGCGGACAAGCATTGCTTGAATTTGCAATTTTAATTCCGCTGGTCATTATGCTGATTGGTGCAACACTCAGTTTTGGGCTTTTCTTTTACCAAGGCAACGTGCTGCAGCAAGCTGTCGATGTCGCGGCACAAGAAATCTCAAGGATGCCGTTTGGCCCGACTCAGCAATTGGGGCTCGGTCGTCTCGACAAATGTACGTTGCCAGATTTGGTCTGCGATGACGCGGATTTTAAGGCACAGATTTATGATGAAAGCCTGTTGGTGATTCCCGATTCGGTTTGGGGGCCATCATCGCCATTCAACGGTGATTTCCAGGCATACGTGGCAACGCTGCCGCTGCTCAATCGATTGCTCGCGCCCGTAATGATTCGCGAACCCGGTCAGAATCGAACTCGGTACCCTGGCGCTTTGGTAACTAACGATGCAGGTGAATTGACCGTCCTGATTCCCTTGGTCGCTTACAACTACAACGGTGTCGTTGACGGCTTTCAATGTTCAGGTGAAACGATTGTTGAATGGGTCGCTCCGGTCGAAGAAATCCGAGTCGACCATGATGGCGATGCCTCCACTCAGAGAGAAGGCCCTTATCAACTTGCTTCTGCTACCGAGTCTGCCAACGATATTCCTTCTTTTGTTCGTGGAATGGTAGCGCTGCGTATTAATTACCCTGCCCAGTCGACGACGTTGATCAATCGGACTAATTTACCGGCTGCGGACAATCCTGATGGCCAAGTCGGACAGGTGATTGTCGTTGCCAATGACCAAAGTCTCAGTGATGGCGATACAGGGTGTTACACGTTGGTCGTCAATGATCCACCAGTTCCAAATGGCCCCGCCGAACCGTTTGGAGGACGCTATGGGCTTGGAAGTCTCGCAGTATTGAAAGGTAATGTTCGTCCCTACCGTCAAGTGATGACGTTTCAGGCGATTTATCGTCGGGAGGTTTTTGCCAATGAATAAATTGCATTCTCGCCACAATAGAAAAGGCCAATCGCTCCTGTTGGTGATGTTGTTGATGATCGTTTTGGCAGGCATTATGGCGTTGACCCTGGATTTTGGATTCGTGCTTCAGTCAAGAAGACTAATGCAAACGGGAGTCGATACAGCAGCGTTGGAAGGACTTCGTAATCTTGATTCGGACAATGACAATCTTGGTGACGGTCGTCAAAATGCCGCCACCCTTTTGCGAAATGTATTCGATGACGACATGGATCCGACTGAGAACTTGACAACGATCGGTGCTGGAATTGACAGTTCTTTGGTACAGGGAAACGGTTTCCAGCAAACTATTTTAGGTGATGGGAATGGCTCTCTGTCGTTACAAGAAAACCGTACCAGCTTTGTGTATCGTCCCGATCCACAACTCAATACGATGAATCTGCCCAACGGTGACATGGTGATGGGTGACTACCTCGAGAATTCGGTCGATCATCAGGAGTTCTCCGACTACGAGCGCAATGACTTTATAGTTCAAGCCGATGGTAGCGATTCGCCGGCTTTCCTGGTTCGTATGCGGCGGACACACAATCCTGATGGACAAGATCAAATTGCTGGCGTAAGCTCCGGAAGCGGCGGTTTGCCTTTACTCATGGGGCGGCTAGGTTGGTTTGCAGTGCAACCGGCAAACGCTGGTTATTCAATTCGACGCGACGGTGTAACCGTTCGAGCAACGTCGATTGCGGACGAGCGAGTCGCGGTTCGAGTTTGGGAGACCAGCAACCCACAAGTCTTTTCCGCGATTCCTTTTGGTGTTTCCAAATCGAACTTTTTGTCGTTGGGAAACATTACTCCACAGATCCGTCCCACAACGACTGTTGTGACTCAATTCGGCCAGCTAGCAGAATTAGTGCCGTCGGGAACTTACGCGGGTGAAGTCGGATACATTGCAGTAATTGATGAATCGCTATCGCCAGCAAGAGCGATTGGTTTTTTTCAAGTCGGAGCCGTTTCCGCGGCAAGCCGTCAAGCGAATGCTTCATCTCGATTTCAAGACGTATGGCAAACCCTTGGCGAGCTAACCCCTGCCCAGCGTTCAGAACTGAATACTAGCCGGTTGGACGTTTCCGATGCATCAGCCAATCAACTGCTGACATCAGGGGCTTTGGTGCGAACCGCTCGATAAATGCTGAGGCTTTACGCGATTATCTCAAGCACACGTGAACTTTTGACGATTAAAGCAAATATCTGCCTCGGGTAAGATATTCGGCATCAGTTTTATTGAGATAATAAGCAATGTTCAAACTGAGCATTTGGTGTTTAGGTTTCAAAACCGCACTCATTTTTTTGCTTGCGCATCAGGCTTGTGCCACCGCATCGGCGCAGGTCGCGGAACAGTTTTCAGACTCAGCGCACGTTATTCGCGATCCCAATCAGCGGCAGCCGATGGTTGTACAACAAGACGCTGCACCAAGGCAACGTGAACGTTTTCAAAATCGCACTCGTCTACAACCGCTCACGCCAGCCCCAGCACAACCAAGCACTGTCACAACGCAACAACGTGAACGTCTTCTTCCAGTAGCCGATCGACGGCAGATGTTAACGCCGGTAGTAGCACAGCAAAACGCTGCACCAACACAGCAGAGTGAGCGTCTTTCAAAT
>CAYZGP010000164.1:0-4244 GCA_964478065.1 uncultured Pirellulaceae bacterium
TCGCTTTCCTAGGGCGATGCCCTAGGCTACGGTGAAATTGGCCCTTGGCCAAACAAGCATGGCCTTTGTCCAAACAAGGATTGGCCCTTGGCCAAACAGGATGCCCTTTGGCCAAACAAGGGATGGCCCTTGGCCAAAACAAAACATTATGACGAAACACGGCCCCCATAAGTTTCGGTCAGGCCGTAAAGATGAGTCACATTAGTCAAATAGCATCGTTGAGACGAAAAATGCCCCTTGGCCAAAGTAGGAAGACCCGCCCGGCGCGAATGAAAAACAAAGAGAATAAAAAACACGAACTCGAACTTAAACTGTTTTTTAATGCAGTTTAAGTTCGAAAAGCTCGAGTTCTTTTGAAGCGACGTCCGTTCCCAGTTTATGGGCAAACATCGCTTCAGGAAGCAGGTTGGAAAATGCAATCTGTCCAAAACAGAACTGCCGGGCCTTGTTTAAGAGCCCGTTCAGTTCAGCGTTGGTCGCGTCACGACCTGCAATGCCGGTTAGAACGGCAGCGTCATTTCCATGTCGAATGGATCGCGAAGTCCATCGCCCAGTTTCTTCAGGGCTTCTGTTTCAATTTGGCGGACACGCTCTCGGGTAATGCCAAGTTGTTCGCCGATCTCTTTAAGCGTATGAGGCTCGGTGTTCTCCAAACCGAATCGCATTTTCAATACGCTAAATTCTCGCTCATCCAAATCGCCCATCATCGTTTTTACTTGCGACATCACGTCGTTCTCAAGCAATGTGTCTTCGGGGCTTCTGGATCGCTCGTCCATCACCATCTCGCCAAGTGACCAGCCAGAATCGGCTTGATCTGTTTGCGGGGTGGAGTTGTAAATCTGAATTGCTTTTTTGATGATTGGAAGTTTACGTTTTGGCAAACCCAACAATCGTGCAACTTCTTCGGGAGTCGGATTGCGTTTCAGCTCTTCGGTCAATCGAATACTCGCTCGACGCCATTTTGACAATAGCTCGACCATGTAAGCCGGAATGCGAATGGTCTTGGCTGAGTTGATCAACGCACGTTTGATGGATTGCTTAATCCAATAACTTGCATAAGTGCTGAACCGCGTTCCCATGTCGGGATCAAATCCTTCAACGGCTCGCAGTAGCCCCAAGTTGCCTTCTTCGATCAAATCCTGAAGCCCCAAGCCTTTGCCTGTATAACCGCGGGCAATGTTGACGACCAATCGAAGGTTGGCACGAACCATTCGATCTCGTGCTCGAACGTCACCTTTGGCGATCGCTCGGGCAAGCTCTTTTTCCTCATCCGCGGTAAGTAGGTTTGTTTCATTGATCTCGCGTAGATATGTCTCAAGCGGAGACTGAAGACCACGGCCACTTGTCTTTGACTTGGCTTTTTTAAGGTCGGAAAGTTCAATGTCGATTTTTGGAGCGTCGTCGTTGATCATGTAGTTCACTTGTCCAGTTGAATGCTATCGTACAAGTGCTATCGTCGCGTGGTGTGAAGCACTGCAGGTTCGGCAAAGTTTGCCGATTTAAATCGACTGGGCCGATTGTTGGGGTGGTGCTGATCGGACGGGGAGTTTTCGCCTGGTAGTAGTAAGTTCCTTGTGGCCGGTTTCTGGTTTCTGGATTTCTGACTAGTGAGCAACTTTGTGGTTCTGTTACGAGTTCCGAAGTTGCAATATTTATAGGATGGGCTTTCATTCTTTCTTGTCCGCCTGACTGGAGCGGTGAGTGCGGGCGTCTGAGCGTCGGACAGGAAAGTCCAACTACGCATGCTGGCCAGACGTGACGTGAAAAAGCATTAGTGAGCAACTTGGGATCCCTCGTTTAATGCGACGGGTTGCTACATCAAAGAAACAACTTCGAATTCCTTTTTGGAAAAAACACCAGCGAGTTGCAAGCCTGCGGGCTGCGTGTTAGTTTTCTCTTCGCGACCACCGCATTTAAGATTGTGATTCCGTTTGCTTTGCAATCCGTTTCACTTCTTTGGGGTTACCCCAAAGGAAATTATTACTTTTCCACTTCGAGTTCGTGGAAGATCGTGCGCCTACCGACGCACTTAATTCCACGTTTGGTCAGTCAAGTTAAAGCGGTGGTCGCACTTTTTGACTAGACTTTTCTTTCTGCAGCCCAACTCTGCGTACATCCCAATTCGCATAATTTCGCAAGATTCCAATTAGAAGTCCCCTTGTTCGTAAGATCCCGATGGCGAAGCCCACAATAGCTCGTTGCGTTGCCATCGCTTTCTACCTCGCCGATTGGCGACCCAAACATATGGCGACTCAGGCCAGGCGACTGTTTTCGTCAACTCAAAAATGGATTCGGCCACTTGCCCTGCGCACGCATGAAAATTTTGCGACCAAACCGGCTTTGGATCAGCTGGAACGATTCATCTCAACGGACATTGCTTTTCGACAAGCCGTCAAAACAAACAACATCAAAAAAGTGAGACTGAGTCGTGTCCTTGGACGCCGCTCAGACAAGTCATTGGAATGGCAATTGCCAAAAATCGCTGACGTTGGCGAACTTGGCCAATGGTTGGCTTTGTCGAACAACGATCTTCAATGGCTGGCGAATCTCAAAGGCAATTCGCTGCGGCCAGATTTCAAAGTCTCCGATCACTATGTCTGCACTTGGATTAAGAAGCGGTCGACTGGCTACCGATTGATCGAGTCTCCCAAAAGCCTGCTCAAAGAAGTTCAAAGGCAGATTTTGGAGGGCTTGGTCTCAAGAATCCCCACCCATGATGCGGCCCATGGGTTCTGCAAAGGCCGAAGCGTCGTCTCTTTTGTCCAGCCCCATGTTAGGAAGCGATTTTGCTTGAAGCTTGATCTCAAAGACTTTTTCCCCTCTGTTCAGTTTGGCCGAGTCTGGGGTTTGCTTCAAACTGCCGGCTACCAAAAAGAAGTCGCCCGTTATCTTGCGGCGCTCTGCACCCATTCGGTCGACAACGAAACGTTGCAAGAAGGTGTCTACTTTCGCGGCGCCGATTCCGCCGAAGCGAGATCGCTCTACTCGCCTCGACACTTGCCCCAAGGCGCCCCGACTTCTCCCGCGCTCGCTAATTTGATAGCGTTTCGATTGGACTCACGGCTATCGGGGCTCGTGGATCAAATTTCAAAATCGAATCCGGATTCAAATGTTGCTTACACACGATACGCCGACGACATTTTGATATCGGCCAATGACCGGTTGATTGCTACCAGACGATTTGCTGTCACCGTTGGCGCGATCGCTTTGGAGGAAGGGTTTCAAATTCATTTTCGCAAAACCCGATTGATGACTGACTCACAACAACAGCTCGCAACTGGAATTGTGATCAACCAGGAGACAAATCTCGCGCGTACAGAATTCGACCGCTTAAAAGCCATCTTGCACAATTGCGTTAAGCACGGAATCGATTCGCAAAATCGAAAGAGCTATCCGAATTTCCGTGAGCACTTGATTGGTCGTATAGGGTGGGTGGCTCAACTGAATCCTAAAAAGGCAGCGAAACTGCAAGCACTTTTTGATCAGATAGAGTAAGCGCACCGTGGAGAAAAAATGATCGCAAGTTGTTTCTGATGCTGGGTTTAAGTAGCGATTCTCTTGTCGCAGAAGTGCCATCAGAAATGCGAAGATAGGTAAACTAAAAGCTACTTTTCTGATTAATCCAAGTTTGACGAAAGAATTGACCTTACCGATTCCGATCATCAATTCAACGGCTTTTACGCGCGTGTTTAGCGCACGAGCCACGAATGAATTGACAGGAAGATCGAAATGTTTTTTCCCCCAAAACTTACGACGATCGTTTTTAGCTCTCTAATCGCTGTGTTCGCAGTCAATGGGATTGCAGAGCAGACGCATGGTCAACAAGGCGAGTTTGAACGACGCATGGCAGCCATGCAAGAAGCCCGTTTACGTGCCGCATCTCCAACACGAATTGCGTCCAATGATATGGGAGTCGATTTCGCAGCGCCACCGGCGCCGGTTCGAACGGCACAATTACCCAATCAAAATCAAGTGAGAACTCAACGTAAGGTTCGAGCGGCCTCGCGACCGGTTGGCGGAACGCAAAATGTGGCTCGACGCCAACAAGCCCTTAATCAACCAACTCACGTCGCTCAAGCTGGCCAATACATACCTCAACATGCTCGTGCCAGTCAGCAAGTCCGCACGGCACAACTGATTGACCAAACGTTTATCGATGGCGGTTCTCCGATCGTCAGTTCTGGCACAGTGATTGGCGATCCTTATGGGGGGCAAATCATCTCTGGAGGTCAAGTCATCTCTGG
>CAYZGP010000164.1:4344-5964 GCA_964478065.1 uncultured Pirellulaceae bacterium
GGTGTGATTGAGGGTGGCTGTTCAGATTGCAGCACGGGAACGTGTGGCGATTCTGGTGGCTACTTTGAAGATAGCTGTTGCGATCGAGGCGGATGCCCTTCATGTCTTTCGGGAGGCTGTCTCGGGGATGGATGTCTTGTTGGAAATGGATTCTGGTTAAATGGATTGGCCTCGTTGTTTTACAACGCTGAATATTTTGGCGGAGCGACTGCATTTAGAAGCTCATTGTTCCCAACACCGGGTGGCGCGCCTGGCACGCTTTCCGATGATTCCAGCCAAGGCTTCTTTGGAGGCGTTAATGCGGGATTCCCACTTTGCCGACTGAGCGGTGGCCTACTGTCCGGCCAACTCGGTGTCCGATCGGTACATACAAACTTTGATGGAAATGAGTTCACTCCAGACAACCGCGACCAGTTGTTTTTGACGGCAGGCCTTTTTCGGCGGGTTGATTACGGACTTCAACTTGGCGTCGTTGCTGATGTTCTTTATGACAATTGGTTTGCCGACACAGAAGTCGTTCAACTCCGTGGTGATATCGGCTGGGTCTACCCTGGCGGTTCGACCTTCGGTTTTCGTTTTGCTCAAAATGTACAAGACGATGTAAACACGGGCACCTTCGCCGGTAACACGTTTACCGATCTTGTTACGACTTCCAACGACAACTACCGTTTCTATTATCGTTTGGATGCACCATCGGGAGGATTCGGCGAGACTTACCTTGGTTGGTCGGATTCAGAGCAAACGATTTTTGGCGTGGATTTTGACATGCCGGTAACCGAGCAAATCGGCGTACAGGCGGGATTCACTTACTTCTTCAACGATGACAATGTTCCTGCCACCAGCAACTTTCTGGGCGGCAATGTTGGCGAAGCGTACAACTTCTTCGTTGGATTTGCCTTCCGACCACGCGGCCGTTCATATTACCGCTCGTACGATCGACCATTGTTCTCAGTGGCCGACAACGGTACTTTGTCGATTATTCGAAGCGGTGGCCAATAAGTGCCAGTTGAACACTGGAATCAAAGCTGACTTGATTGTTTGAATGTTGGCTTGATAGATTAAAAGCAAACGAAAGCTCGGGGTCATTCCCGAGCTTTTTTTCTTACCCCGGCGTTTTGACAAAAAGGCAAGGTTACCACAGCCAAAACGTGGTTATCCCGCTTGAGTTCACAGGAATAAGCCCTATCGGTAAACTCGCGGTTTGCGATATATTGTCAAGTTGAGGCAAGAGTACATTTCAATCGAATTTTCAGAGCTGACGACGCTTCCAAGAAGAAGCCTCGACACGGAGAATCATAGTGACAGACGAACTTTACGACTATTTTGGCGGTAACGCTTCGAAAAAAGTCGAACCAATTGAAGACGACGATTTTGACACCGAAGACGAGGCGCCCGCTGCTGAGGCTGCCCCTTCGGACGATCCGTCTCCCGTAGAGCCGGCGGCCAAAACAGCTGATGCGCTACCAGAAACTGACAGTGCCGAGTCAGAAACCGTCAATCCCGTGTCAGAATCTGCTGAGCCTGAAAAGAAAAAAGGCGGCCATTGGGATTCTCTCTTGAGCGTGCTTGGCATCTCTTCCAAGACTACGGCCAAGGAATCGACAACCAAGGAATCGACAA
>CAYZGP010000164.1:6064-10085 GCA_964478065.1 uncultured Pirellulaceae bacterium
TGCCAAATCTGAACCGGTTGCCAAGTCCGAATCGACTGACGAATCCAAGCCAGAACCGGCTGCCGATTCTGGGGCCTCAAAAGGCAAAGGTTTCTTTGGCTTTGATCCCATCGAATCGCCAGAAGACTCAACCGTTTTGCCTTCCATGTTTTCGTCCAAGTCATCCAGCGACGACAACGATGATGCAGACGATTTGATCGGTTGGAAGTCACCTGCCAAAACGGTTGCGCCAAAACAAGAAGCACATGAGGACGAAAAAGTAGCGGGTCGTTCAGAATCAGCCAGTTCAAAAGGCTTTGGTTCCGATTCAAGTTCAGAATCGTCACATCCAGAATCAAAGCAACCTGTCCAAAGCTCTGCACCAGTCGATACCTACGAAGACATTTACGACGAAGACGTTGATGCCTTGGACGACGGTGATGAGTTTGTTGAGTTCGAGATTGAAGAGTTGGACGATTCACCGCATGATGATTCCCGAGCCATCGAGCACGGTCGGCGAACTCGCAGAAGAAAGACGGGCGGTGGCGCGTCGGATGTCGATCAAACAAACGAACGAAGCCCACGTTCCAAGCGCGACGAACCCAAAGGCCGTGGACGCGGCCGAAACAATCGCAACAGAAGTGATAACGAGCGAGATTCAAACGACCGAGAACCTGCTCGCAATTCACGAAACGATCGCAGTGGCGGTCGTGACCGTGACGATTCAAGCCGTATCGAATCAAGCCGTGACGGCGCACGTGGATCTGGTCGAGGTCGTGGCCGCGGAAGAGGACGAAATCGTTCGGAAAAAGATTCTCCGCAACGAGATCAACCAGCACATGCCGAAAGTGCACCTCGGCGTACACCAAGAAGCGAATCTACTGGATTCGGCGCGGGGCTGCTTGACGATGAATTTGAAGCAATCGACTTTGACGACGTAGGCAACTCGGATTCCGATGATGGCGATGTCGGTTTCAAAACTGCTTCTGACGAAGACGAGAAACCAAAACGAAAACGCCGACGCCGAAGAGGTGGTCGATCACGCGGAGCTTCCAACAAAGATCGTGATCGCTCTGAGGATGACGGATCAGATAGTGAAAGCTCGGAACGCGGTGCTCGCTCATCCAGAAATCGCCCTGATCGTAGCTCGGCCAAAAGCTCTTCGCGTAGACGGCCTGCTTCAACCGGATTTGGCGCGGGACTAGAAGACGACGATTACGATTCGGATTTCAAAGACGAAGTCGTTGACGATTTTGACGATGAACTATTCGATGGAGACGACGCAGACGAAGAAGAAACTCGATCTGAACGTCCAAAACGAAGCCGTTCGCGCGGGCGTGGCCGTGGAAGAGGCCGGTCTCGCAATCGTGACGAAGAAGAGAAACCAAAGGTCAGAGACCGGGGGCACGAGGGCGACTTCGATGATGACGATGATGATTCCGAGGACGAAGCGCCACGCTCTCGTTCACGCTCCCGATCTCGTGGTCGTGGCCGAAAGGAACGCGGAAGAGGCGATCGGGGGCGAAATGATCGTGATCGCGACGAAGCCAGTCCGGCGGAAGGTCGAAAACGCGTTCAAGTTCCGACTTGGGACGAAACGATCACTGTCTTGATCGAATCCAACATCCAAAACCACAAGAAAAGTGGCGGAGGGCGTCGTGGTGGAAACCGTGACGGCGGTCGAGGACGCGGACGGGGAAGATCGTAATCTTCTTTTCTGTGTAGATAAAAATTAAAAGTGGCGATCGTTTCTTGGTCGCCTCTTTTTATGCGCAAACGCGCATTTCGTGATATTCCGTTAGCAGCTCGAATCGCTTGCTTGTGTTTCGCCGCGGAAGAACTTAATCAGCGCAATGGCTTTTTCCAATCTTCGTCCGGCGCGGCCGTGTGCAGGATTGGGAGTGTCCCATGCCAAGCCTTCATTCTCCAAAATTTCCGACGCCGACGGACGCTTGCCTTGATGGGCAAAATTTATTGACTTCAACGTAACCGGTCGGCCAGTACAACCGCCGACGCAGTTTAGCAAACCAATGGTTCCCTGGTTGTAGACCAATAGGATGTCGTCGTGTCGCAAAAACTGATTCCACTTTGCCGTAAATTCTTTTGCTGAAATCGCATGATCGAACGTTTCTTTGGGTAACTCCAGATAATTCAGAAACGATTTTGTCATTTCGACTTCTGGTTCGATCGCTGCCGTAAACTCCATATCCGATCCATCGCCCGATTCGAGCGGCGCCAATCGCTTTGCTGTCCAAAAAACAGGTGGTCGGGGCGCGTTTTTTTTCTTGTTTTCAATGGCCGGCCGATAAGCTTTCTCGCCATAAGCGACGACGATTTGCGAAAGCGGACCAGACAGACAGTGCGGCACGTTAATCGTTCGTCCCGATTTCGGTCCGCCGGAATAATGTTCGCGGCCTACCTTTGGATGATCAAGCTGTTTTTGCACCATCGTGTCGAACGCAACCAGCAATTGATCGAGACCTTTGGTTTTAGGTTCAATCTCACGAAGGGCTTGGACGGCGGCTTCGACTGTCGAAAGCGATGTGTCAGTTGGCTCCAAACGGATTCGGTACTTTCCCGGTTCGCTGGGAGCAAGTTTGTAACAGGGCAAATCTTTAAGCACTGGAATGTCACGGACCATCGTTCGGGCTTGAGGCCAGGTCCCGTCCAATAGCACAAGCTGATTCGGTCGTTGATCTGGCGGAAGTTCCGAAAGCACCTGTGCGTCATTGGATGGATAAAGCAAACCGCATTGGGGCGCAAGTTCCAAATCCATATCCGCGATGACCGAGTTCTGACCAGAAATGATTTGCGAATTCGCCAGAGCAATGCCAACCATTCTTGCCGTATTGAATGGATGATCACGTTCGCGCGCGTGTTGAAGAATCAAAATCTTCGTTTTATTTTCGATCGAGGGGATCGCATCGCAGAAGCATTGTGAGACAGGCCGAAAGCAGCCGTAGCATCGCTCGCGTGTTTCACCGATTTCTGGATTTGGGTCGCGAAGGTTGGAGGGTTGAGAATTCAAAATAAAAATTCAATGGCGGAAACGCATGGGAATCGAACCCACCAACCACATGATTTCCATGCGGCTCTACGGTTTTGAAGACCGCGGCCAGCACCAGCTGAGCAAGCATTTCCAATTTGAAAAATCGGGTAAATATCGCTTCTGCCGTATTATACCCTTTTGCTTTCACCCTCGATATCGCTTTTCATCAAAGCGAATCCAATCAGACGTCGAAGTGAACTACTTTTGAGAACCGATCGAGACGAAGTTAAAGCATTTTAACACACAATTAAAGCCGTGTTTCCACGAAAAATTAAAAACTTGGTGCTTAACTCATTCGGCGGGCGGTCCAACGACGTGTCCCGCGCGGCAGCAATTCGTGCCGTCGCTTACCGGTTGATAGGTGCGAGCGGCAGTTGATCATTTGCAAACGTATGCAATTTACCTTCGACTATCTTGATCAGATTTTTCTTTGCAATCTACCTATCTGAATACGGGGCTGAATCAGACGACGCGATATAACAATGCATTTCACACCGAGCCCGACTAGCGCGTGGTTTTGAAAGATGATCGCTGATTCGGGCTCGGTGGTCACGGACGTTTTTCCGAATTGAGAAGATGGAACCCAACCCTTATCAACCTCCGAGACAACGCGAAGTTGTTGACGTCACGAAATTGCATCCGGTCGCGCGCGATACCTGCCCCGTCTGCCTTAGCCTCGTCAGGCGGTGGAAGCTCTATATGTATTCAAGCAACAATTGCACGAGTTGCGGTACCGTTTTGTCTTTGGCACAGCCTGCTGAAAGCAAGCCGGGACTGGGATGTTTAGTAGTTGTGGGAGTGGGAATCCTCATCGTCGGCTATTCGGTAATTGCAACCATTTGGTATGGCGTCGACTCGCTATTTGGAATCTTAGCTCTCATTCCAATTGCCGCCATCTATGGTGCTTGCGTCAGGTGGAAGGGGGTGCCGTATCCTCATTCGTTGATCGTTTTAGGGAGAATCCCAAGCAGTGAACCACCGTTAGCAGATGAA
>CAYZGP010000164.1:10185-11912 GCA_964478065.1 uncultured Pirellulaceae bacterium
TCGGATTGCCATTGGGCCAAAATCAATCTTTGCGGTCTTCCCGCCCCTTCGTTAAATTACTCGAAATTGGAAACAGGTTTTGGTAAACTGTAGCTAACGAAAATTTTTGCAATTCATCAGGTTAACCATGTCACAAAAAACACCTAATCGACGAGACTTTATAAAAACATCCGGTTCTGCGGTCGCCGCAACTGCCGCAGTCGGGGCTCTCACTAGTACCGCAAGCGCAGCAAAGCCAGTAAGTGCTGCCGAGAAACTGCGGGTTGGATTTATTGGGCCTGGTGGTCGTGGTTTTCGTGCCCATGTCAAACAAATGACGAAATTGCAAGTCGAAGGCCAGCCGATCGAGTTGGTTGCCGTTTGTGACGTCTACAAAAAGCATCGCGATCGGGCCGCCAAACATATCAAATCCAAAACCGGGTTCGAGCCGAAAAAGTACAACGATTATCTCGACATGATCGAAAAGGAAGATCTGGATGCGGTCTGCATCGGAACGCCTGATCATTGGCACGCCAAGCAAACGATCGATTCGCTTAACGCGGGGCTTCACGTTTACTGCGAAAAACCGATGACGAAAACGGTTACCGAAGCCATCGACGTTATGAAGACTTGGCAAAAGACCGGAAAGGTGATGCAAGTCGGCGTGCAATCGACCAGCCTGCCACTTTGGCCTCAAGTCAATGAGCTGCTCAAATCGGGCAAGCTTGGAAAAGTCTTGATGTACCAAACCGAGTATTTCCGCAACTCGGCGATGGGCCAGTGGCGTTACTACGGTCTCGACAAAGAGATGAATCTAAAAAACATCGATTGGAAAAAGTGGCTGGGCGTTGAAGAGGGATTGGCCGAGTACGAAGATTTTGACCGAGCCGTCTATGCTCAGTGGCGACGATTCTGGCCTTACGGTTCGGGCATGTTTACTGACTTGTTCGTCCACCGTACGACTTCGATGTTGAAAGCAACAGGCCTGCGTTTCCCGGGCCGCATTTGTGGTGCCGGTGGAATTTACGTTGAGTACGACGGGCGACAAGTTCCCGATGTCGCCACCGTTGTCGCTGACTTTCCCGAAGGCGTTCAGGGTTTGGTTACCGCAACGATGGCTTGTCAGGACACGCCGATCAAGCAGGTCATTCGCGGGCACTTTGGTTCGCTTGTGTTTGGCAACGGCGAGTCATTTGACAGTTTTGATTTCGTACCAGAGCGAAAGCAAGTAACGCGTGACAAGACGTTGGTCAAAGAAACGATCAAGACCGACGTGGTCAAAGACACGACCTACGCACACTTTAAGAACTGGATCGAAGCGATGGTGGCCGACGATCCGTCGATGTGTAACAACGATCCGTTGCTTGGCGCTGCTGCAATTTCGACTGTAATTTTGGGGGCTAAGAGTTACCGCGAAGGCAAAGTGTTCTTCTTCGATGAAGAAACGCTTTCGGTCAAAGAAGCCGATTCGTCCTGGGCAACACGTTGGGAAAAGCGTTCAGCGGAGCGCGGCAAGCCGAATCATATCGCAGGCTGGAACGCTGGAGACAAAGGCAGTGTTTTGGAAGAGCCTGAGTACATGAATCTGGCGGGCCCGTGGGTAGACGGTAAGGACCCAGCGGGAGAATGATTTGCTTGGGCCGGCCCAGCTCAATTGTGAGTTGGGCAATGGTCGCGATGTGTGAATATGGCCTTCAGCCAAACGCGTTTTTTCGTTGGAGGTTCCTGGGGCGTTGCCGGCGTTGCCC
>CAYZGP010000165.1:0-11864 GCA_964478065.1 uncultured Pirellulaceae bacterium
GCAAGTTCAACCGCCGATTCCGGCGACTTGCCGCAAATGGAATTGCCTCAAATGGGATTGCCCCAAATGAGCTTGCCTCAGATGGAATTGCCGCAGATGGAGCTTCCACAAATGGAACTTCCACAGATGGAGGCTCCCAAGTGATCAAGGCCATCGTCAATTTCTGCGTGCGCGAACGGCTGGCCGTCTTCATCATCACCGCGGCTGTCATCGCGTATGGATGGTACTCCTTTCAAGAAGTCCCCATCGACGCAATTCCCAACGTCAGCGAAAACCAGGTCATCGTGCTCACCGACTGGCCGGGCCGCAGCCCCAAAGACATTGAAGATCAGATCACGTACCCGCTTTCTGTGGCGCTTCAATCGGTCGCGGGTGCGGAAAGCGTGCGTGGCAAAAGCATGTTCGGTTTCAGCTTTGTCCAAGTCACCTTTGCGGACAACATTGACTTCTATTGGGCGCGTTCGCGCGTCTCGGAACAACTTTCGACCGTCGGCAATCAACTGCCCGAGGGAACCAGCCCAGTCTTGGCTCCCGATGCGACGCCTCTTGGTCAAATCTACTACTACGTGCTTGATCCGCCGCGCGGCATGGACTTGGCCGAAGTCCGCAGCAAGCAGGATTACATCGTCAAATACGCTTTGCAGTCCGTTGATGGTGTCGCCGAAGTCGCCTCGATCGGTGGCTACGTCAAACAATATCAAATCGAAATTGACCCGGATAAACTTCGTCTGCAAGAACTAACGCTTAATCAAGTTCTCAAATCTGTCCGCGATTCCAACATCGACGTCGGCGCGAAAACGATCGAGTCCAGCGGCATGGAGTATCTGGTTCGCGGCATCGGATTCATAGGAGCCGGAAAGACCCAAGCCGAAACGATTGAGCAGATTGAACAAACCGTCGTTGCGACCAAAGACAATTTGCCGATCACGATTCGCGATCTTGCCGCGGTGCAACTTGGCCCAGCATTCCGGCGCGGTGCTTTGGACTGGAACGGAAGCGAAGCCGTCGGTGGCGTCGTCGTAATGCGTTACGGTGAAAATCCGCGACAAGTCATCGAACGAGTCAAGGAACGTATCGGCTCGCTGGAATCGGAACTTGGCGGTATCAAAATCAAAGGCATCTACGACCGGACGCAATTAGTCGATGAAACCGTGGCGACGCTCTCCGAAGCACTCGCTCAGGAGATCGCCATCACGATCGTGGTCATCGTGCTTTTCCTGTTGCACATCCGCGCCAGCATCGTGGTCGCGACAACGTTACCCGTCGCCGTGTTGATGGCTTTCATCGCAATGAATACATTCGGAGTCGACGCCAACATCATGTCGCTGGCAGGGATTGCGATCGCGATTGGCACGATGGTCGACATGGGAATCATCATTTCAGAAAACGTTTTTCGCGGGATCGCCGATTGGGAAAAAGACGGCCAGCCCGGTGGCGAAGAAGGGCGGCTTTCAAAAATCTCGGAGATGACCAGCGAAGTTGCTCCTGCCGTCATCACCGCGGTCAGCACGACGGTTATTAGTTTCCTGCCAGTCTTCTTTCTAACCGGCCGCGACTATCGATTGTTCGCGCCGTTGGCTTGGACGAAAACCTATTCGTTGGTGGCAAGCTTGATCGTTGCCGTGTTGCTTGTCCCGCCGCTGGCTCGGCTGCTGCTGAAGAATCCGAAAGGCAAAGGTTGGTTGGCGACTTACGCGTCGATCGTCTTCGGAGGCATCACCGCAGCACTTTGTACTTTCGTTTGGCAGGATCATCTGGCTTCGCTGACAAACTGGCTCAATGTTCGGCTTGCAGTTCCAACACTTCAGCCGATCGTCGTCACGGCACTTCTCAGCTTGATCGCCGGAGGGGCCGTTTACTGTTTACTGCGTGAAAAACTTCGCCCGGTCGAACAGAACTTGGTTGCCAGAACGGTGAACTTTTTTTACGAACCAACGCTGCGTCTATTCCTGCGATTCAAACGCACATTCCTGGCGGTTCCGCTGGTGATTTTCTTTTTTGGCATGGGGGCGTGGCTCGGACTGCCAAAAATTCTCGCTCCCGTCGATCAACTGGCCAAGCAATATCTCGGGGCGGACTTCAATGGTTCACAAGGTTACGTTGACTTCAAACATACTTTCACCGGCCTTTCATCAGACGACTGGATCGCGCTCGACGAAGGCAGTTGGTTCTACATGCCGTCGCTTTATCCGGCGGCCAGTCTCTCGCAAGCGATGAAGACTTTGCAAACTCAGGATGCAATGATTCGGCGGATGCCTGAAGTCGCCGAGGTGCTCGGCAAAATCGGACGAGTCGAATCGGCACTCGACCCGGCACCCGCTGCGATGATCGAAACTTATGTCATGCTCAAACCGCGCGACCAATGGCGAGCCGGAATGACGGAAGCGAAAATCTGGGATCAGATCAACGAACTGGCGACGCTGCCCGGAATTACCATCGCCGACAAACTACAACCGATCGAAGGCCGAGTCGTGATGCTGCAAAGTGGCATTAAGGCGTCGATGGCGATCCGGGTGTACGGTGATACGCTGGAAGGACTTGCTGACGCCGCCAAAGCCGTCGCGGAAAAAGTCAAAACGCATCCGATGGTCAACGGAGACACCGTCAGTCCCGACATCGTGTTGGGCAAACCGTACATCGAATTCGAAGTCGATCGAACCGAGTCAGCCCGTTACGGAATGACAGTGCGGGACGTCAACGAAATTATCGAGTCGGCTTTGGGAGGCAAGATCGCCACGACAACGGTCGAAGGCCGCGAGCGCTACAGCGTACAAGTTCGTTACCAACGCGACTATCGCGATGACATCAATGAACTTGGCGATATCCCGGTCGTAACCAATACTGGCGAAGTCGTCCCGCTGGGCCGACTGGCTGCCGTCAAAACGACTTGGGGGCCAGCGATGGTCAACAGCGAAGACGCGCGGTTGGTGGCTCATGTTGCGTTTGCCCCCAGAGCCAGCGTTGGCCCGCTGGAAACTGTCGAACGTGTCATGGAGTCATTGACCAATGCTCGGCAGATGGGCGAACTCGAGTTCCCGGCTGGCAACTTTGAACTCGAAGCGGTTGGTTCCTTTGAAAATCAAATCGAAGCCAACCAGCGATTGATGGTCATCATTCCATTGGTTTTACTTCTGAACATTTTCATTATCTACCTGCAATTCCGCCGCCTGCCGTTAACACTGATCGTGTTCGCCGGAATTCCGGTCGCCTTTGGTGGCGGCATGATCGCTTGTGGAATCGCTGGCCTTCAATTGAATACCGCGGTTTGGGTTGGCTTTATCGCCCTATTCGGAATCGCGATTGATGATGGCGTCGTTATCGCGACTTACTTGGATCAATCGCTCAAGAATCGACAACTCCGCAGCCCGTCCGACATTCGCAACGCTGTTGTCGAAGCCGGACTAAAACGAATACGTCCTTGCCTGATGACAACTTTCACAACCGTGATTGCCCTTGTTCCAGTGTTGCTTGCGACAGGACGCGGCGCCGATGTGGCTCGGGCGATGGCGATTCCCGTTTTTGGCGGTATGCTCGTCGAACTGGTCACGCTGTTTGTCGTCCCAGTGGTCTACTGCGGGTTCTTGGAAATGAAAATGAAGGGCGGTCTTCGCGACAACCGCTTTTCAGTCGTCTCGCCGGACGAAGAGCCGGTCGCGGCTTAGCAATACATTCAACTATTTCTAATAAAGGATTGTTATGAAAACTTTCACTGCAAATCTGTTCACGTTCCTCGCGACATTGTTTTTCGTATCGGTGTCCCACGCTCAAGAATCCGGACAACAACCGAACCTCACAGAAAACGATCGCTTGCAGATCGCGGTTCAAAAGATCTGCCCCGTCTCCGGCGGCGAACTTGGCTCAATGGGCGAACCGATCAAAGTCAAAGTTGGCGAGCAGATTGCCTACCTTTGCTGCAAAGGTTGTCAGGGCAAGAAGTTGAACGCGAAACACTGGACCGCGATACAACAGCGAATCGCCGCTGCCCAAGGCATTTGTCCGATCATGGAAAAACCTATCGATGCGACAATGAAATCTACCGTCGTCAATGGGCAACAAGTGTTCGTATGTTGCCCGCCCTGCATTCCAAAAATCCAGGCAGACGTCGCAGGCTCGTTGAAAAAAGTCAATTCATACTACACCGCATTCATTGCTAAAGAACGTCAAACTGCGAGCGACAAAATTCACGTATCGGCCCAAGCCATTTGTCCGGTCACAGGAAAAGAACTCGGCTCGATGGGCGAACCCGTCAAAGTCAAGGTCGGTGAAGAAGTCGCCTTCCTCTGTTGCAAAGGCTGCATAGGCCAACAGATCAAAGCCGATCACTGGAAGATCATTCAAACGAATCTTGCCAACGCACAAAAAATATGCCCCGTCATGGAGCAACCTGTCGACGCAACCATGAAATCAACTGTCGTAAACGGCCGCAAGATATTTGTCTGCTGCCCACCGTGCATTCCAAAGATCGAAGCCGCTCCAGCAACTTATGTCGCCAAACTCGACGCTCAAATTTTAGATAGCCGCAAGGAAACGTCGCACAAAAAATAGAAGCTGCTGGCTTAAGAATGACACGCCCGATAAGATCGCAAGCTTCTTTCTCAATTGTATGACTTTCGATGCCCCCTATACGATGTAGTCAATGAACAAAATGTATGAAGTGATCAATGAGCTTTCTCGGCAGGTTGAAAAACGATATGGCGAAGGTCTTTTTCTTCCAAGCAGCAATTGGATCCCTGATAAAATTTCTGAATTCAAAACAAATCCAGAGTTGGTGAATTGGTTTGGGCTGGGATTCTCTGATTTGCCCGACTATGAAATACTTTCTCCTGACAAAGTTGTTGACGCTCAAATTAGAATACGAGAGGATCATCAGGACCTGACCGATAACGAGGGCAACCCTCTTTGTTGGGGTGACATTGTGCCTGCTGCCAATGGCCTTCAGTATTGTGAAAGTGTTAGCGTTTGGCCTGACGATTGGATTCCAATCGCAACTTCCAGAGAGGGCAGAAGTGTCATCTTTGTTGATTTGATGCCAGCCAAGGGCGGCACTGTGGGCCAAGTCGTTCACGCCGCCGAAATGACTTTAGGTGTCGTAGGAAAATCCATAACAGATTGGCTTGTCAGAATTTCAAATGCTGTGGAAAACGGTCTGTTTCATGATGACGTTTTCTTCGTTATGGAATCCGAAATACGCAACAAATAATTTGAAAACACAGCTGAACAGGATCGCGTTAGGAACCCCGAGGCAAGTTTGCCTGCTTTTGGCTTTGATGGGCTTCCTGAAGAGAATTGGGTGGACTTCCCAGAAGATGGAGCCCAGCGTATGGCCGTTGCAATTTTTCCCGAATAATGGCAAAATGAGGAGTTGAAATTGTCGGGACAGGGATGGATATGCGGATCCCCTTTCTACCTTTCTTTCCCATTTGTTTGTCACTCACCGCGGAGATGGTCTATATCGACTCTCTGCCAGAGCAAGAGGTTACTTAATGACTCAGGTTCCAGAACTCGAATTAAAAGACATTTTGCTGTCCAACAGTTCATTTGGTCCTAACGAAATCGCCCTGATCTCAACTCGCGTCTGCAATGACTATTCGCAGTTTCCGAGTTTGAAAGAAGTTACTGACGTGTTGGAAGGCCAGCACGAACGAACTCCGGCGACCTCCGTCCGACTTGGCGTTTGCCAATACATGATCGGAAATTATGCTTCTGCAATCGCGACGTTGCAAAATGCAGACGGCGGAGCTTTGGCTTATTTCTACCAAGGCAAATCGCACTTTGCTTTGACTGATTTCGACAAAGCTTGTGAAGCTTACGAATCAGCTCAAAAAGCCGGCTACAACGCAGACCAATGTCAGCTTGCGATCGCCGAATCAAAACGACTGGGCAAAGACCTGCCTGGTGCGATGGCGATTCTGGACAACATGTTCGGCCCGATCGAGCAGACTGCTGAATACTTATACCAGCGCGGCGCGACGATCGCTGCGATGAGCGACAACCCCGATGAAGTCTGCAAGCTTTACGAGCGTGCGGTCGAACTCGAAGACACTCACCCTGGTGCGTTGTTTGGATTGGCTCTGGAAAACGACCGTCGTGGAAATGATGAAAAAGCGATTGAGCTTTATCAACGTGCCGCCGCCGCATTCCCAGCCAACGTGGGTGCGTTGCTGAATCTCGGTTTGATTTACGAAGACCACGATCAGTACGAGCGTGCAGCCCGTTGTTATGATCGAATCCTCGAATCGTTCCCAACCCACCAGCAGGCATTGCTTTATCGTACAGACGCGATTGCCTCAATGGACGAGCATTACGACCACGACCGCGAGCGTCACCGCGCACAGGTCGAAGGCGTCATGGGCATTCCGATTGCCCAATTCGAGCTTTCCGTTCGAAGCCGAAATTGCTTGCAGAAGATGGGCATCCTGACACTTGGCGATCTTTGCCGCGTGTCCGAAATGGAATTGCTTAATAGTAAGAACTTTGGCGAAACGTCACTGGTTGAAATTCGCGAGATGATGGCCAACAAAGGCTTGATGATCGGCCAAACGGCTCACCAAAAAGACCAAGAAGACGAGCCAATCGACATGAGCCACTTGTCTCCCGAAGAGCAAGTCTTGCTTGATCGACCCATTTCTGATCTCAATCTTTCGGTTCGTGCTCGTAAGTGCATGACACGATTGGGTCTGACCACCATTGGTGAGTTGGTCCGCAAATCACAAGACGATTTGCTTGAGTGCAAGAACTTTGGTGTGACCAGTTTGACCGAAGTCCGCGAGAAGTTGACGCAAGCTAACTTGAGCCTACGAGGCGAGTAAGTTCTTAGAGTTCTTGGAAAAAGATAATCCAAAGCCCGTTACGCAAATGCGTAGCGGGCTTTTTTTGTGCAACGATTTCGAAAGACAGCATACACAACCTCCGGGTTAAGTAACTTGCAATACGCTGACTTCATTTTGCAAGTAAGCAATTCTCAACCCAAGCATCCAATAAACATGCAACGACGTTTTACAAAATTGTTTTGAGAAAGTGAAAACATGATCAACAAAACCAAACGCTCTACCAACGCGATCACTGTTAACCACGAACAAAAAACTGATCTATTCGAAGTGCTGTGCGCCAACAGTCACTCGAAGGAAGCCTGCCAAAAGTTCGTCGACAAACTCGAACAAAAATCACAAACGTCGCTGAAAAAGTCGCCTCGCAGTTGACTTGTTTGACAAACTACCCCCAAACCTAACACGATTTCTGAGTTGTGTTTCTCCGGAAAAGGCTTCGCTGTTTTCAGCGGAGTCTTTTTTATTGCAAAGCAAACATAAGCCCGGTAGGCAAACATTCAACGCCATGGAGTCCGTGTTGAAATCGTTGCTGTCCAATGAGTTTTTAAAAAAGGTAGAAACGCAGAGACGCAGAGTTCTGAGTCAATCACTTTCTCTGCACTCTCAGCGTCTCAGCGTTTCAAATCTTTCTTTCATTGAGCAGCTCATTTGATTTATCAGTGCCTTTGCCTCTAAGATTCAACGAGTTCTCCCGCGCATCAGCATCGAATCACACCGGTTCAATCGAATCATCGAAACCGATAGAATTTCGTCATGAATAAAACGGGATTCGAATTTGAGCTTTTGCATACCGACAAGCATTGTGGCGCGCGGCTTGGCCGGCTGACCACGCCGCGTGGTGTCATTGAACTGCCAACGTTTATGCCGGTGGGAACTTGTGCGACGGTCAAAGGCCTCACGACGGGGCTTGTGAAATCAACCGGCGCGCAAATCATTTTGGGCAATACGTACCACCTGGCACTGCGACCTGGATCGGACCTTGTTCAGGAACTCGGTGGCTTGCAAAAGTTCATGGGGTGGGACGGTCCGATGCTGACCGACAGCGGTGGCTTTCAACTTTTTAGCTTGGCCAAACTTACCAAGATCACGGAGCACGCGGCCACTTTTCGCTCCCACATCGATGGCTCAGTTATCGAATTGACTCCCGAACGAAGCGTACAAATCCAACAGGAGCTTGGCTCGGATATCGCGATGGTTCTCGATCACGTCATCGAGCTTCCCAACTCCAAAGACAATGTCAAAGATGCGATGGAGCGGACGATTCGGTGGGCAAAACGCTCCCAAGACGCCCATACCCATGACGCGCAAGTCCAATTTGCGATCGTCCAAGGCGGATTGGACCCGGAATTGCGAGTTGAATGCTCCCGGAAACTAATCGAACTCGAGTTTCCCGGCTATGCGATCGGCGGGCTCAGCGTTGGCGAAGCGCCCAGCGAGATGTACAAAATGCTCGATGTGACTTGCCCGGAACTGCCCGCTGAAAAGCCACGATATCTCATGGGCGTTGGCCGACCAGAGGATTTGATCGAAGGAATCATGCGCGGGGTCGATATGTTCGATTGCGTCATGCCAACGCGAAACGGACGAAACGCGATGGCTTTTACCGATGAAGGCGGATTGAAACTACGTAATGCGGTGCACACTCGCGACCCCAGACCGATTCAGGAAGGCATTGAAACCGAGTATTCACACCTCAGCCGTGCCTACATTCGCCATCTCTTCAAAGCCAATGAGATGATGGGGCCCATTTTGCTCTCGCTCCACAACCTTGCTTACTACCAACGGCTGATGGGGCAAGCTCGCGATGCGATCGCCAACGATAGTTTTATGGATTTTTATCAGGAACGCATGGCAGGCTGGGCAACTCCGCCAGAAGAGGCCAATGAAGCAGAGCTTGGCACTTAGTCCCAAGCGGCCAAACTCCGATAATAAAAGGGGATTTGGAGCAATTCAGACAGCACTTGGCCTTGTTGGGGCAGGGGGTTCGTTTTATCATTGTCGGCTTGAAATAAGGGCAGTTCTCGTTTGGGATGAATGAGTATCGGCATTTTTGCCGAACCAACTTCTTCACAAATGAGTCAGACCTTTATACGTGTTTTCTCGACACACCGTGATTGATTGAAAAGCTTTGTGGTTGGCGATCCAACCAATTCTGGCAATCTCGGTCGAAGTAAGGACTTATGGAAAATCTATACAACATCTGTTGGTTTATGTTGGCCCAAGCCCAAGGGGCGGGGACTTCAAAAGCCGTTGAAGAAGCAGTAGGCGCTGCAAATAACGAAGCGCCTCAAGGCTTCTTCAACTCACCTTACATGCTGCCGGCTTTGATCGGCATCATGGTGATGTATTTTCTGTTGACCGCTCGACCCAAAGACGCAGGCCAGGCCAAAACTTCCGACATGTTGGCTTCCCTTAAAAAGAACGACCGCGTCGTTACTGCCGGGGGAATTTTGGGCACCGTAGTTAACTCTCGATCCGACGCTGAATTCGTCACGATCAGGGTGGACGACAGTTCCAATGCACGAATGCAAATTCTGGCCAAATCAATCGTTCGCGTTCTGTCTGATGAAGACGCAAAAGACAGCTAGACGGCGTTTCAGTTTTTGAAAGGCAGTCCAGTTAATCGTTTGGAATCTCATTTGAGAATTTGAGCTTCTACCCGAATAAGAATCGTCAACTGAAAGACATTTTGATTCCAGTTTTTGGGGTCAGACGAAATCAGTTTAAATAAGAACGCAGAACTTCTTTACCTCACACTTTAGGAATTGCTCGGATGTTAGAGTCCCTTTCCAATGGCATTTACCTTCTCGGACAACCCGAAAAGGTAGAGCCCTCGTTTTTCCAGTCCGGCCAATGGGTCTTTTTACTGCTAATCGCGACAGTGGTCGCCGGTTGGTTCTTGGCAAAATTCATCAGCAATGGCTTAAAGCTGTCTGAGTACAACGGACGAATGACGATCGTAACGATCTCTTTGTTCGTGGCCAGTTTGATGATCTGGGCCAAGTGGGCACCGAAGCTTGGTGTCGACCTTCGAGGTGGAATCAACATCATTGGTTCGCTTAACCTTGATGCCTGGAACGATGATGATTCAGGAACTCGCCCGACCGCGAAAGACATCATTCCCGCCCTCGTTCAGCGTGTGAACCCTTCGGGAACCAAAGAGATTATGATTCGCGCCTTGGGCGATGATCAAATCGAAGTCACCATTCCCTCGGTCGACGACCAGGAAGCCGACGATATCTGGGACCGATTAGTCAAAACCGGAAAACTTGAATTCCGAATTGTCGCCGACGGAGATAACGACAAAAAGCTGATTGAAGTTGCCCGTAAAATGGCAGAAGTCGGCAATCGTGGCCGACGCGTCACCGAAACCGTTAATGGCAAATCAGAAACGTTGGGCAGATGGGTTAACCTCGCTCGGATTATTCCTGCTGACGGCTCCGTTCCAAAAATCACCCCTTTCAAGTACACCCCTCCTCGCAACTCGTTGGTACGAGACAAAACCACCGGCAGCATTTTGAATCTCTCTCAAGTCAACTTGAATGATGAAAGATTCAGTGGACGAAACTTGGCCGTCTGGTGCGATAAGATGGGAGTGCGATCTCCGCAGATTCTCGTTGTGGAACCTGATGAATCTCAAAACGTTGAAGGTAAAGACCTGGTCAGTGTTAGCTCAACAACGGACGAGCAAGGCAGAGGAAGTGTTGCTTTCAAAACATCGGATACTGGGCGTTCAAAGATGGGCAGGCTCACACGTAAAAACGAGCAACGCCCGATGGGAATCGTCCTCGATAACCAACTCCACTCGGCTCCAATCATTCAATCCGCGATCTACAGAAACGGCCGTATCACCGGCGAGTTTACTCCCGAAGAAGTTGAAGAGCTAATCATCAACCTCGAAAGCGGTAAACTCGACGTGGCGTTAAACAAAGCCCCAATCAGTCGTGCCTTTATCGAATCCAACTTGGGGCGTGAACTCAAGGAAAAAGGAATTTGGGCAATCGCCTGTTCGCTAATTCTCGTTCTTGTGTTTATGGTTTTCTACTATCGGTTCTCAGGAATCGTGGCAGCCATCGCGCTGCTGTTTAACTTGATCTTGATCCTGTCTTTGGTGATGGCGATCAATCAGCCGATCACGCTGACGGGATTGGCAGGCCTCGTGTTGACGGTCGGTATGTCCGTGGACGCGAACGTGCTGATTTTTGAAAGGATCAGAGAAGAACTTGATCGAGGAGCCGCGTTGAGGATGGCGATTCGAAACGGTTTTGACAAAGCGACCACGACAATTGTTGACGCCAACGTTACGACCTTGATTACTGCGATTGTGTTGTACGTCATTGGTACCGAGCAAATCAAAGGATTCTCCGTCACGTTGATTCTCGGTATTTTGATGAGTATGTTCACCGCGATTTTCGTTTCGCGTTTGATTTTCGACGTATTCGAAAGAAAGCGTTGGATCACCAAATTGAACATGACGCGAATCATGGATCGCACCAAATTCAATTTCTTGAACAAAGTCGGACTGACTGGCATTCTTTCGGCGGCTTTGATCGTCACGGGAATCGCGAGCGTTTACATGCTGGGTGCAAAAATTCTTAACCACGATCTACGCGGTGGCTCAACGTTGAGAATGGTGTTCAACGAAGCTCAGGACGTTGAAAAACTTCGTGCAGAGCTAAAAGAAAAAGCCTTTATGCATAACGATGAAAAAGTTGATTTTTCAGTTTCTGGATTCGGTAGCCCTGATCCAAAAATGGCAAACAAAGTCTTCAAAGTTGACAGTAACCTTCCAGCGTATGAGGGCAACGGCCCTAAATTCCCACAGCTGAAAGATCGTATCAAAGAAGTCTTTGGCGACCGCTTACAACGTCACCATGTCGATATCGACGGCATAGGCATGGGAAGTATTTCACCGGCAAAACCAACACGTTCTGCCAGCTACTGGCAGGCGGCTCCGGCTACAAGCCTTACGTCATTGACCAGCTCAATGCTGACTTATCAAGATGCGCCTGCGACAAATCAGGGAACTGAAACAAC
>CAYZGP010000166.1:0-1968 GCA_964478065.1 uncultured Pirellulaceae bacterium
CTTAAAAAATGGCTTTGCGTAAGCTGAGGACATTCTTCAAAGATCTGGTGGCGGGCCAGCGCAATGTAGTAGCCACAAATCTGATCTTCCAATTCTTCAAGCGACCCTTTTCTCAAACACATCGAACGTCGCTGGCGTACGTAATCGAGGAAGCCGTATACAGTAGAATTTTCCATCAAAAAACAAAAAGCCTATTTGTCTTTTTTAGTTTCCGCTTTAGATGCCTCGGCCTCTTTCACTGCGTCGGCTTTCTTTTTCGCTTCACCCTCGTCCATCCGCTCGATGGTTCCAAACATGTGCCCGCCACCTCCGCCACTGTGTTTCCACGTACCCGCATATTTTCCTTTGCGGATCAACACGCGAGCATCGAACCTGCCGAATCCTGGAAAGAATGCCTCATCAACAGTGATGACGGGCGTTTCGCCAGCGAACTTAATTTCGATCGGTGGAAGCGGAATTGTCGCATCGTGTTTGCCATACTTGATCCGCGCCATCAAATTCCAATAGTCACCAATCTCGCCTTTTTCAGCAGAGAGAATTTCATAGTGTTCGGTTCGTGGTTCGCCACCTTTGCCGTCCATCGTGAACTGGCCAGTCCATTTAGTGCCGCTTAGATATTTTGCGAGCTTGACATGAAGCGCTTTTTCTTCCGCAGAAAATTCAGTTGCCTCAGTGGAATCTTGTTTTGCGGTCGAAGCTTTTTCCGAATCGGCAGCATCGGTTTTGGCGGTCTCCTGTGCAAAACAGCTTCCCGCAGAAAGTGTTAAGGCAACCAAAAGTGCCAACCAGCTGACATTCAAACGGCTAATTATGGACATGGATATTCTCATTCTTAATTTCGATTTGTAGATCACAGCAATCATGGGATAGCAAAACCAAGTTTACTAACTTTTCCAATTCGGCCAACAATTCCAACCAATTTTTGCTTTCAATATTCTAGCGAGCCAACGCTCGAAATGGACCAAGCAAACAAGATCTGCAGATTTTCCGTAATTTCACAAGCGAAATCTGTACAACGGGCCACACCAGAATGTCCACGATGCTGATGACTGGTGTTGATCAAATCCCGCAGTCGTTCTAGAGTACGCAAGAGGCGCCTTTTTCCGATCTGGCGCCAGATTCATGCCGGGGTTTTCCTGGCCGTTTTTATATACCGACGCGAAGGAGTTGCGTGTGTTTGTTGCCGCTACAACCCAGTGCTTTACAGATAGACCTCTGGAAAGTGCAATTGAAAAATTGGCGGATCTTGAGTTCTCCCACATCGAAATTGGAATTCATGAGTCCAGCGATCATCTCAAGCCTTCCCAAGTCCGAGAAAACGTGTTGGCCAGTTACGACCTTGTCAATTCTACCCGATTGACGGTCACTGGACTGAGCCTGGAAATTGATGGCGAAGGCGAGGAGTACTTCGAGACGTTTACCAAATGCTGTGAGCTGGCGAAGCTTTCAAAGATCGTTACGTTGACCGTCCGCTCTGGCGAACACGGCACACCGTTCAATGAAGAAGTTGAGCGTTACAAGCGACTGGTAAAGATTGCTGAGCAACATGGTGTCCGCGTTGCGATGCGAAGCAAAGTCGGAAACTTCTCGGCAGATCCGGATACGGTTTCTGTGATTTGTGGTCATGTCAAAGGCCTTGGGCTTTCGATGGATCCAAGCCATTACCACTACGGGCATCCGCCTGAGACAGCTCACTACGAAAAACTGATGCAACACGTGCACAATGTTTACCTTCGCGACTCAACGCCAGAAGAGCTACAGGTTCGCGTCGGACAAGGCATCATTGAATATGGCAAGCTGATCAACCTGCTTCGCAAAGTCGGTTACAACCGTGCTTTGTGTGTGGACATCCAACCACAAGAAGACATCGATCACGATGGCGAAATGAGAAAGCTTCGCTTGCTGCTGGAGAGCTTGGTTGTTTGAGAACGCCAAGTTGTTGTGAGAGCTTGTCGTCTAACGAAGCTC
>CAYZGP010000166.1:2068-3672 GCA_964478065.1 uncultured Pirellulaceae bacterium
TCTAACGAAGCTCAACCTTTTAACGAAGCTCAACCACTTGGCCCGCTAAAAACTCACTTCAAATATTCCAATTGAAGTGGGTTGTCGGATTTTGGGTCGCTTACTCGAATTGCGATCGTTCCATCCAAAACTCGATCGATCAGTTGGCCAACGATTTCTTCGCGCCAACCGGTGACCAATTCAGGCTTTTCTTTTAGCTCGATCATTCCCAATCGCCATGCCGCCATGGTTCGAACATCCTGTGCAGTTCCAACGATGTTCGACGCGATGTTTTCAGTTTTACAAACAACGTTAAGGGCGGTTGTCAAAAACTGACCAAGCAATCCCAAATTCATGGTCTTGCCACGCGGCATCCGTTTGGGCAATTCGTTTTCAGGTAGTTCAATGGCTCGACGGATCGCGTCACCAATTGGCCGAGTCATGCCTTTGGAAACACGGCTTTCGAAACCACGAATGGCCTTTAATCGATCGACATCAGGCGTACCGCGTTTTGCCAATTCTACGATCAAGTCGTCGGGCAGGACACGTTTTGGCGAACGGTTTTTCTTTTCGGCTTCTTTATCACGTTCAATCCAAAGCTCGCGAACGATTCCAAGTGCCTTTCGATTGAGACTTGAAATCCCTGACACACGTCGCCATTGAGGTTCCGTTTCGGTTTTCTCAAGTGCGGTTTGCCATTCATCCATCTCGCCTTCCAGCCAGCTCATTCTTTCAAGCTTAGTGAGGCGTGCGTGAATTTTGTTGTACAAATTTTGAAGATGCACGACGTCTGACAAGGCATAATCTATTTGACGTTTCGAAAGCGGCCGGCGACTCCAATCCGTTCGCGTTTCGCCTTTGTCGACACGTTCGCCCAACAATTTTGAAACCAGATTGCCATAAGAAGCCGGGTACTCCAACCCAATCATGCCAGCGCCCAATTGCACATCAATCAGTTTCTTGGGCCGTTTGCCACAGGCGCGAAAACAAAACAAAAACTCTTCTCTGGCTGCGTGTACCACCGTTACATGTGAGCCTTCAACCAACATTTCCCAAAACACGGAAATTTCTTTGACGGCGAATGTATCAATGATCGCGTAACGACCGTCAGCCGCGACTTGCAGTAAACATAGCTCCGGGCGATAACGATTTTCCGACACGAACTCGGTGTCAAAGCCGATAAAGCTGCAGGTGGCTGCGTATTCGCAAAACGCGCGCAAGTCTTCGTCAGTCTTAATGTGCTCAAATGGAATTCCGTTTGCCATGCTTGTTCAAAAAGGAAAGTGTTGGAGGCAAGATAAACAATGTTATGGATTCAGGTCTTCATTTTGAATTTAAACCACGAAAACCTTAGTAAAAGCGTATCCGTTCGATCAAACATACGCTACGGGACTTCCACAGAATTTGACAGCTTCATCCTTTCGCTCCAGACTGTCGCTTTATTTTTCGTTTAGGGCACGGCCACATGGCACTTGCTATAGACGTGAAATCGTTTGGAAACTTAGCTTCGAGGGTAAGCAAGGATGCGGAAAGAGCGTGTTTCTTATTAAGTGCCAGGTTTCCACTTTGGTAGTTCATCGCACATCATAAGGTTAAATGTCGTTGGACTATCACCTTTGTCATCG
>CAYZGP010000166.1:3772-5898 GCA_964478065.1 uncultured Pirellulaceae bacterium
TTGTCATCGCTTGCAAACCGAGGTATCCCCAAAACGGGTTTGTTAGTATTTGCAAATTGGTAAAGTGACCGCCTACTAACTCGAACAAGCTCTCTACCTGGGCCTTTTTTAAGCATCAAATTGAAACCAACGTGACCATCGAGCCCCCGGCAATTGCCCAAAATCCTACGCGAATTCTTGTAAGTGTTCGCAGCGCCCACGAGGCTGGTTTGATAACCCAAGCCATCCATCATCTGGCAAGTGAAGGCGATCAAACGCTGGCGATAATCGACGTTAAAGAGCCAAATCAAGGTGCTTTGGGCGCACCGAGTTCGACTTGTTTATCGGAGATCGCAAACGTGATCGGGAGGCAAAGCAGCCTGCAAACAAGTTTTGCGGTAGGCGAACTGACCGATTGGATCCGCGATTTTGCGGGATTGGACGCGGACTCAATTGTTAATTTGAACCATGAGGGGCTGTGCCTTGAACGCCTAAGCGCGCGGTTTGAGATTGATTTGATCAGTCGTTACCAGTTCGTAAAACTTGGACTCGCAAACACGATTGGTCTCAACTGGAGATCTCTTTGGCAGAATTTTTTTTCCTGCCTTCCTGAATCAACCGAGCCTGTGGTCGTTTCCTATTTAGATTTCGCGTCATGCTCATCGCCTTGCCCTGAAGAACTAATTGAGTTTGCGGCGGCAGAACCAAATTGCGAAACGATTCTTTTTGATACCTTTTCAAAAGAAGCCGATTTGTTCGGCTGCCAACCCGCGGCGGCATTGGAGTCGTGGATTTTCAAAGCCAAAACGCTTGGGTTGTCAACCGTCTTGGCGGGCTCAATAGATTTTTCATCCCTCGCAAGGGCGATGGCTCTTTTACCGAATTATATCGGATTGCGTGGGGCCGTCTGCTCAGGTTCGAGAAAAAGCGAGATCGACCGGCAAAAAGTAATTCGATTGTTAAAACAAACTTCGCTGATCAACGAAATAAAATCAGAGCTTGGCGAGTTGCATTGATCTCAAATTTTCGTGCCGAAAATTTCCTGGAATTATTTATTGGTGATGTCCGCAAAAAAACTTGACATCGGAATAAATGACGAGATATTGGTTAATCAATTCATAGGAAAAGCTCCTTGATTTTTTGAAGACATCCTACCTTTAACTTCAAAATTTGCTGGCGACCCGCAGGCTTACATCACATATCTATTGCGGCAGGATCGTTACGGGGCTTGGACCACTTTGATTTTCACGGACGTTGTTATTTTTGGTGGAGTTGCCAACTGGAATGATTCATCTGTAAAGGAAATTGCTGTGCCAGAATCGGTTTTGGATGCGATCAGACAAGGACAATGGGATTACGAACCTCCGACGTTGGGGGAAAACGAGTACGATTCCACGGGTGCGTTACCTGGTTCGACTGAGAAAATTCGCGAGCTCGCCGCCCGCGCTGAGGATGGATTGCCGCTATGGCATCCGGACGACCGTCGTTCATTCGACGATACAGATGAAGCACTCGTTTAGCATTTGAACGTTTGCTGAAGTTCGCCGCAATCAAAAGTAAAAGCTGGATAGATAGCTTTTGGAAAGCCGAAACCGCTTTGGTGGTTTCGGCATTGGCGACACCTCTTTCCAGCCAACTTCGTTTCAGCGTTGGCGTGCCCAGATTTGGTTGATCATGTTCGAAGTGGGCAGTTTCAATCAATTTGGAATCTACCCACCATCCCCAATTTGGCTTCGAAACGCTAAGATTTTCTTGATGCAATTGTTCAATTGCACTTTAACAGTAAGGAAGTCATGCCCAAGTTCAATGTAGTTGTCGACCACGAGATTTCCCGCGAAGACGCGGTTGATCGGTTGAAAGGTTTTTCGGAGCACATTCGCAAAGAAGCTCCGGTCGAAGTAAAAGATGTTCAAGAAGTTTGGGATGACACGGGAAAGCTGGATTTTTCGTTTACGGCGATGGGATTCAAAATCTCAGGAACAATGGTGACTTGCTCCAACAAAGTCACCGTCGCCGGCAATCTCCCATTTCCAGCTCTGCCCTTTCGAGGTGCTCTCGAAAACCAAATCGCTGACAAAGTCAAAGAAGCCATTAGTTGAGAGCCTCAGCCCAAGCGGCATCCGAGCGCATGTGACCAGGCGGCATCC
>CAYZGP010000166.1:5998-11711 GCA_964478065.1 uncultured Pirellulaceae bacterium
TCCTAGGGCGATGCCCTAGGCTACGGTGACAAAGGCCGTTGGCCAAAAAGAAGCGATGAGCTGCGACTGCGCGGCCACCAGTGATCCAGTACGCCTCGTCGTCATCTCGACCCGGAATTTCGGTATGCACTTACTACTCAACCGTAACACTCTTGGCGAGGTTTCTTGGTTTATCGACGTCACAGCCTCTTTGCAATGCGACGTGGTACGAAAGCAACTGGAGCGGAATCGCTGATACGATCGGTTGTAGGTACTCGACGGTTTGTGGAATGTAAATCACGTCGTCGGCGACCTCGGCGATTCTTTCGTCGCCTTGAGCCGCGATCGCGATCACTGGACCACCGCGAGCTTTGATCTCTTCGAGATTCGACATCACCTTCTCATAAATGAAGCCCTGTGGCATCACGAATACGCTTGGTGTCTCCTTGTCGACCAACGCAATTGGACCGTGCTTCATTTCAGCGGCTGGATAACCTTCGGCGTGAATATAGCTGATCTCTTTTAGCTTCAACGCGCCTTCAAGTGCGGTTGGAAAGTTGTAATGCCGACCGAGATACAAAAAGTTCGAGCAATGCTGATACTTCTTCGCGATCTCGGCAATGCGATCATTCTCTTTCAAAGCAACTTCGACTTTGTCAGGCACCTGTTTGATCAGTTCAATCATTTTTCGGCCACGATTGTAGCTCATATGGCGAAGGCGGCCGAGATACAGTGACAACATCACCAACGCCATGCACTGTGAACTGTAAGCTTTGGTGGAAGCGACACCAATTTCCGGACCGGCATGAAGATAAATTCCACCGTCGGCTTCTTGGGCAATGCTACTGCCGACAACGTTACAAATCGCCATCGTCATATGGCCTTTTCGCTTCATTTCCCGGAGGGCACCAAGCGTGTCGGCTGTCTCGCCGCTTTGAGTGATCGCGAAAATCAATGTGCTGTTGTCCATCGGCGGATTGCGATAACGAAGCTCGCTCGCATACTCAACCTCAACAGGAATCTGAGCGATATCTTCAAGCAAATACTCGCCGACCAATGCAGAGTGCCAACTGGTTCCACACGCCGTAAACACAATCCGTTTTACTTTAAGCAAATCCTGCGGTGTCAAATTCAAGCCGCCAAAAACGGCCGTCGCGTCATCTTCGTTCAAGCGTCCTCGCATCGTGTTTCTCAACGACTCAGGCTGCTCAAAAATCTCCTTAAGCATGTAGTGATCGTAATCACCCATTTCGACTTGATTCGATTCAACGTCCAACACTTTGACATCGTGTGAAACAAGACCTGCATCACGATGAGAAACCTGCAACGAATCCGCTTTGACGATCGCGACTTGATGATCGGCCAAGTAAACGATTCGTTCAGTGAATCCAACCAACGGCTGAGCATCGCTTGCAAGAAAGTGCTCTCCATCGCCAACGCCAATAACCAGCGGGCTTCCCAAACGTGCCGCGAAAATCGCATCCGGCCATTGCTTAAAAAGAATTGCCAAACCAAACGTTCCGCGAAGCTGACCAATGGCTTCTTTGATACCTTCAATGGCAACTTGGTGATTACCAGGTTGCCCGTTCAACGACTCGGTTCGATCTTTGATGCAATCGGCGATTAAGTGCGCGACGACTTCGGTGTCTGTTTCAGAAGTGAATTCGTAACCCTTGGCTTTCAACGACGATCGGAGTTCGGCAAAATTTTCGATCACGCCGTTATGAGCAAGCGCCAGAAAATCGCTTCCCCCCAAATGCGGGTGAGCATTGGAAAGCGTAGCTGCACCGTGGGTTGCCCAGCGCGTGTGGCCGATGCCGATTCCAGATGAACAAGGAGCTGCGGAAATTTCTTGAGATAACGTCGCAATTCGGCCGACCGATTTAGTAATGTTTAAATCTCGATCGGGCGTAATCGTTGCGGTACCAGCGCTGTCATAGCCACGGTACTCAAGACGACGTAGGCCTTCCAAAAGAAAGTCCTGAGCGACACGGGGTCCGATGTATCCGACAATTCCACACATAAAATTTTTACCTGAATATTGTTTGACTTGGGTCAGATTCTGTCGTCCTTGGGAAACAGAAAACTGACTGGACCGCTTAAAGCGGGGATAAGTATTGGTCGCTTTTATTAGAAGCGGAAAGAACGCTACGATTCTTGATTCAGATCCATCGAATTGTCCGATAAACGGACCAAATTGAGAAATCGCAGGTGGCCGATTATATTACCCAAACTGCCTTTTGTCCGTCAGACACGCAAAAAAACCGCAAAATTCGCGTCCATTCGTAATTTGCGACAGGCATAGATTCCAGATTTACAGTCGCGTTTTTAAGGGTATCTTTTTGTGAGCCAGCATTTTCCACTAGCAGATGTTCAAACTATGAACATGCAATAATCCTGCTTTTGCAAAGCAATCTCCAAATCGGCAAACCAAGGATCAATCAAACGTGACGCAGCTTCGTGCGGAAATTATCTCGATTGGCGACGAAATGACCAGCGGCGTCCGACTGGACACCAATTCTCAATGGCTCAGTCAGCGATTGGGTGAACTTGGAATCATTGTCGCTTTTCATTCCACTGTTGGCGACGACCATGCGGACAATGTGATGGTCTTTGCGGCGGCAGCAGCTCGGGTCGACATTGTGATCGCGACGGGCGGCCTGGGACCAACGGCGGATGACTTAACACGTCAAGTGATCGCCGAGATGGCAGGTGTCGAATTGGTTCGCGATGAACAAGTCCTCGATCATATCAAGCAGATGTACCAATCTCGTGGCCGGGAGATGCCTCCCAACAACGCCGTCCAAGCTCTCTTTCCAGCGGGCTCGACGATCATTGCAAATCCAGAAGGGACCGCGCCCGGAATCGATTTAAAAACCGAACAGTTTCGTATTTTCGCGTTGCCGGGCGTTCCAGTCGAGATGAAGCAAATGTGGAAGGCGACGATCGAGCCGGAGTTGCGTAAGCAAACGGGCAACAATTTTGTCATCCACCATCACACGATTCATTGTTTCGGATCAGGCGAAAGCCACATTGAAACGCTGCTTCCTGATTTGGTTAAACGTGGCCGTGATCCACAAGTCGGCATCACTGCCAGCGCGGCAACGATCTCGCTGCGCGTGACGACTCGCGCCCAATCCGTTGCAGCTTGTCTGGAAAAAATGCAGCCCACACTCAACACGATCCAGGATTGCCTTGGCGATTTGGTGTATGGCGAAAATGGCCAGCACCTCGAAAGCACGGTTGTTCAATGGCTTGAGCAAAACAAGAAAACGATCGCAATCTTTGACGCCGGAATGAATGGTGAAGTTGCCAGCTTGATCACAAAACGTGACACACAGAAAACTGTTTTTGCCGGTGCCGAAGTCGCCACGTCCTTGCCTTCGTCAAATGACAAGTCCTCAGATGGCAAGCCATCCTCGACTGGCGATTCAAACGGCCACTCACAACTTGGTTTGATCGCTCGAGACATTGCAGCCAAACAAGACGCCGATTTTGGATTGGCGATTGGTCCAATTGACCGCACTGAGGAGTTGGTTGACGCTGGCGATTCGTTTTACTCAGTTGCGATCGCATGTGGAAATGAGATTGCGGAAAAGGAATTTCGATTCAGCGGCCACTCAGGCTGGCGGGAGATCCGAGCCGTCAAAGAAGCCTTGAACTTTGTTCGCTTGCGATTGAAAAGTGAGTCGGTGACGTAGGCTGGTTTTGTTCCCGGGTCAAAACGATTCCGAGGTTCTATTGTGCAAGGTAAAACCGTGGCTATCGCCAAAACGGCTCATGGCACTTCAGCTCTCGTTTCCAATCCCAAAGATCGCCGCTGCGGTTAAGGCTGCGGTTTCGATTCTCAAAATCGAAGGCCCTAATGTGACGGGCGCAAAACCTAACTCATGAGCCAATGCGTTTTCGGCATCGTCGAATCCGCCTTCTGGGCCAATCGCGATCACAACGGAATTGGCCGCCATCGATGAAGCGATCGCTGCGATGGATTCGCCTTGATAGGGATCGGCAATCAGTCGTTTCGACTCAGCGTCACCAGCCACATGAGAATCGGCTTGGGAATCGGTGACTTGAGAATTGGCGACGTTTTGCGCATTCAACATCTCGGCAAGCTGCTTAAGCGTTTGCTCTTCTGCCACTTCCATCAACCAGTTTCGCCCACATTGTTTGCTGGCTTCGATGACTTGCTTTTTTAGTCGCTGAATGACTTTGGGATTGGCTGCCGCAACTGATCGAGATGTTTTCAAAGGGACTAGCCGAGCGACGCCCAACTCAACAAGCTTTTCCACCAAAAACTTTTGCCGATCGCCTTTGGGAAGTGCTACAGCGATCGTGATTTGGGTCGCCAATGATCGCGGAATCTGCTCGGCTTGGACCACTTCGACCACAATCCGCTTTTTCGCGACCGAAACCACGACGACTTTGTGTTCCGTTCCGCACCCGTTAAACAGCACGAAACTATCCCCAGGCTGAAAACGCATGACGTGAATGGCGTGGTGGGCTTGGTCACCTTCAAGCGTCAATTCGGTCCCAATTGCGATTGAATCTGGCGTTTCGGATTCAAGAAAAAAACGATGGGACATTGAGAGACAGGCTCGGTTTGATCTGGTGTGAGTCGGGCAGTGAGCTAAAATGATCGCTTGTTAACGACAACCTTTATCGAAAATCCAACATGCCAGAAATAGTTTATCCTCAGGATGGTGACGAGCCAATCCTCGTTGACCTTCAAGACCCATACTGGGCTGCTTTCCTGGCGTGGCTTTGGCCAGGGGCAGGGCACTTTTATCAGCGCCGGTTCTCCAAGGGTTTTTTGTTCATGATTTGCATCTTGAGCACATTCTTTTTTGGTTTGGGAATCGGGCACGGCCGAGTGGTCTACGCTTCTTTTAAGCAGAACGACATGCGTTGGCATTACATTTGTCAATTGGGCGTTGGTGCTCCAGCATTACCTGCGATCGTCCAATCAATGAAAACGAAAAACGACGCCGATCCATTTTTTGTTTTGTGCGAACGGTTTCCAGCCGACTATCGGATCGCTTCGAAGCAGTTTCGCCGTATCACTGAGCAAAGCAATCCTGAAGGCTACGATGGTCCCACACTAAAAGATGGCTTCATGGCGCCGCCGGCCGGGCCGATCCGACAAGACCTTCCAGATACACTCGGCCGTTGGCATTTTGATTACAAACATTTCTATGAATTGGGAACACTTTATACTGTTGTTGCAGGATTGTTAAATATTCTTGCGATCTACGATGCGTTTTGTGGACCAGCAATCCTAACGCCGGCTCAACGTGAACGACTTGAATCAAAGAAAAAACGTCGCGGTGAATAAATCTCGCTGTGATAAGACTTTGCATATTTACTAGGTGCTGCATTTCAAACCGCTTATCACAATCATCAACACATTCAATTTGAAGCGAACCTCTCAATGCCAATCGTCTTTGCCAATTTGCTAACAAGCGTTTCTTTGCTTGGTGGAATGACGCCACGAGTTTGGTATGCCGTTCCGCTGATTGTCGTTATCAGTTTGGTCTACGGCGCGACTCGGCACGAAAACTTGAAAGAGATTCTCGTCCACTCGTTTCGATCTGCCATCTGGATGATCGGGTTCATGGCGTGCATTTTCGTTTTGGTCTGGATCGCAGGCTACTGGAATTAGTTGAGAACCTCGGTCTGCGAGATTTAATAAAGCAACGTAATTCATCGTACCAATCTTGCGTTGATTGCTAAACAA
>CAYZGP010000167.1:0-11603 GCA_964478065.1 uncultured Pirellulaceae bacterium
TGTTGCCGGCGTGAAAGGCCGGAGTCCTAGACCACTAGACGAAGGGGCCGTGATTCTTGCAAATCTCTTCAATTTCTGCGAACGAATACATTAGTCTTTGAGTTTACTTTTCGTCAAGGGCAAGCGGATAACCAAAGCGATTTTCAAACAAAAACACTAGATTCTTTTTTCTTTGGATCGCCTGTAGCCCGATAGGTTCGATTTTCCAACGGAAACGCACGATTTAGGAGATTAATCGCGAATGGGCGCGCAGAACAACACAATTAAATTGTGGAGACTGAGCACGCCCAAGCGTTGGGAGTTTGTGATAAGTATGAAAAAGATAAGAGACCGACCGGCACAAGCTGAGTTCAATTACTCCGCTTCGGATGCAGGCTGTCCGGGATTTTTCGATGTCGGATTCCCGTTTGCTTGCTCAGAGCGCTTGATTGCGTCATAGACTTCACGACGGTGAACAGGTACTTCTTTGGGAGCTTCAACGCCCAATCGAACTTTGTCACCTCGGATCTCGACAACGACAATGGTGATGTCGTCGTTGATAACGATACTTTCGTTTTTCTTTCTAGAAAGAACTAACATTCCCGCATTCCTTTGTATTCAGATCGGTTCCATGACCGAACCCACATCTTCTCTCAATCCCTAAACGGTGGGCTTGACACTTTGGAAAAAGACGCTAACTCACCCTTTACTCTACGCAGTTGAGTCTCAGAGTCAACAAATAGAAGTCCCTATTCTCCAGCTTTTTAGCCCAAAAGCAGAACTTTTGGCGGGGGCTTTCAAAAGTTGCCTGATTTGTCGGGTTCTAATGTCGGCGTTTTTTCGCTGGCCAGTAATTTTGCCTCGAAAAAACAGGTGTTTTTAGCGTTTTGGTATCGGAATTCATCACAGTCAATAAGTGCTCCCAATCCGCCGTTTTTGACTCTGAATATTTCTGTTTATTTAAAAATGTTAGATCTTTTGCAGAACACTGTCGTGGGTGATCGCCGAACCGCCGTCCTTGGGAGCACCCAATTGTCACGCTTTGTTCGACTTGGTCACAAATTAAGCGACACCAATTCATCTTCGAGGCCACCAAGCTATAATTTAGATACCGCCAACCCAACACTTTAATCCACGCTCTTGTTGAGGCCGTTGTACATGACAACACCTACTAAAACTGATTTCACAATACGCACTGCCCATCAGACTTTGCCTCTGATTCGAATGATTGTGGAAGAGATCGTGGAACTGTCTACTCAGATTTCTGATACTCGCGAAAGATTGGAATACCTAACTGACGGTCGCGATTCGGTTGACGCCCAGGATGAATACTCCAAAGAGTTGGCTTCGATTCAACAGACGACTGACCTCAAATCAGAAAAAGTCGAACAGTGCGTTGGTGAACTAAATGACCTTAACGTCATCGCGTCTGGTGCGGCCGATGGTTACGTGGACTTTCCGGCTTTGCGCGAGAACGAACAAATCTGTTTGTGTTGGCGGTTGGGCGAAAGCGAAGTGATGCATTGGCACAAGCTGGACGAAGATTGCTCGAAACGCCGCGTGGTAGATTTGCCATTGATTCGTCAATCAGGCGAGCGAATCTGGGCTTAAACCTGAGTGGCTTGATTTTGCCGCGCACAAAGTAGGATGGACATTCATTCCTGTCCGTTGGCGCGTATCGCTTCTTTTTCTCTTGTCATTAAGTAAAGCGGTTTCCACTGTGCCCCGTTTGGTTCGAGACCAGTCGATTTGAATTTCGGCTCTAGTTCTCGTATCTGAAGCGGTTTAAGATCATTCGCGTGTTCTGAGATCGTTTTTAGCGAGTCAGTTGGCACTGTTTTAGATTTTGCAAGTCGTCGATTTTTGTAAGTTAGGTTTCCGGGTAGATGCCACTTTTTGACACTCACGCTCATCTCGAAGACGAGCAACTCTCACCCATTCTCAGTGAAGTTCTTGCTAACGCGACCGAAGCGGGGTTGGTTGGGATCACCGCGATTGGAACAACGCTTCAAACAAGCCTCGACTGTGTCGCGATCGCTCAGAAACAGGACATGGTGTTTGCTTCGGTCGGCATTCATCCCAACCATTGCCAACACGCCGACGAAGCATCCTGGGAAAAGATCCAAGAGCTGGCGTCGGAGTCTAAAGTTGTCGCCATTGGCGAAACGGGATTGGATCGTTATTGGGATTATTGCCCGATCGATGTTCAGAAAAAGTGGTTTGCCAAACATATCGAGCTTTCGTTTGAAACCCAAAAACCACTTGTCATCCACATGCGAGAATGTGAATCAGACATTCTTTCAATGCTTGACGAACATCAACGAGATGGAAAGATCATTGGCATCATGCATTCGTTTGCGGGCCAATGGGAAACGGCCGAGCGGTGTCTTGAGTTGGGAATGTACATTAGTTTCGCCGGCATGGTGACGTTTAAAAAGTCCGATGAACTCCGAGCCATCGCCGCGAAGATTCCAGCAGACCGGATTCTGGTCGAAACTGACTCACCTTATCTTTCGCCACACCCGCATCGTGGCAAGCGGCCGAATCAACCTGCAATGGTCGAGCACACGGCCGCGTGTGTTGCTCAAGTCAGAGGCATGACGGCTGAAGAGTTTGGTGAGCTGACCACCCAAAATGCCCGTGAAGTATTTGGCCTCAATTAGGCTTCTTCATGTTTACCGAAATGTAAACGACGCCGCAAATGACGACGCCGGTTGCGATTAATTGAGCCGTTGTGAATGTCTCGCCGAGAAAAATTCCGGCCAAAATAATGGTTGAAATTGGGCCGATGCCTCCAATAATCGCTGCGTTGCTTGCCCCAATGCGTTTGATTCCTTCGGAGATTAACAACGAAGGAATCACAGTCGCAAAAACGGCCATCGTTAGGGCCAAGAGATAAACCTGAATCGGATAAGTGAATAGCGTTCCGATTTCGATGGTGAGCAGGAAATGAACGCAAATGCAGATTGTTGAAATGATCATGGCGTAACAGGTGAAGATCCAGACGCCCAGTTTTGGAATCAGTTCACCGCTGCCGACAAAGTAAATCGCGTAGGTCGTTGCCGAAAGGAATACCAATAAAACGCCCAACCAGTAATTGCCTTTCCCCACCCCGCTGTGAACTCCATATCGGATTGCAATCCAGACTCCGGCATAACAAAGGCCAATCGCGATCCACTGGTGGATAGAGATCTTTTTATTCAAATAGAACGTCGAAATCAAAAGTACGATGGTTGGGTAGAGATAAAGAATGACTCGCTCAAGCGACGCCGGAATGTGCTCAAGGCCAGCAAAATCGAAATAGCTGGCGAGGTAATAGCCAACTATACCCAGGCCAATCACTTTGAAAATGTGAGGACCATGGTTAGAAGTCTGGGTTTGCTCCCCCTCGTTATTGGTCCTGCGAATCCAAAAAACGATCGCGACATAGATCGGCAACGCGAACAGCATCCGCAGGAGCAGAAGTGAAACGGCATCGATCCCGTATGGCAAAGCGAGTTTGATCATGATCGATTTGGCAGAGAATAAGACCGCCCCTAGAAGGACAATTCCACCAGAAACAAACCGATTCAATGGCCGCGCTGATTCGCCATCGGATGAAGGGGGCAAGACACTCAAGAATTGTTGAACCAAAATTCGTTGTAGGCGACCCGGATCTCTTGGTCGCAAGCTGGGCAAGGCGATGTTCCAGTCAAGCGCTCAAGCCAAGCGATCGTCTCTTGGCGGTTGCCTTGTTGGGCGATTTTAAGGACTGGCTTTAGCTCCAGATTTTCCGGTAGCTCGATTTTGGCTTCAATATTCGCCGCAGGTTTTACTTGAACTTTGTTGGCACTTTTGACCGCCTGAAAGCCATCGCCATCAGTTGCTTGCCAAACCCAGTATTCAGAGTCATGAAACGCTGCGATCAACGCCTCTTCACAAGCTGGGCATTTGTATTCCAGCCATTCATGATCTCGGAATGCGTAGTGATACTGGCCGTTGAACCGCTGGTACGACTCAAACAGCGAAATCTGATCGCCGAACCAGAGTTCTACATGACCGGTCAATATGCTTTCGTTGAGACGCTTGGCTTTGGTGATTGACTCTTGATACCACAGCAAAAGATCTTCTTCTTTGCTTCTATTGCCCGCACCGTCATAGTGCATCATCGCAATCCAAGACAACAATTGAATCTGGGAATTAAGCGGCAGATCCATTGCGATTTCGACGAAATGAGGCATCGCAGCCATCGTCGCGGGGTAAGTCGTCTGCTGATGGTCAAGGTCTTCAACGACGTAGCCGAGCTCATCAAACGCTTGTGAGAATGCTGGGCCTTCAGTGTTCAAGAGCAAAGGCTTCAGTCTCGCCAACTCTGACGCGGGTTCAACGCCGTTACCGACCGAGGACGGCAACTTCGACCAGCGTGGCGAATCAAGCGGTAGCATTAGCCCAAGAGCAAATTGAATACAACAAACATCTGTCCGGCGCCAGTGGCGGCCATGATGATGCCGATCAGGATGAGGTAAGGAATCAAATCAGGGTCGATTTTGGGAATCATCGTATCTTGTTTTCAAAAATAAAGCGGATGAAAACGGTTCGTCGGTCAGCGGTTTACAAAACCGATTTCGACAAACCGAGGGACAAGCTCTATTCGAGCAAGCCTGAATAGTTACGCATGACCAAGTGGCTATCGATCTTTTGCACCAAGTCAAACGCCACACTCACGGCGATCAGCAATCCGGTACCGCCGTAAAAACTGGCGACCATGAAATCGACGCTAAGCAATTCTGAGATGATGGTTGGAACAATCGCAATCAAAGCCAGGAATCCCGCACCAACGTAAGTGATACGTTCGATAACTTTTTCAAGATAATCTTCGGTTCGCCGGCCAGGGCGATAGCCAGGTATGAACGTTCCGTTGTCTTTGAGGTTGTCTGAAATTTCTTTTGGGTTGAACGTGATCGCAGTCCAGAAGTAGCAGAAGAAGTAAATCATGGCGATGTAGATCAAGTTGTAGACCATCGACGCCGGATCCTGCAAAACACTTCCGATTGCACCCATCGTGCTCGCGAAAAATCCTTCGCCTGTTTTACCGAACATTGAGAATAAAAACGGTGGGATCATAAGCAAACTTTGAGCGAAGATGATCGGCATCACGCCAGCCTGATTTACTCGGAGTGGCATGTATTGGCGAGTTCCGCCGTACACACGACGACCGCGTACGTGTTTCGCACTTTGCGTAGGTATCCTACGTTGGCCCAGCGTGATAAACACCACGCCGACCACCACCCCGATAAACATCAGGATCAGCATCAAGATTTTTTCCAAGCCCACGTTGCCTGAACCAAAACCAGTTAGTTCGAACGAAGCATTGCCTAATAGTCCCATCAAGGCACCTGGCATCATCGCGACGATACCCGCCATGATCAACAAACTGATACCGTTACCGATTCCGTATTCGTCAATCTGCTCACCTAGCCACATCAAGAACACACTGCCACACGTCATCACCAGAATCGCGGTCATCTGCCACATGAATGTCAGATTGCCCGCTCCATTCTCAAATGCTCGAGCGGTCATGTTACCGTTGCCGGTACCGTCCGTATTTCCCGCCATGACGACGAACCAGAGGTAGCCTGCACTTTGGATCAAGCAAAGAACGACGGTTAGATATCGAGTGTACTCGTTGATTTTCTTGCGGCCCGCTTCGCCTTCTTTTTTGAGTTCTTCAAGCGGTTTGTAAACGGTACCCATCAGCTGCAAAATAATCGATGCAGAAATATAAGGCATAATGCCCAAGCCGAAGATGGTGGCTTGGTTCAATTGGCTACCGCTGAAGACAGAAACTTTGGCGAGGAATTTCGCCAAGTTACCGCTCATGTTTTTTGCGAAAGAAGAAACGGCTTCCTGATCAATCATGGGAAGCGGAATCTGCCAGCCGATTCGGTAGATCGCCAACAAGAACAATGTCAGAAGGACTTTCCGGCGCAATTCCGGAATCGTGAAAATGATACGCAGCTTTTCTAACATGGCTTAGTTATTTCCTGACGATTCTTCACGTTCGATTCGAACCGGTACGTCGTCTTGTTGTTACTTTGTTTGTGTTTCTCAGGGCTACTTTGGATTGACATCGCAAAGCTGCCAAACTGATTCCAGCCGTGGAATCAATTCCTCCCATATCCTACAAAAACTGCAACAAAAACACCCTACCACTTAGATGCGGTTTTTTCCGCGTGTATTGTGCATTTCCGCTTGCCAAACTCTAGGCAGGCGATTTGGGTTCATCGCCGCCGCTGCTGAGGCCAACAGATAGCCACTTATTAAATACAAGTGACTATCAATTCCAACCTTCTGCCGCTGCGTTGAACTAGGCCTTTGGCTTTTTTGGTTTCATTTTGTTCTTGACCACTGGCTTCTTGCCTGGAAGCTCAACGATTTTCCCGCCAGCTTTTTCGATCTTTTCGCGTGCTGATTTGCTAAACCGATGGGCTGAAACGGTAAGTTTCTTTGTGATTTCGCCGTTACCCAAAACTTTGAGCACGTCGTATTTATAATCAGCGATGTGTTTGGCTTTAAGCGATTCGATGGTGACTTCTTCGCCAGCTTCGAAGTTCTTTTCCAGATCCGCAACGTTTACTTCGCCAACACTAAGTGCGAATTTGTTGTTGAAACCGCGTTTTGCGATTCGACGAATCATTGGCATCGCACCACCTTGAAAGGTAGGGTGTTGCGAGTGACCTGCACGAGAACGCTGACCTTTGTGTCCGCGGCCTGAGGTCTTGCCTAAGCCTGAACCGGTACCACGACCAATTCGTTTGCGCTTTTTGAATTTTTGAATGCCTTCGTGAACGTCGTTTAAAATCACAGTTGGACTCCTCGTAGACGCTCAACGTCTTCTTTTGTTCGTGATTGATGTAGAGCTGCGATGGTGGCTTTTACCAAAGTGACAGGATTGTTGCTGCCAAAACTCTTGGTCAAAATGTTCTTAACACCAGCCGCTTCGCAAACTGCGCGAACCGCAGATCCGGCGATGATACCGGTACCAGGACCAGCCGGAAGCAAGACCACGCGGGCCGCTCCAAAACGACCATCTACGCGATGTGGGATTGAGCCATCGACCATGTCGACTTGAGCCAACGATCGCGACGCTTGTTTGTTCGCTTTTTCGACGCTGGGCTGGACTTCGTTTGCTTTTCCATACCCCCAACCGACTTTGCCTTTGCCGTCGCCGCAGACGACCATCGCTGCAAAGCTGAAACGGCGACCACCTTTGACCACAGCTGCACAGCGTTTGATCTTAACGGTACGTTCGATCAAACCTGAGCCACCACCGTCTTGGTCTTTTCGGTTGTCTTTTCGTTTGCCTTTAGCCACTTGTTTACCTCGATGTTTTTAGATAAACGGTATCTGGTTTGACCCGTTTTCAGTAATCTTGTTCGTCTGATTTTCTATTATTTTGCCCGAATTTTTAAGCCGGCTTATTTTTGTTCTTAAAACTTCAATCCGCCTTCACGAGCCGCATTGGCAAGTTCGGCGACACGACCGTGGAATTTGTAGGGTCCGCGATCAAATTTGGCTTCTGTAACGCCAGCGGCTTTCGCACGTTCTGCGATTGCGGCACCAATGATTTTGGCGGCTTCACAATTTCCACCGTAACTGATCTGGGCGGCAAGATTTTTGTCTCGCGTGCTAGCCGAAGCCAGCGTCTTGCCGGAATCGTCATCAATCAGTTGGCAGTATAAGTGTTTATTACTGCGCGAAACACTCAAACGCGGGCAGTTTGCATCGCCACGCAATTTCTTGCGGACGCTGTTTGTGCGACGCCAACGTTGCTTGTTAACTAGTTTTTGTTTTCTCACCGCTATCTCGCTTTTGCTTTTCTATTTTCAACTGGTAATGAAACCGCCCCGCAAACCAACCGGTCCATAGTCGATTGGTAACAACTCACCGAATCCTATCGGTTTATTGTGCTGACTTACCAGGTTTGATCTTCACGTGTTCGCCGACGTAGCGAATTCCTTTGCCTTTGTATGGCTCTGGTTTTCGAAGCGAACGAACTTCGGCGGCAAATTGGCCAACCTTTTGTTTGTCGCAGCCTTTCACGTCGACATGAGTTTGGTCAGGACAAGTAACCTCGAGACCGACTGGGATCTCTTTGACTAGCTCGTTGGCCAAACCAACTCTCAATTTTAATTTGTTTCCGGCGATCTGACAGACGTAACCAACGCCTTGCAGTTCGAGTTTCTTTTCGTAGCCTTCTTTCACTCCGATGATCATGTTGTTGACCAACGAACGGGTCAAACCATGAAACGCACGAGAATGTTTGTCATTGGCGCGACGTGTGACTTTGACTTCTTTTTCTTCAACGGCGATATCAACCTCTGGGCGATGCGCGTAGCTCAGCTTGCCTTTTGGACCTTCGACACTGATCGTGCCTCCAGCCACGTTGACTTTTACGCCATCAATGATCGGTACCGGTTTATTGCCAATTCTTGACATGGATCTTCTTCCAACGTTTGTATTTCTTGTCGCCCGGCTGGTCAGCCAAAGCTTGGGCCACCGATGACCGGTGGGTAATTACTTTTCGAACCAGGTTCGAACTACCAAATCTCACACAATATTTCGCCGCCGACTTTTTGAGCGCGGGCTTCACGGTCACTCATCATCCCTTTGCTGGTGCTGAGAATTGAAATTCCCAGACCATTAAGGACAGGACGCAAGTCACGTGCACTTGAGTAAACCCGGCAACCAGGTTTGCTAACACGCTTAATGTGGCGAATAACTTTTTCGCCGCTTGGTCCGTACTTGAGATCAATTTGGAGTTGCCCAACTGGTTTGCCGTCTTCGGCTTTCCAGTCCCAGATATATCCCTCACGTTTGAGGACATCTGCTACTCCACTTTTCACCTTGGAGATTGGCATTTCCACATTGGGCCGTTCTACGCTTACCGCATTGCGGATCCGAGTAAGCATATCGGCAATCGGGTCAGTCATCATAGTCGCTAGTTTCCCTTTTTTGCCTTTACCAACTTGCCTTGCGAACGCCAGGAATTACCCCTTGGTCAGCAAGGTTACGAAAGCAGATTCGACAGATGCCAAATTTGCGATAAACGCCTCGCGGACGACCACAAAGTTTGCACCGTCGTTCCCGGCGGACCGGGTACTTCGGTCGTTCTGCTTTCGCAATCTTTGATTTTCTTGCCACAACAAAAGCCTGTAATAAAGTCTGTTGAAAATTTGTGTGAACCGTCACGGGCGCGGGCCTGATCAAGTTCGATATTATTTTTGCAAACTAAAAGTTTGCGATTAATCGTTTCTTGTAAACCAGGTTCTCACCTAGTCTTTTTTGTTTGGATCTTTGAACGGCATGCCGAACATCCGAAGTAACTCACGGCTTTCATCATCACTGTCAGTAGTGGTAACGAACACGATGTTCATTCCCTGACGGCGAGTGAATTTGTCCGGGTTGAGTTCTGGAAAAACTCCATACTCGGTCAATCCTAAACTGTAATTTCCGCGACCATCAAATGCCTTGTGGCTGATACCGCGAAAGTCACGAACACGAGGAAGTGCCAATGAAAAAAGGCGATCCATGAATTCGTACATTTGGTCACCACGAAGTGTTACTTTGCACCCGATGGCTTGGCCTTCTCGCAAACGGAAGTTCGCGATCGACTTACGAGCTTTGGTGATGACTGGTTTTTGCCCAGCAATCAAACCCATCGCTTCGTTTGCGTCGGCCAATTCTTTTTTGTCTTGTGTCGCGGTACCAACGCCCATGTTGATAACGACTTTTTCCATTTTCGGAAGAGAATGGATGTTCTCCCGGCCAAACTTTGTTTTGAGTTCAGGCAGGATGGTTGATTTATAAAGTTCTCTAAGTCGAGCCATTTTGTTTTCCCATTGACTGTTGATGATTCCAACAGTGTTTGTGTTTGGGGTAGTAGTTGGTGTTTGTTTTGTTTAAGCGACGCTTAATTGATCAGTTTCGATCTAATACTCGTCGTTGTTGGTTGATTGATTGGATGGTTCAAATAACTTCGTTGGCAAGGCTAACGATTTTCATGTAGTTCTTTTCGCGAAGCTCACGGGCCACCGCACCGAAAATACGTGTGCCGCGTGGATTTCTGTCTTTGTCGATGATCACAGCGGCGTTTGAATCAAACTTGATGTAACTGCCGTCGGCTCGGCGAGTACCTTTTTTGCACCGCACGATTACCGCTTGAACGATCGCTTTTTTCTTGATGTCACTACCAGGAATCACGCTCTTGACGCTGCATACAATAACGTCACCAAGTCCGGCGGTACGCTTACGCGATCCTCCCAGAACTTTGATGCACATAATTTCGCGAGCACCAGTGTTGTCTGCGACCGCTAGTCGGGTTTCTGATTGAATCATGTTTCGTCGTCGTTATTGGTTACGGTGTCTTTGTTTCGTTTTCTTACTGTCCAGCTCAACTGCTGCCCGTCGTTTGTTTCGACTTAGCCTTCAGTTTTTTCGGCGGGTGCTTCTGGCTCAGCTGTTGCAGTGGCCGTAGCTGTTTCCGCGGCGGCGGGTTGAGCCGCAGCGCCGTCGGATTCTTCTTTCATTTTTCGAGCGGCTTTCATCGCGGCCACGTCGACTTCTTTACTCTTCTCAACGACTTTGACCAAAGACCAGCGTTTCTTTTTCGAAAGCGGAGCTGACTCGATGATTTCAACCGTGTCACCTTCTTTTGATTCGTTGGTTTCATCGTGCACGTAACAAGTAGTACGATTGCGATAAATTTTTCCGTATTTGGGGTGCCGAACCAAACGCGGGATTTCAACGACTCGCGTCTTGTCCATTTTGTCGCTCTTGACGCGACCAACTAAAACTCGCTTCGGCATTTCACTATCCCAGTGGGTTATTCTCTGTCTTTTTCGTCTTTAAAAATATTACGTTTAACGCTTAGGAAGCGTTGGCTTCTGCTTTGGCTTTCAAGTTCGCTTCGCCAGCAGCTTTGGCGGCTGTGGCCATGATTTCACGCTCACGAAAAATCGTTTTGATTTGAGCGATCAGTTTGCGATTTCGCTTCAATTCAGAAGGAACGTCCAAGCGATCAGTTTGAGCTTTGATTCGCAACTGAAACAAATCCTTGCAAGCCTCTTTGAGGATCGCAGACATTTGATCGTTACTCATTTCTCTAAGTTCAGATAGGCTCGACATGATCAGTTCGCTTTAAAATCAATGCATAATTGTTTGTTTTTCAATTTCAGATGAGCGGCCGGCGTACCGACCCAACTTATCTGTGCCCAATTACATTGGGCGTCGTTTTACCATTCGTACTTTAAATGGCATCTTGTGGGCTAAACGAGCAAAACAGATTTTGGCCTGCGTCTCGGTTACACCACTTAGTTCGTAAAGGATTGTGCCGGGCTTAATCGTAGCCACCCAGTACTCAGGTTCACCTTTACCTTTACCCATTCGAGTTTCCAGCGGAGTCGAAGTGATCGACCGGTGGGGGAATACTCGAATATATAATTTTCCAACGCCACGAATGTATTGTTGGGCTGCGATACGTCCTGCTTCGATGGTCTGTGCCTTAAGCCAGCCTGGATCAAGCGACTGTAGGCCAAAGTCACCAAAGATAACTTTATTACCTCGGGTAGCGTTACCTTTTATAT
>CAYZGP010000168.1:0-8432 GCA_964478065.1 uncultured Pirellulaceae bacterium
TAAGCCGATTGTTGAGCGGACGACTCCGCTCGCTTGACTATTGCTTATTTTTCTTCGTCTTTAAGCGTGCTAGATTTCTCAGGCGTACGCTCGGGCGCCGGCTTGAATCCGCTGCGTGGTAGGCCGATTTGCAGAATCTTTGGTCGAGCTCGAACTCCCATGCGATTCAATAGTTTTTGCAGGTTGATTTTCTGGATCGTATTAGCGTCCGCTTCTTTTTCCATGTCCTGCATGGCAATCACAATTGCTCGGGCAGCTTCAGGTTTCTTATCGCCTTTGACACCAGATTGAGGCGCCTCGCCTTTAACGAGATAGCGAATTGATGGATCAATTTTGCCTTGGCGGTTGCCTTCTGCGTCGTGCCAAGCAACCACTTTACCGCCATTTCGCTCGATCATTCCGATGAGTTTTTCCGTGTCGTCGTAGATGTCACCATCAAGATCAAACCTGCCGGCCAGAGCAATGGCGACAGAAAACCCAGGGTCCCAAGTGGCGGTCAAGACATGATCGCCAGGAAGAATTGGATCAGTTATGTTCTCGTCTACAATTCGAGCTTCTGCATGAAACTTGAAGACTTTGGTAACTTCGATCGTGGCTTTGTGTTCGCCTTTTTCAAAGTTAGTAACGGCTTGGTCGTAGATCGCAAAAGTACGATTGTTCGTCAGACCGTCTGCACTTCCTAAATCAATCGTTACTGTTTTCAATCGGGCAGCTACATGTTTGACCGTGCCATCAGGATGATCGAAGTATTCTCGCTCATAACGATTGATACGTGTTTTTAATTTTTCCGATTCCTCTTTCTCATCATTGAACATCTTGGTGACGTCCCGGATTTCTTTGTCTTTCTTGGTTTTAAGTTCAGCGAAAGCGTCGTTTCGCGCCTTGATGTCGGTGTTTGCTTTGTTAATGTCTTCAGTGTAACTGCGACGAGCCGCAAGTTTTTCACTTTCAGACTTCTCATATTTTTTGTTCGCGTCTTCGGCAGTCGTATTGGCAGTGGCAAGTAGTTTTGCCATGTTTGCAATCTTTTCTTCCGCTTCTTTTTTGGATTGTCTTGTCTCGTTGCGTTGGATTGCCAGTTCGCTGTTCTTGGCAGCGATCACTTTGTTGTTGCTGTCGATTGTGCTTCGCCACGTAGCGTTGGTGGCTTGTTCGCCGTCAGCAGTTCTACTGCCAGCCATGTCTTTGTTGTAGGTTTCCTTGATACTTTTGATGCTATCGCGAAGGTCTTCGATTGGTTTTCGTAGCGATACTTCGATCTTGTTGCTTGTCGCAATATTTTCGATGTTATCAATGTTGTCTTTGATTTCGGTTGTGTTTGAACCGAAACCGCCAGCCATTGCTTTTAAGGCTTCGATGGCAGAGTACTGAGCAGCGGCAAGTTCCGAAGATGCGAGTTGCTTGGTCTGTTCCTCTTCAAGCAAGTCACCGTTTTCCCAGGCTTTGGACCACCCGACGAATGCGGCAAGCGCCAAAACGAGTGTTATCAACACTAAAATAATGACGGCGATCAAGTGTCCTTGATTTTCCCTGGCAGCCATTCTGGATCTCCTAAAAGCACAACACTCAAGGTTGTGCGTGTTTGTTCAGTTTATAAATACAACTCTAGAATTTAGAGTTACGGCAATATGGGTGACGAAGCAGAATTGGACCACTACGTTTCAATTATCGGAGTCAATTTGGTTCGCCATGATTGTGCACAAACCAAACGCTACAATAGTCACAAATTGGGTGGGAGGGGCGAAATTGTTTCAGCCCAAGAATTCACCCGCATCTCTCCCTCAGTTTATCTTAGATGGGGCCAAAAATAGTGTCAAATTCTAAGGAATAAGACATTGTTTTCGATGCAAGACCCTAGCTGAAAACGACCGATTGTGTCGGTGGTAGGCATTGGTTTGGTTTCACCCGTTAAAAACAGGTTCGATAGATGCGTTTCGCTACGACTGTTGAGGGGGCAGTCATGGCTAAGCGGATCCAAATTGACAGCCTGAAATTGCCTTGGATCGTGTTAATGTTTGTATCAACACGATCAAGGCAGCAGCATTGGACAATTGGGATCCATTGATAAGTTTTACCTATCCATCTCCGATTTTCCGTTTGTCTGTCAATCCAAACTGCAGCGCAGCCAATGCGACAAATTAAGCAGCAACTTGATTGATTAAAGTATGCCACGTGCCTTCAAGTTGTTGAGTCTTCTGCCAACATCGGCCAAGCCAGCCAAAACGGCTTCGTCATACGTCTGCCCATCGCAGGTATCGATACCGTGACCCGGTTCGAGTTCACGAAGCGCTTCGAGGGCATCGTCTTCGTGGTGGAACAGTTCGACAAAAGCCATTTCGAGTTTGCCAGTTTTTGCACAAGCGGTTAGCAACGCTGCGATCCAACCATCGTCTGTGGACAAGCATCCGCGGGTTGTTTTTGCCGAAGCATGGAAAACGCCAAGTGCATCAGCCGCGGCAATCTCTGCAATCAAAGCTTCGTTTTCTGGAATCGTCAGGCAGGAATCGCCGCAATGAGCGGCATCCAAAAGGACCTTGAAAAGCGGCGTTCCGATCGCTTGATTGGCTTTACTGACAAAGCTCCAAATCTTTCCCAAGTCGGTGAACGTCTGAAATTCTCCTCCACGTAAAAACTCAATGTTCCAAGATTTAATACACGAGCCAACTACTTCCGCCTCCTTCGCTGCACGGGTATGCACTTTGACATTTTGATCAACGGCCGCATCAAAATCCGCCCCAACCTTGGGTGTCGCGCCGGGCTGCATCCAAGCTTCCACCGAAGTTGAAGCAACATGCTTGACTTTGTTTTGCTTGGCGGCGTTGAGCCCGGAAACCAGAATTTCGACAACAGTGTCTTCGTCATCGGGGTTCATCGGATCGCCACCGCTGACCATCAGAATAAACTGAACATCCAATTCGAGAGCGCGAAAGCCGTTGACCATTTCGGCGACATCGGATTCGTCGAGTCCAGAAAAGTACGGAATCTGAACACAGCTGATTTTGACTAGCGAATCTGCCGTCAGCTTTTTCATGTTCGCAACGACTAGTAACTGTCCATCATCGCCTCGGGGAATTTTGCCGTTTTCGTCGGGAACCAATCCTCCGACAAATTTCAGGTGAGTGGGGACAACTCCCAGGCGAACATTAGATTTCAATTCAATGGTCATATTTCGTCGTTCCAGTATTTTGCGTTGGCAGTGAACTTAGATTTTTGCTTAATTTGGTTGAGCTGACTAGCGTTTGTTCAGTCGCGTTGGGTGATTCAAATTCCCAATTTCTGAATACCGCTCTGGCCAATGGTTGCTTCGTAAATGCCGTGTCTTCCCTCAATTAAGGGGGTTTGGGTAGGAAAGGGCATGATTCTTATCTGATTTGCAAAATCCCCAATTGTCCGCGTGTTGAATTCCAGAAGAAACCTAGAAAAATGTGGGCAATATGCTATCCTAACGGTGTCCTGAGACGACGTGCCCGCGGTGGGCGAAACATGAGACCAAGTGATTTTTGGTTCTCGAATTGGGAATTGCAGATAAGCAAGTGCAAAGTTGCGTATTGTTGATCTGAGATTTCAAAAGCGGTTTGATAGGTTACTGGATGTCTTTCGCTTGATTATTAAGTTCGTAACTAGCAACTAAACCTCCCTCCTTTCAGGTTTAGTTCTTAACAACGATGTAATTTTCAGGTGCGGAAGGAACTTCCTTATTACTTCATTTAAAAATCCTGCACCGATTGTGATCGGACTTGCTGGCGGAGTCGCCAGCGGCAAAAGCCTTGTCGCCAGTTGCCTTGAGCATTTTGGGGCAAGTGTATTGGATGCGGACCAGATTGGTCATGAAGTACTGGAGGCTCCCGAAACGGTTGCTGCCATTGTTGGGCAGTGGGGAGAAGGCATTCTAACGGATGGAAAAATTGATCGACGAAGTTTAGCACGAATTGTGTTTGCTAAAACTGAGGTTGAGAACACTGAGAACACTGACTTAGAGCGACTGGAAAAAATAACACACCCTGAAATCGGCAAGAGGATTCGGCAGCGACTCGCTGACTTGAAATCTCAGCCAAAGATTCCTGCGGTTGTGTTAGACGCTCCAGTTATGTTTAAGGCTCAGTGGAATCAATTGTGTGACAAGATTATTTTTGTCGAAACGGATTTATCCATCCGCCAACAACGCGCCAGCCAACGTGGCTGGGATTCTGGCGAAATTGCCAGGCGTGAGGCGATGCAAACTTCTCTTGAAGTCAAACGATCTCTCTCCACAGACTTCATCAACAATTCCAAATCTCGAGAAGAGACGTATCACCAGATTCGTGAACTTTGGCGAAAATGGAAACTTGACTTTCCCAGCGAACTTGAATCTCCCAGCACTTTATTTCAAACCTAACAATCACATTTGTCAGAGATGCTCCTACCACAACATCTGACAATGAGGAAAAAAAAATGGCTAATATGCGAGGCCAGCAAAGACGTTCAAGTCGTTCCAACCAACCCCACTATGAGTTGGACAAAGATGTAAGCGACAAACTAAAAGAGATCGAATCTAGCGGCGAGCCGATGTCCATCGCCGAAACGATATCTCGTGAAGAAGCTAGACCGCTTGAGAATAAGAAACCGGCTGGGGATGAAGACGTAATCAATGTGACTGATCTTCAGCGCATGTCCTCCGCTGAATTGGCGAAAATTGCCGAAGCCGAAGGTGTTGTTGACGCCGATGGAATGAGCAAGCGAGATTTGATTTTCCTGATTCTCAAAGAACGAGTGAAGTCGCGCGGCATTATGTGCGGCGAAGGGACGCTTCAAATCCTCCCGGATGGGTTTGGTTTTTTACGAAGCCCAGAATATCACTACCTGAATTGTCCGGATGATATTTACGTTTCACCCAGCCAAATTCGAAAATTCAACCTTCGAAATGGGGCCGTCGTCAAAGGTCAGATTCGCCCGCCCAAAGAAAACGAACGATATTTTGCGTTGCTTCGCGTTGAGACAGTCAACGGACTCGATCCATCAGACAGCGCTCGTCGAACGAACTTTGACGAACTCACACCGCTCCATCCCGACACACGCATCGTGATGGAACACAACCCCAAAGACATGTCGACACGCGTTGTGGATATGATCGCCCCGATTGGGTTTGGGCAACGCGGCTTGATCGTCAGTCCGCCTCGCGCTGGCAAAACAATATTGATGCAGCGAATGGCGCAGGCCACGCTCGCAAATTACCCTAACGCCTATGTCATCATGCTCTTGATCGACGAGCGCCCTGAAGAAGTCACCGACATGGAGCGTGAAGTCAAAGGCGACCGCTGCGAAGTAATCAGTTCGACGTTTGACGAGCCGGCTTCGCGTCACATTCAGGTCACCGAAATGGTGCTTGAAAAAGCCAAGCGTTTGGTCGAGAGTGGCATCGATGTCGTGATCTTTCTTGACTCAATCACCCGACTGGGACGAGCTTGGAACTCCGAGTGCCCCCAATCGGGAAAAACGCTTTCTGGCGGCCTTGATGCCAATGCGATGCAGAAACCCAAAGCCTTTTTCGGCTCAGCACGCAAAATCGAAGAAGGTGGGTCGCTTACGATTCTCGCGACGGCTTTGATCGATACTGGCAGTAAAATGGACGATGTGATTTTTGAAGAATTCAAAGGGACCGGCAACCTCGAAATCGTGCTCGACCGATCGCTTGTTGACAAACGAATTTGGCCAGCCATTGATATCAACGCCAGTGGAACTCGACGCGAAGAGAAATTGTTTGACGAAGACGAATACGATCGCATTTGCAAAGTGCGCCGCGTGCTTAGTGAAATGAATCCTCCCGACGCAATGGATATGTTGACCACTCGGTTGAAAAAAACTCAGAACAACGCTGAGTTTTTAATGAGTATTAAGTCAGATGGCGGATTCTAGATCTAAAGCAACGTAGAAACCGAAACGATCGCCACGTTGGAAACCGACGTGGCTTTTTTTTGTGCGTTGGATGACATGGGGATGAAATTCAATGGTTGGTTCTTCGAGGCAACTTTGCGCGGTGTGATTTGTGTTGCTTTGTATAAGAGCCGTCGTTTTCAAAAGACGGATTTGCTATGATTGCTTCTTTGCTTTTCGTCCATCTAAATCGAGGCAGTTTTGATCCAGCAACTACATGGGACCAGCGGTTCGGTTTCTGAAAACCACTTTGCGATCGTTATTTCCAAATACCACAGCAGTATTACGAACAATCTCCTGGACGGCGCGGTTCAGACTTTAAAACGTAATTTGGTTCCTGCTGGTCAAACCAAAGTCTTGTGGGTACCCGGCGCTTGGGAGATTCCGATCGCCTGCCAACATGCACTGGAAACAAAGAAATTTGACGCAATCCTGACTCTCGGCTGTGTCATCCGTGGTGAGACGTCACACGATCAGCATATCAACACGACCGTAAGCACGGATCTTGGACGGCTTTCGCTTGACTACAAAACACCGATCGCATTTGGTGTGCTGACTTGCAATACGATGGATCAAGCCATTCAACGAGCTGGCGGCGATGTTGGCAACAAAGGCGTTGAGACGGCGGAAGCTGCGATTCACATGTTGCTGCTTGTCAAAGAAATGCAGCAGATAGAATCGGCATAGTCAATCTATTCCGAGCGAGACTAGCGTCCGCAGCAACAATGCTTGCCCTTCGCTCATTCATCTGGTTGACGTAGAATCAATTGGACTGAGAAAATTAACAATCACCTTTCGATCCGCAAAACATAAAATATGTCCCGTCGCACGCGAGCCCGCGAAATCGCCTTGCAGGTTCTTTATCAAGACGACTTGAATCCGGATCAGCCGGACGATGTTCGCCAGCGTTTTATCAACAGTCGTTTAAACTACGACAAAGAACTGGTCCAGTTTGCTCAACAGTTGCTGGCGGGCGTTCGCACGAATCTTGAAGCAGTGGACAATCATTTGGAGGAGATCGCCAGGAATTGGAAGCTTTCCCGGATGGCAGCGACCGATCGAAATGTCCTTCGACTGGGTGCTTACGAAATTTTGTTCGGGACAACACCTGATCGCGTAGCTATCAACGAGGCGATTGAGCTGGCAAAACGCTACGGGACCAATAACTCATCGCAATTTGTCAACGGTGTGCTTGATAAACTGATGAGCAACAAATCCAAGAACGGTTCTGGAGATATCGACCAAGAACAATAGAATGGTGTAGCGACCATCATTTGTTCATCGTTTCAGTCGATTGAATTCTGTGCCGATTTTGAGCAACTGATCTTTCTAAATACAAATACACTTCGTCTGCAAAGCTGAGATACATGGCTCGTTGGAATCCATTCGGAAAGAAAAATAAGGATACGAAACCCACTTCGGAAGAACCAGCAAAAAGTGATCCGCCAGTCTCCAGTTCTCCAGTAGATCCACCCAAGGATCCGCCATCTGCTCCAGCCAGTGCAGACACGCCTGCTCCCGAACCTGCCAAGCCAGCTAAAGTTGGGATGTTCGGAAAATTCAAAGCGGCGTTGAAGAAGACAAAGGATATTCTCAATACCGATATTTTCGACTTGGCCAAAGAAGGCCGATTGGTCGACGATGAATTTCTTGACGAGTTGTTTGCACACTTGATCAAAACCGATATGGGTGTGGGACCGGCCGGTAAAATTCGAGACGACTTCAAATCCAAGTTCCGCGGCAAGAAACTGCAGAACAATGACTTGGTTAATTCCGCCAAGACAACCATTCGCGAAATCATGCAGCAGGATTCCGCTGAAATTAACATGGCTGGAGATGGCCCTACCGTTGTCATGGTGGTCGGCGTCAATGGAGCTGGCAAAACGACTTCAATCGCAAAATTGGCTCATCGCTTCATTACAAACGGGCACTCTGTAGTGCTTGGTGCTGGCGATACTTTCCGTGCCGCCGCCGTCGAACAGTTGACGGTATGGGCTGGCCGAATGGGCGCCGAGATTGTCACCGGCCCCCAAGGCAGCGACCCGGCAAGCGTTGCCTACAAAGCCGTCGAATTTGCAAAGAACAATTCGGCTGATGTTTGCATCGTTGATACTGCCGGACGTCTGCAAACCCAATCCAATTTGATGGAAGAGCTGGGGCGCATCAGTCGCGTCATTGGCAAGGTTAGCGAAACCGCTCCGCATGAAGTCCTTTTGGTGCTCGATTCAACAGCCGGTCAAAACGCGATCAGCCAAGCACGCGGTTTTTCTGAAGCAGCAGGCTGTACCGGCATCATTCTCGCCAAATTGGACGGCACAGCAAAAGGCGGTGTTGCAATTCCGATCCGCCAGGAATTTGGACTGCCCGTCAAATTCGTTGGGCTCGGTGAGTCGCTGGAAGATTTCGCCCAGTTCGATGTAGATCAATACGTGGATGCACTATTCGATCTGTCCGATTGATGGATGTGCCTAGTGGTGCGTCAAACTTGAATTGACGGGTGTCCATGCTCATGCTGCGCACCC
>CAYZGP010000168.1:8532-11524 GCA_964478065.1 uncultured Pirellulaceae bacterium
TTGACGGGTGTCCATGCTCATGCTGCGCACCCAGAAAGAACCCTTGGACAAACGATTCATTTCAGCTTTGACGAATCACTGATTTTTCGATTGGCTTTCCAACGCAGAAAATTTCTTCACTACGCAGGCACTGCCGCGTCTTCGCCGAACGGATTTTTCGATCTCGGCATCCACTTACACATTCCCACGCCCAAGAAATATAAGAACGTTAGTGGGATTGCAAGGAGCAGCATGCTGATCGGGTCGGCTGGAGTAAGGAACATCGCCAGGACGAAAATGATCATTACGGCGACTCGCCACTTGCTCATGTAGTCTTCCACTGAAAAAATTCCGATGCGGTTCATGAACAACATCACAAGCGGAAGTTGAAACGCGATTCCAAAACCCAGTGGCAGGAACATTACAAAACTAAGCCAATCGTTAATCCGCATTTGAGGCGCAATTCCCATTTGCTGATTGAATGAAAACAAGAATCCTAACACGGGCTGGAAAACGAAAAAGAAAGCCAGCAATACGCCTGCGACAAACAGGAGAATGCTGATCGGCAAAAAGACATGGGCGTACTTTTTCTCGTGCGGATAAAGTCCTGTTGCAACAAAAGTCCACAACTGGAAAAACACCCAAGGGCCCGCGATTGTCAGGCCGGTGAACAAACCTGCCTTTAGCCAAACCGAAAATCCTTCGCCAACACCAAGTGCTTGGGGTTGAAAGTCCGAGTCTTCCCAGATTTCGATTTCACTGAGTTCAACCTGAGGCGGCGGCATTAAATCGTAAAACAACGATGTGATCAAAGAGCGGTTTAGCCGACGGCTGAGTTTGGAATCCGGCTGATTTTTTTCGGCCAACTCGACCAATTTTTCTTTCATCTTCGCCAGCGGTTTTGGTTTGGCAGGCATGAACATTTCCCATAGCCCGGATCGGCCTTCGACTAAATCGCTTTGGAACGCTTCGGAGTCGCTTAGTTTTTCGACTTGAGCCAAGCGGTTGAATACTGCGACGAGCTCGGTCAGGCTTTCGTCAGATTTTCCATCATCCGATATTTGCTTGATCGTCGCTTGGTCTGTCTCGGGCATGTTCTCCCATGTCGCTTGCAATTTTTCTTTGCTGACGGACCAATTGCCGGTTTGGGTTGACAGTCGTTCGCAAATGGCTTGGACGTTTTCGGTTTCGAAATGGCTGGGCTTGAAATCGAAATCTTCGACGTAGGCTTCTTCTCTGAGACCTAGTGCTCGACGCATTTGATTCGGGTCAAACTGGACCCGGCGAGGAATTTTTCCGTCTTCATTCATTAGCGGTAAATATTCAGGCGGCACGAAGCCGTACTTTTCTTCCAGTCCCTTCGAAGTTTTTTCGATGTTGTACTGGGCAATCGCGTCGATAAGCGGCTGTTTCAAAACGTTAATGATGTCAGTGGAAAAATAGAATCCAACCAAAGAGAAAATCGCAATGCCCATCGCGGCTCGAATGAGAACTTTGCGAAGCTCTTCAAGATGGTCGCCAAACGACATCCTGCTGTTTTCGAACAGATCTTCGTTAGGTTGACGTGAATTCATCGGATGATTTTGTAGAAAGAAGCTGGGCGCTGTGCTGTACCATTGTCGACATTAATTTGGATAGTAACATGGCGTGGTCAAGCCAACAACGTTCGTTGTGCCGCATTTCACTTGACTCAGACATACAGTTTAGTTCACGGTACCGGCTGGTTGATTGATTCGGGCTGTTCCGATTGGTGCTTGGGCAATCTAATGTTTGTCTGTTCAACTAATCATAACGTTAATCCATTTGAGGGCTAAGGATGTACCCACTACGATTCGAACCGCTTTTTCGTCGCTATCTATGGGGCGGCAGGCGGCTGGCTGAGGTACTGGGCAAATCAATCGGTGACCAAACGGCTGCCGAAAGTTGGGAAGTCGTCGATCATCAGGACGACCAGAGCGTTGTTCGATACGGTGATCTTGCGGGAAAGTCACTGCGACAATTAATCGCAGGTGACGGAGCCAACTTGCTGGGTGAATCTCTGCTGGCAAGCATCTCGTCACCCGAGTTGCCAACGCATCTTCAAAATCGGTTTCCGTTGCTGCTCAAGTTTCTCGATGCCAATCGAAACCTGTCCGTCCAAGTTCACCCTGACGACAAATTCGGTGCCACGCTTTCACCTCCTGATCTTGGCAAAACGGAAGCTTGGTATGTGATGCATGCCGATCCCGGCTCAAAGATTTATGCTGGGCTCAAAGAAGGCGTTTCCGAATCTGATTTTCGCGCGGCGATCGAGTCGAACCAAACGGAATCTGTGATTCACAGTTTCCAACCCAAGCAAGGCGATTGCGTTTTCATTTCCGCGGGCACGATGCACGCGATCGGCGAAGGATTGTTGATCGCTGAAATTCAGCAAGCCAGTAATACCACGTTTCGTGTTTACGATTGGGCCCGAATCGATGCCGATGGTCAGCCCCGACCGCTTCATATTGAGCAGGCTATCAAAGCAACCGATTTTACGCGTGGCCCGGTCGCGCCAGAGGTGCCTTCGCCAACGGACAATCCGAATTGGATGACGATCGTTGCGTGCGATAAGTTTGTCATGAATCGCGGCACTTTGACCGAGCCAATGAAGCTCGGTGGCGACGGGCGTTTTCGAATTCTCGCCGTCACGCAAGGCTCTGTTTCCGTTGACGGCGATCCAAGCGGCGAGCCAATGAACATCAGCGATACCGTTTTGCTTCCGGCTTGCCTGCCTCCAACGTTGCTGAGCCCGGGTACGGAGGGCGCGGAGGTTTTGGAAATTTTTGTTCCTGAATAACGTTTGGAAGTGCGGAAGATCTCTCACTGCGATTTTGTCTGGCTATTTCTCGGTCCTAAGATGTTTGATGTCGCAACGTTGACAATTCTGCGCAACCGAGTCAATGGTTAGATGGGTGGCCACATCTCCCCTCGTGCAGGAAGTTAGTCGTTGCTTGGCAGTCGTGCCATTAAAAGTAGCCTGACCCCTTTTATT
>CAYZGP010000169.1:0-11240 GCA_964478065.1 uncultured Pirellulaceae bacterium
AAATTTTTAACCAGCACGTAAAATCATGACAAACCCATTTGATCTTTCGGGAAAAATTGCACTCGTCACTGGAGCCAGCCGCGGACTTGGACTTGGTTTTGCCAGAACGCTGGCCAAAGCAGGCGCGGACTTAGCTATCACCAGCAGGACGCTTGAATCTTTGGATGGACCAGCAGAGGAATTGACTGCCCTTGGTGCGAAAGTTGAAAAAATCGAACTCGATGTTCGTAAACATTCTAGCATCAAATCCGCGGTCAAGACGGTGATCGACAAGTTTGGCCGCATCGACGTATTGGTCAACAACGCAGGTTGCAATGTTCGCAAGCCAGCGTTTGAAGTCGAATGGGACGATTGGAATTTAATCCTCGAAACAAACCTTCGCGGCGTGTTTTTCGTCGCTCAAGAAGTCGCGCGACACATGTCGGAAAAACAATACGGACGCATCATCAACATCGGATCAGTGACTTGCGTTTCAGGTTACGCAGGACTTGGTCCATACGGCGCCAGTCGTGGCGGAACGAAACAACTAACCATGAGTTTGGCCGATGATTGGGGAGGGCAGGGGATCACCGTTAATTGTTTGGCACCGGGTTGGTTCAAGACAGATCAAAACAAAGTAATGTACGAACAACCCGGCTGGGTCGAATATTTGTGCGAGCGCATTCCACTTAACCGTCCGGGTTCGCCTGGCGATTTGGATGGGGCGCTATTACTACTGGCCTCCGATGCAAGCGCCTACATCACTGGACAGACTTTGCTTGTAGACGGTGGAATTTCTGTTGGAGCGGTTAAAGCCACCGTTGAATAGCACGAACAAGGCTGTCGTTTGGAACATTTCAATCAACGATTTGATCTTGCTTACCGAATAAATTCTTAAACAAAAAGGCTTACCAAAAACTGCCCGCCCGCATTGTCGACGCGGCATTTCACTGCCAAGTCTGGTTCTAATCGGGACATGCGATCGGTTAACCAACTTGCGGCCACTTCGGCGTCTTCTTTTGTCGGGCATCTTGCCATCGCTTCACGTCCGCCTTTTCGAAGTAGCCGTTCGGCGGTTGCGATGATTGGGGCCGGGTCAACGACAATCAAATGGTCTGGCCATTTTACGACCGCATCGACAGCGCCTTTGCCAGTATTGCATCCTTTGTGCGCCAGTCGTTCTGGAGGGGGAGGCGATTTGTCTTTTTTAAGTTTCTTGGCGCGGGCTTTTGTGATCCGAGTGTCAACGCTCGCACCGCGCGGATCGTTGGATGACATGTCCGGATCTACTGGCTCGTCGCAAAGCCAACATCGCCAGCCATCACGCTGAGCAATTTCTTCAAGCTTTGACATAGATGGATTTCCTGACTTATTTACGCAAATGGAATGGCGAACCTTCGACACTATCTTGTGTCACGTTTGGACCTGAATGTTACACCATACCCTAAAACGTGCTTTTGCCGAATGAATCCAAACTTCTTTCTCGATGTCCTCAAGGACAACCCCAGTCAACTTCCGATTCGTGCCGAGTCAATCATCCTTGAGCAAAACATTGAAAAAGCTGTTGTCGCAACACAACACCTGGATCTGGATGAATATGTTCGCCTTGAACATTGCTCACGTGAAAAAGTGACCGCCCCAAGACCGCTAACATCCGTTTATTGGGGAGGCGAAGATCATGACACACTCTATGAAAACCACGACGAGATTGTTTGGAAGATAAATTGGAACGACCACGTGCTTGAAGTCGTTCACCTCGAATGGGAAGGCGGATGTGGGAGTCAGATGCGGGAGTGGGTGATTGCTGACTCAGAAGAAATCGCTCGCGAGTTTATCTCGACGTCGAGCGAAAAACCAACGACCCTGGCGAAGCAATTTTGGTCTTTGCGAACGGGTATTGGGAACGCAGCCGCAGCCTGTACAGTGCCACCAAAGAAGCCAAGTTTGACGATTTGATTCTCGCCGAAAACCTTCGTGACACAATCCGATCTGAATTCAAACAGTTTCTTGAATCCGAAAAGCGATATAGCTCCATTGGCATTGCCTGGCGACGCGGAGCGCTGTTCATCGGACCGCCAGGAAACGGGAAAACGCACTGTGTCCGTGCGTTGGTGAAAGAACTGGGAATCCCAATCTTGTACGTTCAAAGCCTGAGCCATCCGCACTATACGCCAGAACAGCTTTGGAGGCGGGTGTTCAGCAGAGCCAGAAAACTGAACCCCTGTGTGCTGGTTCTCGAAGACCTTGACTCATTGGTCGACAACAACTCACGTTCATTCTTTCTGAATCAACTTGATGGTTTTGAGAAAAATCATGGAATGATCATTCTTGCCACGACGAACTACCCGGAAAAAATAGATTCCGCAATCGTGGATCGTCCAAGTCGGTTTGACCGAAAGTACCATTTCGATCTTCCTACCACACACGAACGTCGACGCTTCCTCGAAACGTGGCAAGAGCGTTTGGCCGCCGAAACGGGCTGGAAAGCAGGGAGTCTCGATGATTCAGCTGAAAGCACAGAAGGGTTCTCGTTTGCTTACCTGAAAGAATTGGTGATAAGCACGGTTATGCAATGGATGTCCGACGAAAAAATGGACTTCGGATCTGTGATGCTGGAACAGGTAGCCGTTTTGGCGAAACAATTAAGAACGTCCGAATCAAACAAGTAGCCTCGGTACCACCCGTAGCTTTTTCTACGAAGTACGCTTTTTCTTTAGTTCGACCGAGTTCCCTTTTTCGTTGTAGACGGCTTCGTCCACAAAGTTCTTGATCAACATTACGCCACGACCACACGACTTTTCCAGATTCTCATCATCGGTGGGGTCAGGAAGTTCCGCAGGATTGAAGCCGCAGCCTTGATCCGTGACCTTGGCGTAAAACGTGTCAGAGGAAATTTCGATCAAGACATGAACTTCTTTGTCGGGACAGCAATGGTTGCCGTGCCGAATTGCATTCATGACGGCTTCTTCCATCGCCATGTGAATGCCAAAGACGTCCTTGTTGGGCCAACTGGCTTTTTCCAGTTGGTCGAGAATCATGTTTACAATTTTCGCGCAGTTATCAGGTTCACTTGGAACGCGATTGTCATAAATCCAATCGGTAGTATTTCCCATTGTGTGCGACATAATCCCCTAGTGTCATCAAGCCGTTGGTTGATACACCATTATTTTGCAATGTTTCAACAAATCAAATCATCAATCAGTAAATACCATAAATCCTGTTGTTTCGCGATGGTATTGGGTCAACATCCTATCAAAATAAGTTTGTCGACACTAACTAACCTTTGAACGATTCAATCGCTTCGGATTGTTTGTCGTTGATTTGAAACATCGAATCAAGATTCGTGTAACTGAACAAGTCGCGAACTTCGGGGCGAAGATTACTAAGCCGGATCTGACCGCCTTGAGCTCGGATTCGTTTTTCCAAAACAATCAACTTGTTGATCGCCGCACTTGAAAAGAAGCTGACGTTCTCAAAGTTGATCAGTACATTTTCTGTTTCGTCTTCTTTGACCAGCGAAAGCAGCTCTCTACCCATCATCTCGATACGTGACGGATCCATTACTTTAGGGTCTTTGAATTTGACAACGGAGATATCTTCTACGCTGTCCAATTCAATGCACTCAAAATCGCTGCTGTTGTTATCTTCCATAACGGTTTCTCATTCCGCGGTTACTCGTATGAACCGCCAGAGGACTTTGGATAGTCGGAGTTGGCGGACCTTTCCATCATAGACCGGATGCAAGTGTGGTCAAAGCAGGGCGCGTGGAAACACGGATATTCCACCTGACATTTTAGAAGATGGTCTGATTCAAGACGTATTTCCCGAAAGCGTTGAGAGACAATCGCCTTGGAATTACTTTTGTTGACCGGATTGGCGCAAGCGACATTGGTACAGTTGAGAACAGTTAAGATTTGAATCGCTGGTTTTTAACCGTCCAGAAATTAAGCCCCCGAGTCGTGAGCAGCCAGAATTTTCAGGAATTCACTTGGCAAGAACTACCGTTTGAACGGAATAAATGAGTGAGAGCAAGTGAAGTGGTTGGTTTCGCGAGTACGCTGAGTTTTGGAGATACCAAAAGAAAAACACTAGTCGCCACGTCCTCGAATGATCGACCAGAATCTCATTCGCTTACGTTTTGAGCTAGTGCTTTTGATAGTCTAAGTCCGTTGGGAAAATAGTGGACCGACTATGTCCTCTACATCGCACTTATCGCTATGTGCGGTTTAAGATTTTTCTGAAATTTCGCGTCAGATGAAATTCCCAAAGTCCGGTTATGACAGTTGGTTTGCAAACCGGTTGAATCTGAACTTCAAATATTGAATCAGGACTTCAGAGTGCAAATTTCGAATTTCACGGGCTGCGTCAGATGGCGCCGTTTAGATTTGCCGGCCGTCTAGCTTCGACGAAATGAAAAACCTTGCAGCAGCAATACAGCTCCGAAAAACAACACGGGCCAACAGAGCCATTTTGATGGGCTAAACGTTTTTGCAGGGCCAACATTTGCGATTGGCTCAAACTGAGCTTGTGGAAACGACGCCTGATAGTAAGGCGAATTGTACGGCGAGTTCTGGATACCGGGTTGGCGATTGAACTGCGGATTGACGTTTACAATTCCATTGCTCGCAGGATTGATCGCTGAGGCATTGCTGTTGAAACGTGAACTGCCATTCGCGGTTAGAAAGTTACTGACACGTGGTGTAAGCACGTACGTCTCTACAAGGTTGAGCTGAATGCCAATAAAAATCAGCAAAAATCCCAGTGTCATAGTTGAAGTTCGTCGCATCGGTTTTCCCGCTTTAAGTCAATTTAAAGTTGGCGACTAGAACTCCTTTTCTAAACTCGCGTCCTTCTTCTCTATCGTTTGATTGTGAAAGCGACTTGAACAACACAAGACATTAGCGATTACACCGATGATCCGGTTGGAGGATTGGCAACCATCGCATTGGCTCAAAATAATCGCGAGGCTGCATAGCAATCTGGCGTTCCCAGCTCCAGTAATCGATTGCTCGAAACCTTGTGAAGTACGGTGGAATTTCGCCGCTGGACAAAAATCCCCGGATTTTTGAGCTTTGAAACCGCACATTGGTGGCGATTAATTCTGCCAGAATCGGTATCTTGGGAGTATTCATCGACGAGCAACGGTCAACCACTATCCACTGAAATTTGACAATTCAAAATGAACTCACCGACAAGTGAAACACCAACGCTCGATTCTCAAAATTCAACATCAAAAAAATCGCCGCTTTGGGGAGCCAGTTTTCAAGGCCTTCTTTGGACACAGTGGCTAACGGCAATCAACGACAACGTTTTTCGCTGGTTTGTAATCGGAGTCGGCAAAGATCAATTTGCACCCGAAGACCAGGCAACCTTGCTCGTTGTTGGCTCTTCATTTTTTATCGTGCCTTATATTTTGTTTGCTTCAGTCGCTGGCTGGTTGGCGGACCGTTACAAAAAAAGCCAGGTCATTATTGCGTGTAAGATCGCCGAGATTGTGATCATGGCGCTGGGCGTGACGGCCGTTTCGTTAATGGGAACGCCCAACCCAACTCTGGGTGTGGATCCATTTTTCTATCTATTACTCGCCGCAGTATTTTTGATGGGAATGCAGAGCGCTTTGTTCGCGCCTGCCAAAGTTGGCACAATTCCGGAACTGCTAACTGAAAAAACGATCGCAGCAGGAAACGGAATTTTCAATCTCGCGACCCTTTCGGCAACCGTGATCGGGATGGCGTTGGGGGGTTGGCTTTCAGATGTGACCAACCGCGGTCAAACAAACATTTTCATGGCGGCGTCGGTTTTGATTGGAGTCGCGATTGTCGGTACGGCGCTCAGCCTGCTGGTCAAATCACTGCCGGCTGCAAACCGGAACGCGCGTTTTCCATACAACCTGTTTGGCGAGACGTTTCGAGACATTCGCCAACTGTTCAACTATGGAGTTCTGTTTCGGGTCGCACTGGGTGTGGTGTTTTTCTGGGCGATCGCTGCGTTTGCACAACTCAACATAGATGTCTTTGCAGAAGAAAGTGGCGGTTTAGTGGAGTCCGACCGTACGCCGCTGTTGATCGCAGTAACGCTGGGCATCGGTTTGGGAAGCGTTCTTGCGGGAATTATTTCTGCTGGTCGAATTGAATTGGGACTGGTACCGCTTGGCGCGATTGGCATCGCAGTATTTTCATTGCTGCTTTGGTTCTCACCGGCCGACTTTATCAATGGGCAAACATTTGGATCTGGTCAAGTGATCGTATGCTTATTGTTAGGCGGGCTTGGTTTAAGCGCCGGAATCTTCGACGTTCCATTGGCTTCTTTTCTCCAACACAACAGCCCGATTGAAAAACGCGGTTCGATTTTGGCGGCCACGAATTGCTTGGCCTTCGGTGGCATCCTGGTGATGTTCGGTTTGCTGTTTGTTTGCAGAATGCCAACTGGCGAAGGCACGTTAGCGAACCTTCCCCCGGAGCTCACGTCCGCTAGTCTGGACGCCGATCAACAGGGTGAGCTCAAGGAATTGGTTGCCAAATTTGAGCAGTCAAAAATTGACCCTGCAAAACCGAACATCAAGTCGTTTGTTGATCAAGCCTCAGAGCCTGTTCGCACTGCTGCATTGTCTGAGTTGGTTTGGCTCGACGCAAAACGCCGTCGCGAGTTTGATGAAGCGTTAACGAAAGAGAATGCGAAAATCGAAGATTCTAGTGCTCGTGCTGAAGCACAAAGTTCAATGAAATTGGCGACGCTTGGGCTCGAAGATTATCGCGCGGAGTTCAAGGCGGACGAATCACTTTCGTATTCTTCAGCGGAAATAGCTGCCAATACTACTAAGGAGCAAAAAATTGGTCGGCAAATCAAAAAAGCAATTGGGCAGAGCGGCAAGCTTCCACTGCTCACCTCTCGCCAAGTATTCATGGTAATGGGACTGCTCACCATTCCTGTTTTGTTTTATGCGCTTTATCGTTTGATTCGCCCTTTTGTCAGAATGCTCTTCATGATGGGGCTTCGACTGATTTATCGAGTCCGTGTAAGTGGGCAAGACAATTTTCCAAAAGAGGGCGGCGCGATCGTTGTCGCCAACCATTCATCGTGGCTAGACGGAATGATCATCATGGTTTTCGTTCCACGGATACCGCGAGTTATCGCTTGGGCCGGGAATTTTTCAAGTTTCATTTTGAAGAAGTGGGCTGAATTCTGTCAGATCATTTTGATCACCGGTGGTCCGAAATCGATTCGCAAAGGACTTGAGACGGCCCGACAGGTTACTCAAAACGGCGATGTCGTTGCGCTTTTCCCAGAAGGCGGAATTTCGCGGCAATGCCAAGTCAAATCGATCAAGCCCGGTCTTTCAAAGATCATCGACAAAGAAAATCCGGTTCCGGTCATTCCCGTTTATTTCGATCAGCTTTACGGCAGCCTTGCGAGTTACTCACAGGGCAAAGCGTTTAAGAAATTTCCGGACGGATTTCGACGACCGCTTTCCGTTCACGTGGGTGAACCGATCGAAAATCCGGATACAATGTTTGCGGTTCAACAATCACTTCAAAAACTGAGTGCGCGTACAATGGAAAACTATGCTGGAAAATTTGTAGCCCCACCAACTGCATTTATCAAAGCCTGCAAGCGGGCCAAATTCCGGTCAAAGATTGCAGATTCAACCAATCAAGAAGAAACCGGTGGCAAGCTTTTGACCCGTGCACTGGTTTTGAAAAAACTGCTTCGCAAACATGTGCTTGATGACAATGAACAAAATGTGGCGGTCTTGATTCCTCCGACCGTGGGGGGCGCGATCGTCAATTTGGCTTTGTCGCTCGATAAACGCGTGGCGATCAACCTGAATTATTCGCTTTCTAATGAATTGATCAATCACTGTATCGATGATGCGGATGTGAAAACCGTTTTGACGACCAGGAAGGTTGAAGAAAAGTTCGATTTCAAATTTGATTGCAAAGTCTTCTATCTCGATGATTTGAAAGACAAAGTCAGCGGAGTCGACAAAGCAATTGGCGCTTTTCAAAGTTTTGCAGTCCCGGCATTTTTGCTCAATCGAATGCTTGGCCTGACCAAGATCAAGCCGGATGACTTGTTGACGATCGTGTTTACCTCTGGGTCAACCGGCAACCCCAAGGGCGTGATGTTGACGCATCAAAATGTCATGAGCAACGCTTTGGGCATCGAGAAAGTTGCCTCACTGGTTCCAGACGATACCATCATCGCCGTGTTGCCGTTTTTCCATTCGATGGGATACACGGTCGCGCTATGGGTGCCGATGACGACGGCGATTCGCGGCGTTTACCACTTCAATCCGCTTGACTCCAAAGTCATTGGAAAAATTACTGAGAAGTTCAAAGGCACGATTCTCGTGGCCACCCCAACTTTCTTGCGATCGTACATGCGTCGCTGCACGCCGGAGCAATTCAAGTCATTGGACATGGCGATTGCAGGAGCTGAACGATTGCCGCCCGAGCTATGCGAAGAGTTTGAGCAAAAATTTGGCGTGCGTCCGGTAGAAGGATACGGCACGACCGAATTGTCTCCCGTCGCAGCAGTCAATATTCCTTATTCGCGTCAGCACGGGAAAAAATTCCAAGTCGACGCAAAAGAGGGGACCGTTGGCCGGCCGATGCCCAACTGCGCTGCAAAAGTTACGCACTTGGATACCGGTGAAGAGTTAGGCCCCAACGAACCGGGCATGCTTTGGATCACAGGTCCCAACGTAATGAAAGGCTACATGAAACGCCCAGACTGCACGGCTGAAGTGTTGATCGATGGCTGGTACAAAACGGGTGACGTCGCATTGATTGACGACGATGGATTTATCAAGATCACGGGACGAATGAGTCGGTTTTCAAAAATTGGCGGCGAGATGGTTCCACACTTGAAGATCGAAGAAGTTCTTTCGCGGTTGCTCGATACGACACCTGATGACGATTCAGATGACCACTTAATCGTAGCCGTTACCGCAGTTCCCTGTGTGAAAAAAGGCGAACGCTTGGTGGTACTGCACACGCCAGTTCAAAAGTCAGTGGATGACATGCAACAGGCACTCAAAGATGAAGGGTTGCCTAATATTTTCATCCCTTCGACTGACAGTTTCTTCGAAGTCGCAAAGCTTCCGTTGCTTGGAACGGGAAAACTAGATCTTCGCGGGATAAAAGAGATGGCGCTGGAGCAATGCGGGACAGAAGAGTAGTTCGCCGTTACTGGCCTACGATTTTCGTTTTCCTTCAACGGCTTTTTTGAACATCGACGTTGCAAGGTCGGGGTAAATTTCTCGAAGTTGCAAATACGACATCGTCAACCGAGGGTTAATCTCGATCAAAACGTCTTGCTCACTCGATTGGTCGCTGATCACCAAATCCAAACCAATGTACCCTCGCGTTGGGGGTAAAACGTTGACGACTTTGGTTGCCAGTTGGATTGCTCGAAGCGAAATGTCAGGATCGACGTTCACTTCGGCTTTGACGTATTCACCAAACGGTTCTTTGTCGAACACCTGAATTGTTGGCGCCAGAATCTGACTGTCGCGTGCACCACAGAGAACGGAGACACTGACCGGGGTGCCGCTGACAAAACTTTCAATTCGAAACCGTTCGGGCGCGTGTTGCCAAACGTGTTCCAGTGGCGCAAGAAGGCTTTTTCTTTGCTCGGCAAATGGGGCACTGTTTTGGCATTTCGAATTATCCCATTGAGTAATCAAGTGAACATTTTCACTACCCGCGCCGTCGGTCGGTTTTAGAACCACGGGGCCGGGGTGATCGAAACGTTTGGTGCCGGCCAAAAAATGGCTTAATAAAACGCCTTGAGGAAACAGGTCAAAATCACCAGCTTGAAGACGCAGCACCGTCGATTGTTTACATGATGCGAATTTGGCGAACTCGGCATCTGGGCTAATCAATTTATGCTGTGATGAGCCAAGCCAATCAATGCAATCCGTCAAACGACCGTTAGACTCTGGGGCAATCAACATCACATGGTTGACCTTGCTTGCAGTGTCGACCAATTTTGTTTTAAGGTCATCCGCGGAACTGATCTCGATCTTTTTCAATTTAACGTGGTCAAGAAACTGGTCGCGGTGGTCGATCAATGTGACCACTTCGATTCCCGCGTCGAGGAAATCGGTGGTGATCGCCGAGAGCATCGCGTGGCCTTGACGGCTCATTCCGGATTGTGGACTGGGTTCTCCGTCACCCAAAATTGGGTCCGGAGAAGACTGTGCAGACTTGTCTTCAATCCATTTTCCGCCACCTGTCAGCCACTCAAACAATAAAATTTTCATATAACTCGTCAATAAGAACGGGGAAGCATCAAATGAAATCTTGAGCTACTCCCTGAGTTTGCATTGTTGCAAGTGAAACGATGTCGATTTACAATTCAATCTCAAGAGTTAACTGTTGAAGTTAAGCTGTTGCAAGTCAAATCCACTAAAAGGTAATCCCGTGGCTACATTGCTCATTCGTTCCGAAAACGATATCACACTGGCGTATTTTCAAGATGTTCGAATTATCGATGAGTCTCGTATCAGCAGTTTAGGACAAGAGTTGACCGAGCTGATCAACAATGCGGAAAACAATCAAATCATCCTGAACTTTCAAAACGTCAGTTTTATGTCGTCGGCGATGATCGGAAAGCTTGTACTATTTGGCAAAAAATGCAAGGCCGCAAAAGTCGCATTGCGCATGTGTAACATCAATGAGAACGTCGAAGAAGTTTTCAGTCTGATGAAGCTTGGCAAGGTTTTCGATATCGACAAAGACGAAGAGACATCGAAAAAGAAAATCGGCAAGAAATCCTGGTTTGGCGGTTAGACGACCAGCGGACCTGATGCGCATGGAAACCGTCAGTGTTTTTACTCCAGCCGTTACGCGTGCCATCTGTAAGATATGATCAATATCTAGTCGAGTTTATGTAGGAAGCCTCTGGCTCCTTGACTTTAAAAATAATTGGCGATGTGCATCGCGCAGAAAAAAATAGCTCTGTGGAAATCACTGAGCTATTTGAGTTTGAATTTCAATTTTGCCAACAATCGGCTATCGCTTTCGGCGAACAAATACGCCTATACCAAACAACGCCAAAACGCCAAGGCTCGTCGGTTCAGGTACTACTGAAAGCCTGAAAGGATCGGCTTCTGATGCTTGATCAACGTTGTCGTACTGAGTTACATCGACACCGATCGAATTCAAAAAGGTGTTGTCTTGAATGGCTGTGAAGTCACCCTCGAAGACCGAGGCAAAGTCGCCAGAATCTTCGAATCCAAGCAACCCGGGCGTGCC
>CAYZGP010000170.1:0-11073 GCA_964478065.1 uncultured Pirellulaceae bacterium
GACCCGCGCAGATCAGTCATCGCAAAACCAACACGAAATCACTTTTGATAAAAAAGCGGAAGGAGCGGGAGTTGAACCCGCAAGGCTTTATGAGAGCTCGGCCGTTTTCAAAACGGATGCCATCGCCAATTGGCTTGCCCTTCCAAGTTTTCGCTCTTTGTATTTTTAAATCCCAAAGCTCCGTCGAAAACGGCGCCCGGTTAGTAGCTCCGGCAGAAGGACTCGAACCTTCAATCGTCCGCGTAACAAGCGGATGCCTTGCCAATTTGGCCACACCGGAAAATCTCAATTTTCAAAGTCGGGTAATTCGGGGTCGAACCGAAAACCTCCGGTTCCCAAAACCGGCGTGCTCCCATCTGCACCTCTACCCGAAAATTTCTCGTTTAGTCCTTCACTTGCATTACTGAAAACTGACAACCGTCTAAAAAAGTCCACAAAAAAAGCCCGACGTCACATGACATCGGGCTCGTATTCATAGTGAATTATCCGAACATCAGTGGCGTAATCGCACGCAAGGGCGCGACGGATTCGAATTCGGGCTGGGCACGAATCGAACGGCTGCTGAAACTGACGGACTGGAAAATGCAAAGTGCATTGGATTATCTTTCACGGTTTTTGATGTTTGAGTCGTTGGCGAAATTCGCACAACAAAAGAACAGACGAACTCCGTGCCAAGAGGTTCGCGAGGATTCAAGAAATATTGAAAGCTGCAATCAATACTTTCGATCCGGCGACCTTTCTAACCCACCTCAACGATGGATGGGTCGTAGTCGTCCGGCGGCATTAGCCCTAAACAAGAAATTGAAGTGGCCGCGAGGCTGCTGATCCCAAGATTCTCTTTGCTTGCCAAGCGGATTTTTGCAGTGCCGGCTGGATCGTAAATGTAACAGGGAACTGGATTGAGCGTGTGGCTGGTTTTTGATTTTGGATTGCCGTCGCCATCGAGTTTGAGCTTTCCATCTTTGCCAACTTCGTACATTTCGTCTGCGTTGCCATGGTCAGCAGTAACGATCAAGATCCCGTTTGCTTCTTCAATGGCATCGATCAGACGGCCAACGCAGAGGTCAACTGCTTCAACTGAAATCTCTACCGCCAGCAAGTTACCCGTGTGACCGACCATGTCGCCGTTGGGGTAGTTGGCACGGATGAACCGGTGTTTCTTTTCTCGGATTGAATCGAGTATCACATCCGTAATTTCACCACCCTTCATCCAAGGACGTTCCTCGTATGGCAACAAGTCCGATGTGATCTCAACATAATCTTCATTCGATTCGTCAAATTTACCGCTGCGATTGCCGTTAAAGAAATAAGTCACGTGTCCGTACTTTTGCGTTTCGCTCACCGCCAGCTGACTGATTCCCGAGCCGGCCAGATACTCGCCCATCACCGAAACGATCGACGGAGGTGATACGAGAAAGCGTTTGGGAATTTGCAAATCGGCGTCGTACTGCATGATGCCTGCGAATTTCACATCTGGAATTGGCCCCCGATTAAATGTGTCCAAATCGGGTTCATCGAACGCGCGGGTAAGCTCAATCGCGCGGTCGCCGCGAAAGTTAAACAGCACCACACTGTCGCCATCGACAATCGGCCCAACCGGTTTCCCGTCACGTGTGATCACAAACTCTTTCAAATCCTGATCGATCACGTCTGGAGTTTCGGCTCGCAAAGTTTCGATTGCTGTTTTGGCTGACTCAAACTCGCGTCCGATGCCTTTGACATGCACATTCCAACCCCGTTCGACCATCGGCCAATCGGCATTGTATCGATCCATCGTTATATAAAGACGGCCACCGCCGGACGCGATCGCGTAATCGAAATCGCCAGATGTGTTGATCTCACTTAGTTGCTTTTCCAGCATCTCAACATAAACGAGAGCGGAGGTTGGTGGGACGTCTCGCCCGTCTAGCAACGTGTGAACGCGAACTTTCTTGATTCCTTGTTTTTGCGCGTGTGCCAACATGGCGAACAAAATGTCGACATGCGAATGGACGTTCCCGTCGGACAGGAGGCCAATAAAGTGCAATGTTGAATCGGCGCCGAGCGAGCCAGTGAGTTCATTCCAACTTTCGCCTTCAAACATCGCGCCCGATTTCACGGCGTTTTGGACGAGCAAAGCGCCTTGGTCAAACACGCGTCCAGAACCAATCGCGTTGTGGCCGACTTCGCTGTTGCCCATGTCGCCATCGCCCGGCATGCCGACCGCTAATCCGTGAGCCTTAAGGGTTGTGTAAACGGATTTCGTTTTCAGGTCGTCCAAGTTCGGTGTTGAGGCTTTGCTAACCATGTCGCCCGCATCGCCACGCCCGATTCCAACGCCATCCATGATGACAAGAACGACGGGGCCTTCTGGGCCAGAAAAGGAAGGATGCTTTTCAAGAGATTTCATTTTGCGTATTTGTTTGAATTTTATTGATTCAGATATTGTTGCTGACAACTTTCGCCGGGCTGCCGTAAGTTATCAGTTTCTACAGGCGGACCGTAGGCCTCCCTGTAATCCGTTTTCTTTTTTTGAATGAAAATCAATGACGGCAATTGATTTCACCTTCTTTGGTATGGCGTCCTACTGGTTTGAATTGAGTAGATGGGCGACAATATCAAGTTCATTCGACCAAACAATAATTCGAACCAAAATTCAAATAATCATGGCAAAAATTAAACCCCTCACGTTTAACTTTGACGGCGCACTTATTTCCGAGCACGGAATTTCCAAGGAAGATATTGAGCAGCTCAAGCCGCAACTTGAACTGGCTCGCGATGAAGTTCTAAAAACGGATCTTCAATTGCTTGCTTCTGGTGGCGATGTTCCCGTCGAAAAACAACCACTTGATTCGGGCTTTCACGAAATGCCAGAGCGTATTTTGGACGCCTACCAGTCCGACCGGCCAAACAGTGAGCTTGGCCAAATTTTGGAAACAGCGGCCAAGCTACGTGAACGCGTCGACAAAGTTGTCGTACTTGGGATTGGCGGATCGTACATGGGCGCGCGGGCGTTGATGGAGACTTGTTGCCAGCCGTACTTTAATGAGCTGACGCGAGCTGAACGTGGCGGGCGACCGCGAATTTATTTCGAAGGCAACAACGTTGATAACGATTGGTCGCAGGGGCTGCTTCAATTTTTGAGAACCAATTCGACGGGAGATGGCCCTGAAGGCAAGTGGGGCATTGTCGTGATCAGTAAAAGCGGTGGAACACTTGAAACTGCGGCGGCGTTTCGTCAGTTCTTGGCGGAGTTGGAAAAATCCGTTGGCCGAGACAATCTGCCTGACTACGTGGTGCCAGTCACAGGTGAAACAGGAAAGCTCGCAAGCCTCGCCGATGCGATTGGTTGCCAGGACCGGTTTCTCGTTCCCGATGGAGTGGGAGGCCGATTCTCAGTGTTGTCCGCCGTTGGCCTACTGCCAGCCGCGATCCTTGGAATCGATGTGGTGACGTTGCTCGAAGGTGCCGCTGCCATGAACGGTCAGCTTCGCACCCAGCCAATCGGCCAAAACCCGGTGCTCGATTACGTTGCGGTCAATCACTTGTTAGAGAAAAAACGCAATGTGATGACGCGTGTGCTTTCTGTTTGGAGCAAGTCTTTGGAGTCGGCTGGTTTTTGGTACGACCAGTTGTTGGCTGAAAGTCTTGGCAAAACAGAGCAGGGGGCGTTGCCACTAACGTGTTTGAATTCGCGCGACCTTCATTCGCGTGCCCAACAACATCAAGAAGGCATTCGCGACAAAGTCATGAACAACGTGATTGTAGACTCGTGGCGTTGTGATCCGCTTCCGATTGGTCCTAGCCATTGGGACCACGATCAACTGAACGAACTGGCAGACAAAACGCTTCCTCAAGTCATGGACGCAGCGATCAACGGGACCAACCTGGCATACCAAGAAGACAGTCGCCCAACAACCAACTTGCATATGCCGGCTGCAGACGAGGCGTCTCTCGGGCAGTTTTTCCAAATGATGATGTTGGCAACCGCTGTTGAGGGTCGGTTGCTGGGAATCAACCCTTATGGCCAGCCGGGCGTGGAAAAATACAAGAAGTACATGAACCAGCTGTTGCGCCAGCCCGTAACGAGTTGATGTGGCAACTGGTTAGCTGAACAAGTGCTCAATCGCGGAACGAATTAATTTGGACAATGTTCGGATTGCAAAATATCCGAACATTTTTTTCCAACACTTTTTTAACTGATAGTCGAAATGATCAAATTAACTTGGCTCGGTCATGCTTCGTGGCTCATAACAGTTGGCGATTCCAACATCCTGGTAGATCCGTTCTTGAATGAATCACCAACCGCTCCAATGAAAGCCGCTGAAGTGGATGCGGATTTCATTCTTGTTTCACATGGCCATTTCGATCACGTTGCTGATGTGGCAGAAATTGCCAACAGAACTGACGCTAACGTAATCGCGGTTTACGAAGTCGCGAATTGGTTTGCTGAAAAACACTCTGTTAAGAATACGACCGGCATGAACATCGGTGGCAATTTTGAATTGCCAATGGGTAACGTGAAAATGACTCAAGCGATTCATAGCTCGCAATTGCCTGATGGATCCTACGGTGGTGTCGCCAGTGGATTCGTCGTCACGATTGGTTCCGGGGATGCGGCAAAGAAAATCTATTTTGCGTGTGACACGGCTTTGTTCTCCGATATGAAATTGATTGGCGAAGAGAATATCGATGTCGCGGTTTTGCCAATCGGCGATCTATTTACAATGGGACCAGAAGACAGCGTAACAGCAGCAAAGTTTGTTGGTGCAAAACAGGTCTTGCCATCGCACTACAATACTTGGCCGCCAATAGAACAAGACGCCGCTAAATGGGCTCAATTGATGCGTGAGGGTTCTTCTGCAGAGCCTGTTGTGCTCAAACCAGGCGAGGCACATGAAATTCTTTGAAGATGATTTTCAAAAATGAATTTCAATCAAGAGCAGAATGAGACAGGGGCAACATTATGGAAAACGAGAAATGAAAACAAACACAAATAGAGTTGCTTTTTTGCTTTTGGCAATCGCGATTGGCACTTGCAGCTTTCAAAGCGCCAACGCACAGGAAGCTTTGAAGTGGAAACTGAAAACGGGTGACGAGTTTGCAGTCACGCTCACCCAGACATCGGATACCACGACCAGCGCTGACTCTCGGGTGACTGAGATGAAGACCAAAACGACTTTGGTTTTTGATTGGAAGGTGACAGGAGTCGCGGCCAATGGTGATGCGACGATCCAACAATCGCTTGCTTCGATCAAACTGCGAGTTGGCAATCCGGCAATGCTTGATCAAACCATAGGCTATGATACCGACTCGGATGAAAAAGTGTCTCGAGTCTCGAGGCCGATGTTGAAGCAGGCTCGTTCACTGATCGGACTTAAGTATGAAGTCTTGATGTCCGACCGTGGCGAGATCAAGGGAGTTGTTTTGCCCAAAGAGACCGAGGCAGTTATTCAAAAACTTCCCGAAACAACGACGCTACGCACTTTGTTCAGTGAAAAAGGGCTTAAGGATATCCTTGGCGCTTCGGCGATTGTTTTACCCGAAGGCGAACTCAAGCCAGAAGAGAGTTGGTCCGACCAATCCGTCAAAATTTCGCCGCTTGGCAAATTCAACCGAGTCAACAAGTATACGTTTGCGGGAATGAAGTCAGTCGATGGTCGTGAGGTGGCAGAGTTTATGCTCGACGCGTCCATGGAAAAAGTCGAAGACGGCGAGACCGAAAAATCGGAAGCGGCAGGTAAAGTGATTAAGTTCTCCGGTTCGGGAAAACTGATGCTTGATGTCGAAGCGGGTTACTTCACTACCTGCAATACCGAAAATGAAATTCAGGTTGAGAAACCGTATCGCGAGAAAGTGATTACTTCGGTCGTCAAAAATAATATTGAATTGACCGTGGAAAAGAAGTAGCCCGTTTTTGGTAGCAACAGGCAGATAAGTATGAGCGGCAAGGCGCTCGATTTTTCGTAACACTAAACAAAGTTAAACATGTCAGAGTTTGAAACGGTTGCCAAAGTAGGTGACATTCCTGAAGGCGAAGGCCGAGCGTTTGAATACGAAGACCAAATGGTTGCCGTGTTTAATGACAAAGGCGAGTATCGTGCGATCGATGACATGTGCCCGCACATGGGAGCTTCGCTTGCCAGTGGTCACTTTGAAGATTGTGTGGTCACCTGCCCGTGGCACGCTTGGAGTTTTGATACCCGTGATGGGACTTGGTGTGACAACCGTCGGCTCAAAGTTGACACCTACGACGTGCGAGTTGTTGGCGATGAGATCCAGGTGAAACCCGCTGAAAAAAATGCTGCTGACACCGGTGGCTCGCCATTGGGCGGTGCGCCCTCTACTTCTGATGCTTCAGACCCAAGTTCCAAACCTGAACTTGGTCACCCCGCAGAAGACAATACGGGAACTCAGCCCGGCGATGGATCCAGTAGCGAGAATAAGGCCGAAAATGGGTAACTCCAAAGACCAGTCGGCGAACAAACTTGAAGATCCAGCCGTATCAATTCAGGCATTTCAAAAACTTATCCATGAAATGTATTTCGAAAAAGACGTTACTCGGGGTGTACCGGCAACTTTCATGTGGCTAATGGAAGAGGTTGGAGAGCTGTCAACGGCGCTTCGGGAAACCAGTTCAGAAGAGCAAGCTCGTATTTCGCCAGAAGAATTTGAGAAGCGTCGAGCGAACTTAAAACTTGAGTTTGCAGACGTGCTCGCTTGGCTGGCCACGATTGCCAATGTAGCCAAAGTCGATTTGGGAGCGGCCGTGGCGGAAAAATATGGCTCAGGTTGTCCCGGTTGCCATGCCTTTGTTTGTGAATGTCCAGACGAAGAAAAGCCTTAAATGGAACGCTCTGACAGGATGTGACATTTCGTCCATCGTTTTCACGTCTCATTTACATTCAACGATAGCCTAAAAACTGCACTTCGATTATCCTGTTAACTTCCAACATCACACCTCAAAGCGTGTCGGCGTACCCAACCAAACATGAACGCAAATTCCACCTCCATTTGGCAAATCGCGTTCGCTACTCTGGCTCTCTGTTTTTGCCTTGGTTTAGAAAACGCTGGCTTTGCTCAAACTGACCCTGCGGGCAATCTTGAGTCAGTTCAATCAGGCAGTTCTCAATCAAAAGTCAAAATTGGGTTGGGCGGAAACGTAAAGCTTGGCAAGTGGAATCCGATCTTTATTGAGGCTGACCCAAGTTTGAACCCTGCTCGGTTTGAAGTGTCTGTCATCGACGGGGACGATACGCCGGTAACGTTTTCAGGTGACTTGATAAAAGACACGGCCAATCCCAATCACTTCCAGGCCTTTACTCGAATTGGTCGGACTTACGGCAAAGTCGACTTGCGACTCTTCGATGCCAATGGCGACCAAGTCGATGAATTCACTCTTCCTGTTCGTGCACATGATGCTCAAGTTTCTGGCCAACAAGACCAGTTTCGCAAATCGACACGCCCGATGATTTTGACGCTTGAGTCTGGAACGAAAATTAAAGAGACCATTGACTCAACGTCGACGGGTGACCGTGAGGACAGGCGAATTGTGATCTCACAAGGTGCAGATGACTTGCCCGTCCACTGGCTGGGGTACGACAGTATTGAAACGATTGTGTTGGTCACATCCGACAACGATCGAATTGAAAAAATGACCACTCAGCAAATTAATGCGATCGAAGCGTGGTTAAAAAAAGGTGGCAAACTCGTCATCTCGATGGCTAAAAATTCGGCATCATTAATTGGAGAAGGCGGAAAGCTGGCGAGGTTTTCTCCTGGCGATTTTACAGAACTAACTAAATTTTCAGTCAGCAAGAAACTGGAAGGCTTCGCTGAAAGTCGTGAGCAGTTGATTCCGATTCGTGGCGAGCCAATCGAAGTCGCCGGGTTCAGCACCATCATTGGGCGCGAAGTGCTTTCTGATGGCAAAGGTAAAACGCTCATTGCAAAGCAGGCGATTGGTCTTGGGCAGCTTTATTTTGTGACCTTTGATTTAGATACTGAACGAATGACGAACTGGCTGGGTTTCAATAGCTTGGTTGGCAAACTGGTTGCCAGTGAGAAAAGTGGCGATGAAGAAGAGAACCAGGCGCAAAGCACGCGAGGGAGTTCCGTTTCGCATTTTGGCTACAAAGATCTGATTGGCCAACTCAAAGCTCCGTTGGAAAGATTTACGCTGGTCAAGTTTGTCATGTTCACGTGGGTCGCCGTTCTCATCGGGCTTTACATTTTGTGTATCGGGCCGGGGGATTATTTTTTCCTGCGAAAGTTCACGAAAAAAATGGAGCTGACCTGGATCACGTTTCCATTGCTGTCGATTCTGTTTTGCGGATTGGCGATTGGCATCTCAAAGATGACTCGGCCCGACAAAATCCAATTGAATCAATTGGAAATCATTGATGTCGATTCGATCGACGGGCGAACACGTGGAATGGTTTGGACGAATCTTTATAGTCCAGCAAGCGGTTCATGTTCGATTGAACTGGATTCTGATCATGACTTGGGATTCAAGATCGATTCGGAATTGGTGACGTGGCACGGCCTACCGGGCGACGGATTGGGTGGGATGCTCACGCAAGCCAAAACGGGTTTGCTGAAATCTAGCTACCAACAGGCGCTTGAACTTGTTCCCGGCGAGCGACAAGACATTCGGTTAAAGATTGAAAAGCTCCCGCTTCAAGTCTCTTCGACGAAGCCAATTTTTACCCGTTGGTGGTCAGATAATCCTGTCGATATTCGCAGTCGACTAAAAGTCAATCCGCGGTTGAAGCAGCTCACCGGCACCATCAAGAACCCTTTTGATTTTACGCTTTATAATTGCCGTTTGGTTTTTGAAAACTGGGCCTATGTTCTCGAGCGCCCTCTTGAGCCAGGACAGACGATCGATATCGCCACCAACACAGACGAAAAAACGTTGAAGGGATTACTGACTCGTAAAATTGTCGATACCAAAACGAACAATCGCAGCAACAACAGCCCTTGGGATCCACAAGACATGCGGGTTACCCGGATCGCAGATTTGATGATGTTCTACGATGCGGCCGGCGGGAATAACTACACTGGGTTGACGCACGACTATCAGTCGACGATCGATATAACTGACCAGTTGGATTTGAAGCGTGCGGTTCTCGTCGGCGAAGTTCATTCGCAAGGTTCTGTTATGAAAATTAACGGTGAACGGACATCCGACAAGTATGACGAAACCGTGACCATCATTCGCGTCGTATACGAAGTGGATTACGGAACCAAAAAGTAGCTTGCCGTTTATCAACTCAACGCAAATTAGTCGCGCGATTAATCATCATTCGCACCATTAAACTTGAAATTTTCCTATGATCAAAACTGAAAACTTGACTAAAAAGTACGGCGAGCTGTATGCGATCAAGGGAATCGAACTCGATTTGAAGCAGGGCGACCTGTTTGGATTTATTGGTCCCAACGGTGCGGGAAAAACGACGACCATGCGAATCATCGCGACGTTGTCTGAGCCATCCTGGGGTGAGGCTTATGTTTGTAATCACTCGATTTACAACGAGCCTAAAGAGATTCGTCGCCTGGTGGGTTACATGCCTGACTTTTTTGGTGTGTATGACGATATGAAGGTCATTGAGTATCTTGAATTTTTCGCGGCGGCATATCGAATCAAAGGCCCGGCTCGACGCAAAAAGTGCGATGAGATGCTTGAAATTGTGGATCTGGATTTCAAACGTGATGCGTTCGCCAATACGCTTTCTCGTGGTCAGACTCAACGGCTTGGGTTGGCTCGCGTGTTGCTTCACGATCCTCAAGTCCTTTTGCTGGACGAGCCGTTGAGCGGTTTGGATCCGCGCGCCCGCATCGAGATGAGAAATCTGCTGAGACGGCTTGGGCAAACCGGAAAGACGATTATCGTTTCCAGCCACATTCTTCCTGAGTTGGCCGATATCTGTAACAAGATTGGAATCATCGACCGAGGCGTGATGAGTTTTTCGGGCGAAGTGTCTGAGGTGATCAAGAAGGTTCGTGATCAAATTATTTTGCAAGTTGCAGTAAAAGACGACGACGAGCGAGCCAAGACTTTTCTTGAAGCGCACGCAGATACAGACTCCGTAAGCAAAGGTGACGGTTGTTGGGTCGTGACATTGAAAAAGGGCATTGATGACTATTCAGAGTTGCCAACGCATCTAATCGGCGAGGGATTCAAGCTGACTTTGTTTCAGGAAGAAGAGGTCAATCTCGAATCGGCCTTTATGGCGCTCACCAAGGGCACTGGCGAAAATTTCTAAGTCGAATTTTCTGACGAAGCTTTTTGTTGCTTTTTTTGCTCGCAATCTTTGCGGCAACACCTTAAGCTCGCAGTATGAAATTCTCAATCCAAACGCTTGGGCTTTGTGTTGCCTGGGCCGCCATACTTGCCGGCCTCATTTGCCAGATTCGCTGGGAAATTGTACACACCAAATGGCCATCCGGAATTGCATCGGATGCTGTGTGGACGCTGAACCTGATTTTTGGTTTGGTGATTGTGCTACTTGCGGTGGCCACGAGAACGAAAAAACAAATGTTTTGGATCGGGTGCGCGGTGGTGGCGGTATCGCTGTTTGTTTGTCAAGCAACCGAGCTTCAGCCACGGGCTCTTAGCAGGTACCTCTCGTTTCATCTCTTGAAGTGGATGGTCCCAACGCAAGCGGGAACGAGCTCAATGTTCGAAGCACAAAAACTGGAGCTGGGATCGGTCTTGATTTACAGTTTTATTCCAATGCTTTCGATGGCGGGTGGTTGGTTCGCTCAGTGGGTTTATCAGCGCAACGAAGTTTAAAGCAGGTTGAGCGCGACGGGTATTTTTGTGTTACAAACCCGTAAATAGTGGGGCCGTTTTAAGTGAGCCGATGAGCTTTGGCTTGTTAGACTTTGGCGGTAGGGCAGTTTATGAGTGAACCGGTGGCTAACCGTCCCGCGCTAACGCGCTAACGCATCCGGTTTCCAGTTGAGTCTGAATCTGGGTGCGAACGCACAAGAGTAACTTTCTTCCGGCCGAACTGAGTATCTGAAGTCTCAATGTGATGCCTCTTGCCGCTTCGCGGCACCGATTCAAGAATCGGTGCTACTCCTGTT
>CAYZGP010000171.1:0-10964 GCA_964478065.1 uncultured Pirellulaceae bacterium
GGATCACAGAGATCCCATTCTTGCCTTCAACAAATTCCGATAGATCGTGTTCTACGTCTGACATCAATTTTTTTCCTTCAACATTCTGTTCACTGTTGGCCTGAAGATTCAAATTACATCGGGCTTGTCTCATTCTACTGCGGCCCGATTTCGTGCGCTTCATTGTTATCAACCCGATTGACGGCGGGAGATTCGGTCGGAAGCCCCAATAGATTCCAACTCGTCATATTCAGATTCTATCTCATCAAGGTAATCTGTCAGCCTGATATCGCCTGCTTCTATACCCCATTCATTGTAGGCGTTGAGAATTCCCGGCCGTTCGAGCAATTCGTCAGCTATTTGAAGGATCCGATAGTTTGGGGAATGGCGTTTTGGATTCAGCAGCTTCATCGCCTCAAGCTTGCCAAGTTTCTCGTAAACGATCGCAAACGCGGTGGCGGCACTTCTGGATTGCCCGGCACGACAACAGACGATCAGTTTTTCAGTCAACAACCCAAAACTGAGCGCCGAAGAAATCAGCTCCGAATTCGGTTCGATTTTGTTGGTTTCCGAAGTCGTGATGTCGTCAAACCGAAGTTGCAGCGAATTACGCGAGTGTTGTCTAACGAATTGAGATTCACCCAACGAAGAATCGAGGATGACAATGGAATCCCATCGTCCGGATTCCGTCGCCAAGCGGTGACTGCAAGAAAGATAATTGTGTATTTCAATTTCCATAAAGCCCGTGATCACAACCACGAATCCGCGCATTGTTACGCCACTATTTAAAAATCAACCGGAATAGTTGCCGGTGGGATTTGCAAATTTCGTAAGAGCGGTGAAAAGCCACTTTAAATCTATTTGGCTTCGAGGTAACCCAAATGGTGCTCGGCGTGAAGTAACGAAACTTTGACAGCCATCGCCATGTCCATCTCACCAAATAAAGGTGAAGCATGCAAAGCACCTTTATGAGCTTTTAAACGATCAACCGCATTTCGAAGTTTCTCAATCCCTTGTTGATCGGAAAAGTCGTCTGGTTTGGCAACCGTCTCAGGCGCAGTCATCGTCCCGCCTTTGAAACCTTCAGCCAAAATCTTTCGCTTCATCCCAGGGGCAACCGTCTTTTTCATCACCCAAAATATCATTCGAATCGGAAGTGGCGGAACTGGAAAACCGTCAATTGGAAACAACATCCAATCTGCGATGTGGCTGGATACTTGTGCCAAGTTCCAATTGCCGCCCTTTTCGTAACCGCGTTCGGCAAGCTGCATGACGTCAGCCATCATGACGTCGAAATCAGAAAACTTTGGGTTTCGCTTCTTTACTGGTTTCGCCACAATCCAAGACTCCTGATTAGTTTGATCCGGACTTGAATTTACAACAACGGTTTCGACAAAAACAACTGGGCTTACCTTAAAGTTTCGCGATTATACAATTCATCACGACCAACCTGGACAACTCAGCTTCATTTTTTTGAATAGTTGCGGCGGTTTTGTTCCGCAATTGCGCGGCGCGATGCCCGTTGATCGGCCATCGCCCTAAGTTGACGTGCTCGTATTTGAGCACGCTGCTGTTCTTGAGCCCGCTGTTGCGACTGAGCACGCTGCTGGCGCTGTTGAGTGTTTCGCCTGGCCAACTGTTCAGTTTGGCGCCTTTGGACTTCTCTATTGCGAGCAATCTCTGCGCGGTTCCGTTGACGTTCACGCTGCTGATTGGCAAGCCGTTTTTGTTCCGTCGTCAAATTTAACTTCTCACTTCGCCGAGTTGATTCACGCGCTACTTGAACGTTTATCCGATTCCGATTCGCGTTAGTTTCAGTTGAATTGCGTCCAACACGATTACGATCAAGCCCCGAATTCAAGTCGCCGATCCGACGAGATCTATTCCGTTGCAACAACTGAAGTTCACGCTCCCGTTCAAGCCGTTGGAGTTGCGAAAGATTAGTTTGATTCGTAACCTGGATTTTTCGCGCCAACGCAATTTCATCTGCAAATAACTGATCGGCTCGACGCTGCAGTTCCTGACGCTTAGCCTCAAGCTCGCGATTTAGATTGTCGTTGGCTAAATCATTTTCAAAGATTTGCTGAAAAAGCCGAATCTGGAGCAATCGGTCCGCTGGCGAAACAACAACCTGATTTCTTTGACCACACATCGGATCCCCCGGAGATCGCTCTCCGTCACCATCGGTTCGCCGCTCAAGCAACTGTTTATGGAATTCATTTCTGGCTTTGTCATCGACCCGCGTCGCGTCAAACTCTTTCACATAACTCTTGGCCCGTTTTTCCCGCTCCGTAGTAGGAGCTATTGCTTGGGGTAGAGGGATCTCTCCTTGGGCTTTGACCTGATCTCTCGATTCAGGAGTTGATGTCTGCACGGGCGTAGATTCAACGGGAGTCCACGGAAACGATTGGGTCTGCGCCGAAGCAAATGTTGGTGCTAAATGTCCGAACAGCACAATCGCGGTCACCATTATCGCGCGGCAAACCGTATCCGATCTACAACACTTCGTCGTCAACTTGATCATGCTTTTTACTTTCGAGCGTATCTCAGTTTTTAAGTGAGATCCGGATTGATGATTGATTACAGTTTTTGCTGCAATCCATACCCTTTAAAATACCCCATTTCGGCCTCAAATCAAAACGTGAACCGCAGGAAACACTCTTACAAAAACTTCAATCAAGAAACTCATTGCAAAAACCATGCCCAACGCGAACCTACGTCGACCGCCGATCCGTCCACTTTGCGAACCACAACTGAATCAAACTTATTGGATGCCGCATTCGAATTGGTTCATGTAAACTGGCAATAAGAATCCCTTAATAGACTTCCTCCAATATAGATACCCGTAGTCCTTCGCCGCGTATCCTGTGAAGAGATTTTTTAAAAGGCAAGCGATGTTTTCTCTCAATCCCATTTACCAATTACTTATCAAGACCACTGTGATTTTCGCGCTAGTGTTGATCGCGCTGCCATTGGGCTTGGACGCGCAGAACAACGTCCCAAAAACACCAAGAGGATGGACTGCCAAAACGGTGAATGGAAAGAAGAAACGCGTTGAATTCACGAAAAATGGTATCCAAGCACCCGACTATCTGGCCGTAAAGTTTTACGATCGAGAAGTCCTTGTTGATCACACAATTCCACAGTGGATTCAAAAACGCTTGATCACAGGCGCGGCGCCGCTTAAAGGCAAGTGGACCGGTCCGATTGAGAACCTTACACGCAACACCAAAAATCTTTATTCTGCACAGCGAGACTTTTCTGTTGACGGAAACAAGCACTCCATCGAAGTCACCGTTGTCTCAGTTGATAATTTAAACGTTCGTATGGCCGCTACAATTAAAAGCCAGTCGCGCAGCGTTAGAGCGCATAACGCAGCTGCCCAAAAACTCCAAGCTCAACTTTTTCAAACGGAAATTGCAGCGGTCAAAGCCGATCCGAAACGTGGTCTGGCCATCGAACATAATCCCCCCAACGTCAAGGGAATTAAAGGCGGTGGAATAATGAAACCGGGACGTTATGTGGGAACCACCGTCAGCAAGCGCGACAAAAAAGCGGGCGCCAAAATCGATTTGGTCATTTTCGAAAACGGAGAATACGAGTTTCTCGACCGAAAACGAAACAACACTGGCGTTTGCGAATATTCGTCCGCAACAGGCAGGCTTCAAGTTGATAAACCATTCGAAAATGACATTCGCGACTGGGCTGAAGAGTTTTGCATTTACGGAAAAAATCAAAAGGGCAATTGGGTGATTCACGCGGAGTCGAAATTCTGGACGCATGAGCTTAAATGGATTGAGGCAAGTGATCGAATTGCGCCTTCAGAATTAAAACGTCAAAACGAAATCGCAAAAGCTGAATCTTCGAGATACAAGCACACCACCGAGCCCGGTGAGGGGATTCAAGCCGATGAAATTGAAGCGATCATGTACAGCTGGGAGCAGAAGTTTCGTAGTGGAGCTATTCAGATCGACTATGATGGTTTCTTGCTGATGAAAGATGGCCGAGTTCTTGATGGATTGCCAGTCGCGCCGGACACAATCGATTTGACCGCGTCACGAAGTCGCGCACCTGACTCGTGGGGCTGGTGGAAAAAAGCCAAGAACGATCGCAAAGGCCGCTACGAATTTTCGTGGCCCGCTCGGCCGCAAGAATACAGAATTCCCAACGGCCATCAAGTCACCGGCGTTCCATTCAAACCCGGCACCAAACTAAACGGCGACTATGGAACGGCTTCAACAAGCGGTCAAATCATTTTAGGCTACTCTTCGGTCCGTTGGTGGGGCATCAAATTCGACACCAACGGGCGTTTCTTGAAATACCAACACGGCTCAACTCAGAGCGGCGGGGTTCCTGGCATGGAAACGCTCGTCACGACGGTTTGGAATGATAAAAGTTCGGCATCGGCGTTTACAGGGCCGATCGTGGTTGGTGGTTCAAGGCGAAAATTAAACAACCCAGCCTACGATCGCATGGGCAAATATGAATTTGACGGCTACCGACTGACTTTAAAATTCGACAGCGGCCGAGTCGAACACCATGCAACGTTTACAAACAAAAACCAAAATTCAGTTTGGTTTGAAGGCCGTTCGCTTTCAAAGAAAAAAGAAAAGGCAATAAAAAAGAAATAAAGCGATTCCTTCGTACGATCCATAAACGAGTCAACCTATCGCTAGTGCGAGCTATAATTGATCTAGAGAATTTAGATCCACGGAGAATCAACATGAAATCAAATCACTTTCGTTTCCTTGTCATTGCCCTCACACTCGTTATTACGATTTTCATTCAGGCTGCGTTTTCTCAATCTGCATCCGCTGATGAGCTTGCAGGGAGCTGGCGTGGCGGTTGGCAAAGCTGCAATACTGGACATCGCGGTCGTTTGAATGCTCAATTTTGTCGGATCGACCAGACGCATGTCCGAGCGACGTTCAAAGGGACTTTTGCCAAAGTCATCCCGTTTCGATATCGGCCAGTGCTGGACATTGTTCACGAACAACCAGGATTGATAATCTTACAAGGCAGCAAAAAAATTCCTTTCGGTGGAAATTTCCAATATAACGCGACGGTTTCAAATGGGCAGTTCAATGCGACCTATCGTTCCCGACGTGATCACGGAAGTTGGCAAATGCAACGATGAAGCAACTCCAATTAACGCTAGAGTCCTCGGCGGAAAACTTGGCAATTGACGAAGCGTTATTAGAAACCGCCGAGCGTTCAATTGAATATCCAGAAGTCTTTCGGATTTGGGAACCTCTTCGCCCGATGGTAGTGCTAGGCCGAAGTTCTCCAATCGAGCAAGAGGCGAATCTGAAATTTTGCCGCGACAACGGCATAGATGTTTTGCGACGAGCGAGCGGTGGACAAGCAATCGTTACCGGCCCTGGCTGTCTCATGTACGCTGTGCTGCTGGACTACCGAATACGACCTGAGCTACGAATGCTGGAGAAGGCTCACCAGTTTGTGATGGGCAAAATGCAGAGTGCACTTGCGACCGTCGGAATCAAAGTTCAAATGCAAGGAACTTCGGATCTTACTTTTGAGGGCCGGAAATTTTCAGGCAACAGTTTGCGGTGCAAACGGAATTGGTTAATTTACCATGGAACGATGCTCTGCAATTTTGATTTGGATTTGATCTCGAGCTGTCTTGGAAAACCGATTCGAGAACCCGGTTATCGAGCTGGCCGATCCCATCGCGAATTCTTGACTCAACTGCCTACCGATTGTGAATCGCTTGCCGACGCGATGATTGAAGAATGGGAAGCCAAAGACCCGTTCACCGATTGGCCCACAGAAATGACACAACGTTTGGTAAGCCAACGATACACAAACCAGGAGTGGACTTACAAAGTTCGTTGAAGTCATCCAAACGCCGGCGATTTTTTTACCTCTATGTTAAACTCCTTGCGCTGACCACCTACTAACTCTCTTTGAGTTTGCGGACAGCCTCTCGCGCACGTTCCAGGAACTCAACTTTCGTTTCTTTGGACTCAAGCCAAATTGGGGCTCCGATTGTGATGCTACTCAACAGAGGCACGGGCAGAAATTCTCCTTTGGGCATCACACGATTCAAGTTATCAATATAGACAGGCATCAGTTCGAGATCGGGGCGTTTTTTTGCCAAGTGGAATAGTCCGCTCTTGAACGGTTGCATTTCGCCGGTGAGGTTGCGGCTGCCTTCAGGAAAAACGATCAATGAACACGTGTCACCGATCTCGCGAATCATCATATCGATCGGGCTGTTGTGGACTTTGATTTTCTTTCGATCAATCAACAGCAAGTTGAAAATGGAAGCCATGTATCGGCGAACTGGACCGCCTTGCCAATAGTCCACCGCAGCAACAGGCCGAGTCAAAGTACGAATATTTTTGGGGAGGGATGCCCACAGCACCAACGCGTCGAGATGGCTGGTGTGGTTGGCAAAATAGATTCGCTGACAGGTATCAGGTTCGCAGTCGACCCAGCGCACGGTGGCACCGCTAAGGATCTTCGCCGTGGCGGCTAAAATCGGAACCGAAACCTGCTTCATTAACTTACCAAAAACGAGTTGAGCGCAAAATCTATGGATGAACTTCGAACTCGTATTTTAGCAGGGTGCGAAAGATTCGCGAGTGCCGCCAGAAATTCTACTGAACCAAATTTCCTTTTGGCATTCTGTGATTCCAGCTCACTGCACCGTCACGAGCACCTGCCAATTGAGTGGCGCCTTTTGTCTTGCTCGCATAAATATCTTCGACCAACGATGCGTAGCCTTCTGTCATACTATCGAGGGAACTGTTGACCACGATGTGTTCTCGCCCATTTCGGCCAAGCTCCTCACGAAGATCTTTGTCGCCAAGTATCTCCAGCCAACGCTCGGACATTTGCTCTGCGTCTCCAGCGGGAACGAGAAAGCCCGTTTTGCCTTCGATTACCGATTCGTCAATCGAGCCAACATCTGTTGCGACGACTGGCCGCTGACAAGACAGAGCTTCCATGATCGAAACAGGGCTGGCTTCGTTATGAGAAGTCAAGCCAAACAAATCGACCATCGACAAAACGCCTTGGACGTCGTGGGTTGAACCGATGAAGTGTACTTCTTGCTCCACGCCTTTTTCGATTGCTAGTGCTTCCAGTCGATTTCGCTCTGGTCCATCACCTGCGATCACAAAACGTGCTTCTGGCATTTTTTCCAAAACGCGACGTGCTGATTCGAGAAACAGATCGTGATTTTTTTCCGGTCGAAGCGCCGCAACAATTCCAACCACAGGCGCCGATTCTGGAATGCCAATTTCCTCTCGCCATTGCTCCCGCTTTTGCGCATCAAACACGAACTTGTCAGTATCGATGCCGTTGGGAATCAAGAACACTTTTTGAATCGGAAATTTTTCCTGGTTGACTTGATACTGTGCGTGCTGCTCGGCCACTGCAATGAAACCATCGGTGATTCGAGTTAGCATCCGATTCAAACGCCCAACACCATCAGGCCAACCGGTCGAATGTAGCGCAGAAAGGATGACGGGAACTTTTGCAAATCGAGCGCCCAGCCGCCCCCAGAACATTTTGTCTCCCGCACCGACCGTAATCACTGCGTCAACTTTTTGTTCAAGAAAGAGTTTTTTCAATCGAACGGCAACCACAACGTCATATTTGTGGTTGATCAAATTTTCAAATACAGGAATCTCGTTCTCAAGTTCCTTGCCGAGAACGCCTTTCTCTTTCATACAACCAATCATCGGTTGAATTCGCTCGCGATCGAGACGGCGCACAAGGTTGACCAACAACGTTTCGGCACCGCCGATAGGCATGCTCGTCAGCAAAAACATGACGCGCAACGGAGGACGTGATTCAATTTTCTTTAACATAGCGTTGTATCAGCGATAAGAAGAAGAACAATTCTGGAACGAAACTTGTTTGTTAGAACACCGTATTCGTTATTTTGAAGTCGGAATTTTCAGGTTTGATTCGGTGGCTTCCAAATCTACAGAAGGCACAATTGCTGCGGGTGCCGAACTACGGGATTCGGTTTCCTGAATCGTGCTAACGTGGTCGATACCATCGGCGTGGTCGATACCTTCGGAGTAGTCGTATCCTTCAATTCGTGCCAGTCGCAGGTCGTAAGACAACCAGTTTTTAATCCGATGAATGCTTGGATCACCATGAATTCGTTGGATATGAAATTCATCCTGTCCGATTTTGTTCCAGCCGCCGTATGCCGAGCAAACTCCTAGCAGACCGGCTTCGCGAAGCATTACAAATACATCTGGATTCAAGTTCTCGATTTGACCGAACGGAAAAGCAAAATATCGAATCTTCCGACCGATTAAGTCTTCCATCTCTCGAGTCGCGGTGAGCACTTCGTCAACAAGTGTTTCTGGGCAATGAGTTTTTCCAAGATCCACGTGTGTTCGCGTGTGGCCTCCGATTTCAACTCCAGCCATATCCAAAGCACGTAAGGATTCAATCGTGTTAACGGGAAGCGGCTGCCCGCGATCGACATCGTGCTGAAATGGTTCTTGTTTTGTAGTCTGGCCAGTGGTGACAAAGTAAGTCACTGGAATTCTTCGCTCGACCAGCATTGGCAATGCGAAATCGCAATTCTCTGCGTAACCATCATCGAAAGTGATCGCGACCGTTGGCTTTGAATTGAAGCCGCTGCGAATTCTTCGCTGACATTCCTCAAGATCAACAATTTCGAAATTGGCTTCTAACCAATCAATTTGTTCTTGAAATTGATCGCAAGTCATCGACCATGGATTTGGAACGGTGTCTGCGACGCGGTGATAAAACAGCGCAAAAACAGGAACCGTTCCGTTCTTTTGCATTTGCTTAATGCGCATACTTCGGTATGGCCAAGTTGCAAACCGGTAGGCATTGATAAATTTTGAATTCCAATCCGACATGTTTAAATATTGGTTATTCTTATCGCTTTACAATCAGAATTTAGCCTTTTTTGATGGTTTGGTTCTCCTATCCTCAGTGTTAACGATCCCCCATCCCCATTTGGCCCAGCACAATCCCTACATTCGCGCAAAACGTAATTTCGTTGAGCTGAATATTAAATTTACCGCCCGCTTTTCAAAACGAAAAACGCTCCAAGGGTTCCAAGTTCGGCTCAAAATTTCTGTTTTTGGTAGCGGGCGATGTCAAAACATCTGTTTTTGAGCATGACACCAAACTCAGAATTTTGGATCTAGCGCCTGTTTTGCGACCTAGAGTTGATGAAGCTTCGGTTCGTCGCCTGCTTTACACAGTTCAATAACAAGCCCACCCTCGGCTACATCCTAAATCCCCCGGATAAATTCTCATGTCTATCAAACGACATCTATTTGGAATCAAGATCGACGCGGTTCGCATGAGCGAAGCTGTCGCCAGTTTACGCTCTTGGATCAACGAAGACTCTGGCAAGTGCCGCTATGTTGTGACACCTAATGTCGACCACACTGTTTTGCTACAAGAGAGTGAAGGTCTTTGTAAGTCATACGAAGAAGCACACTTGATCCTCGCTGATGGCCATCCAATCGTTTGGGCCTCGCGACTTTTACGTCAGCCGCTTCCTGAGCGCGTTGCCGGTTCTGAACTTGTGCCAGCGCTTTTTGATTCGTGCAAGAAAAAGGGCGACCTCAAAGTATTCTTGCTCGGTGCAATGCCTGGCGTAGGTGCCATCGCGGCAGCGAACATGAAAAAGCAATGGCCTAACGTCGAAACGGTTGGCGTATATAGCCCGCCATTCGGTTTCGAAAAAGATCCCGACGAATGCAATTATGTGCTCGGACGAATCGCTCTTTGTAATCCGGATGTCGTGATCGTTGGATTGGGTGCTCCCAAGCAAGAAATCTGGGTCAACAAACACCACAAACAAATGCGGGCCAAAGCCGCGTTGTGTGTTGGTGCGACCATCGACTTTCTAGCCGGCGAGCAAAAACGAGCCCCAGTTTGGATGCAGAAAACGGGTGTCGAATGGCTTCATCGCATGTGCAGCCAGCCAAAACGGATGGTCAAACGCTACGCAAAAGACGCTTGGGTTTTCCCACAATTGGTTTGGCGCCAAATGATGGGTCAGCTTCCGCAGTATTGATTTGAAGCTTCGCCGAGATATTGCATTTGCGAGCCGATTGAATCAAACCCAGCGTGCGCCGCGCGACGCTGGGCTTTGGAGTACAACACCGCTGGCGTAGATATCCGGAAGCCAAGGCAGTTCGGAACTTTTTGGCGGCCTCTACTTCTTCGCCAACACCCGGATTTTGAAAATCTTTGAACAAAGTTTCCCCGTTACATAAAGAAACTTTGCGTCGCTCGGGTCATTATTGATCGCGATGCCATTGAGCACGGCACCACTATCGTCAGGCCGTTCTCGTGATGGCCAAAGCTTACCGAGTTCAATAATTCCTTCTACGTTTCCAGTGGTCGCATCGATTTCGTAAATCAAATCCTGCTCGTAACTGTTCGCATAGATTTTTCCGTTTCTCGAATATTCCAGTTCGTTCAATTGGCCCACTGGCAAACCACCAATTCTTGCAACCCGAACAGATTTTACTGTCTCGAAATTTTCAGGATCAATGTATTTCAAAATCGACGAGCCATCACTCATAATGAGATGAGTTCCGTTGGTCGTCAGCCCCCAGCCTTCGCCTTGATATTTAAACTCGCCGATTTTGTTCAATTCGCGATCGTAAACAAACGCGAGTCCTTTTTTCCATGTGATTTGGTAGAGCTTGTCTCCGTGTAACGCGAGGCCTTCTCCAAAACATTCGTCGTCCAGCGGAACCGTTTTGAGAATCTCGCCCGTTTTTAAATCAATCTTTCGCATCGTCGACTCGCCCCAGCGACCTGTACTTTCGTAGATCACTCCGTCTTCGATGACTAAACCCTGCGTGAACGCTTTTTCATCATGATCAATTGTATCCAACACTTCGAATGTATAACGAGGAGCCATCTTGCGGGGGCGAAGCCATTGGGCTGCATAAGTTCCCCCCACGGCGATGATCAAGAAAAGTGCGATCAGCCCC
>CAYZGP010000172.1:0-10792 GCA_964478065.1 uncultured Pirellulaceae bacterium
GCTTCCTGGCAACGGAAACTTGCTTATTCTTTTTTCGCGCCAGCCTTAACCGATTCAGCAGATGGCTCGACCAAAAAGATTGCATCGGATTTCAAAATGAATTTGAAATATGGATTGTCAACGATATCCTTTGCGTCGTTGATCAAAATCACTGGAACTTTCTCAACCAAGCGTTTTTTCAGTTCTTTAGCTTCGATTGCCTCGCCGTCGATTGAATATCCTTCTACGTCTTGGAGAGCAAACGCTGTCACCAAGGCGTTGCTTGTTGTTTTGATCGAATCCATTATTGGAACTGTCCTTGTTCTTCGAACAAGACGAAATTTCGTGATGGCTTTACCATCAACGTTTTCTGTATACGGGACCTGAACGAAGTAAGGCACCTTCTTCATCTCGACTTTAGGTGCTTCAGCCTCGGCTACTTTTTCTTCGGCTTCATCCTTTTCGTCGCTATCGTCGTCTTTATCGGCTCCTTTGATTTTGCGAAATCGCTGGACAGGAACGGTTCTGGTTCTTGTTTCAGTTCGCGTTCTGAGAACTGGTTTTCCATCGACCATTTCCGTATAAGGTACGTTGACGGTGTAGGATTGGGTGACATTCTCGGTGTAGGCTTCCATTCCCTTGGGAGCAGCCTTCCCCCCGCCAACTGGTCGAACACGTGTTACCGGTATTGTTCTGGTTCTGGTTTCGCTACGCATTTTGGTTACCGTTTTACCGTTAGTAAGTGTTTCGGTGTATGGAATCTGCACGGTGTAATTTTGTGAAACCATTTCGGTGTAAGTTTCAGTGTCTCCATCTCCTATGTCGTATTTTTGAAAAGGAAATGATCTTTCAATCTCGACATTTCCATCAGGATTAATGACCGCGACAGCAAAGATAAACTTGGGCATCGAAGAGGGGTCAATGATATGACCACCGTAGCCGCCGTAGCCCCCCGATACCGCTGGCTGTGCTGGCGGCTTGAGGTCATGAGTTGATTGGGCCAAGAGTTGAGTCCCGAATAATCCGACTACGAACACTGCCAGGAACGATCCGAGTGATTGAGAGGTAAGCAGACGTTGCATTTTCAAATTCCTGTTTGATGGCAAAGTTGTTGGGTGATGACTACCTTAGCGCAATCTATCGTTGCCACTTCGGGAAGTCAAACTTTTTGTCTTCAGTATTCACGCTCAAATCGTTTACTTCTTAGTGGCTTTTACCCAAAGTGAACCTGCGTTGTTTCTTGGGCGCTTTTGATCTGTTTGTTGATCAACACGATTCCATTGAAGTGCATTCCTCTGAATTTTTATTCTTCCGAATCTGGATCGACAACCAGTCCTAGTTTCTTTAATCCACGGCCATGAGCTCCAGACCAATCGGCGGGATAGGGCGTTTCCCAGCCTTTGAGTTCATGCCAGACAAATCGATTTAGATTTTCCTCGTCCTGTTCAGTCTTCATTCCGGTTCGTTCGATCGGAACGGTGGCCAGGATCTTGCGCCATTTTTGTTCCAAAGACGATTGCTTCTTCTTTGGTGCAGGGGCTTCATTGAGTTCAAAGTTTGCTGCGATTGATTTGTAGCCGTCAAAATTCGGAGTCGTTTGAAAACAGTCTGTCATCAACGCGGCTGCGGAGTCTTGCTGGTTCATCGGCGGCAATCCAAAAATGTGCAAAATCGTCCGAAGCACCGAAGTCTGATTGTAAAACTGATGGTTAACGCCGTTCCGCGAGTAAGCGCTGATTGCCAAGCAAATACTTCGATGGCCATCGATATGGTCGTATCCGTTTTGCGGGTCGTCTTCGTTGATAAAAATAACCGTGTCTTTCCAATAGTCGCTATTGCTAACGGCTTCGACCAAACGACCGATGGCCAAGTCATTGTCGGCCATGTGTGATCGCGAAGTGATTCCGCCACCCAGATGATCTTGCGGGAGGTAAACCAGACAAACCGATGGAAGGCTGCCATCTTTCTTGAATTCACCAAACTCTTTCAAGAAGCGATCCATTCGCAGTACATCAGGTATCGACATGTTCCAACCAGGGTATTCGCGGCAGGAATAACGCCGCAACCTTTCGATCCCGATTTTTTGTTCAAACTCGATTGGCTTTTTCTCGGCGTACGATTTCCAGATCTCCTGGTACTTCATTCCGGCCGGTGGTTTCGCGTAGTCCAGTTCGCCGTAGTTTCGAAACGAGAGACCCGCGTCAAGAATATGATCCCAGAGAAAACCACTGGAAGAATAAGTGATCGGATCATCGCCGAAGGTGTAGCTTCTTGCGAATCCACCAAACGCCCGTTCCAGATATGGCGTAACGTTCCCTTCGGTTGCCCAGGAATGCCCGTCAGCTGACAAAACACCATTACAATAATAGTTGTCGAGAATGCCAAACCGCTTGGCCAGCGCGTGATGATTGGGAGTGGTCTTTTCAGGAAAAACGCAAAGCTTAGGTTCGCTTCTGGCTTCTGCGATGTCGCCAAAGACTTGATCGAAAGTCCGGTTTTCTTTGATGACGTAGATCACATGCTTGAAGAGACTTGGCTCGCCCAAGTTCTTGGGAATTGGAACCGGGGCAACATCGGCTCTCACCGTTTGCGGTTTCTTATTGGCTGCTTTTTGGGTTCCGATCTTGGCGGCAACAAGTGCTTGCTCGGTCCACTTATTACTTTGTTTGACGTCCAATATTTGAGCCAGTGGGATCTTCTGAATTGTTCCCATGTGGTCGTGAGAGTTGCGGCCTTTTTCTTCGGCGCGAGTTTTTGCACGGGCGCCGATGCCTTTTACACAAGCGACGAACATGTGGGTTTCGTTTGAATCGATTGCAACGGGATACCAAGCCGTTGGGATAAGTTTTCCAGTTGAGAATCTTTCCGTTTTGGAATTAGCCCACAACGCACCAATCGCATTGTTGCCAGCCAAAGCGACGTATAACTTGCCTTTGGACAAATGAATCGCGCTGGGCATGGATCCGAAAGGGATTTTGTCGCCCGGTTTCACGCCGTGTGTTACTGTTTCTCCCGTGGCAATATTGATCGTGCTAATCGAGTCGTCGTTGGTATTGCAAACGACAACCGAATTGGATTCGGCACCTGTTTTGGGCAACTCGGACAAAATCGACGGGTGTCTGCCGACTGAAACATGGCGTTGAACAGTGTTTGTTGCCAGGTCGATAACGCTGACCGTACCCGTGCTTGCGATTCCCCGTTTATCGACGACTGTTTCAGTTCCACCCGACGTTGCTGTTTTGTCGTCCTTGGTCGCACGTCGCCCGCCGATGTTGGAGACGATTAATTTCTTGTCGGCGATCAAAATATCAAACGGCGCGACTCCGACGTCAATGGAGTGAGTGATTGTGTCGGTAGCCAAATCAATGATGGCGACCGAGTTCTTTTTTGAAAGACAGACATAGGCTGTTTTTTCGTCACTGGAAATTTTGATGCCGCATGGAAACGAGGCGTCAGGTAGCTTGATCGTGCGGGTCAATTCATACGTCGGTTTAGAATCGGCTTGATCGTCTGCCGGTTTTGTTGGCGAAAAAACGTGAACCCCTTGTTTGGAGTTGGTGAAGTAGACGTTGCCGGATTGGGAAACAGCCAGCCCATGGAGTGACGCGCCATTGGGGCTTTTCACTGTTTGAATAAGCTTCCACGATTCGGTTGCGATGATTCGCAATGCGCTTCGATCTTTGGCGAAAAGCAATTTGCCATCTGGGCTGAGTTTCAAGTCAACAGGCCGTCCGTTGAACGAAACGATCTCTCCTGCAGGTTGGATGAGTTGACCAGTTGGAAGTTTCTGATCGTCAACGGGTTTTTCGTCCGTTTGCTGTGCATGCGCATGGGGCGAAACGAAGATCGCCAGAACACAAAGTGACAGGCCCCAGTCGCAAAGCGATTTTGCAACCAAACTCGATTGATTTTTCATTTGACTTACGTAGGTTGCGTGAAACGTGATTTAGGTACACTTAGGATCGTATCACAAAAGAATTCAGTCCACACGGATGAGCGAACGACGGCAAATGATCAAACTTGAAAACCAATCGGGAATCGCGATTTTGCGAATGGAACACGGTAAAGTCAACGCAATGGATGTTGAGTTTTGTCAGGCTTTGATTGATTTGCTCAGGCAAATCGAATCCAGTGACGCCAAAGCGGCAATTCTGACTGGCAACGATCGTGTGTTTTCCGCCGGAGTCGATTTAGTACGAGCAGCTGATGGCGGGAATGACTATCTCGAAAAATTCCTGCCGGTGCTGGTTGATTGTTTTGTTGAGATTTTCAATTTCGGTAAACCGATTGTGGCGGCGATCAATGGGCATGCCGTGGCGGGTGGTTGCATTTTGGCGTCAGCTTGTGACCGACGTTTGATTCATTCCAAAGCCAGAATAGGTCTTCCCGAGTTGCGAGTTGGCGTTGCGCTACCTTCAATCGCGATTGAAATCATGCGATACGTGGCTGCAACCGAAGCGTTTCAGACGATGGTCACGGTTGGGAAAAACTATCGGGGCGAAGAAGCGATTCAAGTCGGCCTGGCCGATCGTTTGGTTGATCGAGAGGAGCTAGTAGAAGAAGCAGTTGAAGCGGTTAACGAACTACTGCAGATTCCAGCAACCGTTTTTGGAATTTCAAAAAAGCAAATGCGCTCCGTCGCCAATAGAACAGCAACTCAAAACGCCGCCGAGTTTGATCTGTTGGTTTTCGAGTCGTGGTACAGCGACGAGATCCGGGCCGTGATTGAACAATATGTAAGAGACCGTTTGTAGGTCGGTTGAGACATCGTTTCGATTGCCATCGGCCAGTCGAACTTGACGCGAAAGCTCGCACCCAAGAAAAACAAGAAAGCTGCGTTGCGTGCGTCGTCGGTTGGATAACGATTCATTGATTGTGTTGTCTCAAAGACGACACTTGTTTGACGGTATGATGACACGTCTGTTTTCTATCAGATTTTATTGGAACAAGGGGCGTATGGAATTTGCTTCGCAATTGTGAATTCATTATATATACTTGGATTAGAAGCGTTTCTCGCCTTTACGTTCTTCTTCTCTCATCCGAGGCTGACTAATGTTACAGCACATTTACCGCTCTCTTGTTTCCCGATTGTCAAACTCAACGAAACAGAACGTTCAAGTTCGAAACACTGTTCGTAAAATCAATCGACTTTCTTTTCAATCGCTGGAACAAAGAAACTTGTTGGCTGGTATCTTTTTTGATTCGGCAACGGGGATCCTTACTGTTGCTGGTTCATCAGGACAGGACACAGGTCAATTGGTTTTTCAGGGAGACGGAAACGTCGAAGCCAGCTTGAACGGTGTTCCCGATCAATCGTTTTCAATCAGCGAAGTTGAGCAGCTTGTGTTCATTGGATTTGGCGGCGACGATTCGTTTGAGAATTCGACATCGATACCATCCCGGTTACTTGGTGGCGACGGTAACGATACGCTTCAGGGTGGTAGCGCAGAAGACATCATCAACGGTGGCCGCGGTGATGATATTCTTCAAGGCATGGAGTCGGCTGATCGAATTATTGGATCATCGGGAGATGATATGATTTTCGGCGGCGAGGGCGGAGATCGGTTGTTCGGGACTTCGGGAGCCAACGTTATTGAAGGTGGTACCGGAGACGATCTTATTTTTGGTGGTGATGATAGCGACCGTATCTTTGGTCAAGACGGCATCGACTCAATTTTTGGATTAGGCGGAGACGATTTTTTGGATGCAGGTGATGGAGGTGTTGCCGGTACTCCGGGTGTCGAACAAGCTGACTTGATTCTGGGGCACGGAGGCAATGATGAAATTGTCGGAGGTGACGGTCTCAATGTGCTGTATGGTGGTGACGGCGACGATCGATTTATCGGCGGCGATGGTGAGAACCGAATCCACGGACAAAACGGGAACGACATAATCAGTGGTGGCGACTCGGATGATTTCATTGCCGGAGGGCTTGGAAACGACAAGATCTTTGGCGGAGATGGCAATGACTACATTATCCCCGGTTTTGGCGACGATGTGGTTTGGGCGGGAGGTGGCACAGACTTTGTAGTCTTTAGCAGACAATTTTCTGACTATTCAGTATCTACCGACGGAGAAACCTTCAATATCGAATTGCCTGCTGCTTTGGGAGCTGATGGACTAGACGAAATTGGCAGTGTTGAGGGATTTAGATTTGCTGGAGAAAATGTTTCGCTAGAACAGGTTCTAGAGGAGGTAGATGCAGTTGTTACTATTCGACCTATTGTTCTTTCGAATTCTGACGGGTCTAACACCGCCGAATTTTTTGGGAATGCGGAAGAAGAAGCGGCTATCAAAGAACGGATAAATGAGATTTATGCGCAAGCGAGAATCGAAATCCGATGGGAAGAAGCGAGTAGTTTCAATGATACCGAATCGAACATAGGCAATGGTCGTGATCGCAGCTCGCAGGATATTCACGACATTAGCCATGCGGCTTGGCGAGCCGGTTTGACGGGCGTGGGGCTGGAAATTTACTTTGTTGAAATAGCTCCTGGTCACAGAGATAGAGGTGAGAGCCGGATCAATACAGCATCGCTTCCTAGCCTTTCTAGTTCCGCGATTCATGTTGGCGACAGATTGCCCGGTACCGAAAGCGGTCGAGAATACATAGCTCGAGCAGTAGCTCATGCTATCGGACATAACTTAGGCCTCGGTGACTCGGATAACGAAAACAATTTGATGTTCAATGAACGGCAAGATGACGCGGTAGATCTTAGTCCCGCCCAAATCCAAATCATTCGAGAAAGCTTAATTTCGTAGCTGCTCGCTCCAAGGTTGTGTTCGCTCTGCGTGACAACTTTGAGATAAAGGAAAAGTTTTTTACGCCATCGGCGTTGAACTTCAAAGCCCAGCGCACGCTCGGTTTGTCACAAACCGAACTCCAATCGGGCCAGTGAGGGCCAGTTGACGCGCTTGGCGTAAAACGTTTCAAACCGATTCAGATTTAGGGCCAAATTTTTCAACCAGCTTCTTCGCGACGATTGGAAACAACCCCAGTAACGCAAACGCGATGGTTAGTTGGGTGAGCTGCACCGGAGTGAAAATAGCTCCAATCCCTTTTTCTTTAAGCGTCACAAGATTGGGAATTGAGGACCCTGCGTAAACGTAAACCGCGGTTCCTGCGAGCATCCCAAGTTGACTGACCCACCAGAACGTAAAGACCTTGATTTTGGTCAGGCCCATTACTGCGTTGACGACGAAAAACGGAAACGCGGGGATTAAACGCATCAGAAATAGGTAAAAATTTCCTTCTCGATCAAACGCATCGTTGATCACTTTCAAGCGGTCGGCAAAACGACCTTGGATCCAATCCCGAAGCAGGTACCGACTAAGCAAAAACGCCAGCGTCGCACCGGTTGTTGAGGCAAAGCTGATCAATATCATCCCACGTGTGAATCCAAAGAACCAGGAATAAGCGAGAGACAATACAACTGCACCTGGAATCGAAAGGCCGGTAACTAAGACGTAAATCAGAAACGCAACCAGATAAACGGTAACTGGGTTTTGAGCATAGTACGCCTTGAGATTTGTTTCTTGCTGGCTGAGGTAGTCGAGATTGAGGTACTTGCTGGCAAAGAAAATCCCAACTACGAATAAAAGCCCAACGCCAATCAAAATGAAGATTTTCTTACCCTTGCCAGCCGATGACGGCTCTCCGTCGATTGGATTTCCGCTGGCGTCGGAATGGTCCGGCGAGTCGTTGGGTAGATTGTTTGGCGTATTCATAAAAAGCCTATTTTCGTGATTCTGTCGTTGTGCCGTTGGTCGGGCAGGTCAGTTGCTGGCGCTGTCTTGATTCGCTATTTAAGTTCATCGGTTAAATTTTGTATACTCGTGTGACGCACCATAAACTTACGCGATTGTTTGATATCAATAAAATCAATCCATAATCAATTCGGCTAGACCAAATTTTACAGATAAGAAAATCATGAATGTTCGTTTTGGCTACATCGTAAACAAGTTTTTGTTGCTCGTACTTAGTATGGCTCTGGCTGCACCTGTGTTGGGTCAAAGTCAAGGTTCGTTCTCAAGAAACACCGCTGGATCGAGTTTTCGAGCGGCGTCAAATCAAGCCGTTCAAACTGGCGAATCCAAAGTTGTGAAATCCGAACTGGAATGGCAACGTCAGTTAACTAACGAGGAATATTATGTCACCCGTCAGAAGGGTACCGAAACGCCTTTCACGGGAAAATACTGGGATCACAAACAAGATGGAGTTTATACGTGCAAGTGTTGTGGGAAGGCATTGTTTGATTCAAAAACAAAGTTCAAATCTGGTACGGGCTGGCCAAGCTACTTTGCTCCATTAGCCAACGCGGTCAATAACGTGGTTGATTATTCCGCAGGAATGGCACGAACAGAAGTTACTTGTCGACGCTGTGATGCTCATCTCGGCCACGTGTTTAGAGATGGACCCAAACCAACAGGTTTGCGCTATTGTATGAATTCAGTATCACTTGGTTTCTCACCCCGTACAGCTGGCACTGCCCAATCTGCGTTTGGAACTGGAGGAGCGGTAGGTGGGGCAACCATGAGAACCGGTGAATCCAAAATAGAATACGGATTCAGTTCGCCAGGAAAACTTGTTGAAGCGATGAGTATTGCCGTAGCTGAAAACTCGAAAGCGAAGTTCTTGAAGGGGTATTGCTGGAGTCGGTTGCCTCAATCGACAAAACAAAAGCTGAGTTCGGCGGGCCAAGTTCATTCTGGCAGACGGCTTGTCTCAATGAGCCATCAACCCTCAGCCACGGTTCCGCAAATCAATGGCGGTGGATACAACGTGAACTTCTTGGGTAATATTCGCCTGCAGTTCGAAGGTCAATCTCAACCGGTGCTTTTGCCTTACGGCGAGTTTGGTGGAAAGTATTATATGGCGACGGTGATTGGGCAATGAAACGCGATATGGAAATTTGAATTGCGGATTTATCTTCGCTTTGCCATTTCGAATTTTTGCGATACGTCGGCCAGAGAAAGTATGATCAGAGACCAAATGCCAAACGGGAAACCGAGGATACAGCAAAGAGTTCCGAAGTTGACCATCGACATAATGCTTGCCGCAATGCCCCAGCCTTTGCTTTTTAAGCGGAGCATTTGAATGGATCCGAAAACAATAATGGTATTCCAAATGGCCAGCGCTCCTTGAACAATGGCGGTCGTTCGAGTCGTTGCGGATACATGCAATTGTTGAAGCCATTCGGGATCAGCCGGGTTAATCACGGGATTGGCAACTAGCGCGTAAATAAAATTGAAGAGGCTAAAGCCAAACCCCAAAATCGCGGCGACGAGTAAACAAATAGCAGGAGCCAGGATTTTTGCGTTCGAACCGCCTTGGTGATTCGGTGGCCCAGGATTGGGTTGCCCAGTGTACTGTGGAGCTGAAAATGGATTGTTCGGTGGATAGTTCGACATCAAGCGTCTCAAGAAGCAATATTGAATAGCACAGAAGAATTTCAGCAGATATCATAGCTGAATTGCAAAACATTTTTCAGCGAGCTATTAAAAAAATTATCTTGGCAAACGAATGCCAAAACCGTTTCTCAGACTGAGTCGAGAGGCTGGTTGCGAGTCGGTTTGAGATGTATTGTTCCTTCCCAGTGTCCGAAATCCTCGTGGCTGGTTGCGCAAAAATTCATCGCCGGGACCATTCAACAAATCAGCACGCTGCGATTGCCGTACCGCATAGCGATCGAGCCTGTAGCGGTTGCGTCGGATATGTTGCGAGAAATTTGGATCGTCATAATGACGTTCAGCCAAATCGTTGACTTGGGCGATCATTGTGAGATCTTCGAACGGGATTCGGTTGTCCAGCAGGCCCAATTCATACGCGTACTCTGCTGATAGACCAGGCAAAAGGACTTTCCAGCCGTAGTTGATTTTCTTCTCGCCACTAATTTCATTAACGTGCCCAGCGAGGTTAGTGGTGCAGTTGTTGGTGATTGAATTATAAAACTCAGGTTCCACCGATAGTTTATTGACTCGCTTGATCACATCGCTAAACAATGCTTGAGCTTGACCGACCGAAGCAACGGTTGGATAAACAAATACGTCTGAGTCGCGATGCTCGGTTCGCAAACGAATCACATCGCGCTCGTCACTGAGTACATAGACAAGCTCGAATTGTCGGCCAAGTCCCAGGACGGGATTGAATTTTTCGCCGCGCTCTTTGCGGACTTCAACCGACACAGCAAGGTAGGTTCCGTCGTCCAGTCCAAAGCTGAGCATCGTGTGAGCGAGCTTCGGCGTTTGATCAAACGGGACGACGATAAAGTCAACTGATTGAATTTGATCGAGCAAAATTTGCCGGTCGTAATAGTCGACAACGTAGTCGTCTTCGGTCAAGTAATTGCAGTTGCGAATGTTGCGAATTGTGTACTGCGGTCCGTTGACTTCAGCGAACGGAATTGTGGCGACTTCTGGTTTCCAATCTCGCTCGTTAGACGGAGAGAGTCGATCGCCAAGACTATTAACGTTCAAATTTCGACAGCCGGCGTTGGACACAAATACGGCGCAAATACCGGCGATGATTAGCCAAAGATATTGCTTGCTGTGTTTGCGATTCATGGGGGCTGCGTGCCGAATGTCGAAAATAATCGCTTCGGGTTTTAGATAGCATATGGAGGTCTGGCAAGATCGAAACGTGATAGCAGCCAAAAGCAATCATCGTCAACGTTTACGTGGACTAAACTGACTGCGTTACACGATTCGAATTGGCGCTTTGATAAAAGCGTCTTTGGCCCAAGGGATATGAATTTGGATCTGAATGTGCCAAGCCACGCTGTAGTTTCTTCCCATCTGGGAAACCGGCCCGATG
>CAYZGP010000173.1:0-7356 GCA_964478065.1 uncultured Pirellulaceae bacterium
TCACCTGTGATGATGGGTGGAATGAACGTCGAGCAAATGGATATGGATTTCCAGGGCATGCTTGAAAAAATTATGCCCACCTCACGCACGAAAAAAGAACTCGCTGTTTCTGCGGCGCGAAAAGTCATCTTTGAACAAGAGTGCGACGCGTTGATGGATACGGACAAAGTCAATTCCAAAGCCATTGATTTGGCCGAAAACTCCGGCATCATTTTTCTCGATGAATTGGACAAAGTCATCGCTTCAGAAGGAAAGTCCGCTGACGTTTCTCGCCAAGGCGTGCAGCGAGATTTACTGCCAATCGTCGAGGGCACTTCGGTGCAAACGAAACATGGCTATGTGAAAACGGATCATATTCTGTTCATCGCTGCAGGGGCTTTTCATCGGCACCAGCCAAGTGAACTGATGCCCGAACTCCAAGGCCGATTTCCTATTCGCGTCGAACTAAACGATCTTACAAAAGACGATTTCGTGCGGATTCTGACGGAACCCAAAAGCTCGTTGACGCGGCAGTACAAGGCACTATTGAAAACGGAAGGCGTCGATCTGGATTTCACTGACGACGGGATTGATCAGCTTGCCACAATCGCGTTCACCGTCAATCAGTCAACGATGAACATTGGAGCCCGGCGGCTGTATACGATTCTTGAAAGGTTGCTGGAAGAGTTAAGCTTCGAAGCCCCCGACATGAAAATGGGAAAAGTCGCCATCAACGCAGCCTATGTTCAAGAGCGATTGCAGAACATTTCAGATGACGAAGATCTGAGTCGTTACATTTTGTAGAAGTCGAATGGCGGCCGACTGTAGATCGATGGTTGTCCGTTTTCAGTTGCCAGTTCAATGATTTCTCGCACTAACCAACCCTTCATTCCTTAGCTTCTCATCAATGCCCGATTCAAACGCTGTCGCCAACTCAAATCCCGAAGCCATGAGGCTCGCCGAAGACAATGCCCGCCAAGCGAATTGGAAACGCTGGGGACCTTATCTCGCCGAGCGACAATGGGGTACCGTTCGCGAAGACTATTCAGCTGACGGAAATTCCTGGACGCATCTTTCCCATGACGCCGCACGCTCGCGGGCCTATCGCTGGGGCGAAGACGGATTGCTTGGGATTACCGATCGCCAAGGCCGGATCGCGTTCGCGTTGGCACTTTGGAATGGAAAAGATCCGTTTCTCAAGGAGCGGCTGTTTGGTTTGACCGGCCCGCAAGGCAATCACGGTGAGGACGTTAAAGAAGCTTACTTTTACCTCGATTCGACACCAACGCATTCCTACATGAAAGCGTTGTACAAATACCCGCAGGCCGAATTTCCCTATCAGCGTTTGATTGACGAAAACGCGAAGCGAGGAAAGCACGAGCAGGAATTCGAACTAGCCGACACCGGCATTTTCGATGAGCAACGGTATTTCGACGTCGTCGCTGAATACGCCAAAGCCGGCCCGGATGATATCTTGATCAAGATTTCGATTTCAAACCGCGGGCCTGATGCGGCTCAGATCGATTGCCTGCCAACTTTCTGGTGCAGGAACACTTGGTCGCACGGGCGGACGGGTGAAGGCTACTGGCCAAAACCGCGAATCAAAAAAGAAGGCACCGGGCACATCGTTTGCGAGCATGTTTCGCTTGGCAAGTTTCATTTCTTGATTGATGTAGGACCCGACGGCAACGATCCGTCTTTGATGTTCACAGAAAATGAATCCAATTTTAAGAAGCTGTTTGGTGTTCCCAACGAGCATAGATTTACAAAAGACAGTTTTCATGACTTTGTTGTCGATGGCAAACACGAAGCTGTTCATCCGGGGCATGTTGGAACAAAGTCCGCGGCTCACTATCGGTTGACGATTCCCGCTGGCGAAACCGTGACGCTACACCAGCGGATTTGTGGTGATGCCGAATTTGCGAATCTGAACATCGATGAAAACAATCGCTGTGGCGCAGATTTTGAAACTCAATTCCAGTCACGTATCGACGAAGCCAACGAATTCTACATTGGCGTTTTGGATGACATCAAAGACGATGAAACTCGCTTGATCGCGCGGCAAGCCTATGCAGGTTTGTTGTGGACGAAGCAATTTTACTTTTACAGCGTACGCGATTGGTTGCGAGGTGATCCCAACCGCTCTGCCCCTCCCGCGGAGCGTTTGAAAGGACGGAATTCGGAATGGTCACATCTTTACAATCGGGATGTGATTTCAATGCCCGACAAATGGGAGTACCCCTGGTACGCGGCCTGGGATCTGGCGTTCCACATGATTCCGTTTGCAAATATTGACCCACATTTTGCCAAAGCACAACTAATTCTGTTCTTGCGCGAGTGGTACATGCATCCGGCTGGCCAGATTCCAGCCTACGAATTCGCATTGGGTGATACCAACCCACCGGTCCATGCCTGGGCGGCGCTGCGGATTTATCAAATTGAAAAAGCTAAAGGTCGACCGGATCGACAATTTCTTTCTCGCGTATTTCACAAACTGTTGATCAATTTTACGTGGTGGATCAATCGCAAAGACCGTGATGGCAACAATATTTTCACGGGCGGATTTCTCGGCCTCGATAACATTGGCGTGTTCGATCGCTCTAAGGAATCGCCACTAGGCGGGCATCTTGATCAAGCCGACGCGACGGCGTGGATGGCGTTTTATTGCACGACCATGCTTTCAATCGCATTGGAGCTTGCTCGGGAAGATCCTAGCTACGAAGACGTCGCGTCAAAGTTTTTCGAGCACTTTGTTTCGATCGCCGACGCTATGAATACGCTAGGCGAAAGCGGACTTTGGAATAAGGAAGATGGTTTTTACTACGATCACCTGCATCGGGGTAATGATTACGTTGCAGTTCGAATTCGATCATTGGTCGGGTTGCTGCCGATGGTTGCTGCGGGCGTGTTGGATGTCGATTTGATAGATCAGCTTCCGGGCTTCAAGAAGCGAATGGTTTGGTTTTTAGAGAACCGCAAAGAACTGGCCAGCCAGATAACTTACCTTGAAAAACGCGGCGACATTCCCAAGCTGATGCTCGCAATCCCTTCTCGCAAACGGCTGGAGCGGATCATTAAGTTCTTGGTTGACGAAAAAGAGTTTCTGTCCGACTACGGTGTCCGTTCGCTCTCGCAGGCTCATCGTGATCAACCTTTTGAGATGAGTCTCGACGGGCATACTTTTTCGGTGGCCTATACTCCTGGTGAATCTGATTCAGGTTTGTTCGGCGGGAATTCAAACTGGCGTGGCCCGATTTGGTTCCCAGTTAATTACTTGTTGATTGAAGCACTCGAAACGTACCATGATTTTTACGGAGATACTTTTAAAGTCGAATGCCCTGTCGGTTCAGGCAATGAAATGAATTTAAAAGAAGTTGCATGCCTAATCGCCAAACGGTTAACGCATCTTTTTGAAAAAGATGTCGATGGCAATCGGCCCTGCAACGCAGGCGATCCGAGATTCGCAAGTGACCCACACTGGAAAGACCTTGTTTTGTTCTATGAATATTTCCACGGCGACACCGGTCGCGGTTTAGGCGCAAGCCATCAAACGGGCTGGACCGCGTTGGTGGTGAATTGTTTGGAGAGAATGAATTAAAGTAGCGCGATTCTCCGATTCGTCAGGATTTTCTCCGAATCAGAATTTGGATGCGAAAGTAGCTCGATTCTCCGAGTCGACTATCAAAAAAACAGGTTTCGACTTGGAAAGTCGAGCTACTCTATCAAACAGGTTTCGACTCGGAGAGTCGAGCTACTTTGTTGGGGTCTGAAATTTAAACCCTGAAATTTGATTTGGTCGTCGAGTAACCTTACGATGACTGGATGTCAAACAATCGATTCACCCTAAGCGACCATCATCGAGAACTGGCCGAGATCGCATTCGGTGACGACGTTGATCGCGTTTACAGCGATCGCGAATTTGCTTTTGAAGTGTTGAAATCAAGCTCATGGCAACAGCGTTATTCGTCGCTAAGCCTGCTCCATCATCACTGGCAGATTGACGCAGAAATCATAACGCCGATTTGCAAGCTCGTTTGTGAAAATGACGAGCACATCCAAGTCCGTATGAACGCACTACGGGTACTCGGTAGCTTGTTCGAGTACACCTTTGATTCTGCGATTTCGAGCTATCTCGCAAGAATCGTGTTGGATGAAAGTTGCCCAACCCGCGTTCGACGATCGGCCTGTGAGTCGATCGAGAAGATACGTACCGAGCAACCGATCCCAAGCCAATTCGTGAATGTTGAAGATTTGTATGAGAAGGTCGGAAAAATGCGCGCAAAGTTTGACGATTTCAAAAATCAAGACCCGGATGAGCTGCCTGAATTCGATCGGGGGTTAATAGAGGAACTTGCCCGAGACGAGTGACCCCAAACGTTTAACTGGCCAGCATCAACAAACCATTCGCGGATTTAGGATTTGATCACTGGTCGAGTTATGGTTTTCATTCGGGCATGATTATTATTCGGGCAAGATTATTATTCGCACTTGGACAGGCTCAGTAACGCCATTGAGGTTCCGTAGACGCGGCCAAGTTCATGTGAATCAATAAAACAGCCATCGATCTCTGGCAATGACATGATGATTGCTTTTTGTTGGGCTTTGTATTTCGCCTTGAGCGTTTCGTCTTTGATGTTCCCGATCGCTTCGCTCCGGCTTCGCATGTCGTACCAGAAAAAGAAACCTCCGTATGCCATTGTCGAAGTGTGGTTGTCGTACTTGAGTGCCACATTCAAATGCCGGTGAAGCTCCAAAGACTTTTCAACGGCATTGGCTAGTGCTGCGTCGTTGGATTTGCCCCAATACCAAAGCCCCATTTCGCAAATTGGCATGCGTCCGGCAGAGGCAGCGATATTGCGATCTGTGCCTTTGCGTTTGCCACGCGAACTGTCGTAAGGATAAGCTCCATTTTCCATGCGGTCCCTCAAAAGCGATGCCAGTCCGCTTTCAATTTTGGTTTGATTGATCTCGCTACCGGCTTGTTTGCCTTCGTGTAACGCGGCCAAAGCGGTCGCGGTGACAAAGGGGTTTGCGTACTCGTGGTGCCAGCCTCCACGCTTGCCCTGAACGCCTTCGAGTTTCATTGAAGATTTGGCGATTGCGGCATCCAGTTCTTCGTTGCTGATTCCCAGCTTGATCGTTGACTGCTGACGACACCGGGCAAGGAATCTTAACCGGTATGCGTACGCCCAAAGAATCTCATCACGATCAACAGGATTGATGTGCGAGTCATCATTGACGTAATTGACGGTTCTTGTAATCGAATCTGCCAACCGTTCTTTGGCCTTATCTGAAATCGAGTCGTGCTTTGCCGCTTCCAGCAACGCCATTCCGGCAAGTGAACTCACTGCAACGTAAACGTTGGGCATGCTGTCGATGCCGCCAAAATCGTAATCGCTGTCAACGAATCCACCGTTTTCGTTTTGCATGCCGAGAATGAAATCGACCCCCGTTTTCCAAACTTGATTTTCATCATACGTTTGAGTAGGTGCAGCAGAGCCAATTGAGTCGACCCCAGTCTTCATCGCTTTATCGGAAAGCGAACCATGAATTTCAAGCCCGCGATAAAAAGGCCCAATGCCCTGTGATTCCGCGGCGGCTTTCCAGGCCAATGGTTCTTCGGGAAATTTCTCGCTGGTTTCTTTCCAGATTTGTTTGGCTTGGTCGTGGAGTCCCATTCGAAAAAGCGACATGCCTAACAGCAATCGGGCTTCGCATTGGTCGGAGTTTGATTGAGTTGCGATGTCGCTTTCGCTGTCTTTCAATTGCTTGATCGTTTCAGCGTAATTGCGCGAAGCGAATTGCTCCCACGCCATCGAGATTGACTTAGGTTTCTTGGCGGGCTCAATGGGTTGATCGACCAGAGCCGTTAGCAAACCGCGAAACCAAGTTGGATGTTGGGTGGAAAGCCTGTCGATCTTTTTCTCAACCGATCCGTCTGAATTGATGACCACGAAACCCGGCTCAACAAATTTGTACGGTTCAAGCTCATAATGTCTTTGCAACTCAGGCGTCGGCGGGCGTTTTACGGGAATGTAATGTTCGTTGATCACGCTGATGATATCTGGCCAAGAAAAAGGGCCGGCCAGCATGTACCGGTGAAGCTCCATTTTTCGGTCCATGAATGTGCCGCGTAAAGTTGGCACGTACCAGAAAATGGGTTTGCCAGTCTCTTTTGACTTGGCCATCGCGTCAGCAAAGTTGGCTTCCCACTTAACCGCCGACCCCATTTTGGATGCGATTTCGTTCGGTTCAACACGTCGTTTTCCCCTTGAATTTTGTTGGGCCGCCTGTCCGAACGAACTTGACATCAGGAATCCTAAAGCGATCATTGCAGACCACTGCGCGATGACTTTGGTTGAGAATCGCTTTTGGGTTTGTGGCGTCATGATTTCGTTCCAGAGGTTGTGTCAGATTGCGATGGTCGAGATTGCGTTGATCAGTTTTCTTTAACCCAATGTCGCTTACAATTAGAATCTGGCCGATTCGATCTGAAAAGGTCGTTAGTTTTGACTTTCACTGCGAATCAACAAAATGACCAATTGGAAGATAGCAAAATCTGAACTCAGTGATGGAATTCACCACTACAAGTTCCTCGACCGTTCGGATTCTGTTTTGACTTTCGATCAAGTCATCACGCTGTGGGAGTCGGATACCGATGAGGGGTCGAAATTTCGCAAGTTCACGACGGACACGATCTGCGATTCGTCGTTTTCGGCTTTCAAGTGGGAAACGCCGGTTGTCGATTCCGTTCGAATCGGTCGCGAATTCGAATTTGTGATTTTAAATTCTGGTGGCTTGGATCGCCGAGAGAATGGAACACCGTTTCGTGACCAGTTTGCAGCGTCTGATTCAGACGACCTCGTAATCGCTTTTCAAAACCTCGGACGCAACGCGATTTTGGTAGTTCCAACGCCTTCGCAATCACCCGATGTGAATCACTGTCATTTGGGTTCATTCTTGCGCACGGCCAATGAGAATCAAACGGATGAGTTTTGGTTTAAGGTTGGCCAAGCGATGAGGTCACGCGTTTCAAAAAAGCCGGTCTGGTTAAGCACAGCCGGTGGCGGCGTGGCTTGGCTGCATGTTCGTTTGGATGATCGCCCGAAATACTACGGCTACTCTCCATTTAGATCGATAGAAGCTTAAATGCATCGATTGAATCCGATACGATTCTGCGAAATTAATTCGAAATTAAACTGCGATTCGATTTTCGAATTTGCTGGGTCATGCGGGTGAACGCGATTCGTCCTCGAGGTGATTCAGGTTGCAAGTTGTACACGGTTTGTAGCTTGCGCGATTCTGCAAAACATCTGGGAACACCCAGCCAATCGATTTAGCTCGACGATTTAGCTCGATTTTTCTTAGGTTTGATTT
>CAYZGP010000173.1:7456-10775 GCA_964478065.1 uncultured Pirellulaceae bacterium
GATTTTTCTTAGGTTTGATTTATTTGAAATTTTCGAGGATTTTTGTTGACGCGGGGCAGGTGTATTGATACACTGATACACATGTTCGCCATCCAATTAAATTCTGGCATCCCTATTTATCGCCAAGTCGTCGATGAAATCGTACGGCAAATCGACCGCGGGCAAATTCCGTTTGGAGAATTACTGCCTTCGGTTCGTCAACTGGCAAACGAATTGGGCGTCAATCCGATGACGGTTTCAAAAGCCTATTCCTTGCTCGAATCGGATTCTGTCGTCGAACGAAAACGTGGTGTTGGCATGGTCGTGATCAAAAAGGCTGAGAAGCCGATCGACTATCTGCGGCCAACCATTGAGCAGCTCATTGCCGACGCAAAACAGTTGGGCATTTCAAATACGAAGCTCAATAAAATGATCAAAAATCACTGGAAATAGAGGCAATTTTATGACAGGTGTCAAAGACATAAAAAACGCTCCGCTAAATGCAAAACTGCCTTTGTCGTTGGTCAATGTTGAAAAAGGATTCGATGAAACCAAAGTGCTCAATGGGGTTACGCTTGAGCTTGGTCCGGGTTCGATCACTGGCCTGCTGGGCCGAAACGGATCGGGTAAGACGACTTTGATTCGTACGTCCGTTGGGCTACTTAAACCTGAAAACGGCCAGGCAAATTTGTTTGGATATTCGGCTTGGCAATGTCCCGGATCAATCCGTCGCCGGGTTGGATACGTCGCACAAAAATTTGACGACATGCTTTGGCTAAAAGTCAAAGATGCCATCGCGTTGGTGGGGAGTTTTTATGAAAGCTGGGATCACCAGTTGGTCGAGCGATTTCGAAAAGAGTGGGATGTTGCCAACAACAAAAAGATATTCAATCTTAGTCAGGGTCAGCAGCAAAAAGTTGGGATCTTGTTGGCGATTGGCCATCGTCCTGATCTGTTGGTGCTCGATGAACCCGTCGCCAGTCTTGATCCGGCGGCGCGTCAAGAGTTCCTGCGGGCGCTTTTAATGCTCAACGATGAAATTGGTCAAACGATTTTGTTTTCAAGCCACATTACCACCGACATCGAACGGGTTGCTGCGGACGTGGCGATTTTGAATGACGGGAGAATCACTTATCACGGAGCGCTGGACAAGCTGAAAGAAAAAGTTAAATGTGTGTTCCTTCGCGCGGATATGTCCATTGACGACCTTAATGAACTTGGTGGTTACATCAGTAGTCGAGTCGATGGGAATCGTTTGCAAGTCTGGGTCGAAGACTGGACGGATGAAAAACACGAACGGCTTGGCGAGATGCTTTGCCAGCAGCACGGTCAAACGATCGTTGCTCCAGTGGTCGCAGAAAGCGTTGGGCTGGACGAACTCTTTATGGGAATGACGTCATGAGCCAAGGTTCCAACACAATTTCCAAAGCGCGTGTTTACTATACCGCCAAGTCGTTGATGCCTGGCTCTACGTTTATGGTATGCGCGATCGCATTTTCAACGCTTGCTTCGCTGGTTGCGGCTTTTGTATTCCAAGTACCTTTTTTGTTTTCGGCATTAACGATGGCTTGTTCCATGGGACTTGGGCACATGACCGCGCTCTACCAAAATTCCGAACGACGCGGCCTCGTGCCGGGGATGAACGAAACTTGTGCAGCGGTGGCAATTGGATTCACCATGTTGCTATGGTTGATAAATTCCGCTGTGATTTGGCTGTCCATTGAATGGGTGCCTGAGGCGTACGGAATCACTTTCTCGATAATTTGTTTTGCCCTTTGGCTGGGATGGGGTGAGCGCAGGATCTTTCACTTTCTGTTTTGTTTGTTTGTTGGCTTGTTCGTTTTGATAGCCACACCCGATGGCCCATCCCGGCTTTATAACTTTTACAGTGAGCTCTCAATTGGGTCTCGTAGTCTGGTTGCCATCGTGTTTGGGCTAGGCGGCGTTTGTATGATTTGGCGGTTTTGGATGCTGACGACTTCGGGGGTTTCGCCGATCATTTTCAAGCAAAAAAAGGATCTGATTTCGTTCCTCACTGGCTCGCAAGAACAGAACGAAGATGCTGCCTTAGGCGAAAAATCAAGTCCCGCGATTTTGCCGACGAGCCTATTCACGCGTTTGCAGTGGTTGCTATACGGCCGCGTCTATTGGAATCGGTTCTACTACGGCTGGGGGCTGCTTAGCGTTGGCTTAATTCTCAGTATTTTGGTTTGGGCGAGAGGGCATGTCGAAGCCACGGCCGGGTTCGCAATGGTGGCTTCACTTGTCCTGATGCTTATTCCCATGTTTGGGTTTTTGGTTCGACTGCCGCAAGTATTCAGAAGGTTGTGGATTTCCGGGCTTGCTGATGATCGTGCAAAGACAGCCCGAATTATTTTGAAGCTTACAATTTGGCGAACGCTGGTCGCGTCGATTATTGTTTTCGCCCTGCTTTTGATTCAAGCACCATTCACGGCCGATTGGTATGTCACGATCTTGTTTATGATGTTGTCCGGTCTAAGTCTCAGCGGAATTGCACTTTGGGTTACCGCCAAGTGGTACGTATTTTTATCCACCAAGGCATCTTTTCTTACGCTTTTGTTTATTGGAATCGCGGCATCATTTTTTGTGTTAGCTCCGATCTCAATCGAATTGATTTTGGAACTGAACAAAATGTTGCAGTCGTTTGGATTGGCGTATTCGCTGATTGGAATTGGTGCTCTGACCTCACTGATTTGGACCGTTTGTGTATACGACGCATCCAATTCGCTTGGCCACGCGATGCGTCTAATGGAATGCGAAGCCAGCACCATACCCGGCTCGGTATTCAACCCAGAATCACGCTACTAGATCCGTTTGGATTAGCCGGAGTAATTTTTGCGGTTTCGAACGAGTTGTCCGCCCAACGCACTTGAGTTAAACGGCCTCTGTTTGCCGATAATGGCATCGTGGCGGCTCGCCCCTCGTCGCGCGGGTACGACTTGATAAGTAGAGACACGGAGAATGTCCGCCTTCATGCTTCCGTCGCGGGATGGCACCTCGAAAATACAGCGCCTGGTACTGGCAAGATCGACATCGCGCCGAACATTTTGTAGACATCTTGCTGTTCTAAGCAGGTATGAATTCACAAAAAGTGGAAAATCTGGATAGTGATTCGCTAGTTTTTTACCGCAGCTTTGTTTAGAATCCGCGATTCGAATTTCGCGCTCAAGTTTTTGGACTCAAAGCCCGAATTCAGATGAATCGGCGGACTGGCTGTCAAACGGCCAAATCGCTATAAATGTGCGTTAGCAAATCGCACAGATTTTTGGCGGTGTAGCTCAGTTGGTTAGAGCAGCGGAATCATAATCCGCGTGTCGGG
>CAYZGP010000174.1:0-2166 GCA_964478065.1 uncultured Pirellulaceae bacterium
CAATCAAACAAACCAAGCAAAAAGTGGAGAATTCGAGTGGACCTCACTATCGTAACAAGTGAGCCAAACTCTTGTGAGTCAAACAGCCATTGCCCCTTGGTGGCTGCTGATAACGTGAGTATTCCGTGTGAATGCAATCGTTGATTTGGCGCCAATCCAGCTATATTGAGGGTCCAGAATCGTCGTTTTTTGCTGGATGGGGGAGCTTGATACGGAAAAAACCGAGTGAAAATGTGCTTTTTAGGTAAAAATTAACGTTTTACCCGTGTTTTGGTTTAACCTTGACTTGAATTATTAGGCTAAATCGGTCTAATTTTTCGCGTCTCGTAATTCGGAACAACAAATTACCGAGTTTTTCAAACTAACCCCCCACACTGGAGGCATCGTCTTATGGCGAAAAAGACTGGCCCTAAAGCCCCGACTAAATCCGAAATCATGAATAGCATTGCGGAAACAACGGGTCACACAAAAAAAGAAGTTGCTGCGTTTTTCGAAGCTCTCAACGTAGAAATCGAGAAAAACGTCGCAAAGAAAGGCGGACCTGGTCAGTTTACGATCCCTGGTCTCTGCAAAATCGTAGTTCAAGACAAACCAGCCATGGGCAAGCGAGAAGTTCGCAACCCTGGTACAGGCGAAATGGTTTGGGCCAAGCCTCGTCCTGCACGTCGCGTCGTCAAAGTACGTGCGCTTAAAGGCCTTAAGGATATGGTTCTTTAATTGCATCCGATGCCGTTCTGCCAATTTGGTAGGCCATCGACAACGTTTTGATCAACGCGATTTTTCGAAACGAACAACTAAAAGCCGTCGGACTCCATGTTCGACGGCTTTTTTTCGTTTTGATGGCTCAATCGTTTCCGCAAAACACGGCTCGGCGGGGGGCGAGGATGCTCTTTGTTTGAATAGACCGATTCGCCAGCTGCCCCACTGATCAGCGCCATGTTCTTTGAAAACCGCAGCTTGTTAGCTCAGTTTGGTCGATTCGTCTCGATTGGCTGACTAGAATTTGCCCATTCGGACATCGAGTTATCGTAGACGCGGATATTACCTCGCCCTAACAGTTCGCTTAGTACAAACCACGCTGGGACGGCGTGAAGCCCTTCATTGCAATAAGTAACAACCCATTCGGACCCAGTTACATCGCTATAGAGCTCTTCCAGTTCCGCGATCGATTTGAACGTTCCGTCATCGTTGAAGTTATCTTGCCAAAACACGTTGATCGCACCAGGAATGTGCCCACGGTTTTCGTGGATCGCACCGGTATGAAACACTTTACCAGGATCCTGGCCGCTGAATTCGCTTTTTGGTCGGCCATCAATCAAAGCAACTTTGGGGTTTTGAAGTCGATCCGCAATAAAGTCCAGATCGGCGGTTATTTTTTCACTTGGAATTTGAATGGAAAAATCAGATTCAGCGGGCATCGGAATTTCTTCTGACATCTCATACCCACCGTACAGCCAAGAGTCACGGCCACCATCAAGGACTTGAAGATTGGTCAGCCCATAGTATTTCAAGGACCAGTACATTCGCAGTGCAACTCGGCTATCCATGTCATCGTAAATCACGATACGTGAATTTTCCGTAATGCCAACGCTGCGAAGAAGGGCCTGGAACGTTTCGCGACCAGCGATTTGATAACTGTCACGATTCTCTGTATCAGTGATGTCATCAACCCAGTCAATGTAGACCGCACCGGGAACATGACCTTCGTTGTAACTTTCGATGTCAGGTCCCAAGTCGAGAACGACAAGGTCTTCTGAGTTAAGGATATGCGAGAGTTGTTCAGCGTTGATGAGAGGGTCAATACGCTGGGATGATGACACAACGCCGCTAGATTCAGAAGTTCGCAGCAAATCCATTTTGTTGACGATGGTTAAATAAGGGATGGAAGTTGGTTGATCAAGGCGCGAGTCGAGAAGTGAAACGACTTGATCCGGGGTAAAAGAAGTTTATTGGGTCGAAAACGTCTTTCAATTCGGTATGAGCTGAATTTCATGTCAGGAAAAAGCGATAGGGTTTCGAGCAAATTCAGATTCGCCTTTTACTTTTAACATGGAACAAAAATATGCTTCTAAATTGATAGCAACAAACAGCAGGCTTCCATTACAACTATTTATCAAAAAAGCCAAAACCCTGTTTAAATCCCTGCTTTTTTGGCTTTTTTAAAGG
>CAYZGP010000174.1:2266-7225 GCA_964478065.1 uncultured Pirellulaceae bacterium
CTTTTGATTGGGAACGCTGGCAAAAGCTTGGCCATCAACTGGAATCGGAGCGCAAACAAATCGTCGTCGAGAATACAAAGCAAAAAGATGATGCTTGGAACAACACAAGAAGATGATTGAAAGTCTCAAGAATGAGAACGAAGCACTTCGAGCCGAACTCAAGCGGCTCAAGGTGGACAAGTAACATCGGTTTGTGGCTCGGCGGTTGTTCAATCCGTAGATCGTCATTCACCAGCCGGAGTCGCCCGCCGAAATGTTGGCGTGCTATTGAAAGAGCGACGGATCAATCGGTTCGATTCTGGCTTCACGATCGTTAACCAACAACACACCGATCAGTTTCTCATCAGCAATCGACAAAACAGCGGCCCCATGCCAAACCGATCGGTCGCCGTTGAAATTGTTGATCAACCAATCTTCTTTGATGTCCGCCGGTTCGATCGCCTGGTGGAAATATTTTATCTCACCAGATTTCCCTTTGGCTCGCACAGCAATACAACGCTCGGGCTGTACAGCTGATCTCGCTTCTTCAATCGAAAACGCCCGTGGCAAATCGGTGCCGCGAAGTGCCTCAACGGGAAGATCGAACAACGTAAGCTTTGCCAATGCACTCGGCTCAGACTCAGGCGCTCCCTTTTCGCCAATCAAATCAGCAACGCTAACGAGGGAGTCCTTGTTTTCGCAAAAACCAATCCGTAACGAACCTTGGACGGCTTGACTGGATTCCGTCACCACATCGCGAGGAACGAGAAAGCGCTTTGTTCCATTGACGTCAAATAGAATTCCTGAGAACTGTTCGGTTTTGGTTGACTCGTAAATGATGCTTTTCTTTTTCCATTGGGCTTCCATTGGCACGGCACCGCGTTGGGTATCGACGCCGGTTGCCTGGACTTGCTTAGCCAGTTCGAACCATTCGTTGTCGGGAGCGGAGTGAAGCGTAAAGTCATCGCCCGGCACGATAGGTTTTCCACCGTTGGCGATCGTGAGCATCGAAACGCCTCCTTGAAGTAGTGTTTCGACAGATTCCATTTCAAATCGAAACGAAGCAGGGATGGCTTTGAAGTCCAAATCGATCCCACTGTTGGCCCAAAACACCGTTTCCGATGAAACGAATTTTGTGAACTTGTCAAAAATTCTCAACCTTGCGTCGACGAAACGTCCGTCCTGAGAGAGACCGACTGACAGGACACGGCCGACGATAACGCCTCGATAACTAACGGGCGATCCCGAAACGACGCTGTGTTGTTTTTCGCCACGAACAATGATCTCGATGCCCTCGTTTTCAAAAACGTCGGGCGGCGAATTGGTGAGCCCATCAAAAACCGATTTCCATTCACCGTTTGGATCGCCGGGAATCAAGCCGATATATTTGTGGCCAACGGCTGTCTCTAGCCCCGAGATCCCGCCAACGGAAAGCTCCGGACGAACAATCCAAAATCGCGTTCCTTCTCGAGCAAGTGGTTCCGCGAACGGCAGCAAGTTGACCGTCACATCGACGGTGGACAGCTCTTGATTTAATTTAACTTCTTCGACGACGCCAACATCGATACCGCGAAACCGCACGGCATCTTCGGCTCTCAAACCGTGCCCTTCGGGAAAGTGAATCGTGATTTTGATTCCTTGCTCCGGCAGCGACCACCAAACCACGCCAATCGCGACGGCCAGGCACGCCAATGCAACCAGCCACATGTACGAGCCTTTAAGCATGTCGCCAAAACCGATTTTGCCCGGCTGAACAATTGCTGTTGGAATCTCTGAAATTGTCGGAGATTGCGAATCGGGTTGCGGAGCCGGTTCCGATGCATCACTTTTATTCAATTGATTCTTCCCAAATCGCGTGAGGGTCAAAGGTAATCGAAGCGATCATGCTCATGCCAACGCACAACACAAACGCAACGATCGCAGGGCCGAAATGAAACTCGACCATGTCGCCGAGTTTTACAAGCATCACTAAAAAAGCTAAAAGCATGACGTCCATCATGCTCCATTTCCCAAGATGTTCCATCAAACGCAGCGTGAAGGCTTTGTGTTTACGATGCAGCAATTCCAAAAAACTGAGCTCCAAAAGCAACACAATTTTCGTTAGTGGAAACACGATCGAAAACAGGAACACGATTCCGCCAACGAAATAGTTTCCATGTTGAAAAAGCTCAAACGTTCCGCCGAGGATGCTTGATTTGCTCGACAAACCTAGTTGCTCGATTTCCAAAATCGGTAACAGGATCGCTGGCCAAAAAAGCACAAACGCCCCAATTGCTGCCGCCGCAGTTCGGCTGGCCGACTGAACGAGGTTGCCTGTCCGCGCAAACGCCGAACCGCACCGCGTGCAAATAGCACGCTCGGTTTCGTTGTGCTCAGGAAGCTTGTGGATTAGACCGCAGCAGTGACAGGCTTTAAGTTGTTTCAATTTTGTGGCTCAATAATCAGCGATTCAATGTCGGCTTTGCCAAAAGGCATAAAAAGCATTTTACAATCTCTTTACACACTTTGCATTACCTCAACGAAAGCCATTTTGTTTCGCAACCGTGCGTGGGAATTTCGCTCCAACATGGCTGTAACTACTTCATTTGCGCCAGCTGCGTCACCGCTGGTAGTTACATCTCTGTTACGCAACTTGTATCCGTTTTTGACGTTTTACCTTTTAGACTTGAATGTTCAGTCAATGCACAAACGTGTTCAACTCAAAGGGCGATGTAATGAGCAAATTACTCACTGATCCGCATGATTCCAGCAGAGAATCCAACGCGCGTTCGACGGCAAAAATGATGGGGCTGGTTTTGATACTGACGATAATCATATCATTGCTCCAACCAGTTACTGGCCAGGATCGTTCCAAACAAGTAGCCGAAGCTGGAACAAAAAAAGTGTTGGCTGGCCAAGAACTAAACATTGCCGATTTTACGTACAAGAACATTATTGAAAGACCACTAAAAAGTAAACTTGGCGATCAGAAACAGAAATCGTTCGCTGACCATTCAAAGTTAATCCTGGAAGCTCCTTTGAAATCCGCCCTTGTCGATCTTGGACAATTTGACGAATTGAAAGCCGCAGCGAATCTAAAAATAAGTGAAACAAAATCGCCGAAAGCACAAGCTGCAGCGAAGGATAAAAACAATCCGACCGTGAAGCCCGGTGATGTCAAATGGCACGAAGACTTTCAAGCCGCTTGTGTTGCCAGTGCAAGCTCTGGCAAACCCGTTTTGCATTTCCAACTACTAGGTAAGCTCGACCAGCGGTTTACCTGAACCAATGCGCGTTTGGCGAGAACCGTGCTGTTCTCCAATCAAGAAATCGCAAACTTCATCAATGATAACTTTGAGCCATGTTGGAAATCCGTTCGTGATGTGCCGACTGTTTCAATCGACTTTGGAAACGGGAAAAAACTTAAACGAACACTTCATGGCAACATCGCAACGTTCGTTTGCCACCAAGACGGAAAAGTAATCGACGTTTTGCCAGGCGTTTATAATCCAGTCGCCTACAAAAAACAGTTGGAATATTTAAAACTCGCCTCTGAGTTTGTTTTGGATCGTGGTCATTTGTCAGAATCAAAATTGCTGGAATATCATCACGTTCGGGCTGAAACAATCAAAACCGGAAGACAATTTTCGATCCAGCGAAAGGAAATTGAACGCAGCACAATTTCTGGAGTCGAGAAAAATATGAAAATCGTTCTCAGTCCAGGCGAACGATTGCGGTACCGCGGCAGCTTTAACGGCGCGTCCCGCGCCAACGCTGAGAGCTTGCCAGCCAAAACTGCGAGATCAAAAACTAAGCAATCGAAAACGACGACGGCAAAGATTGCTGAGACGTTAAATGGTCGCTTGGCCGTTGACACGAAAATCAATGAAACCCATCGGCGACAGCAGATTCACGGTTACATTTTGCAAAAGGGCTTGACCACGCCCGACGAAATGCACAAATGGCTTTATCGCGAAGTGCTCCATGCCGATCTCGATGATCCTTACATGGGACTTCGCGATATTCTGTTTGAAAACTATCCATTTCAGGTAGAAGACGAGTCGTCCGAATAATAAACTGATTTTCGACGCGAACTTTTTTAGTGGTTTGGACTTAAGTGGTTCAAGTTTCGAGTAAAAGTTTAGATCATGTCAGTCGGATTGGGCGAGGCGAAAAAAATATATGAATCAAGACAAAAGCCGCTTGCCCGATCCAGTTGATGACGTGGTTGCTTACAACCGTGAAGCCTGGGACGCACAAGTTCGCAAACGGAATCAATGGACGATGCCTGTTACGCCAGCGGACATCGAGTTGGCGAGAACTGGCGAAATCAAAATTGTGATGACGCCCGAAAAACACGTTCCACGAGAGTGGTTTCCTGATTTTCGATCAAAACAGGTCCAGGTCCTTTGTCTTGCCGGAAGCGGTGGCCAGCAGGCTCCTTTGTTGGCGGCCGCTGGCGCAAACGTGACGGTGTTTGATTTGTCGCCAGAGCAGTTGGCTCAGGATCAAATGGTTGCCGAGCGCGAAGGGCTGGAGATCAAGACCGTTCAAGGCGACATGCAGGACTTGTCCGTTTTTTCAGAATCCCAATTCGATTTAATCATTCACCCGTGTTCAAACTGTTTTGTTCCCGATGTCAATGTTGTTTGGCGGGAAGCGGCACGCGTGCTCAAGTCCGGTGGCGAGATCATTTCCGGATTCACCAAGCCAATTTTTTACCTGTTTGACTACCAGGAGATGGTAAAAGGAAATTTGGAAGTGGCCCACAAGATCCCTTATTCGGATCTGACCAGCATTCCGGCAGAGGAAACGCAGACGTACATCGACCAAGGCGAACCGCTTTGCTTTGGCCATAGCTTGACCGACCAAATCGGTGGCCAGATTGCCGCTGGGCTGATGGTTAACGGATTCTACGAAGACGTTTGGGAAGACTATGTGATCTCGAAATACACGACGTCTTACGCGGTCACCAAGGCGATGAAGAAATGATGCGGGCGG
>CAYZGP010000174.1:7325-10578 GCA_964478065.1 uncultured Pirellulaceae bacterium
GCGGAAGAACATACCAAGCCCTGTAGTTTTCCTCACGCGCTCGGCCCAAAATGCTCCAACAACAAAACCAAAAACAGTTGGAACGCTTAAAATTACAACGTTTAAGTTACCCAAAAAGCCACAAATGATAAGCCCAAGTATCGCGCCAAATAGTGTGGGAGAAATTGCGATTCGCAGCCATAAATATGCTTGAAATAGTTTTTCAATGAAGGCCATCTAGATCGCTACTTTCTACTTTGTCACTTTTGTTGATGCTCATAAGTTCGGTGGCAGTACCAGGTTATTTGCTCAAAGCATCAGTTTTTTGCCAAAATAAGCAAAATTAGTTGCTGCATTCCAATGGCGAGTCATAGCATACGAAAAACAGCGGCAGATCATTAGGTTTTAGTCGTCGTTGGGAATTCGAACCACGATCAAGGAATCCGCTTGGCCATGGTCGAGTCGGATTTGCGTTCCGTCCTTGCGGATTAGCGTCCAAACTTGATCGTCGTCCACTCGGGGGCCAACGGTGACTTGTTCGCCGACATCCAGTTCCAGTTTTTTGCCAACGTTGGTAATCCGAACAATTTTGGCTTGGCGGCCTTCACGAAGCATGCTGAAAAGCACTTCGACATTCTTTTTCAGATAGGACTCGTCCTCGGGAATTTCACTTCCGTGAGGGTCGCGAGTTGGATGGCCAAGTTTATCGTCCAGATACTCCACAGTCGCTTGATCGCTGATGTGTTCCAGGACGTGAGCGCGTTCGTGGAGTTCTTGATCGCCAGCTCCGGCTTGTTTCAGATAAGTCTCCCACAGCCGATGGGCGCGAAGCAGTCGTTTGGCTTCGTGCCGGCCGTCCTCTGTCAATACAATCTGGTTATTGTCGATCTCCAGCAAGTCCTGTCGAGCAAGCGACCGAACCGCGCGTCGAATTTGCATGTTTCTGTTGGTCACCGTTTTAACCACATGAGCCATCGGGACCGACTCAGATTTGTAACGCAGGATGCAGCCCAGGACGTCTTCCATGACCTCTTGTGGTACGGAACTCGATTTTCGGATCCAGTCGGCCATGATTCCATACCGCGGCGCGAAAACAAGTACGCCCATAAAGATCAACGTCGACGTCACCACGATGCTGGCTCCTGCCGACGCTCCAATCATGGCAGAGATGGCAAACCCCAGCCAGAATCCGATGACACCAATAATGGCCGAGCCCCAAAGCATGCGATTGAGTTTATCGAATAGCAAATAGGCCGATGCGGCGGGAGTGATGATCAACGCGACCACCAAAATCACTCCAGCAATCCGGACACCGCTGACAACAACCAACGAAGTACACGCCGTCAGTAAGTAGTCCACTGCCAGAACCGGAACGCCAATCGAAGCCGCCATGATCGGATCAAAGCTGGTCAATTGCAGCGGTCGGTAGAACAAAATGACCACGCTCAGGACGATGACAGTGACAAAACCGAGTAGCCAGAGGTCTTCGTTGGTCACAGCAACCACGTTGCCGACGATGAAATGATAAATGTCGATGTGGATTAACTTGCCCATCGATTTTAGGGAAACCACAAACGCGCCGAGCGCGAAAATGCCGGTGTACATAACACCAATCGCAGTGTCTTCCTTGATACGCGAGACGCGAGTCACGAATCCGATCGCTGCGACGGTAATGATTCCAGCAAGCAACGCACCAAACAACATCGCCCCGACATGGGCTTCCTGATTGAAGGCGATTTTCATGATCAGGTAGCCGCCAATGACGCCCGCCAACATGGAGTGGCTGATCGCGTCAGCCAAAAAAGCCATTCGTCGCAACACGATAAAGCAACCAACGAGGCTGCAAACGATTGAAACGAGAGTTCCGACCAAAAGAGGTCGGATCAAGTATCCATTTTGAAGTTGTAGATTTTCCAGCCACTCGTACATCGCTAATCCCTCGGCTGGACGTTGGAGAGTTCGGCAAAGACCTTCATGTTGCCTTCGTAGACATCGCACAGCAATTGAGGATCAAGCACCTGTTGAGGCGTGCCGAATCCAAAGAGTCTTTGTTTCAAGAGAACCAGCAAGTCAAAATACTGGGCGGCGGTTGCCAGATCATGGTGGACCACGACGAGCGTTTTGCCCTGCTTTTTGGTTTCTTCCAGGACGTCCAAAATGGCTCGTTCGGTAGCCGCATCAACGCCAGCAAAGGGTTCGTCGAGCAACATGATCTCCGCGTCTTGGGCCAACGCGCGGGCCATAAAGACTCGTTGCTGCTGACCGCCAGACAACTGGCCAATCTGTCGTTTGGCATACTCGCTCATGCGGACTTTTTCCAGCGCCAAATCGGCAGCTCGATAGTCTTCGGCGGTTAAGTCTTGCCACCAGCGGCGGTGACCGTAGCGCCCCATGGCAGCAATTTCGCGAACGGTGATTGGAAAGTCCCAATCGACCGCGCCTCGTTGAGGAACATAAGCCACTTTGCCTTTGGTTCGCGTAACGTCTTCTCCAAAAATTTTAACAAAGCCATAATCGGGGTTCACAAATCCCAGGATTGATTTGATCAAAGTCGATTTGCCGCTACCATTTGGCCCGATGACTCCGACCAGATTGCCGGAAGGAATGGTCAGCGAAATATCCAAAAGTGCAGGAACGGGTCCGTAGCTGACGGTGAGGTGGTCGACCTCAATAGCAGAGTTGGAGTCGGCTTCTTTGATCACTGCTCTTGCTCCTCTTCTCGGGGTTCTTCGATCTCGAAAAACAGCGATCCAGAAACCGAGTTAAGACCTGGCTCCACCCAAAATGATTCTTTGGCGATTTCGTTTCCGTCACGCATCAACACGACTTGCAACGCATCGCTTTTGGATTCGAATGAATCAAATCCGCTACTCCCAGTTTCGCCAAAATCCATGGCGAACTCACTGGGAAGATTGGCGATGACTTCGATGATGTTTCGTCCGACTTCGACGTTGGGCAAATCGACTTCGATCGTTTCACCGGCGGGCACGCGGTCCTTGCGGTTGACCACTTTCTCTTCCTTAAAGATCAGTTGCAGGGCCTCAGGCAATCCGAAATCAGGGTTTCCCATGCAGTCAAAAGTTCGGTCGATTCGAACCGTGTACTTTGACTTCGAAAAGTCGGCTTTGTACTCGACGGTCTCTGGCCGAACGCGATTGGCAAAATCGGTATAGGCGTAGATTCCGGCAAGCAAAACGACGGCAATCAGAATGGTGATGATGGGACGCATGTTAATTGGGACGCATATTAATGGGATGCATGTTAATGGGATGCA
>CAYZGP010000175.1:0-10338 GCA_964478065.1 uncultured Pirellulaceae bacterium
TTGCCGTCAATCGCTCGACGCAGAAAATGGAATTTCAAACAGCTTTGTTGACTAAACAAAAAAAGCCCATGAATCCTATTCATGGGCTTTATATCACGTTCGACGAAAACGCCTGGTTAAACTAGCTGAGTTTAATTTCGATTTTACGCGGGAGAACTTTCTCCGATTTTGGCAATACAACATTCAGCAAACCGTTTTTGAATTCGGCTTGAATTTTGTCAGCGTCGATCTGTTTCGAAAACTCAAACGACTTTTTGAACGCACCTTTTCGTCGTTCATCTCGCAAGGAAGTAAATCCTTCTTCAAGCGTTTCGACTTTCTTTTCTCCTGAAACGACCAAGTTGTCATCTTGCATTTCAATTGAGACATCGTCGCCTGAAACGCCAGCCAATTCCAAAACGAGTCGATACTCTAATTCGTTTTCGGAGATACTTACCGCAGGCGACCATTGCGCCGCAGGGTTTTTCGATTGACCGGGCTTAAGCCGATCACCAAAAAACTGCTCCACCAAATTCTCAACGTCGATTTCAAAATCACCAAAGGGAGTATTGACGCGGTTGTTATTGATTTTCATTTTGTTCCTCGTTCTGTTTGGGCACGCTCAAGCGAAAGCAATTTCCCTTTCGCCAACTGTCCTTCCAACCAAAGCCAAAACAATTGCTTTTTGACTTCAATCGAATTTCAATTTTCAATTCTTATATCGCAAGCGTCATGCCAAACGGGTCGCCAGAACGGCTAAATTGGCAAAAGCTTCGGTTTTTCGGCATCAAAATAACAGCACAAAATTTGCCGCCGTCGCTGTCGAATCCATGAACTGCCATGCCACCTGACAAACATCCTGCCAACTCGTCGGCTAAAAATCGTGGTAATAGAACTTACCCGAATCCAATTTCTTGACTTGTGACAAGGCTTGGAGAGGAAGGGCAGGGCAACATTCACATCAATGTAAGCACGCGACCTTCGGCTTGCTCAATCAATTTTCACGCAGCTGCATCAAAAGCTGACTGGCCGCGCCAGATAAAAGCAACGAATCGATACCGGCAACGATCAAGCCAAAACCTTGATCCATCTGATGCTTGACAGACTCCGCATCAGTGCCGAAAAAGCCAAGTGGCATTCCAACGTCTTGGCAAACTTTGGTGACGCGGGCGATCGCTTCCAACACTTGGGGATGATCAACTTGGCCCATCAAACCAAGACTGGCTGACAGGTCATAGGGCCCAATAAGAACTGCATTGATTCCGTCCGTTTTGACGATCGACTCAATATTTTCAACGGCTTCGATATGCTCGGCTTGGACCACAACGCAGATAGATGCATTTGCGTTTTCAAGATAGTTCTCAAAATTCGCGCCGTATCCTTGGGCTCGCCCCAGCCCAACTCCTCGACTACCAAGTGGCTGATAGCGCGAGTACTGCACAACCTGTTGAGCCTGCTCAGCGGTATTAACCTGAGGCACGATGATTCCGTGCGCGCCCAAATCGAGAGCTTTCTTAATCGGTGTTTGATCGATCGCGGGTACTCTAACAAGAACGGCACTACGATCCTGCACCGCTTGCAAGATTGATTTGAGTTCAGCCGTCTCAATCGGTGCGTGCTCACCATCGACAAAGAGCCAATCGAATCCGACTCCGGCAAGAATCTCAGCAACTGCTGCAGAGCCGACTGTAATCATCGTCCCGAAAAGTCTTTCACCACGATTCAAGCGTTGATTAAAGTCATTTATCATGCTTCAAATTTCTTGATGATGATCGATGCATTGTGCCCGCCGAAACCAAAACTATTGCTCATCGCATATTTGATCTCTCGCTGCTTTGGCGTGTTTGGTGTGTAGTCCAAATCGCAATCGGGATCAGGAGTGTCCAAATTAATGGTCGGTGGAATGGTGCTCTCAGCGATGGCTTTGGCAGAAAGAATCAATTCAATTCCGCCGCTGGCCCCGAGTGAATGGCCCAACTGACTCTTGGTACTGCTGATACTTAGCTTGTATGCGTGATCGCCAAAAATCGTCTTCACTGCTTTGGTTTCCGCTTTATCTCCAAGCGGAGTACTGGTTCCATGTGCATTGATATAGTCGATGTCTTCTGGCTTTAGATCAGCATCATCAAGTGCAAGTTGCATCGCCGCTGCCGCACCAACACCTTGTTCTTCTGGTGAAGTGATATGGTGGGCGTCACAAGAAGTCCCAAACCCAACGACTTCACCCATGATCGTTGCCCCTCTTGCTTGGGCGTGCTCAAGTTCCTCAAAAATCAAAACGCCGGCGCCTTCTGAAAACACAAACCCGTCTCGGTCCGCATCAAACGGGCGACTTGCCTTGGTTGGATCGTCCGTTCTAGCGGAGAGCGCTTTCATGTTCGCAAACGCGGCAAGTCCCATCCGGCTCATCGCTGCTTCAGCTCCACCGGTGACGACCATTTCACAAGCGTTACGCTGGATCAGCTCCAGTGCATTGCCCATTGCGTTGGTCGCACTCGCACAAGCCGTTGCCACACTGTAGTTCGGGCCTCGCAACCCAAAATCGATTCCGATATTTCCACCGCCCGCGTTGAGCATCAGTTTCGGAATGGTCATCGGAGAAACTCGGCTTGGCCCTTTTTTAACCAATCGAACCATCTGTTCGGAGATGGTGGTCATGCCTCCGATTCCAGACCCCAGCACGCATCCGTAGCGACTCGCGTTCTCATGTCCTACGGGATCAAACTTGGCAAAATCAAAAGCTTGCTTTGCGGCGACCATGGCAAACTGAGAAAAACGGTCAACCTTGTTTGCTTCCTTTACACCCAAGATATCGCTTGGATTCCAGTTGTGAACATCGCCACCAATGTGCACACGAATGTCTTCGACTTCAAAAAGCTCAATGCGATGAATTCCACTTTCACCATTGAGAACTCGAGTCCAGCAATCTTCTACATCGCAGCTGAGCGAAGTTACCAACCCCCAACCCGTTATGACCACGCGCCGCTTCATGAATTTACCGCGTCCTAACCAACGTCATGTTGTTTATAAAAAAAACCGCAGGACGAACCTTTTCAAGCCATCCTGCGGATTGTTTAAAGTGCGATTTCAATATGAAAGCACACGTCTATTTCTATCACTAGGTGATTAACCTTCGATATGACTAATCGCTTCCCCGACGGTCTGAATTTTTTCAGCAGCGTCATCTGGAATATTGATGTCGAATTCTTCTTCTAGCTCCATAACCAGTTCAACGGTATCGAGTGAGTCAGCGCCAAGATCATTGACGAAGTTTGATTCTCTTTTGATTTTGTCTTTGTCGACGCCCAGTTGCTCAGCAACAATGTTGACGACACGTTCTTCGACCGATGACATATATCGGCCTCCTTCTAAAAATACACTTGGGGAAAACTGTTCACTTCTACTCAGTGCGACTTTTGAAAATCACATATTTGTGGAATCATCAAATGCCACATGAACACGCATTAAGATAGAGGATTATGTCAAAAAGGGTCAACCCATTATTGCCCCAAACGATTGTTTTTTGAGTAGTTCCCTACCTAGTTTTGGCCTATTCCGCGCAGGTTTGGACAATTTGGCGGAAACTCTTTCCGAGCCCAAACAAACGTATTGGGCGGCTTAAGCACCTTAAGCCGTCATACCACCGTCAACTGTTAAAACTTGCCCCGTCACATAAGACGCCGCAGGACTCGCTAGAAACAAAACGCACGCCGAAACGTCCTCTGGCGTTCCAATCCGGTTCGCTGGGATTCTCTTTTTTACTTCCGCGAGAATGGTGTCGCCGAGCTTGTCCGTCATCTCACTGGAAATAAAACCGGGAGCAACGGCATTTACCGTTACCTTTCGTTTGCCCAATTCCTTTGCCAAAGATCGAGTCATTCCAATCACGCCTGCTTTGGACGCCGAATAATTGGTTTGCCCAGCATTGCCGATCAAACCTGACACACTCGAGATGTTGATGATTCGTCCGTAGCGCGAACGCATCATTCTTTGCGCGGCCGCTCGTGTAAACAAGAATGTACCGCGCAAATTTACCGAAATCACATCGTCCCATTGCTCATCGGACATCGCTGGCAAAAGGTTGTCGCGCGTGATCCCAGCGTTGTTGACGAGGATATGAAGCTTGCCCCATTCTTCGTTGACGGTCTCAACGATTTGTTCAATGGCATCCTTCTGGCTAACATCGGCCGCCATCACATCAGCCTGGCCGCCCGCGTCAACAATCATCTTTTGCGTCTCAGCAAGTTTTTCAGCATTTCGCGCCACCAAAGCAACCCGAGCACCGCTTACACCAAGGGCAATCGCCATCGATCGACCAAGCCCCTGAGAAGCTCCCGTGACGATCGCATTCTGACCGGAAAGATCTACCTTTATGGATTCCAAACTCATTAGTTCCTCAATTTTCTTTTTTAAACTTGGCTTGTCTGATCGCTCAGTATATCGATTGAGCGTTTATGTGTTCGTAAGTTCGCTGGCGATTCTAAATTGGTAACGCTTATTCCAACACGCCGTGGCAAGGAGTTTTACGTTTGATTCGTTTCATCAAAGATCTCAATACGCGTCCGACGCCGACCTCGTAAAATTCGTCGTAGCCATCGGCTAACATTTTTTCGATCGAATCTTGCCACAACACGGGTCCGCAAACTTGTTTTACCAAAAGCTCTTTGAACTCTTCTGGCTGTGTATGTTGGGCCGCATCAACATTTGAATAAACCGGAATCCGTGTCGCTGAAATTTGCATTTCAGAAAGTGCGTCACTCAATTTCGCGACGGCCGACTCCATGATCGGTGTGTGAAACGCTCCAGCAACCGACAACGGAACACACTTCATGGCTCCTGCGGCAGCGGCGACGTCAGAAACACGCTCGCAACTTGCGACATGTCCCGAAACTGCAATGTTGCCTTTGCAAAGTAAGTTCGCGACCTGCAAGACTTCACCGTCAACGCGGGCGTCATCGCAAACTTTTTCTGTCTGTTCGCGGTCAAGTCCTAGCACGCTGACCATCGAACTTGGCGTTTCATTGGCGGCCTCTTGCATTGCTTGGCCGCGTCGCTGGACGAGCTTCAAACCGTCTTCAAAACTCATCGCGCCCGCAAAAGCGATTGCCGTATACTCGCCCAAACTCAAACCCGCAGCGCCCTGACAATTTTCGTAAACGTCCGGAGATTCCTTTTTCAATTTCTCAAGCGCCGCCATGCTGCTAACGTAAAGCGCGGGTTGGCTGACGTCTGTCGCGTTGAGCTTCTCGGCAGGGCCATTGAAGCAGATATCGGCCAAGTCATATCCGAGGACTTCGGCGGCGCGGTCAAACAATTGCCTGGCTTCCGGCATCTCGTCACAAAGCGATTTGCACATGCCAACCGCTTGAGCTCCTTGGCCCGGAAAAAGAAAAGCTATTTTGCTCAATTAATCGCCCTTTTTTGTTCTTGAATCTAAAAGGTCAATCTAAGAACCGGCGATTTTTATGTCAACGACTGAGAATGATAATCAGCGTTTTGCGGAAGCACATCAAAAAAAATCAAAACAACGTTGGCCCGCCGTCTCCATTTCGTGGAGGCTGCAGCTTCATATGATCAAACGCCTTGGGTGTCGCTACTCGACCGCGAGGGGTTCGCAGAATCAATTCGCTTCTCAACAGAAACGGTTCGACTTCATCGGCCAGGGTGTCGGTCACCGTATTCATCGTCGCGGCGATCGTTCCAATTCCTGTCGGCCCACCAAGGCAAACACGAATCAGGGTATCGAGATAACGACGGTCTTGCTGATCAAGCCCCAGACTATCAATCTCCGCCATCTTGAGTGCGTCTTGTGCGACTTCGATCGTAATTTTCCCCTCGGCACGGCTCTGAGCAAAATCACGCACCCAGCGCAAGCGGTTGTTGGCAATCCGTGGCGTGCTTCGACTTCGCAACGCGACCTCGGTTGCCGCTTCGTCACTGATTTCAACTTTTAACTTTTTCGCGTTACGCCGAACGATCTCGGTTAAGTCCTCAAGCGAATAGAAATCAAGATGTTCCCGAATTTGAAAACGATCTCGCAATGGGCCCGTCAACATTCCTGCGCGTGTCGTGGCGCCGATCAAAGTAAACGGTCGCAATTTAAAGTTATGAGTTCGTGCGTTGATTCCTTCACCCAAGATCATATCGATCCTGAAATCTTCCATCGCCGTGTACATATACTCTTCAACCGATTTTGGTACTCGGTGAATTTCGTCAATAAAGAGAACTTGATTCTTTTGAAGATTGGTCAGACTCGGCACAAGATCTTTTGGAGCCTTTAAGCTCGGACCTGAAAGGAACTCAACCGCCACACCTAACTCTGCCGGAATACAATGGGCAAACGTTGTCTTGCCCAATCCAGGCGGACCGTCAAACAGAATATGCCCAAGTACTTCCTGACGTTCCTTCGCCGCTTCGATTGCGACTTGTAAACGATCAATCACGACGCGCTGACCAACCATGTCGGCCATTCGTGATGGCCGCAATGTTGGGTCGTCGTCTTCAGGCTCAGGTGAATTGGTGAGAATTGTTTCGCGCGACATACGCTCGGGATCCGATTGAGTAACTCGGGATGCGTTAAAATCATTGGCCTGGCCAAGCAAAAACGTGGCTCAACCTCGACTGTGTAAATATACCAAACCCACATCTTTTGACGTAGTTCAATAAAAACCGTCCTAATTCGAAAATGGGGCAGTGATTCTTCGTTTAAAATAGAATCACCTCAAGCCGTAACTTCACCAACGAACTGGCAGTATTTAAATTGGCCAAGACGAAAAATCCAACGAAACATCTCACTCGGCTGTTCGATCAAACGACTTCGCCGATCTACATCGTGGGAAGAGACCAGATTGTCACCTACGCCAATCAAAGTTGTGCGGACTGGGTTGGCTGTTCATTAGAAGAACTCATTTCGACACGTCTGGTCTATACCAGCCAAACCACGGGCAGCGAAATCGAAAATCGAGCCCAAGGACTTTGCCCGCCACCAGAATATCTTTCACCGACCGAAAGCCCAGATCTGGATATGGCCGAATGCGTTTTCGCTGTTTCTGCCTTCCAACCTGAAACTGATGGCAGCCAAAAATCGTGGCGGCAGGCCACACTCGTGCCTTTATTCGACGCTGAACAAAATCAGCTCGGCGTTCTGGTGACCTGCAGTGAAAAGGAACTAAGCGAACCACCAACGGTCGACCCGATTCAATGCGCCAAGGATTCAAGCCGCATCCACCTCGCACTTACGCAGATTCGTAAAAACGCCGATCGCATCTACTCACTTGAAAGCCTCGTCGGTTCGAGCTCCTACTCAACTCGACTAAGACGACAAGTCAAAACGGCAATCGACTCAAGTGTTGACCTTTTGATCACCGGCGCTCCTGGAGCCGGAAAGGAACATTTGGCGCGCACGATCCACGCCGCTCGCGATCAGGAGCACCAATCCGAATTGCTCCCGATTCATTGCTCCATCGCCGACCAGCAGTTGATTCAACAAAACATCAAAGACATCGTTGCAAGCCGACCACCACAGCAAGCTACCGAAAACAAAACCCAAGACTGGCTGTTGCTTCTGGACGTCGACCAATTGGGGGAAGCCGCTCAACACGAGCTATTGGGATTTTTTCGCTTGCCAAACTTTCCGCTGCGAACAATCGCCACCGCAACCCATCCGCTGCTAGAGCTCGCACAAAAAAAACTTTATTCAAGCGAACTGGCCAACTACCTCAGCACGATGAAGATCAGCCTGGCAGCGCTTGCCGATCGCCAAATGGACATTTCGTTTTTGGCCCAGGCGTTACTTGAACGTGACAACTTTCGACGCGAAAAACAGCTTTCAGGATTCTCCCAAACGGCGATGCAACGGCTGACGGAATTCGAGTGGCCAGAAAATATCGACCAGCTTAATCGCACCATTCAACATGCCGCACAAAAAGCGACCGGTGCGGAGATTCAGGAATCGGATCTGCCCGACGACTTTCATCATGCACTCAAAGCTATGCGCATTGGCGTTGCCACCGAAACAGAAATTAACCTGGATAAGTATCTGGGTGAGATCGAAGCCGAGTTGGTCGCCCGCGCTTTAAAGCAAGCCAAAGGTAACAAAACAAAAGCTTCTAAACTGCTGGGCGTCAGCCGCCCCAAACTCCTGCGCCGCATTCAGTTCTTCAATCTCGAAACCAGCCTTGATACCTCTGAAGAAATTTCAGGCGAACTCGATTCATCCGCGTTTAAGGAGCTGAAATAATGATGGTACCGCCAGCCCATTCAATCGTCGTCGCGGCCCACTCCGAAGCGTGGTGTTCGGTGATCCGTCGAAAATTTCACGAGAATTTAGTCAGTCCCGATGCAAAAAAATCTCCCAATTTGCAGCCACCTTCCAAACTGTCTTGGCTGCTCAACACGGACGAACTACTGGCCGAAGCGGTTAAAACCAACGCAACCGTGGCGATTGTGGAGATCTCCACAGATAACATTGAGCAAACTTGTCACAGCCTCGCCCCTTTGGTGAACAATTCCTATCAACTAAGGTTATTTGCCGTTGGAGACCACAAGTTAATTCCGTGGCAACCGGTGTTACGAGCCGCTGGATTCAGCGGGTGTTACTGGACATTGCTTCAAACCAATGAACTGGTTCGAGTCGTTCAGCTTCACCAACGAAAAACGCCGCTCAGTTTTCGACGAGCTGAAGATAGAATCGCCGCACAGCTCCCTTGGCGTGCGGAAACCACCGACTAGCTAAACAAATTAGACCGAAAAAAGATACTTAGTAACCAAACTAACCTCCAAAACCGATCAAGCCTATTCAATGTCAGAACAAAACCTTGAAACCCGAGTCAAAGAAACGCTTTCGCAAATCCCGGACCCGGAAACAGGACGCAAACTCAACAAACAAATCCACGAGATCGTCGCTGATGCGAATCAGATTTCGGTCAAAGTCGGACTAACCAGTTTCGCTGCACCGTTAAAAAAGGACTTTCACGAACAAGTCAATTCGGCACTCAAAACGGCTTTTCCAGAAACGGAAAACATCAACGTCGAAGTCACCGATCATGATCGACCCGCTCAACCTGTTGGTCAGGTTGGCATTCGCGCCAAAGCCATCATTGCAATCGCAGCAGGCAAGGGCGGTGTGGGCAAAAGCACCGCGGCCGCAAGCCTGGCAATGGCATTGAAACGAGCCGGCTGTAAAACCGGTTTGCTTGACGCTGATGTTTACGGACCAAGCGTTCCACATCTGACTGGCGTGCGTGGTCAGGTCACTAAAGAAGACGACAAAATTCAACCGCTTAATTTCGACGGCATCCCCTTGATGAGTATCGGATTCATGGTGCCGCCTGACCAAGCCGTGATCTGGCGTGGCCCAATGCTTCACTCAGCGATCACAACGTTTGTGCGTGACACCGCTTGGGGCGATCTGGATTACTTGATCATCGACATGCCACCGGGAACGGGCGACATTGCTTTGAGTCTTTCACAGCTACTTCCGCTGACTGGCGCAGTCATTGTTTGCACGCCTCAAGAAGTCGCATTGATCGACGCCATCAAAGCCGTTGGCATGTTTCGAAAAGTCAAAATCCCAGTGATTGGATTGATTGAAAACATGAGCAGTTTCGTTTGTCCGGACAACGGAAAAGAATACGACATCTTCGGAAAGGGCGGCGCTAAGGAATACGCATCACAAGACAACATCGATTTTCTGGGCGAGATTCCGATCAACATCCAGCTACGTGAGCGTGGCGACGCGGGTAAAATGGGCGCTAACTTTGACGACCCCAATGTTGCCCCATACCTGGAAAACGTCGCCTACCAGCTAACGAAATCGTTGGCCAAAAAAGCCGCCGAATCCCCGATTCAACCACAATTACCCGTCTTGGGCTAACCCTCTAAATAGTGGGGACACTGGTCAAACTGGGAGCCGTTTACCGGCCCCAGTCGCAAGGGCGGGAGTGGCGAGGGGCTTTGGAAGCAATGCATGAACTCAATGGTCATTCCAGCAACCAATCCATTGAAAATTAACCAAACCAACTGACCAATAAATCAGCGCAAAAAACTAGGGCCACCTTAAAAAGCAAAGCGGCCCTTTCTCGTTGTTTCACATAGAAGCAGTCAACGACTACTACTTTTTCTTCTTAGCTTTTTTCTTCTTAGCTTTTTTCTTCTTAGCTTTTTTCTTAGTAGCCTTCTTCTTCTTTTTCTTTGCTACTTTCTTTTTAGCTTTTTTCTTCTTGGCTTTTTTCTTCTTAGCCTTCTTCTTAGTAGCCTTCTTCTTCTTTTTTGCTACTTTTTTCTTAGCTGACTTTTTCTTAGCAGCTTTTTTCTTCTTCTTCTTTTTGGCCACAGGACGTCCTCCGTTAATAGACCGTG
>CAYZGP010000176.1:0-10088 GCA_964478065.1 uncultured Pirellulaceae bacterium
AGAAGTTTTTTCTCCGACCGGCGGTGCTTCTTCTTTGACCGCGGGAGCTTCTTTTTTACCCGCTGAAGCCTCTTCTTTGACCGTTGGAGTTTCTTCCTTACTGCCCGAAGACTTGGTCTCGGCGGTGGGAGTTTCTTTCATTGGCTCTAGTTTGCCAGATTTAGGATCTGCTTTCTTAGTATCGGCATCCATTTTATCGACTGCTGGCTCTTGTTTCTCAGAACCGGGCTCAGCTTTCTTCTCAGCGGGCAACTCTTTTCCAGCTTCAGGCATTTCCTTTCCAGCTTCACCCGCTTCTTTTCGTTCTTCAGCGGCCGGAGTTTCGTTTTCGGTCGCGGGTTCGGTTTTATCGCCAGCAGGAGCTTCTTTCTCCATTGGCGCGTCCTGAATTCCATCGCCTGCTCCTGGCAAAGGCGGGAAATTAATATTTGGACGGGCCGGTGCGGCACTTCCTGCAGCTGGTGTACCACCTGCTGGTGGCTCCTTTTTTGTTGCCAGATCTTCACGCTTCGTTTGAAGGGTTGCCAAGTTGTCGCCCGAGATCACATAGTACCAATCACCAAAACGCTGGTTTAACTCTTCGACCAACTCGTTTCCATCGGCGACTTTCTTTTCGTATTCCTTGGTTTGATCTTCAAAGCGTGATATCGCCAATTCGTAATCGACTTTTTCCTGCTCGTATTCACGAGCCAGATTATCGTAATCAGTAAACCTTGGATCACGAGCTGGTTTTTCATCTTCCTTCTTTTCTTCGCCGACGCCTTCAGGTTTTTCAACATCGTCTGGAACGTCGGCTTCTTTCTCATCTTTTGGTTTCTCTTCGGCCGGCGTATAGCCTTCAGGTTTGACAGGCTCTTTGGGAGCGGTCGGCAAGACAGGTTTTTCACCCAGCAAAGATTCGTCAAGCGAAACGCGAACCATCATGTAGCGGTTCTTCGCCTCAACGGCAGGCTCGCCCGACTCTGTTTTGTCTTTCGATTCATCCGTTTTAGATTCGTCCGCCTTGGTATCAGCGTCGCCTTCCGCGTTCGCTTTTTCTGTCTCAGATTTCTTTTCGTCATCACTTGAACCAAGCGAGCCGATTTCAATCTCTTTTTCGTCTCCTTCAATTGGCTTGCCAACATGAAGCGTATACAGAACGCCATTTTCGGTTCCAACATCCAATTGCCCGTGTTGCGAAACTAGTTCCATTTTTTCAGATGATCCGGCGAGGTTAAAACCTTTTTGATCCAACTGGGCTTGAAGCATACTCATCGCTCGTTCGAATCCTCGCGGGTCCTCTTTAAACTCTGGCCGAACATTAAGCTTCAATTCCTGAGTCAAAAGCACGTGGTCTTTGAATTTCAATTTTGGTCTTACACCAGCAATCTTTAGCTCATCCAAAACATTGATAACGTCAGTTACCCGCGATTCGTTCAATTCTTCCGTTTCAGCGTTCAACGAGTCCATCACCCAAGGATCTGCCCCCGATTCGCGGCTCAAATTAATCACATCGGATTGCATTTTCATCAAGCTTCCAGTCGAGCGATCTTCTTCAATCGAATAGTTGTCGATAGAGATCTTCGTAACTTCATTTCGTTCGACGCGAAGAAGGTCAGGATCAATCCAATCAGAGAATTTGGTGGACAAATCAATATTCAATGCCACTTTATAAGTCTGTTTCTCATCGGGACGGCGCACGTAGTAATATTTCAAATCCTGGTTCGCGCCGAAGGGCCGTTCGACTTCCGACAAAACGACTTCAGCCCCTTCAACTTCGTTGCCGATGATGTAATCAACAACGACTTCTCCGTCGGCGTCTTTGAGTGTGATTCGTTTTCCAGCCGATTCCGGATCTTCAATTTCTACTTCGAGTGGATCGAGTACGCCAAGCCGTTCCTGCTCATTAACCAATCGTCCTTCCAGCGAATCACGTGAGATTCCAATGAAGGAAGAAGCCGTTTGGGCTAAACGAACGGCGGCTTCGGCTGGATAGTTGTAATGAGACGGAATTCGCCAAAGTCCATCCTGTTTTTCAACGCTGAAACGTCTAAGCCTTCCCGATTCAGCATCTACTGCGGAAACCTCCAGAGACTCAGCCATGTTGCCCGAAGTGAACTCTTCGTAGAATTCTTTACCAACCATTTCGAAATCGGCTGAATTGGTAGGACCACTGAAGTGACTTGCACCAGCCAACGCCGCCAGTACGACTGCGACGCCGACGAACACGATTGTTTTTGTGGATTCGTTCATTTTGGTTTTATTGTTTGTGATTTATGGTTAGCGTTCAGATCTAATCAATTCCAGGATGTCAGAGTCACCGATTAATACGGCACCGACTATTCGTTAACCCGGCGTTCGGGTGCGATATTACGTTCTTCGTTTTGCTTTCTAAACCAAAGCACTATGATTCCTAACAAGAAAGCGGGCAGAGGAGCGCAAAGAATCGAAAAGTATCGAGTCAAGTTTTCCAATCGCGAGATTTGCGAATTCTCTTCCGCATCAAGGGCTGCCGTTTCTTGTTTCAACTGCCGATCAAGTCGGCGTTTTTTCAAGTCAAAACGTCGCTGTGCATCCGAAGCTTCTTGAGACGTTCGTTGCAGTTTCTCGAAAAAGCCCATGTTAGCGTTTTGCTGAATCTCTTTGGTCGCGTCTTCGAGTTTGGCCTGTTCAATCGCCAACTCATCACTAGCAACCTTTTCAGCGGCCGCCTGTTTCTCGGCTCCGACTGAGCGATACTCCTTAATCACGGCTTCCAATTTCTTAAGCGTTCTGGGTGTGGCTCGGCGGTTCCGCAAAGCGACAAACGACTCGTTGCCGGCCAACACTTCGATCGAATTCTGAAGCAACGCGAGGTTGTCCAATTTTTCACCGAGCGAGGCTTGGTTTTGATAAAAGATGTCAGTTAGAAAATCCGAGTCGGCGATCACAATCACATCGATTTTACTACTGCCTTCACCAGTTACACGAGCCGCAACAACGTGGTCTTGATCATCCAGAGCTGTCTCAGGCTCTGGATTAAGCACCTGCAAATCGCCGCTGGTAATTTGGCTGCGTGCCGGTCGGTTCTCGACGGAAATTTCTCCCGTGCGAGGGTTCATCGTTCGCATTTCTCTGGTGGGAGTATAAGTGAGTTTGTCCCAAGGCGTGATGCCGGAATCTTGACCAAGCGAAACGAGCGGCTGAAAATTCAACTTACTATCGGACGATTTACGAACCGAACCGGGATAGAACATCAGGAGCTCTTTCAGTCCCGCCGAAACTTTGGATTCTGAATTGAAACTTTCAACCGAATCTTGGTTTCGCACGAATACCATCGCCTTTTGCCGTGGCCCATAGTATTCCGCCCAGCGACTTCCCCCAGGACCAGTCGCTTGATATGCGGGATGCGGGTCGTCCAAAGTCCAGGCCGCCGCGCCACTATCCCAATCAACACCTATCGCCTTCAAAATTTTACTTGCCGAACCGCCATCGGATTTAGGCAGTGGTGAAGTCGCAAGAATCTGTGCATAAGGTGATCGTTGGTCGACTCGTGCTTGCCGAGGGGCATTTAGAATTCCGATTTGAATCGGGTTCTGATAAGTCCAGAAAAAAGGAAGAGGATCCGTCAGCAAAATAGTGGGGTTCCCGGCTTCCACATAAGTAACAAGTGAAGTCATTGTGGGATCATCAAGCGAACTTGGGTCTGCGACAAGCAAAACATCGGGCGCGTCCTTACCCTTCTTACGTTTCTTGGCTTCTTCCTCATCGTCGCCTTCCATTGGAATCTGCGGAAGGTAATCGGCAATTTGGTTAGGTTCGATGTGAGTGATTTTGAATTGCTTTTTCAACTCACCTAATGTTGTGCTGTATGACCATTGATCTTCAGCACGCCGGCCCTCGAAAACAGGACCGCCAAATCGAGCGTCAGTATCAACAATGCCAATTGAAATTTGTTGATCCGTATCGACCGTCGCAGCAACGGCGCGACTAAGTTCATATTCAATTGCAACATCGTCACTGACAAACGGCAACGTTGCATCATCAAGTGACGTTGAAACGGAAGCCCCAATGTAAACTTTCTGCTCGATGACTTTACCACCAACAGTGGACCGATCATCTTCTGGTTCGATTCCTTTTTGCCTTGCGTCGATCTCTGACTGCGAATTAGGCTCAACGTCAACAAATCGCACGTTCACATTTTTGCCACCGTAATCACTGTACTGCCGTAAGAGTCCGACAAACTGCTTCTTGACATTCACAAATTTTCTGGGAACGTCTTTGCTAATAAACGCCTGGATTGTGACTTGGCGATCGTCTTCTTTGACTTTTTCCAGAGTCGCCACGGTGGCTTTGTCGAGCGTATATAGTTTCTCGCTCGTTAGATCTGCACGCGACCAAAGACTTGAAACCGCCGTATTGCACAAGAACACAATCGCAACCAAAGAAACGGCCAGCGCGATGGAACGGATCAGAAATTGACCCGCGATGCTTCCCATTTGCCCGCGACTCCAATGCCGTTTGCTGATCACAATCAGATTGAGATAGAGCATGAATACCATTAGTGCCAAGAAGTAAACAACATTGGCAAGCGGAATCAGCCCCAGCGTAAAATCTCTAAGATTCCAATCAAAACCAAAACGCTCCACACCAATGAAACCGCGAAAGTACTGGCCAATCAAAACCGGTATCGCACACAAGATGGCACCAAGCACAAATGCGATTGTGGCGCTTTGTGTTAGCGAAGAAGCAAACATGCCTACCGACAATAGTGACAAACCCGCGAGCCAATATCCCAGATACGTCGCACCCAACACGCCCCAGTCTGGTTGGCCCAATCTACTGAGCACGAGGACTTGAGTAAGTGAAAACATAAGCGCAACGGTGTAAACGGCTGCCACCGAGAGGAATTTCCCTAACAGGATGTCAAAATCGGAAGCCGGCAAGGTAAACAAGATTGAATCCGTCCCCTGGCGTCTTTCATCTGCCCAAACCGACATCGTGATCGCCGGGATGAAGAACAACAGCAGCATTGGATACCACTTGCTCAATTGATCCAGCGTCGCTTGGTTCTCGGCAAAGAATTGAGGGCTAAACGCCATCACCGCACTCACGGTGACAAAACCTACGATGAACAGGTACCCCAAAGGGCCTGAAAAATATTGTTTAACGTTTCGCCAGAATACTGCGGAAACAACGTGCCATCGAAACATGTTGTAAATTGACTCCAACAAATAATTGAACTTAATACTTGCCGCCTTTTGGCAACAAACGAAAAAGGAAGTACTACTCAAGTCTTTTGGACGTTTAATCGCCCGTTCGATCAAAGCCCGTCACGCTCGCCATTCACTGGTTGCCACTGACCGTTTCAAATCGAATTAGGTATCACCAGTGCGAAGCTTTGAAAATCAAGCCGTTGCGGTGGCCTGGTTGAACTTGGTCAGTTCATGAAACTTAGTCTCCATGGCTTGCCGTTCACCCATCGCTTTGATTGAATCGTCGAACACAATTTTGCCTTGGTCGATCAAAACCACACGGCTGCACAGATTTTCGACTTCCTGCAAAATATGTGTCGAAAGCAAAACAGTTTTCGATTCGCCCAACTCCAGAATCAACTGCCTGATTCCAACCAACTGGTTTGGATCAAGTCCACTTGTCGGTTCGTCGAGAATCAATACATCAGGATCATGAAGCAACGCCTGAGCCATTCCGACTCGTTGACGGAATCCACGAGAAAGTTTGCTAATCGGCTTGTTCCAGACTTCCTGGAGATTGCATTTTTCGGCAACGAAAGCCATCCGGTCCCTCTTTTTCGACCACCGCAATCCGCGGGCACGAGCGAGATATTTCAGTGCGCCTTTGGGTGTCATCTCATCATAAAGCGGACCGTTTTCGGGAAGGTAGCCTATATGTTTGCTTCCTTTGATGCGGTCGGTTTGCATATCGCAGCCAGCAATCTTGACGCTGCCTTTGGTGGGAGCCAGAAAGCCGGTAATCAGCTTCATGGTGGTCGACTTTCCAGCTCCATTAGGACCGAGAAATGCGCAGACTTGTTTGCGCGGGACCGAAAAAGTAACGTCATTTACGGCGGCGAATTTTCCGTAATACATACAAAGCCCGTCGGCTTCGATCATCATATCTTGCTTGGTATTCATGCTTGTTTGTGCGTTAGTTTTTCCAAATTGAAATTCAAAGTTGAAATCGTATGGCCAAAGTTGTCGTTCTTCAAAGCCCGATCCACAGTCGCAATTTTGATATTAATAATAATTTTTCCCCCAGTTTCAAGACCAGCTTTCGGAAATTGTAGCTGAAAAAACATACGCTGTTCAACAGGCAGTGCTGACTGGGAGTGCAGCAGGGCCCATGAGTCCGGCCGATTTGCCGTCCCCTCGTTTTAAACTTCGATTTAGACTTCGTTTTCAACCGTGGCTTGTTCGAGCTGTAATGTTCGAGAAACGATTTTGAGCAATTGCTCCGCAGAAAACGGTTTGGGAAGTTTTAATACACAGTCGTCGATCTCACCCGCGATACCTGCCAAGTACCCGCTGCAAAGAATCACTGGGATTTTGGAGTATTTTTTCGAAACAATCTCCAGAACATCCAAACCTGACATTCCTGGCATCGTGAGATCCAAAAGAACCAGGTCAATCCGCTCGTGTTCCTGTTTGAGTATCGCCAAAGCCGCTTGTCCATTGACGGCAGTCAATACTTGGATTTCATGTGGCTCAAGAATAAGCCTGTAGATTTTACGAATCGCATCCTCGTCATCTACGACCAGTACCGTTTTGCTGCCAGACAAAGCGCAATTTGAAATTGGCTCTTTGGCTTCTTCAGCCACCTGCGTTTCCGTTGAGGTCGGTAACGCGATCACAAACCGACTACCCGGCTTCGAAGAAGGCTTGTATTCGAGTGTGCCATTGAGCTCTCGAATCAAGCGCTTTGACGTCGACAATCCCAGTCCGGTACCGGCTTGACCTGCCTTGGTTGTAAAAAACGGCTCGAAAATCGAATCTCGAATGTGTTCAGGAACACCAGGCCCGTCGTCGACAACCCAAATTCGAACAACCTTATCCTCGGACTCAGTGTCACACCGTGTTACGGTCAGAATTTTTCCGCCATTGGGCATCGAATCGCGTGCATTCAAATAAAGGTTCAGAATGACTTGCTCGATCGCTCCAGCGTCGACTCGAACAAGCGGATCTGAAACATCCAAATCAAAACGAAATTCGTAACGCGAATCGAAAGTTGCTTTTGTGAATTTGTGAAGCTCACGAATGACGGAGTTAATCGATTGAGATTCCGGCCGAAGCTTTGTCTTTCCAGAGTAAGTCAATAGGCGGCGGACCATCTCGGTACCACGGTTCGCTGCTGATTCCGCGGCCGTAACTACCGTTGCGCGATCATCCTCGGCTTTTAAATCAAGCAACGATAAGTTTGCCGTAATAGCGGTAAGAATATTGTTAAAGTCATGTGCGATTCCGCCCACAAGCTGCCCAACTGCTTCGATCTTATTGGAGTGAATCAACTCCGCCTGAAGTTGACGCTCTTTCGTTCGATCGCGCAGTAAAAATAGTCGGCCAATGCGTGTTTGTTTATCCGAAACAATGTCCGAAACCTCTAAATCAAAAACCCCAGGCTCAGGGCGTACGATCTCGATTTCCATCCGGCAAACTTTCTTGCAGTCGGTCTGTCGTCCAAAAATTAGTTTTTCCACCGCATTTCGATTCTTCATCTGGCCAAGAAAATCTTGACTCGTAGAAGCGGTGAATTTTTCACCAGGAATGAGGTTGTGCCCGATCAATCTACGAAACTCTGAGTTGACCGTTAGGACTCGACTATCAACATCAACAGCAAGCAACCCATCGCTGATCGCCTCGTATGTGGACACCAACCGAGTGTGCATCGCGTTAATGGATTCCGCCAGTGAATCGGCTCGATTGCGTTGAGCCTTAACCCACACGAACCCAATCGAAATTAAAACAGTAAGTGGAAACAGAACGGCAGCGACATACTTCCAGATTGATTTCTTTGGCTCAACGACCAGGACTTGATTGGAATCCGAAACAATGACTTTACAGGTTCCTTCCGTGTCAATTTCGCTAACAATTCCACGAACCTCCACCAACCGAGCACTTTGCAGAAGCTCGACGCTGGCTGTGGCTTGTCCTTGCAATTCGACGATTGCTTTTTTTTCACCAGAACGAATATCAAAACAGACGCGGTCATTTTTCCTTCGAATTTTTTCAGGATGCCCGGTTACGTTTACTAAACTCCACAAATCGCTATCGTGTTCGATCGCTTCGAATTTAATCGGATTTGGAATCGGAGCGGAAAAAAGGACTTCGACAACTAACGCCCGCCGACCGGAATTCAGAGTACGACTACCGGCAACCCTTGCAATGTTGGACTCACCAAACGCATGAAAATCCTTGACCTTCATTGAGTGGGCTTGTTCCGAGTCCGTCATCGTAAACGAATCGCGCAACAGTGACGTAATTTGACCGCCAAGCAGAAACGTGCCCGCGGTTAATTCTGGATCAAACGATGTCGGAAGCGGATCTTTTCTGCCGCCTTCAAGGACTTTGAAATCGTGCATCGCCCAAATTCGGAAACGCTCAATGCTTCTTTTGCCTATCGCGTGTTCTGATCGTTCAGTGCCTTTTTCGATGGTTACACCTAAAACGCCAGCGACTTCAATCTTTGCCCCGACACGCTTCCAAAGCTTCTCCATAGGTTGAGTTTCATGTAAGCACACGTGAAACTCAACGCCGTTGCTTTCGCAGTAATAGAGCGTCTGCCCCATACTGGATACGACCTGAAGAACCGTTCCTTCCGCTTTTACATAAGACGCATCGTGGTCGCCAAAATCAAGTTTGGAAACGTCTACTTCAATCGGGTTGGGCGCTATCCCTTTCTCGATAAACGTAATCTCGATGACCTTGATAGTCGGCTTAAGATCACCCTTTCCCGCAACGCCCCGAATCCGGACTCGATCGGCGAATGTGAATTTCTTTGCGTCAATTTTGTCAACGAACACGGCATGTTCGCCGTCCTGCACAAATCCAAAATTCCAAACGGGATCGATGTTAGTAACGGTCGCGTTAACATCGATCAACCGCCCCGCGACATCATCTCCCGCGTCAACAAACGATTCAAGGCTGGTAATGGGCTCCTGAGATGCGACAGTTTGGGATTGGGCAGTTTGAGTTACGAACAAAGTTACAAACAAGAACGCAAAACAAACTCCAATCGCAATCAGCTTGCAAGTTGAGACCTGTGTGGGCATTTGGTCTTTCAGTTCGAGGGAGATCAGGCTTCGACAAAAATGTCAATGTACAAATGCTTGGCGACTTTGTCACGAAATTAAGCCAAAAAACGCGTCCTTAAACGTTCTTCAAAGTTGACCGCCGTTTAGGTGGTTTAGAAACTGGGAGGTTGCCAAACCGACCTTTGCGGTATTCGGTTTGGACCTAAACGACAACCGTAAGTCCGAAATACTTTGAAACTTTGGTCGCCAGAATTCGCTTTTTTGCGCTGATCTGAATTCTGCCCGTAACGGAATCAGACCTGTCGAAAAACACAAACTTGCCGTCGATTTCACCGCTCAGGTTCAACAACAAGGTTCGCGGACTTTTTATACTCGCCTTTAGCTTGCACCGCCCCTTGCTCAATCACCGGTCCAATTGACAGTCAAATACCTCAACGTAACGCTCGGCGATCTTTTTGACTCGCGATACGTTTTCGTCTTTGCGTTCGTCCAACTGTCGCTCCGCTTTCCGTATTGCGGAGGTCAAAGCCCTCCTAGCACCGCTCACGTCATCATCCTCAGCCCGTTTTGCCGCACGTTTGATACCAGACGCTAAAACCGCGATCGCGTAGTCTCGTTTGATCGATTTTGATTTTGCACGAGTCGCTTTTTCGGAACGCGCTTGGAATTTCAATTCGCGATCCTTCGTTGCGTGCTCGGCTAACAACGTGGCTTTGATTCGATCTAGATTTCGAGTCGTAGGAATCGTCGCCATTACTACCTGAGTCACTCCATAGTTTAGATTTTTAAGCTGGAGCACGATATCATCATCGTCCGCGTCGTGCCTATCCTCATCACAATCGCATTCATCCGAGTCGGCTTG
>CAYZGP010000177.1:0-9455 GCA_964478065.1 uncultured Pirellulaceae bacterium
GTCATTCTAACTCGATCGAGCAAGACGCAGTAGTGAAGAGAAAGCGCCAGCGAGCTACCTCAAATGAGGTTGCACGCCAAAGCCCAGTGTCGAAGCGCAGGCTGGGTAATAAATCATCACAATCCACCCGAACCTCAGGCGAGGTTCAGCAATGGTTACGCCCCGATTCGGCTCGGGAAAATCGAGCCCGATGCAACACCGCAACTGTTGAAGCGAACGCTGCAGCGGCCACCTACTTTTCCTCAATCAAGCAAATCTCAGCGTTGTTTGGATCGACCACTTCACTCGTTTTTCCACTTGGCCAACGAACATCCAATCGCGAAACGGAATCGCCGTTTGGAATTCCGATCGAAAGCGTGCCAGAATTTTGACTGGAAAACCCTTCGCCCGATTGCTTTTGCATCATGATCGTTTTACCGGACTTGAACGTCACCAAAACGCGGGCTCCGATCGCATCGCGGTTGCTAAATTCGTTTGTCGGGCTTGCTGAAGTCTGTCCGCCAACCAATCGAATTCGAAACGGTTTGTTATCTGGATAGATTTTGCCAAGCTCGTTTCGGTAAAGTTTAAAACGCGGCACGTTCAAACTCATCATTGCAATGTCTTGCCAGCCGTCTTGGTCGTAATCAATGATCGCAAACGATCGACCATCGGCCATGTCGTCGGTACCGCTTACGAGCGTTACGTCCGTAAAATTATCGCCTTGTCGCAGGAACATCCGATTTCGCTCGCGGCCACTCAGTGAGTAGCTCGTGAATCCCCAGCGATGCACTGTCCGTGATGTTGGATCGGCAACATTTTGCCGCATCAGGATCTCTTCATACTTTTGATTGTCCCACTGGGAGACGTTTTGAAACTCTTTTGACTTGGTAGGATCTTCGCGCACGACCGAGCGCCAGATGCAACTTCAGGTGTCGACTTCTGCGTCGATTTCTTTGGGAGCAGTATAGAAACCGCTTGGCACATAAAGGTCAAGTTTCCCATCGTTGTCGAAATCTGACCATTGACCGCCATACGACCAGCCGACTTTGTTGATGTGGAATTCGTCTTCACCTGAACCGGCACGTTGCTTAAAAGTCCCAGATTGATTTTCAAAAAGAAAGTTCCCGGCCGCAGAAGTTTTAATCCGTTGGTCGACTTCCCCGACTTGGGCAATGATCCGCGTACCGGCTTTGGAAAACATATTGGAAACATAAAGATCTAAATCGCCGTCTTGGTCAAAATCACCCCACGATCCGCCCATCGCCGATCCAAGTTCGCCACCGATTAAAAGCTCTTTCGAAACGTCAACAAAAACAGGTGTTTTAGCCCCGATCGGCGTGTCGTTTCGGAGCAACGCATCGGCAGCAAAGTCATTGCAAATGTAAACGTCATCATCGCCGTCGTTGTCAATGTCAGACCAAGTTGCCTGAAACGAGCGATGCCACTGCGAAAGCTCCTCGTCATACGGGACGCGTTCAAGTTTGCCATCACCGCGATTCATCAAAAGCACATTGGCCGACCCAGCAAGGTCAAGCCAGCGATCGGATTTTGCATTCTTTCGAAGGTAAATCTCTCGCTCTTCTGCGTTGAGAAATCGCTCTTCAAAGTGTGCATCGATTTTATTGAGCGGGGGGTAATTGCTCAGATAGACGTCCAGTAATCCATCGCGGTTAACGTCGACTGCAGAAATTCCGGAAGCGAAATAGAACTCGTCCAAATTTGAGTGAGACTTCGTTACGTCTTTGAAAACGCCTTCATCGTTGCGGAGATATCTTGCTGGGACCATCGGTCGTCCCATGATCGCATCTTTGTCGCCATCGTTATCAAGATCGATAAACAGAACACTGTTGACCATGTATTCTTCGAATAGCCCAATCTTTTTCGCGACATCAACAAATGTTCCATCGCCTTGATTCTCAAGCATCTGGGTTGGGCCCCAGCGAGCCGTAATAAACATGTCGTCGAGGCCATCGTTGTTGTAGTCGATGACTGAAACGGAGGGGAAAATGTGGCTTGATGTGAGGTTGGTCCATACCGAAAGTTCCCTGACTGGCAAAGTAATTTTGCCGCGCCGGGCAGATTCAACAATAAATTCGTCTTTGTAGGAACGCTGGGCTTGTTCAAGTGACTTCGCGTCGGGTAAAACGCTCGCCAGTACTTCGCTGAACAATGGTTGCTGACTTCGCTCGACAAAGAAATCTTCCTGGATCCATTTGGTAAGAACCCACTCAGCACCTTTCTTCGTTTGCGTCTCCGTGAAAACAACTTGCTGATGGCCTTTCATGCCAAACACGGTTCCATCGATATTGCCTTTGCCGCGGGCTTCGACTTTTGTGTGAAGTGCGAATTCAGTTTGAGAATCGTCAGTGAAATTTGCAGACACGACGCCGAATTTCATCGTCTCCCACGATGCACCAAGCTCAAGTAAATGGTGCCAAGGGTTCTTTTGTTCATCCGTTGGGTTGCTGTGAGATTCGCCGTTTGGCCAGTGGCCGACTTCGATGAATTTTGGCTGATCTGCAGCAGGTTGAAAAAACGAATCGAGATCCAGTTTTTGCAATCCCGTGACTGACTGGCAAGTTTTCAAGTCCGCGTGGAGTTTCGGGTTTTTTCCTTCCGAGGATTCCTGGAACCAAATCGCCAGTTTGTTTAGACGCGGAGTGAGATCGAGAACCAAGTCCTCACCAGCGATTAAATCTGCAACGAGTTTTGCATGGCCAGTTAGCCCACTGTTTTTCGAAGACGCGTTTGGGTTCGTCGGTTTCTTGCGACAGCCGGTCGAAATCACCAGGGAAATTGACAGCATGCAAAACAGTGTTAGCAGTAGAGTGTTTTTTGCGATTGTCATTATTGCACTTCCTTGACGTTGATGATCATCGCTTTTTCGTTTGTCAGTGATTTTGAAATGTCATCGACATTCGTTGTGATGCCCGAAGGCCATTGGACTTCCAAGCCAACAATTTTGTCGCCCTCCGGGATGCCAACTCTAAGGGTCGAACTGTTTTGACTACCAAATCCTTCACCTGCTTGTTTTTGCAAAAGCATCGTTTTGCCAGATTCGTATTTCACCAATACTTTTGCCCCGATCCCATCGCGGTTGCTTAGTTTCGTATCGGACTCCATCGGCGTCGAACTTTTGTATCCGCCTTCCAATCTAATTCCAAGCGACTGGTTGTTCGGAAATAAATTCCCAAACTCGTTGCGATAAATTTTGAAGCGGGGCGAGTTAAGCGACATCAAGGCAATGTCGACCCAGCCATCGTTGTCATAATCCAACAGTGAGTGCGAACGGGCGTCTGCCAAGTCGTCGGTTCCGCTGAGCAATGAAACGTCGGCGAAGTTTTCTTGATGACGCATGAATAAACGGTTTCGCTCGTCGCCGCTGAGCGAGTTGCTGACAAATTTGAGTTTCGATTTTTGATCATCTTTGTCCAGGTTCGCGTCGGCAGGAGCGACTAAGAAAGTTTCGTTGTACCTCTGAGACTTCCAAACATTGGAGCCGGTAAATTTAGTTGATTTCGATGAGTCCTCGCGCACGACCGAGCGCCAAAGGCAACTTCAGGTGTCGACCTGTGACGAGATTTCCTTGGGGGCCGAATAGTATCCGCTGGGCACATACAAATCGAGTTGTCCATTGTTGTCAAAGTCCGCCCACTGTCCGCCATAAGACCATCCGACTTGATTGACGTGAAACTGGTCATCTCCAGCACCGGCTTGTTGGTCAAATTTTCCAGATTCATTAACGTACAAAAAGTTACCTGCTGCGGCTGCGGTTGTTCGCGGGTCAACCGATTTGACTTTCTTCATGATCCGTTTGCCGGCTTTGGAATACATATTGGAAACGTAAAGATCCAAATCCCCATCGGAATCGAAATCGCCAAACGAGGCGCCCATCCCAAATCCGATTCCTTTGTTGATGAGAACCTCTTCTGTTACGTCAACGAAAACGGGCTCGCTTGCGCCGTCTGGCGTGTCGTTTCGCAGGACCGCATCGGGCGCGAAGTCATTGCAAACGTAGAGGTCGTCGTCTCCGTCTTGATCGATGTCGCTCCAAACGGATTGAAATGAGCGTCGCCATTGTGAGAGCGTTTCGTCAAAACCGACTTTCTTAAAACCCCCTTTGCCCTTGTTCATGAGCAATATGTTTGCAGGCCCGGCAAGATCGAAATACCGGTTGCGATCTTTTTGATGGGAAACGACAAGCTCAAGTTCTTTCGATTTAAGAAACACACTCCCCCACTGTCGATTTTCCCGCAGCGGTGCATAGGTGCTGAGATAAACATCAAGCAAACCGTCGTTGTTTACATCGCTGGCCGAAATGCCGGTTACAAAATGCAAGTCGCGCAAGTCCGTTTTTGTGTCGGTGACATCGGTAAAAACACCGTTCTCATTTTGGAAATAAAGTGCACGCTCAAGCGGCCGGCCAAGGATTACGTCTGGGTCGCCATCGTTGTCGAAATCGGCGAACAAAGAACAGTTGACTTGGCGTTTCAAATACAACCCGATTTCTTTGGCGACCTCAACAAAGGTACCATCGCCTTGATTACGAAACATCTGAGTCGCACCCCAACGCCCTGTCAGGAATAAATCATCGAATCCATCACTGTCGTAGTCGACCACGCTGACCGCTGGGAAAAGATAATTTGAATGGGCACTTGTCCAGTTTTTGTACTTTTCTTTCGGGACATTGATCTCACCTGATTTTGATGCCGCGACCAGGAGTTTGTCTTTGGTTGATAAACGAGCTTTCGAAATTGCGACGGCTCCTTTTTCACCGACAACGACATCCGCCAGGACTTCTTTGAAAAAAGATTGAGCTGTTTTCTTGACAGTAAAATCAAGCTGCTTCCAGTGTGTCAGAATCCATTGGCTACCGGATTTTGTCCAAGTCAAATCTTGCTGGCCTTTGAACCCCAGTACCACTGACGAACCATGCTCGTGCCCGCGGCCTTCGGCTTTGGTGTGCATCGTAAAACTTGTTTTTTCGCTGTTGTCAAAATCTGCTGAAACCACACCGAACTTCACCGTCTCCCAAGCCGCGTTTAAGCTCTCGATCGCTTGCCAGGGATTCCGGGATCCGGGTGAGGGCTTGGCTTCAATTGGCCAATGTGCAACCGAAACATATTGGGGCTTGTTTGGAGCGGCTGAAAAAATTGAACCGTTGGCTGGAGTCAATGCTTGGGTCTCTGTCAGCGAGTCAAAGATCGGTTTTAGTTTGGTTGGTTGTTGAGCTCCTGAATTCTGCTGTGACGATTGAGACATCCAACCTGAATGTTGGACGAGTTGCGGCGTGAGGTCGAGGACGAGGTCTTCCGCTTCAATCAAATTCAGGACCAGACGATCTTCTTCGTTGTTCAATTTGACGTTTGGTTTGGGCGGGTTTGGCCCAGCAATCGGTTTCCGTTTTCCACAACCTGTGTTGAGAGCCAGCGCCAAACCAATAACCAAAATTAGTACCGACGAAGCCCAACGAAGGATCGACATTTGCGATGTGCGAAGAACTTGGAGCATCAGAGCTGTTTATTGCGAGAAATATATAGTGAGGTACGAGAGATTTTAGCTTTAGCTCTGGATTAGGGGAAGTTTTGAACGTATCGTGGCGAAAGATATTTGGTCGGACCCGCTTCCCAAGGTATTTACGTATGATTATCAAGTTTTGTTTGCGCAGTTACACCGCTATTTTGTTTTCAGTAACTCTATTAACAGTACAACAAGCCATGGCTGATGAGATTGATGTTTGGATTGGAACTTCAGCCGATGGGATTTATTTTGCCACCCTCGATACTGATAAAGGAAAGTTGTCAAAACCAATTTTGGCAGCAAGCGTGAAACGTCCCGGTTTCCTGGCACTTCATCCCAATGGAAAAACGCTTTACGCAACCGTGGCCGAAGAATCCGGAAGCGTCGTTGCATTCTCAATTGGGAGTGATGAGGAAGCGATCGCCAGAATCAAAAAGTTGCTAAAAGAGCTTGAAAAGCTTCGTGCCGAAGCAAAGTCGAAGTTCGGCGCGTCACATCCGCGAGTCACAAGTATCGAAAAGCAGATAAAGGCATTCAAGGAAAGCATTGCAGCTGTGGCGGATGACGATCCGAAAACGAAGGGCCAACTTACGCGACTCAACGGCCTTTCAACTGGTGACGGTGGTGCGGCTTGCATCGGAACCGACAAAACAGGGCGAGTATTGTTTTCAGCGCAGTATGGCGGAGGCTCGACGACCAGCTACACAGTCAAAGATAATGGAGAGTTAGACAATCGCGTCGAAGTTGTCGAACATGGCCCCGGCTCTGGCGTGCTCAAAAATCGCCAAAAAAAATCGCACCCGCACTGGGTCGGAACAAGTCCAGACAATCGTTTCTTGATGGTTCCTGATCTTGGTATGGACCGAGTTGTCGTTTACGAACTGGATGTGGAAACGGCAAAACTTAAACTCCATTCAAAAATCGAAACTCCGCCTGGTTCCGGACCGCGCCACATGAAATTCCACACCACCGGCAAGTTCATTTATGTGTTGAATGAACTTTCGTTAACGGTCAGTGTGTTTGAATACGGCGCCGAGAATGCGGAGTTCAAAGAAATTCAAGTGATCGAAACGTTGCCTGAAAAAGTCAAAGCCAAAGAAAGCTTCAACTCGGCCGCCGAGATCCGAATTCATCCAAGTGGCAATTTTGTTTACACCTCCAATCGAGGCAACGATTCGATCACCGTTTTTTCAGTCGACCAAGCAACAGGCAAGCTGACTTTTGTTGAACGCGAAGCCATTCGTGGAAGCTGGCCTCGCAACTTTAATCTTGATCCAACTGGAAAGTGGCTGATCGCTGCCGGTCAGCATTCGAACACGTTGACTTTGTTCAATGTCGATCAAAAAACAGGTGAGCTCACGTTTGCAAGAGAAAGCGTCGACGTCCCGCAACCGATTTGTGTGTTGTTTGGAAGTTAGTTAACTCCCACTTGAGTAGTGAGGATTGGAAACCCGAACTGTTTTTTGGGGTCTTTTGTGTGATCGCCGAAGAATTTTGAAACAAAGTGTCTACCAATAATCGGAAAATTTGAACGAATAACCGTTGAATTCGTTCGCTGGCAGAAAGCTGTCGAATTACTAAAAGAAGCGAAATTACCGGTGAAATCGGTTTCGCTTTGCCTTCATGACCGATTCGAAATATAAACTTAGTGTTGTTTGTAGATGACTCGGCTTTAAAGCCGATATTCAATCAACCTGTCACATCTTTTCAAGTGGATTCCGACCCATGCCTGATCTAATGAATAACGTCAAAACCATAAACAGCGCGGTGCGAACCGTCATGGTCGTTGGAGCTTGCAGCGTTGTCGGTTACGGCGGGTGGTTTGGTTACAACAATTATGTGAAGCCTAGTACCCAAGCAAAGCAAGCCATCTCGGACTTGGCAGAGCTTAGGGTTCAGTTTGAAGAAACCGAGACCGCGTTAAAAGCATCTAATGCCCAATTGGCCGAGACAAACGTTGCTCTGGATAAATCCGAAGCGCTAAATGAGCGTTTAGAAACGTCGATGCGATTGTTGAAAGTTGATCGAAGGATGGCCAACGTCACGGTTTTGGTTAAAGGCAAAGACAAAGAAGGCAATCCGTTCTTGGAAGTCGAATTCATGGAAGTCGACGAAAACGATCAGCCAATCGGCACCCCTCGAAACTTTACTTTGAAGGGCGATAAATTTTACGTTGACGGTTGGGTCGCAACTTTCGAAGACAAGTACATCGAAAACGCTGACGAACTTCGCTCCGCATCAATGTTCGTATTCAAGAGCATTTATGGTGACGCCGAAGCGCCTCGAGACGCCCAGCGATTGGACACCGAGTCGGAGGGCAACGGCCTTCCTGGTATCTATCAAAACACTGCCAAAGGTAAATTTGCTGAACAGATTTGGAGCGATTTTTGGAAAGTCTGCAATGACACGGCGCTTCAAAACGAAATGGGCATTCGCACCGCTGGCGGTCGAACGACTTACATCGAAGGCATCGAAGGCAAGACGTACCGCGTCAACATTCGGTCCACAGGTGACGTTAGTTTGAACGCAGTCGAAAGTCCTTAGATCTGGTATCACATTACCAGTGCCGTTGTGGTTCGAGTCCCATTAGCCACCTTCTTTTTCTTCAAGCACAGTGCGCTCTTTGGAGGCTCGTCCGATGTGGAAACGAATCGGAACGGCTCTCTTCACTGTTGTACTCCTCTTCACTTCATGGGCGACCGGCAAGTGGCTGGTTGAACCAGCAAGTTCTTGCCCTCGCTACGATCTCACTCTCGATCCCGTTTGGTCAGAATCTCCAAGCGAACGAAAAACACAGATCGAGATTGCGAAAACGGAGCTGTCCGCGGTTCTTGATCGAGTCAAACGAAAAGTCAATGAACTGTCGCCCAAACTGAACGAGCGCCTTCGTCCTCCTGCAACCAATCGTGAAATTGACCAGTTGGAAAAAGCCATCGGACGCCAACTGCCGGCTGAGTACCGCGCTTTTCTTGAACTTCATAATGGAACGTCCGGCTACTACTTCGTTTTGCGATTCCACTCAGTAGAAAAAGTTCTGGAAAAGTACCATCACAATCTCCAATTTTTGCTGGAGTATGAAAATCAAACTCTTGAAAGCTACGAAACCAACGGCGATGAGTCACCAAGATACCTGGAGATTGCTGATACTGGCGTTGGATTTAAGATTCGCCTGGACCTTGTCACGGGAACGACTTGGGTCTTTCAGTCAAGCAGCGGCGCAAGCAAACATTGTGATTCGATGACACACGTTTTCGAATCACTTCTCGAATGGGGCGTCGAAATTTTGGACGACGGAGACCTTTGGGTGCCTGATTTTGGAACGACGCCGCTATGAAACGTTTTCTCCGATTTTCGCTCACTTCTTTCTTTGTACTGATCGCGGTGTTGTCGCTGTTGCTCGCGCCTCTGTTGGCGAGAAGAAACCATGTCAAGTTCTTTCACGAGCTAGAAGAAAGCGGCATGCGCGTGAGGTTAGAGTGGCATGAAGAAAAGGACGTTCCACTGGATTACTGGCTGGGCGAGTCGATGCTTCAACGGCTTACAAGATCAAAGGATTGGAATATTTCACAACAGGTCGAAACGTTCACAAACTACGTACCTCTTCCTGACGATCAATTGAGAGCGATCGGGCGGCACATCCCACAATGCAAAGGATTGATCGTCGTCAGATTTAATGGTGAGATACCAATTCACTTTGCGAAAAGTCTCCAGCAAAACCACTCGCTGGCGATTCTTGTTGTAAGTGAATCGAAGGATTGCCAACATATCTCAGCCTCAGCCAATCAAATCAGCAACTTGCAGGCGCTGATGTTCAAGCAATGCACATTGACGGGAACAGACATGCAAAATCTGGAATCCTGCGACCGTTTGCAGTTCCTCGCCTTTGTTGATTCGGAAATTCCGTTGGACTGCCTGGAAACCCTCAGGAAGAAACTTCCGATGTGCCAAGTCAG
>CAYZGP010000178.1:0-3216 GCA_964478065.1 uncultured Pirellulaceae bacterium
TTTTGGCTTGTTAAAAATGTAGCCTTGGCTACAATTTGTTTCGAGGTCATTGTTGCGAGGTTTGTTTATTTTGTCAATGCGATTGAAATTCGCTTTGAAGCAAGCGTTATTCCAGCGATTGGCACCAATTGTTAATTTGAGCCTGGATCAACATTGGGCTCGAACACTTTGCTTATTCACGCGGTCGTATTCTCTATCTTTGGAGCTTGCATTGTCTTCATCACCGTCTGCTCGCCGCCACCAACGAACACGACGTGACCATAGCACTGAAACGGCCGAAGATTACGTGGAGGCTGTTGCTGACATCGTTGACGAGCAAGATACTTGCCGAGTCGTGGATTTGGCCCGACGTTTTGCTGTCAGTCACGTGACAGTTACCAAAACCGTTTCCCGATTGAAGACTGCTGGATATTTGGATACGGAGCCTTACGCGCCGATACGGTTAACGCGAAAAGGGAAGCGTGTTGCCCAGGAGTCTCGCCGGCGGCACAGGATTGTTTATGAGTTTCTGATTGCGCTTGGAATTAGCGAATCGGTGGCAGAGGTAGATGCCGAAGGGATGGAGCACCATGTTAGCGCAGAGACGCTTGGCCGATTCGAAGAGTTTACAAATACAGGAAAGTGACTCCAAATGGTATGCTTGGGGAGGGCGGGGTGCTAATTGGCGTGGCGCAAGGAAACACGCTTAGTCGCATAAAGCTTTCATTCAACTCGTTGTGTCGGTCATCCGATAGCGACAAACTTAGCTGGTCTTTTTTTGGCGAATACTCTTGAGCACCTTAATCGTAAAACCGCCTTTGATCTCATCGTTATCTTTGTAGATCCAATCGTTGAGTTCAGTCTCGCGAATACGCACCCGGTCGCCTGCAGAAAGTCCTTTCAGGCTGACCGGCTGGTTGCATAGCTTTCCGTAGATGATTCCGTTTTCGATACAGGTGATATTGCTCCAGATGTATTCCGTATTTCTTCCTACCGTGACAGGAGATTTGACTGAAAAATCCTGCAACGTTCCCTCTGGGACTTCCCCTCGCATGCATCGTTCAAATGCGTCCACGAATTCCGGAAACTTTCGACGGGCGCGATTGACCGCTCTCATCATTTTTGGATCGTAGTCATTGACCTGAAGAACGGGAGGTTCCGGGTTAAAATTCCCAGTCAACGGCGCGTCACTAATAAGCATCCTCGCTGAATCTTTACTCCACGGAATCAATCGCATCGTTTCCGGGATCACAATTGCCATTACATCTTCATTGACTATCTGACTGAGTAGTTTTCCAATTTGCGCGTATTCATAGTCGAGATCGTCAATCGTTTCGGCGGGCTGCATCAGATCAATGGAGATCCAAGCCTGGTGGGTTTGAATGATTGACTTTGTCCTCAATTCAGAAGCTTCGTCAGCGACATCCTGAACACGATCAAAGTAAGGTCGCTCAAAATAGTTGACTGTATAAATTCGGTCATCTGTTGAAATCAAGAACATTGGCGAGCTGCCACTGACCGATCGATTCGGAAACTCGTTGGTGTCAAAATCAATGCCCCAAGCTTGCTTGGTCATGTGCTCGAGTATGACGTGATCAAGATACGGAAGTCGCTGAAACAATGCGACCATTGAAACAATTTGTTGCTCGGAAATCCTGTTGTTCATGGGAGTCCAATTTGAAAGATTAAGAAGGAAGAGAAGTGCAAGACAGCCTAAGGGGATAGACAGGATTGCCAGGCTGGCTAGGAGTGGAAGGGAACCAAAAGTAAAAACAAAAAGAAACAATCCTCCACCGATGAGAATGATTGCTTTTGTTTTATTTTTTTGGGGTTGGATGTTTGCGTGCATCACGTAATCCAAGAAGAGTACGATGTTGTCAACTCTCTTGACCCTACGAAGGTAACATTGGAGCCAACAAATCACCAGCTTGTATCGCGCGATTGATTTAAGTTACTTCAAAATTTTATCCCCCGCTCGAGCAGGGCAAGCAAATAATTTCCCTAGTTGTGCCCGGGAATTATCGCGAAGCAGTAGAGAAGATATGAGTTCTCCCTACAAAAATGTAATCACAAATAACTGTGATGCTCATATGGGTAGAACCTGCAGTTTTTCGCAATAAGCAGATTTATTGATGCGGCGAGTTCAAGATAAGATCGAACTTGTAGGATGTTTTCTTACAGTCGGATAAGCGTACTGTCGCTGAGATATTCGATTTCGATTGAAATAAGCTCGTTCAACACCTCTCGAATGGCGGGTCGCAAGATTGGGTTCTTGGATAGCATTTGTTTGACGAGTGCCCCCAGTCTTGCGGGACAGTCTGGTTGAACGATTACCAGGTCCTCTGGAATGGTTTCCTGATGAGCGTTTGCAATCTCTTCAACCGTTTGCCCATCGAAGGCTGGCTGCAAAGCGAGGGCATGATAAATCAATGCGCCCATCGAATAGATATCGCTTTGAAGTTTCGCAAAGTACTGTGTGTCAAAACACTCCGGCGCCGTATAACGAGCGAGTTGTGCATAGTTGTGTGGCAGCCATGTGGCTTGGCCAACGGCGTGTGATTGAGACCAGCCAATCAAGGAAACACGACCAGTTTTGCCTATCAAGACATGAGCCGGTTCAAGCCCCAGATAGACTCTGCCTTTTTCGTGCGCCGCCCGGACTGCCTCGGCAATCTGTCGCATCACCCAGAGTATGCGAGAAAGCGTAAGGTGCGGTACGCGCGAAAAAAGCTGATCCAAACTGCGACCTTTGACCCAAGGTTGAACAAGAAAAAATGGAGCCTTATCAAGTTCTGCATCTAACAAACGAATGACATTAGGGTGAACCAATTGTTCGGTCGCCATGGCCTCACGACCGAGTCGATCAATCGCTTGATGAAGTTCATCTTTAGGGAGGTGTGGATTGATGAGCTTAATGACAAAGTCATGGCTCGCATCAGCACTGTAAGTCTTGGGGGCTGCCCGATAAATGTTGTACCAATAGCTGCCCGTGATTTGCTCGCCCAATCTCCAGTACGAAATGACGGAAGATTCCTGAGAAAGTTTTAGTGCGGGCGGAAGATGCATGGTGATTGTTTTTATCCTGAGCTGGCTGTTTGCAATCCGTTGAAAACAAAACCAATAACGAGGGTGAAGAAGTTCTCTGACTTCAACTCTTGCTGATACCCTTGAATTCGGACGATTAAGAGATCGTCATGTAGAAGTCGGCAAAGATTGCAGGTCTTAACGGCGAAGCGC
>CAYZGP010000178.1:3316-9432 GCA_964478065.1 uncultured Pirellulaceae bacterium
CGTTGGCGAAAATTGCGACAAATTCTAAAGTTGCGAAATCATTCGGCAAAGAGCTAACGATTGAGTGCATTAAATTGTCATTACTCTTTCGACCGGAACTTTGCCGCAAACATTCTTGCGACCTCATCAGCTGCGACGCCGATCAAGATAACCGCACCAATGATCGTGAATTCAAGCTCTTGCGGAATCTTCAACAAAACGATCAAGTTATACAAAGTTTGCATCAATGCGGTTCCGACAACAACGCCCAAAATGCTTCCTTCGCCTCCGCGCAAACTACAACCTCCAAGAACCGCAGCCGCAATGGCGTAGAGCTCGAAAAAGTTTCCAAAACTCGATGGTGCAATTGAATTCGAATCAATTCCTGCCATGACCCCACCTATTCCAGTCAGCACTGCGCACAGCACATAAGCCAGGATCGTAATTCGATGAGTGTTGATTCCAGAATACCGTGCGGCTTCTTCGTTGCGCCCGACGGCCATCATGTGCCGCCCCCAAACCGTCAGGTTCAGGAACATGATTGCTAGAATGGTAGCGGCAACGAACAGGAAAAACGAATAGGAAATGCCAAGCATCTCCGCGCCTTCTGCCGGGTCGAAAACGAAGTCACACCACGATTCGGTTTTAACCGGTTTGTATTGCAAGCCGGTTTCCAGCCGCGCCCTACCGAATTCGCCAAGCGACTCGGAGTATTCGATAAAGCCAACTGTTTGGTCGTTGGTGATCCAGCGTGATATACCTCGGTAGATCAGAAGCCCACAAAGAGTGACAATGAATGGCTGCATGTTGACTTTTGTGATTAGTAATCCATGAACGATGCCCAACAAAAGCGCGATTCCCAATACCGAAAGCAATGCCAGCGGAATTGACATGAATGGCGTCTTGCGAATAGGCACCGCGCGAAACGTGTCGTTGAGCCCTGAGTCTTCGTTTGCAATTTCAATTGATCCGTCCGCTGAAACAGAATCAACAACTGTCGTTCGCGCGGTCTTGCTTTGGTGAACAAATTGAATTTTGTCGTTGTGCTTAAGCGAAGGAAAATCGCTCTCGACTTTAACTGACGTTTTGTCAACCGAATTTACGTTGAAAATGGAAGCCATCGTTCCGGGAGCTTTTCCTGTTTTCGGATCGGCGTCCCGTTTGGGTGGAGGATCGACTTTCAAGACAACGACAGCATGCCCTTCAACAGTTTCAGACGCGCCGATTTCGACGATTTTCACCAAGCCCTTGTTTCGTTTGTCTTTGTAGTACCAAACCTCTTCGCCGACGGAAAATTCATGGTCTGCCGCGACCGCGATCGTTCCCGCCTCAGCGCGGATTTGCCAAATATCAGTCGTGCCAACTGGGACATAGTCGACATGCAGGAGCAATGCAAAAGTACACGCCGACATACAAACCAATGACCCAATGGAAAGATCGATGCCACTGGAGATGATCACAAACGCGACGCCTATCCCCAGGAATCCGAACAGAGCAGTACGGCGAAGTAGATTCTCAATGTTGTTTGCGACGAGGAATTTTTCTGGCACGTAATACGCAAGCAAGCCCCACAAGATGGCCAACAGCACGGTGATGCCGAGGATTTTGATTAATCCAGTAAAACGATCGATCATTGAATACTCGCTATTGCAAATCGCTGTATCAGTTGGTTTGTCATTTGGTTATTGGCCTGTGGTCGCTAATTTCATAATGGATTCTTCGCTAAGCTGTTCGCGGCTCAACTCGCCCGTAATTCTTCCTTCGTGCATTACATAAACACGATCCGCAACGCCGATGATTTCTTCCATTTCGCTGGAGACCATCAGGATCGCCATCGACTCAGACGCGAGCTTTTCCATCAGCTGATAGATTTCCTGTTTGGCTCCCACGTCGATCCCGCGGGTGGGTTCGTCAAGGAGAAGAAGTTTCGGTGACATTGCCAGCCATTTGCCAACAACGACTTTTTGTTGATTGCCACCTGAAAGGAATTTTGCCGTTTGGCGATCAGACGGAGTTTTAATCGAAAGTTTTTCAATCATTTCCTTCGAGTCGTTTCGCTGTTTTTTAAAGTTGGCGAATCCGAATCGACTCGCGAATCGTTTTAGCCCGGCGAGCCCGATGTTGTTTTGTACGCTTAAGTCCGTCAGCAGCCCGTGCTGTTTTCTGTCTTCCGGGACCAGTGCCAGTCCGCTCTCGATCGCAACCGCTGGATTTCGTAACGATACTTGTTGGCCGTTGACAAAGATCTTTCCCGAGCGAGGTTGGTCGACGCCAAACAGGGATTGGAGCAATTCGGTTCTGCCACTTCCTACCAAACCTGCCAACCCGACGATCTCGCCGGCTCTCACGTTCAAGGAAACTTTGTGTTTGGGCCAATGCGGCGTAACGAGGTCTCGGCACTCAAGAACAACGTCACCAATTTTGTGTTGCGTTCGTTGGTAAAATTGTGAGATATCACGACCCACCATTCGGGAGACCATATTGTCGTGCGTGATATCGTTGCCCTTAAGTTCGTCAACATATTCGCCGTCTCGCAGGACCACGACACGATTGGAAAGTCGTTTGACTTCTGCCAAGCGATGAGAAATGTAAATGATGGCAACGCCTTGTTTTTTCAGCGATTCAATCAACTTGAAAAGCGATTCGGATTCCCTGCTGGAGAGACTCGAAGTCGGCTCGTCCATGATCAATACGCGGGCTTGGACGGAAAGCGCTTTGGCAATCTCGACCATTTGCTGTTTTCCGATCGTCAAACGGCCAACGATTGTTTTGGGCGAAACGTCAAGTCCGACCCGCTGAAGAAATTCGACACAGCGTTCTTTGACTTGGGCTGATTTGATGATTCCAAGCGTGCTTAGTGGTTCGCGCCCCAGGAAAATGTTTTGTGCAACATTGAGGTTATCGCAGAGGTTCAGTTCTTGATGGATCAAAACGATCCCGTGATCCATTGCGGCACGCGTGTTGTCAAAGGAGACTTTTTTGCCGTCGACCCGAATCTCGCCTTTGTCTGCAGGTTGGACGCCGGCAAGAATCTTCATCAGCGTGCTTTTTCCAGCGCCGTTTTCGCCGATTACCGAAAGAACTTCTCCAGGCTCGACCGAAATGCTGACGTTGTGAAGCGCGCGGACCCCCGGAAAACTTTTGGATAGGTTTGAGACTTCAAGCAATGGTTGGTCGGGCAATGAAAAAAGTGCCTTTGTTCAAATTGGTTTTGTTCTGCCGAGCGTCTTGCTCATGTGCGCCCGCAACTGAGCCACGGCTAAGCACCCAGCATCGTAACACGAGCCGTTTTGGTGACAGCGTTTTCAATCCTCATGGCTGTCGGACAGGAATGCCCAACTTACGTAGTTGTCGGCCTTGCTCCCGGCTTACTTTCCAGTTTTATCTTTCAAGTCAGCCCAGAACTCGTCAACGTTTTCCGTTTTCATATCGCCGATGTCGCGACCGTCTTTGGTGACCACACGGGCTGGTACGTCGATGTACTTGCTTTCAGGAATGACTTTCTTGTTGCCTTTCAAAAGCTCAGACAGAACTTTGACTGACTGGTAGCCGTACTCGTAAGGATTCTGAACCACGGTCCCGATCACGGTGCCGTCTTTGATCCCTTGAAGTGTTGCGTCATTTTCGTCGAAGCCAGCGACTTTGATTTTATCGGTTTTGTTGGCTTGCTTAATCGCCTGTAGCATCGCTGGCGGGTTGTAGGCGAACAATCCGACCATGAGTTCGACTTCGGGGTAAGTGTTGATCGCGTCTTCAGCTTTTTGTTTGGCGACTTGGGCGGTGCCTTGGTCGACAAGCGTTGCGAGGACGGTGAATTTTTTCCCTTTGACCTCTTCGGTTTCGTCACGCCACTGGAAATCGTTTTCGCGATCCATTAGCTCATCAATCACGCCTTGCAGGCGTTTTTTGGCATTGCTTTGCGCGAGACGACCAATCGCGAGAATGACTTTGGCTCCGTCGGGGTAGGCTTCTTTGATAAGTCTCCCAAGGGAGCGACCCGCGGCATAATTATCAACACCGATGTAGAGCAATCGGTTAGAGTTGGCGGCATCGGAGTCGTGAGTGATCAATGGAATTTTGGCTGCCCAGCCGTTGAGCATGTCACGTTGGTTTTCGGCATCGATTGGGCTAATCGCAAGTGCGTCAATTCCGCTGGCCAAGAGATCCTCAACGATTTGTTTTTGCTTGGACGCTGTGGCTTCGTTGGGAAAGCGGACGTCGACTTCGACTTCGAAATCTTCAGCGGCGTCTTCACACCCGACTTTAGCGATATTCCAAAAGCTCGCGATTTGATTGGTTACAAAAGCGATTGTTGGTTTGTCAGACTTCTTGTTGTTTACCGGAGGATCAAATGCGAACCCAGTATTTGAAGACGCCAATATAAAAGTTAGCAGTAATAATGTTGTGAGGATTCGTTGCTTGGTCATGCGACACTCCGACTCGAAAATTTATGTCTGGTGAGAGGCCAAGTTTACTTGAACACGCCGCACAATCACAAGTAATTAGGTTCCGGACGCTCTAGAATTACCCGCTATTAACAGGAAATCGTACGGATTGGGTCGGCTTTCCGTTGCCAAAGCAATGATAACATGCATTTTGCGATTTAGGGGTGAGCTACAAGTCTGTTAAGAAGGGCGAAAAAAGTCGATTTCCTGCTGCGAGAAAATGCCGATCAAGGTGTTACCAACGTAAGGCGAACTGCTCTCGATATTTTGTTGCTCGGAAAACGATGATGACGAGGAAAATGAATGGCACGAGGAAGATGATCGTTAGATCGTGCGGTTCCGCGAGCATTGTGCGAGAAAAAAGCTGCATCAATTTAATGCCAAACGACTCCAAAGAGGCTGATCTGCGATAGATGTTTGAACCAACTTCGCATCCGACGGATGAAAGAAGCTTGGAGTCCTGAAAAAGAAAACCGTTGATCGACATTCGGAGCAAAAATTCAGTCACACCAAAAAGGCTGTCAAAAAACGTGCCCGCGCAAAGCGTACGCACACTTGACTAGTAGGGCCATATAGATGTTATCCCGCGATTAACTGGTTGACGTGATCAATCCGCCATAAAGGCCCTGCTGGCCATCGCTAAAGAGCTCAAGTGTTTTTTCCAGCAGCTCCAAAAGTGAATGAAATTGAAATTTTACGTGACCGCCCTCGACATAATCGTAGAAGAATATTCTTCCAGTATCCAATTCGATAGCATGCCCCATGTCATCACAGGAAGAAATCTCAAGAAGCTGTTTGGGCCAAGTGCCAAATGCCTGAGAATCCATCGACCTGGGATCAAAAATGTTCGGCCTGCTCGATTTTATGTTCAACTTGGATCTCTGTTCGATCGTTCTGCTGAGTTGCTCTGTTCCGAGTGGGGTCGGACTCAAATATTTGTAGCCATCATGGTTGAGTCCATTGCATGTCGTTAAGAGCGATCTGAACGATTCAGGAACTTTCCGACCAACAAATTGATCCAGCCTCTTAAGTTGAGTTGCCGAAGCGCCGGGATTACACACGGAGGGATCATCGAACTGGGCAACTATCTGTGACCAAAGATGAGCAATTTGGTTCGTAAAATCCATCATGAAGATCAAGCGTGATAACGGTGCTGAATATTAATCTTGGGGTTCTTGATTTTGTGCCGCGTGAGAAATCAAGGAAACTCCCAGTTGTGATGTCTTTTGAGAGACCGAGCGCACTTTGAATGAGATCTAAACGACAAAAGCCCGCAAGTTGCGGGCTTTATCGAAGTGGTCAGGGGCGGGCTCGAACCGCCGACACATGGATTTTCAATCCATTGCTCTACCAACTGAGCTACCCGACCAACACCGCGAAAAGGGAAACTCCCAATTGCGTAGGGCACGATGTTACTGGATTAGGCTAGAGACTGTCAACGCACCTTTTCAACGACTGGCCGCGACGTTGGATTGATAAAAAATGGACCCTCACTCTTTCAAAGAGATCCGCAAAATGCTTCGACCACTTTTGGCAATTTCGCTCTCTTTCCCCGGCTTTTTGCGATCTAAACACATTAGAAATCCTGTCCTGACTCGCCTGTTTGGACTGCTTAAATTATTCTCAAACATCTAACCGCTCTTGTAACAGGGGCTACTGTTCTTGTGTCCTCGTTTTAGATGACGGAAGAGA
>CAYZGP010000179.1:0-9428 GCA_964478065.1 uncultured Pirellulaceae bacterium
AGATCAAAATTCGACTGTGCGCTAGCTTCAGTCGCGAAACTGAACGAAAGAACTAAAATTAGAAAGCTATTAATTACTAGTCGTTGCATGAATGTCTCCGAAATTGAAGTTAAATAGAAAGTCGCTCAGTTTGTCAGGAACAAGCCGCACTGACTGGTTAAGGACGAGTCATTTATTTTTCCGGGCAAACCAAAAAGATGGTTTTTGGTTTCAAGAGAGCCTTAAAGTATGGCGATATGGCCTGAGCATTGTTAACGAGAATAACGGGAATTCGATCGGAAATACGATCCTCCAGTTTAGATTCAGGAATTTCAGTGCCATCGACCGTGTAAGCTTTGATTTTGCCTATCTCATATTCTGCCGATTTAACTACTGCCGTCGTTTTGGTTTTTCCGCGCAAAACTGACAGTTGTTGGGGCTGGGTCGCGAGACGCAATCGTGCAACGGATTCTCCGTCAACTGATTCGGTGTAGGGCATCTGGAAAACCCGTTGGATCGTTACGGATTCTAGTTTCGCTGATTCAACTTCCGGTTTCTTTTTCGCTTTCTGCTCGGCCAACTCTTTCTTTTTTGCAGCAACTCTCTCTTCAAATTCAGCTTGCTCTTTAGCGTTTCGTTTTCTTACACGTTGAACGAATACCGTTCGCGTTTTTGCTTGAGGCACCATTACCGTGACGCTTTTTCCGTCTTTGACTACTTCAGTTGGAACCATCACAGTGTAGGTTTGAGTAACATTTTCTGTGTAAATAATGCCTGCTGGGTTAAGCGCAGGGTCGACGACTACGTTTGTTGGATTTGGCGCGAGCAATTTTTGGGTCGCACTCGCTGTTGAAACAATGACTTTTCCACCCCTGATTTCTACTGTGGCAAATTTGAAAACAGGAAGTGCAGACGGATCAGTCGATTGAGTGATTTGGTCGGAGTTGGTGTCGGCTTGCATGGGTGGATCGATATCAAACGTTGATTGCGATCGGGCATGGCTGGCCAATACTACGAGAACAAATAGCGTCGCCACCAACGACTGGGGCGTTGCACGATAGTGCATGGTTGACTCCAGTGAGAATATAAACGGAACTGAATCAGCAATTTATTGCATACCAATTCAGATGTCAATTTTTGCAATCAGTTTGACCCCAATTTGGTGAAGAGCCAACTGGTCACTGTGCAGTCGTTTGGGCAGCAATGATCTTATGATTTTACCACCGTGTTTTTTTGAGCCCGACCATTCGTAGATTTTTAGGAATTTGCGAGCCGTATATCAGCGCATAAAAAGCGCGTAAAAAAAGCGCATGAATTCATGCGCTTTGATGGCTTGCCCAAACTACCTGAGCCAAAGAATTTAGACCTTGGCCGCGACAGATTTTTGAATCCGCTCGATCGCCGTTTCAGTATTTTCGACACTGTTGAAAGCACTTAAGCGAAAGTAGCCTTCGCCAGCAGCGCCAAAACCGCTACCGGGTGTGCCAACGATATGCGATTTCTCTAAAAGCTGATCGAAAAACTCCCAGCTCGTCATATCGCCCGGAGTCTTGATCCAAACGTAAGGTGCGTTGACGCCGCCGTAAACTTCAAAGCCCGCTTTTGTCAGACCTTCACGAAGCAGTCTCGCGTTGTTCATATAAAACGCGATGAGCTCTGCAATTTGCTTTTTGCCTTCTTCGGAATAAGCCGCCGCCGCACCGCGTTGAACGGGATACGAAACGCCATTGAATTTTGTGCAATGCCGACGGTTCCAAAGCGGATGGATCGGTTGCGATTTGCCGTCTTTGGTAGTTCCCTGAAGCGATTTTGGAATGATCGTCATCGCACAACGAGTGCCAGTAAAACCTGCGTTCTTGCTGAAGCTGCGAAGCTCGATCGCCACGTCGCGTGCACCTTCAATTTCAAAAATTGAGCGAGGCACATCGTCCTCTGAAATAAACGCCACATAAGCAGCATCGTAGAAGATAATTGAATTATGTTCCTTGGCGTAAGCAACCCACTTTTCCAACATCTCGCGTGATGCCACGGTGCCGGTTGGATTGTTTGGATAGCAAAGGTAAATCAAATCGACATGTTCGGTTGGGATTTCAGGTTCGAAGTTCGATTCAGCAGTTACTGGCATGTAAACCAGTTTTCCGTATCGGCCTTGTGCATCGGCTTCGCCTGTGTGGCCCGCCATCACATTAGTATCAACGTAGACAGGATAAACCGGATCGAGAACGGCGATCACATTGTCGTCGCCAAAAATATCCAAGAGGTTGCCTGAATCGCATTTTGAACCGTCCGAGATGAAAATTTCGTCTGCACTGATGTCGATGCCACGATCCTGAAAATCATTCTTGGCAATTGCCTCACGAAGAAAACCATAGCCTTGTTCTGGTCCGTATCCGCGAAACGTTTCCTTGACGGCCATCTCGTCAACGGCGTCGTGCATGGCTTTCACGGTGGCAGGGCAAAGCGGCTGGGTAACGTCACCGATTCCCATTTTGATTACGTTCGCATCGGGATTGGATTCGCAAAATGCATTAACACGTCGGCTGATTTCCGGAAACAAATATCCGGCTTGAAGTTTCAAATAGTTTTCGTTGATGCGTGCCATCGATATTGTTCCACAGTTTTGAATCTAGATACGGAATTCGAGTAGGGAGTTGCCCTATGGAATCGGCCAAGTTGACCCATTTCAAGAACTTTGATTTTGAAATGCCAACCAAGATGATCACAAAATTGTGAGCATCACACAAGTCACCAAAGCGTTGTGCATGAGGTGCATTACCATTGAGCTGACCAGCGACCCACGCCATTCGCGCGTCAAAGAAAACCCAATCGCCAACATCGTCAGCATTGGGATGCCAAACAATCCTTGTGGATGAATCGAGGCAAAAATCAAACCGTTAAGCACTGCCGCAAAAACAACGCTTGCCCACCGCCGCCATTTCCCGGTTATGTCTCGCAAATGACGGTAAAGTACTCCACGAAACATCGTTTCCTCGACAACTGGTGCACAAATGCAGGCGGTGATGAACACGAGTGCCAACGTCGTGGTGCCGCCGAGCATGACTTCTTCCTGAATTGGATGAGAAGGGCCGGCTTGGCGGGAAAACTCAGGAGCGTCTTGGGATCCCGCAATAATCGACATCATAACAACGACAAATACCACACACGGAAGCAGATAAGGGATCGTGGCAAGATATGCCGGAACAGAAGCCGCCAGATTCATCGCTGGTTTTTCGGACGTCCAGCCAATGTCCTTTCGCATTTGCTTAAAACTGATGCCTCGAACAATCGGCCAAACAAGTGCAACCAGTGAACCAAAGAAGACAAACGGCTGGATCATCAACGAAATCTTGTCGTCCATGAAGTTGAACATAGAGTTGAGAATCGAAAGTCCGATTGAAGAGCCGAAAAACAATCCCATCCATATCGCAAATGTTTCGATGTAAATGTTGTGATCGTATTGCCGAGTGTAAAATCCCGAACGAAGTTTGCGAGCGCCGACCAAAGCCGCAAAAACAACACTTATGCCGAATCCAATTAGCAGCATCAATCCGCCGAACAACAACGCGCCAGTCAACGCGAACATCAACGTACCGGCGTATGACACGAGCGCATTTCGCGCGGCCGCATTGGGCGAATCAGAGGGCAGCAAAGCCAACTCGCCAATCCACTGAAGTTTGTCTTTCACGAATTGCCGGTCGGCCTCTGGAAGCGAACCTGAATCTGGATTGCCTTCTTCGTATTGCTGCATCAATTGATACATCAACTCGCGCAAACGCGTTTGGTCTTTCGTTAATTCCAAATTTGCGTTTTCGGCCGCCTCGTCTGTTTTCTTCAGATGCTCAAGCGCTTCCGTCGGCCCCTTAAGTTCGTTGACCAAAACGCTATAGCAAATCCGTTGTTCGTATGACCCTGAATCCAATTCAGGAGCCAGCATATTTTGCGCTTGGCCGGGCGCAATTGATTCCTGACCGACCAATACTTTCGCTTGGACCTGAATTTGCATCAGGTCGGCTGGTGCCGCGTCTCCGCCAACTTCTCGCGAAACTTGGTACTGCCCTATGGCCACGATGGCAATCATAAATCCCGACAACCCAAGTACAAACGCCCACGCAAGAAATCCACTCCATGAAAGTGGCTTGTATGAATCATCGACCACAGGCTCAGCCATTACAGGAGTTTGGTGCAATTCGGATTGCGGCGAAGCGTATTGAGGCAATCCTGAACGCGCACTGGAATTTGGCTCAGGCGACGTGGGTTGTTCGTGATCCGAATTCTGGTCGAAGTTCATATTGATGAGCTAAAAGTTTATTGATTGGAATTGAAGCAAGTTCCGACTGAGCGAAACTGGCTGGGTTATTCTCGATCGGATTTTTTGATCAGAGACTTGGACTTTCGAAACACAGAATCAAACATGGGTTGCGTTAGCCGCCCCGTGAACGTGTTTTGTTGACTTGGGTGATAACTTCCCAGCAACCAGCGTCCTTCATTCAGTTTAACAGAAGCACCGTGCGCGAATTTAGGAATCGGTTTTGGAGCGTCCATCCATTCATGCTCGACCAGCAATTTAATTGTTGCTCGCCATGCGAGAGAGCCAAGGGCTAAAATAACGACCGGATTGCAATGCATAAGCGTCCGAGAAAAATATGGCTGGCAATTAAGTAATTCGTCCTTGTTTGGTTTGTTGTCGGGAGGAGCACAGCGGCAGATGTTCGTGATCGCCGCATTGATTAGCTCAAGTCCGTCATCTCGTGAAGTCGAGTCGGGTTGATTGGCAAATCCGAATTTATGCATCGCGCGATACAGCCAATCGCCACTTCGGTCGCCAGTGAACATTCTCCCCGTTCGGTTGGCTCCGTGAGCGCCGGGAGCCAGTCCAACGACCAGCAATCCCACCGAAGGGCCGCCAAAATCTGGGACTGGTTTGCCCCAATAGGTGTCATCCAAATACGCCTTGCGTTTTTCTTTGGCGACTTTTTGGCAATGCTTGATCAGTCGCGGACACTGAGTGCAATTTTTGACATCACGAGTGAGTCGATTCCAGCTCGCTTTGCTCATTCGGGAATTTCAAATCGCTAGAATTTGTGGAAAGAAAAGCCAACCAGATTAAGCCTACTGATTGCCTGAGTCGTGAGAGTCAGCTACGACCGTTGCTTCGTCTGCGTCATTGTGCGTGGTTTCCAATTTGTCTGGCTCGGAGCCTTCGTGTGCGATTTTAAGATTCAAAGCTTCTTGAGCCAGGTATTCATTTTTCAAACGCCGAAACTGCCGCTCAACGAAAAACAAAGCGACGACCATCGCGACGACTCCGCCGATTCTTAGCCACCAACTATCATTGCTGACGTACTGCGAAATCTGCTTCGAAAATGCGAGCATCAATCCATTGCCAAGCAAGCTGCCTACAAGGATCGCCAAAACGACTCGCCAACGATGCATCCCAAGCAATCGCCCAAAGATCGAGCCGCCCACACTGCCAGTTGTCGATGTCGGAAAGATCACAAACCCAACGAGCCCAACAAAGGCGGCTCGTCGAATCCAAGGTTGCTTTTGCAAAATGAAATGGCCGTCGGAAACAATATCGCGAATCTTTGGACCAACCCATGGAAGTCGAAACACAATTCCCATATGAAACGCCACAAACATTGCCACGATGACATCCATGTAGGTCAGCATCATGAACAAGTTTTGTGCGTCGAGATATTTCAAGAATCCCCAACTCTCTTCGTTGGGCTCGTTTGCTCCCAGCAAAATAATGAAACGGCCGAATGCAAAAAATGCAGTCGCCGCTGCAGCCAGGTAGCTGTAGACGGCTTCGTGTCCGCGGACAAAATAGATCATGCCCAAAACAACGGCCGTGATTAAAACAGGGCCAGTCAGCGCAAGCCACCACGCCACCGGATGGGAATGGCGGTAATCTTTTTCCAAATCACTAAACGAATCGTGATACGACTCGTCGAGCGCTTGGGTGACGTTAATTTGCTTCGACTCAACGTTGTCCAACGTTACTTATCCTCGCCCACTCATACTTCAGTGTCTTGCTAGCCAAGCAGCAATCATTGTTATTCACAATGACAGACTGCCCTGATTTGCCTACTCTTGGGAATCTAATTGTTCGATACAAACCTTACATTATTCGACACAAACTGAGTACAGAGCGAAAACATGACGAAAATCAACCGTCGGCGTGCATTGCAACGATTTGGATTCCTTGGTTTAGGTGCCTGTATTTGCGGTTGTCGTACTGCACCGATTACTGGCCGACCCCAGCTAATGCTAATGCCAGAGGGACAGGAGATTTCACTTGGCAGCCAAGCCTTCCAAGAAACGATATCTACCGAACCGGTTTCTAACAATAACCGATTATCGGAAATGGTGAACCGCGTTGGCCAGCGAATTGCTAACGTAGCGGGGCGAAACGACTATCAATGGGAATTTCGGCTAATTTCCAGCCCAACACAGAACGCATTTTGCTTACCAGGTGGAAAAGTCGCAATTTACGAAGGAATTCTGCCAGTATGTGAAGACGAAGCTGGTTTGGCAGTGGTAATGTCACATGAAATAGCCCATGCATTGGCCCGCCATGGAGGGGAGAGAATGAGCCAAAATATGGCCGTTGATGGTGCAAAAATCGTGGCTGAGAAATTGGTCGGAACTTATGCGGCCAGCAAAAAAGATATTCTCATGCAAGCATACGGAGTCGGCTCAAAGTATGGAGTATTACTTCCATACAGTCGAAAGCAGGAATCCGAAGCCGACCATATTGGGATCAATCTTATGGCTCAAGCCGGATACGATCCGAGTGTGGCACCTAGCTTCTGGACTCGATTTGGAAGTTTGAAGTCCGGTGAACAAACGCACGAGTTCATGTCGACACACCCGGCTGATGAGCGACGAGCAAAGGACTTGCAAGAGTTAATGCCCGAAGCCAATTCGATTTATGCTCAAGCGCCGACAAAGTTTGGAAAAGGCGAACCAGTCGTTTAAATTTTTTCAGGCGGCTTGAGAGCTATTAGATAGAGAGTGTTTGAAGTCGAAACTTGAAGTTGAACTTTCGACGATTGAATGACTTGAGATTCTTTTAATATTCAACGCGGCCCTGAAATTTCGCAAGTGCTGAAAATTTCGCAAAAGTGCATTCTAAGATCGAAACCCGGGCTGGATATCGAAACTGCAGCCAACCGGGTTTGTACGACGAAGTTTGCCTGTCGTCTACAACGCCGCGTTGTTCCAAACTTTCCACCAAGCCTTCTTTTCGCCCTTGGGTTTAACGGTAAAGCCCCAAGGCCGTCCGTTGGTACCGATGCTGCCTTCCATTTTCGCGTACGTGAAAGTGGCTCTTGCGATCTTGGCATCTGTCATGATTGCCTTACGTAAATCACATTGCGAAAAATCAGCTTGGGTTAAGTCAGCTCCAAATAAATTTGCACTTATAAGGCTAGCGCCACTCAAGCTACATTCTTTCATTTCGCAAAAGAAAAAATCGGCATCGCTGAAGTTCCCTTTCGTCAATTCCGCGCCGTTGAGTTTCGAATGGCGAAACAGTGTCCCAACTGCGGTAGCGCCTGAAAAGCGAGCAACATCTATCACGTTGTCGGACAAATCAGCTTTTGTCAGTATCGCACCTGAGAAATTTGCGCGGCGAAGAGCGCAGTTATCCAGTTTGGCAAAAGAAAGGTTGGAACCAGAGAAATCTGAGTCGCATAAATTGCAACCGATGAACTTACAGCCCGAAAGGTCTTGGCCTGAAAAATCTGCACCCGCCAGATCATGCCCTTTTAAGACACATCCTCGAATCGCATCGTTCTTTGCCTTTAACAAGACCTTGCCAGAAGTCTTGTGCTTGATTTGAACCATCATTATCTCCAATGGTCGAAGCCGAACGGGCATACCCGTCCCTACTACCACGCCAGTATTGGTTCCCCAACACCAGCAATCATCTCATCTCTATTAACGAAGCTTTTGTCCAGACCAGCTTCGATGTCTCACGCCTGCCACTATTTTTTGAACCCAATCGCCATGATGAGTTTCGTTTTTGTGATGATGATATTTGAAGTTTTTTCCGCGCGAGGCGGACTTATCAAACATTCATTATGAGATAGTTCACAGTTAAAGCAAGCAAAATGTGAAACAAGCTCGTGTTATATTGCTGCAAGGGCGGTTTCAGATCCACTAACCGCCTGAGGTAAATCGAATTTGCCAGTGTTTAGTAACTTCGGCAGGTGGGGAAAGCTGGCTATCTCGCCATGGAAATTATTTGTTCCCGATTTCGGCTTCTTCTTCAAAAGACGCCGTGCGAACTTTTGGAATTCGTAATTTGGGTTCGGGCAGCCCACGGTACTCATTAAATTCGACCGACTTAAACTGCAGCCAATGAGACTTGGCGGTTGCGATCAGCTCTTTGTCTTTGCTTGAAAGCCCCTCAATCAAAACGTGTTTTGATTTTGCACTGAACGGTTTTCGGAACAAGCTGTTTTGCTTCACCGACATTTGCACTTCTGTTGGGATCCAACCTTTAAGTTGAATTACCTGGTTAAGCTTCATTCGTGGAAACGGCGGGATCTGATTTGGATTGGTTGCTTTGAGCCGAGTGAAATGATTGAGAAAGTTCATATACAGTGGGATGATTGCCGGGTTCTTGGGACGCTCGCCATTAACCCGATAAGTGATCGACGGGCTCGTTAGAGTCACCCAGTTAGTGGACCAATCCGTGTCTTCATCAAAAACTTCTTCGACCAGAAAACTGGAGCGACTGTCTTGAATCGTTTCGCGCCGGACGCCTTCAAGAATCTTTGTGACTCGAAGGTCGAGCAATTCCATACGAATCTTTTTTTCAGTATCCAGTAAAATCAAACTCTTGTTTCGTGAATCAAAAATGACAATCTCAAGCGGCCGAGGTTGCGCATCGCTGGACATTTGAAAGTCATAAACCAGCCCCTCAGAAAACAATGTCACGTTTTGCGAAACGGCAAGAGATTCTTCGCCGCTATAAAGTGACGAGTTAATTCGAAATTCCTGAGCAACACTGGAATTCACCAAGCCAAACAATCCACTACCAAAGGCAATTATTGCCAGCGCATTGATTACAAAGAATTTTCTGGACGCGGTTTTTTTTGAGCGAATATTGTTGGTCATTGTTAACCGTCAGATTGCTATTTCGGGTGCCATTTTCGATGCAAAGTTTGGCGAGAGTAAAGGAAGTCTCGCTGGCGGTCCAGACGATTGTTGCTAGCGACTAAAAAGCTGTAAATTCGCTCGTTGGCAGCAGCATTAGGATCTAATTCGAATTGAGCCGTTTTGGCGATAGCCACGGTTCCGATCTACCGACCACAAAACAACCGTGGCTAGCGCCCAAACGGCTCAATTATCACACGAAAAAAGCCCATCCAAAAATTCGGATGGGCTTAACTTATTCGTTCGTTGTCACCGATTCACGGCGATCAACAAAGTAACTT
>CAYZGP010000180.1:0-9255 GCA_964478065.1 uncultured Pirellulaceae bacterium
ACCCATCAAGAGTTCTGTTTTTTTGAGGATGACGTTAAACCGACGTGCCAAAACTCTTGACGAGGTCTGCTACGGCATGAGCAATCCAGCGGGGAAACTTTCTGTTAACCTATGCTGATTGTGCTAGTCGCCTTGAACGGGGATGCTTTGCAGGCTTGGTTCTTTAGATTATCCAAGCTGGCGCTGGCGTACCGATTAACCGTTTGTACAGAATTTCTCACAGCGAACGATTCTTCTGCGCTAAGAAAGACTAACGAGGTTAACTGTGGTTCAAAAAATCGTCGGCACACTGATAATTCTCACGATCGCGGTCTCGTTTGGATGCCGTACTGCACAATCAACGGCAAAAACGACAAGCCCAACGACGACCAGCAGACCGGCTACCAAATTTCGTTCGATTCCCAAAAAGGGCTCAGCCGAACGACTTGAGCTTCAACAGAAATTGATGAATGACTTCAAGCGAAACGCCGAGCAAATCGCGGCCGCTCAGTAGTTCGCAAAAAGGTCCGCGCCGTTGCGAGCGGGCCTGGTCCCGCTCCTGGTTCTCTTGAATTGAATTCAAGGCAAGCGGCAAGGGCAAATGTTTCTGGAAAACAAACCCTGCGGTGGTTCTTTGATCGGCAATTCGCCTGGCAAAAAAAAAAGCAGCCGTTTGGTAATCCAAAGCAGGAACCCAAACGGCTGGTATATGTACGTCAAGTTGAACGCGCGTTTTAGCCTTTGACAGCCTGACGCATTTCGATCTCATATCCTTCACGGTACGGACGCGACAAGAATGCGTTGGCCTGATCGTCGCCAACAATCTCCTCAGTCACGCTTTCCCACTTCAAATCGCGTCCGAATCGCGCCGAAATTCCGGCCAGGTGACAGATGTTCAGCATTTCCATGTGCGAATGGACGTCTGAAATCGGCTCGATCTGTTCGCGATGACAGTGCAGGAAGTTTGCCCAATGCTGCTTTCGCTCATTGGCTTCCATTGGCAAATTCTTATAAACTTTTTTGATTGCGTCTTCTGGCAACGGATTGTCTTTCAAATCCTCAACTGGTTTCCCGGTAAGCTTTCTCCGGTTGACAAAGATCCGTCCTTTCTCGCCCGTGATCAAAATGCCATTGTCGGTGTCATGGCGAATGATCATTTTGGCTCCGTCGGCGTAGTTAACGGAGAGGTTGAATTTAGTCGCCGTGTTGTATTGAGTTTTGTCGACGGGAAAACCATCTTTGAATTCAACAGGGTGCTCGGAAGTACCACCAATTGAAATCGGACCAGCAGTTTGTCCGTTGACTTGCAAAGCCCAGTTGGCAATGTCAACGTGGTGAGCACCCCAGTCAGTAAGTTTGCCACCAGAGTACTCGTACCACCAGCGGAATTCGTAGTGGCAATTCGTGTTTCGTCTTTTTCCGGCCCGACGATGTCGGTAATCGGTTTTGGGAGCCGGGCCAAGCCAACGATCCCAATCCAACTCAGCCGGTACATCGGCAACTGGAATTGATGGACTGCTTGGGCCGCCACCGATCGCACATTGAATCTCTTTGATTTTTCCAAGTCGACCATCGGCAACCATTGCGACGGCTTTGGTGAACAAATTGAAAGTGCTTCGCTGCTGTGTTCCGACTTGAACGATCCGTCCCGTTTCTTTCTGGACTTTGCGAATCATCTTGCCTTCGTCAATCGTCAGCGTCAACGGTTTTTCGCAGTAGACGTCTTTTCCGGCAAGCATCGCTTCGATCAGCGGTTTTGTATGCCAGTGGTCAGGCGTCGCGATGTGAACGACTTTGATATCGTCACGTTCAAGGATTTTCTGGTAGTCATCGTAAACGTCGGCTTTTCCGCCGCTGAGTTCTTTGTTACTCGAAGCCTGTCGGCCTTTGTCGGCGTCCGCGATAGCGACGACTTCTACCCATTGACTGGCTGCTCGCATGTTACCGGTGCCCATTCCTCCAGCACCGATAAGGCCGATCGGAATCTTGTCGATTTTCTCGCGAGTTTCGCTGGCGAGCGTTTTTGGCTGAGAGAAAAAGTAAGGCATCGAGGCGGCTGCACTGACCGCGACCGATTTCTTAATAAAGTCACGACGATTATCTGATTTTTTCGACATGGATTATCCAAATGTTAAAAGGGCCTGGGAGGCGAAGTTGAATGTGTATTGCAAAGTTTAAAGTTTAATTGTTTGGAAAATGAAGCTTATCGTCTGTTCGCTTGGTCGGTCAAGCTTCTGTTAAAGTCGTGGTGTGTGTTCTGACAGAAGGAACGCAAGGGGGGCAAAAGCCATTTGTTTCACGATTTAAAGGCGTATTGTAGCTAAGCGGAATTCGTTCGTAAACGAATTGAATCGCCAAATAGAATGGGTTTTGTAGGGAAATAGAGAATACCACGATCACCAAAGACCCGATAACGAATAACTGTGCTTTATTGAATTTGAAATTCCGCGCAAAATACTCCTAGATAACTATTCTTAGGACAGGAAACGATAATGGACGGTGTGTTGTTTTTGGGTAATACGATAGTGGTTCCAGCAATCGAACGCTTCTCATTGTTCGCTTTAACCGCAGTGTCGGACGTCGCCAAAGAAGTTGGGGCTCATGGATCAACGGAGTTCGACTACACGCCGTATTGGATGCTGTTGATAGCCGCTGTCTTGGTTGCATTGAACGGATTTTTCGTCGCGGCTGAATTCGCGTTGGTGAAAATTCGTGTTAGCCAAATCGACAAAATGGTTGGCGAGAAAAAGATGTTTGCCAAATCGGCAAAATGGCTGAGCCAGCGATTGGACCATTCGCTTTCCTGTTGTCAGCTTGGTATCACAATGGCTTCGTTGGCACTTGGATACGTCGGTGAGCCAGCGTTTGCACATCTGCTCACGCCCGTGTTTTCGATGGTTGGCATTACATCGCCTTGGTGGATTCACTTCTGGGGCTTTGCCGTTTCATTTTCGGTCGTAACATCCTTGCACTTGGTCATTGGCGAACAAGCTCCCAAAATTTATGCCATCCGCAAACCAGAAGACATGGTTCGTTGGTGTGGTCCGCTGATGGTCTTGTTTTACTATCTGCTTTTCCCATTCATGTGGGTTCTCAATTGGGCCACCGAATTGTTGCTTGGCTGGCTTGGCTTGGCAGGCGGCGGATCAGGACACGACACGCCACATACGGAAGAAGAAATTCGTGCGCTCCTTCGCGAAGCACACATCCACGGCCACTTGACCGATTCAGAAGACCGCTTGCTCAACAACATTTTTGAGTTTGACGATCTAGTTTGCCGTTTAGTAATGGTGCCCAGAGGTGAAGTTGAAATTCTCGACGTGAACCGACCGTTTCCTGAGCTTTTGCAGGTTGCGAAAAAGACACGCCACACGAGGTACCCGCTTTGTGATGGTTCGCTCGATTCTGTTTTGGGGGTCGTTCACATGAAGGACTTGCTAGGCATTGACGAATCGACGGCGGATTTTGATTTGACGAAAGTCATGCGTGACCCGGTCAAAGTTCCAGATAACTTACCGATCAGTAAAGTTCTTAAACGAATCCAGAATACTCACCAGCTGTTAACTTTCGTCGTTGATGAATATGGGACAATCATTGGAATCTGTACGCTGGAAAACGTCTTGGAAAAAATCATTGGTCCTGTTGACGATGAATTTGATGCGGTGGACGAGCCATCGATCAGGGCGATCGGCAATGGTCAGTTTTTGATTCTTGGAAGCACACCGATTTCAGAAGTCGAAAAAGCCGTCGGGCTCAACCTGGACGACCTTGACGTCGATACAGTGGCCGGCGTTTTGATGACGCGGCTGGGAAAAATGCCAGAAGTCGGCGACGTTTCCGAGTTCGAAGGAGTGACCGCCGAGATCCTGGAAGTCAAAAATGATCACGCTGAACGGATCCGATTCACTTTGACCGATCAAAGTAATTTGGCTGAGCCGTCTAAGTCCGATAAAGAATCACCGAAGGCGCATTAAGCGACTTGGGGTTCTGATTTTACTCTTCGTTAAAGCGGCAAATTTTAAATGTTCAAAGTCTTGGCGTCCGAAGTCTTGACGACATCGGCTAGGTCAGATGTTAGCCCAAAGCCAAAATTAAGCTTTAGCCAAAGTTAAGCTTTACCCTAAGACAATTTGGCAGAATTAGCCGCCGTAATCCTGCGGTAGATTAAGTAGAACGGAACCAGATAAACGAAGTCCGACACGAACAGCACAAGCAGCATCGCCAGTGGCAAGACACCTTTGGCGATATAAGCGATTGCCATCAGCGGGCCCAGTAATTTTGTGAAAAAGCCAAGTGCCAGAATGTTGTGATTATCCAGTGGCCGGCGGTCAACGATTAAGTACCCAACGCCAAACACGGCGACCAACATGCCGACTAGTTGAATCGGTAAATTGAACTCTGATTTCGTGACACCAATCGCTTTGAAGCCTTCGTGATAGAAAATCATCATCGATAGCCCGGCCACAATGTTGTACCCACCGGCGAATCGCAACAGCCAGTGCATCCAAGGTGACAGGCGATCAGGTGACAAATTGGATTTTTCCACAATCGTATCTATTGCTTCACGCCTTCGAAGCTAAAGGTGACCGAAATGTTGTTGCCGATCTGGCCAGCCATTTTGTCCATGCCGAAATCGCTTCTGGGGATCGTGAATTTGGTGAAAAATCCGGCGCGTTGTTTGCCGAACGGTCCCGACCCAATCCCAACCAACTGAACTGGCATCTTCACCGTGCGCGTTTGACCGATCATCGTCATGTCACCGGTTAGTTGATAGACACCGTCTACTTTTTCGAATCCCGTCGTCACAAATGTAATCTCCGGGTGAACGTCAGTATTGAAAAAATCTGGCCCGCGAAGATGTTCGTCTCGCTCTTCGTTGTTTGTGTCGATGCTGGCAGCGTCCATCGTAAAAGAGAATCCAGTCGTCGTTGGCTCGCCGCCACGCAATGCGAACTCGCCTGAGAATTTGTTGAAGCGGCCGTATGTGTAGCTCAACCCAAAGTGACTGACCGCAAATACAACTGAACTATGCGCGTTGTCGATCGCAAAATTGATTTCCTGGGATTCCTGCGTGGAATTTCGCGCCAAGGAAAGTTGACCGATCAAGACAACTGTTAGTGCCAGTCCAATGATGGATAAAACTGCTTTGCGAAGATTCTTGTTTTGAAGTAACACGACGGGGTACCCTCAATAATCGGTTTAGAATTTTGGAAGCGATGCCAGCTCGATTTACAAACAATCTGTGAATGAATTTTTGTTGTCGCCGTTTGGCCACAGGCTTTTCGGTTCGTCGCCGACAGCCGTAGCTATCGCCTACAAACCCTCATTTCAAATTTGCGTTTCGATAAAGCGACTGACTTGCCAACACAATTCAGTCGCTCGGCTCTTCTGAGCTTGGCGAGCCACTTACACGTCACGCTCATTGACTGGCATTGGTTTACAGGAATCCAAAGTTGTTCGGTATTCCACAAAAACAAACTCAAACGGTTGGATTGGCGTAGGGTAAATATCAATTTTTCGTGATCGAAGCAACCCGAAACCGCTCTCAATTTGGCTCAATACAATCCACGAGTTGCCAAGAAATGCGTAAATTATGAGGCGAAATCAACAATCATTGCGCCGTCCAGCAAACGGGATTCGCTCACGAGCCTGAAATACTTTTGCGAATTGCCAATCCAAAGTTCACCACCGCGTGGCAGAGTCGAGCTGGATGATTATATTTACTCAGGTGGTGCGAACGCAATTCGATGCGAATGGCGAAGCACAAATTTCAACCTCAACTCAACAAGGTTTTAAGCATGACATTGCGGAAGATAATTTTGCAAACAGTTAGTTTTCTGGTTCTTGTGACCATCCTTCCAATCACGCAATCCCAAGCCGTTCAAGACACGGCAACTGCCGAGCCGACAAAGCCCGTCACGCGGATGACTCCAAAACTACTTTGGAAATTGGGCCGACTGGGTGAGGCAGCGACATCGCCGGACGGAACGCAAATCGCGTACTTAGTTCGACGTTATGAATTGGCAAAAGACAAAGGCGCGTCAGAGCTTCATATTCTTACGATCGCCGATGGTACCGACAATATCGTCCTTGAAAAATGGGCATCGATCGGATCGCTTCATTGGATGAAAACGCAAGCCGGTGATCGTTTGATTTTCGAAGGCACTCAAGCCTCTCCCGAACTTGCTGAAGGCGAAGAAAAACCAAAGGACGCAGATGAGCCGTCGAATCAAGCGTGGTCGATGGACACCAAAACGGCCGCCCTCAATCAGTTGACTTCGGTTGAAGACGGTATCGCAAACCTAAAAGTTGCCAACGGCGGAGCAAAACTTGCTTTCACGTTGGACATCAAAATGGACAAAGAGGTCACCGAGCTCTACGCAGACTTACCCAAAGCCGACGCGCGGATCATTGACCAATTGATGTACCGCCACTGGAACGCTTGGCACGACTACAAATTCAGCCATCTTCATACCGTTTCCATTGGTCCCGATGGCGTTGCTGGAACCCCAATCGATTTAATGAAAGACATCAAAGCCGATTGTCCTGTTCCGCCGTTCGGTGGATCGGAGCATTTTGCCTGGTCACCAGACGGCTCCGAAATCGCGTTCACGATGAAAGACGTTGAAGATTGGGCCGAGTCAACCAACAGCGATGTTTACTTGGTGAAAGCTGATGGCTCAGAAAAACCGCGTAACATCAGCGCTGCAGGGAAGGGCTACGACAACAATCCTAGCTACTCTCCCGATGGCAAGTTTATTGCGTTTAACTCGATGGAGCGAGCAAGTTTTGAATCGGATCGAAATCGGATCATGATTTTTGATCGCACGAGCGGATCAGCAAAAGAGCTAACCGTGGGCTTGGATCAAAACGCCAGCGGTGCTCAGTGGATGCCAGATTCGAAAGCGATGATTTTCGAGTCGGAGCGCAAAGGAACGAATCAACTTTTCAAAATCGAAGTCGCCAATGGAAGCACCAACCAACTCACCAAGGGCCGTTTCAATTGGCATTTGGTTGGCGTCATGAACGACGGCAAAACGATGCTCACGACACGGACAAGCATGCTTCGTCCCGCTGAGTTGCATTCGGTTTCGATGGACGATGGCTCCGACAAAGTTTTGAGTCACGTCAATGATGAAATTTACAAATCGCTTGAACTTCCAAAAATCGAAGAGCGATATGTAACGGCAACTGACGGCGAAAAAATTCACTGCTGGGTGATTCATCCTCCAGACTTCGATGGCACTAAAGCCAAAAAATGGCCAATGTTGACTTACTGCCAAGGCGGCCCCCAAGGCCAAATCGGTCAGTGGTTTTCTTATCGTTGGAATTTTCACCTGATGGCCGCACAAGGCTACGTTGTGTTGGCTCCCAACCGCCGTGGGCTTCCTGGATTTGGACGAGCGTGGAACGACCAGATTAGTGGCGACTGGGGCGGTCAAGCGATGAAGGATATTTTGTCGGCAACCGATGACATGCTGACAGAATCTTACATCGACCGCGAGCGTGTCGGTGCGATCGGCGCGAGTTTTGGTGGCTACACCGTTTACTGGTTGATGGGCAACTCGGGTGATCGGTTCTGTTCGATGATCGCGCATTGCGGTGTATTCAATCTTGAATCGATGTACGGATCGACGGAGGAATTGTTTTTCGTCAACTGGGATCTTGGCGGTCCGTACTGGAAATCCGACGAAGTGCTGAAAAAGTATCGAAAGTTCTCGCCACATTCATTCGTCGGAAAATGGAAAACGCCGTTGATGGTGATTCACGGTCAAAAAGATTTCCGCGTTCCGGTCACGCAAGGCATGGAAGCGTTCACGGCCGCTCAGGTCCAAGACGTTCCATCGCGATTCTTGTACTTCCCGAATGAAGGCCACTGGGTGGTGAAGCCGCAAAACGGTGTGCTTTGGCATCGCGTGTTTTTTGAATGGCTTGACGGCTATTGCAAAAAGTAAGTTGGCAAACATCGACGGCAACCAAGGTGGCGCGTTCATTTTGAACACCGCTTTGAGTTGCCGTTTTTGTTTTATCTGTCGTTTTTTGTGGCACGCGAAAGCGTTAGCCCGTTTCTTTAACAAACAAATGTTCGCACGCGTCTCTTGGACGCACTTTCGCCAACGGAAAATCATCAAATGGGACTTGGCGAACTTGCTGCACTATCCGCAGCGTTCCTTTGGACATGTTCAAGCATGTTTTGGGGCAAGATTGACCTCTCGGCAATGGGGTTAAACCTTTGCAAGAATGTGATCGGCTCCGCTCTGATCTTATTGCATATGCTTGCGCTCTTTTTCGTGGCTGATCGCGCCTTGTTTCAGGCTCCGATTTCTTCCTGGACTTGGCTCGGCATAAGTGGCCTGATTGGCGTTGTCATCGGCGACACATTTTACTTTCGTAGTTTGCAGATCCTTGGGCCACGACGTGCTTTGATGATGTCGACGACCGCGCCGCTCTTTTCGGCTGGATTGGGTTTCGTTCTTTTAGGCGAAGACCTTCATTTCTTTGCGCTTGTTGGAATCGTCATTACCATCTCCGGCGTTCTGATCGTCATCCGAGATCGAAAAGCGGGAAACGAAGCACCAGGACTTCATCCGGGCGCTGTTCAATTGGGAGTCCTTTCAGGTATCGGAGGGTCAGCTTGCCAAGCCATTGGAAGCGTGTTTGCGAAAAAGGGAATGTTGGCGGCGGATGGAACCGATGTATGCGATCCCGTTGAAGCCACTTTCATTCGTCTGTTGATTTCTGCTGTCGCCACTATTGTTATCGTGGCGCTAAGCAAGAAGCTATTTGTGTATGGCAAACAATCGTTGAATTGGAAAACGCTCAAGCTCCTGATTCCGGCAACAGCGATTGGCACATGGATCGGGATTTGGTTAAGTCAAATTGCATTTCGTTCGTCAGACGTCGCGATCGCGCAAACGCTGTTGGCAACCTGTCCTTTATTCGCGATCCCAGTCGTCTGGATCGTTCATCGTCAGCGGGTAACGCCGATCGCAATTTTTGGAACCGTGATTGCGTTGATCGGGATTTTCTTGACTGTGTTCGACTTTAACGAGCCTTCATCAAGTGGCCCTTCAACGGATGCGCAATCGATCAAGCGTGAGTTTGAACAGTAAATCAGTCCAAAGAGTTCAATCAAAGACTGCGTCGCCACCGATTCAACAAAAACGTGTTTTGGTTTGTCGTGCAGCGGACACCGCTTTTTTGGCAACGTGATTTCCCGATCCCAATCGGAAGTACTCGTGGCGTCGAAAAAATGCTGACAAACCGGATCCAACC
>CAYZGP010000181.1:0-8869 GCA_964478065.1 uncultured Pirellulaceae bacterium
CCCCTTTTATTTGTCCGTCCAAAACTGAGTCAATAGTTAGATGGGTGGCCCCATAATTTTTCCGTGTCCCGGGCCTGTCCCCGTTCTGCGTCCGCACCTACGGCGGTATTTGGTATACTCGCGTAACCGACCGCATTATTTTCTGTCTTTGCACAAAGCTTTGGCTGACAAAAGTCGGAGTAGACAATAATTTACCTGTCTACAACCCAGCAATTTGAGCGGGAACGCAATAAAATAGGTGGCATAGGGCGTTAAATACGCCAATAATCCTTGGAATTTTTCAAATTGCTCTTGCTTGGTTGCGTAAATAACGTTTGCCGGATACGTTTAAGGGCTAGGTAAGTGCCTTATCAACCCCATTTCCCATATGGAGAGAGTTCGCTCACAATCCAAAAACGAAAATTGGGTCCTTTTCTAGGGCGAATTTACCAAACGGATTTTTATCAAAGGAATCGATAATGTTAGTGCTTAGTCGCAAAGTTGGCGAGCGCATATGGATTGGAGAAGATATCTCAATCACCGTAGTCCGTGTCACCGGCGGTGGTGTTCGTATTGGGATCGATGCTCCATCGGAATTGCCTGTCGTTCGCGAAGAATTGAAACTTAAACTTCAACAAGAAGAAGCAGAAAAATCGGACGAGCCCCCGACAACAATTAAGTTTCGCGCCAACTAAGAGCTATACAACGAGTGAATTTCCGAAAGTCGTAACGCCCGACTGCCTAAAGCTCATACACCAAGCATGCCCATTCGGGTCCCACGCTTGTCGCTTTTAAGATTGAGTAAGCCTGCCAAAGAGTTCCAAAGCAATTCGGTGCGCAAAACTAAGCGATCATTTTTTGCATGATTTAAAATAGAGTAGCGGCTGACTTTATTTTAAATCCGAAATAATATCATCCAATTTCGATGCAGTTTTTGCTGGCGACACCAACTCTGGCGTTCCCGTTCGAATGTCAATTTTTCGTCTAGGGTGTTGATTGTTCAACGGACCATACTGAAGAACGAACGCGTCAAGCACTTTGATTTTGTTCGCTGCCGACACCTCGCCCTCAACTTCTTTGCCTGGTGCATTGCCCCAAACGATCACGGTACCAACTTGCTTTGGAGATGAAGGCCAAAGTTCAAAAGGAATCTCCGCCTGAGCTGACTGGCTTGGATCTCGATTGGTCATGATCAAACCGATGCCCATCGCATGACCTGTTTTTGAAAACTGACCACTAATCGAAGCCGCGTCCTGGATGCGTTGGTCTGGCCAATCCGCCCAAGTCGTCAAATTTCCAAAATCCTGCGGATAGAGAATCGCAATCCAAGGCAAATACGATTCCGCATTCAACGCCTCAGGCATCACAACACCGAACCGATCGACTGGCAACAAAACCTGTTTGCCGCGGTTAGCAGCCGGCCACTCGCGCATCGTTCTCTCATTGAGCAAAACGTTCGCAACGGGTTGGCGATATTCAAGCTCAATGTCGAGTCCAGATTTTGACTTTTTAATTCGATTGATTCGCTCAACGTAACCAACCTTTCGCATCGCCTCGGCAGTTTTGGGAACCAGTTGCGCGTCGAGAATCGATGGCACATTACTCTCGGATGACTCATTTAGAACAAGCGCTTTCAAATCATCCTTTGCCCATACTGGCGGAGGAGTGACGCGAATATTTTCCGACGTCAATCTAAATTCGGCACGACTTGCAATCGTATCGTGTTCTCGCTCCCAAAGAAAAATGGCAACTGCCATCACCATGCAGGTTGTCAAAACCAGCAACGTGGCTGGATGCAGAAGAATTCCGCGAATAGAAAGACTGTCCAGCAGTCGGTCCAGAATGTCTTGTTCTTTGTTACGACGGGCCATGCGAACCTCAAATTAACTCATGCGCCGTCAAAGTTGGCGACGCCTTAAGTTAAAATCGAGTTTTTTCGCGAGTGACTTTGGCTGAACAGGCAAAAGCTATACAAACCAACATGCCCGAACATTCCTACCATATTTGAATGGCGGTTTCGAGATTTATCTCCAACCGTTCGGAAACTTGAGTTTGCACCAACTCAATCAGCTTAAGCACCTCTTCGCTTGAAGCACCAGGTTGAGCGACGAAGAAGTTTGGATCATCGTCCATGATTTCGACTTCACCGACTTTGGTCCCCTTCAGTCCAGCCCGCTCGATAATTTCGCTGGCCGTTTCTCCGCCCACGTCGTTGAAAATATAAGACGCATTAAGCTCGCTGCCGGGATGGTTTGCGCGGCGGACGATCCAGAGTTTTTGCATCTGTTTCGTCAACGCTTCGGATGGCTCACGCTCAAACGCAAGTTCTGCTTTGAGGATAACCAGCTCACTAAGACTGCTTTGTCGATACGAAAACGACATTGTGTCTTTTTCTCGAATTGCCAACTCGCCTGTCCGAGTCAAAACCTGAGCCGACTGGACCCAAGATCCAATATCAACACCATGAGCGCCCGTATTATTATGAAGCGCCCCGCCGAGCGTTCCCGGCAATCCCACCAATTGTTCCGGACCAGCCAACCCCTCTCGAACAGCGGTTGCGACAAAGTGCGAAAGACGGGCGCCACCGCCAACGATCATCCGGTTGTCCTGGATTTCGATGTTACAAAATTCTGGCGCTGACAAATGAACGACCAACCCAGCGACACCATTATCGTTAACGAGCAAGTTGCTACCGCTGCCGATCAATCGAATCGGCCGGTCTTCCTGGGCGAATCGTTTTACCAATCCGATTAATTCTTCTTGATTCGTCGGCTCGGCAAAGTACTCAGCGACGCCTCCAATTTTCAATCGTGTATAAGGAGCAAGCGGCTCGTTCTCTCGAACAATGTGTTCAAATCCAGTTAGCATTTTTTTCGTAGATCGTTAGTAGTTAGTAGTTAATGAGTTGATTGATTAATAGTTATTAATTGAATTCAATGTTTGCCAATATCGCAATTACCAATATCGCTCCAACACAATTTGCCCCGGCGATTTGCTCCGATGCTTTTTCATCTCGCGTTTCCCCAACAGCTCTTCCATCGTGTCGAGCATCGCTGGGTTTCCGCATAACAAGACTGACGAATTATCGGCTCGGCATGGGAACCCGGTCACTGACTCCAGCTCACCGCTTTCAAACAGCGATGGAATCCGTCCGTTCATCGTGCCGTCGGCTTCTTCGCGAGTCAACGCTTGAGCAAGTTTAAAGCGGCCGGGGAATTTCTCTTCGTACGCTTTCAGCTCTTCAGTGTAAGCCAAATCGGCAAATTGCCGAACGCCATGAACGACGCAAATCTTCTGAAACTTTTCCCAAGGCTCATCCGTCCGCAACATCGCGATATACGGCGCCAACCCGGTTCCCGTCGCCAGCAGCCACAGCGTTTCCGCCTCGGGAGTTTTCTTGAGCGTAAAACTTCCTGCGGCTCTTTGAGATACCTCAACAGAATCACCGGGTTCTAATTTCCAAAGCCGTGGGGTGAGTTCACCGTCTTCCACAAGCACGATGAAAAATTCAAGCACATCGCCGTGGGGTGAGGCCACCGAATAAGGGCGATTGATCAGCTTCGCCTCTTCGCCCTGATGACCTTCAGGAAAAAGACCCAACTGAAGAAACTGGCCAGGCAAAAACTCTGTAACGTCAGGAACTGCCACGCTGATCGTGAAGAGCCCTTGCGTCCAAACTTTTTTACTGACGACGTTCGCAGTGCACCATTTTGGCATGTCCGACTCGAGAACAGAGGTGGTGAGTAATTTGCTTCTTGAACCTTACCTGCCGAATTAATTTTTCGCTTCAACGATCGCAAGGCTCAATGTTCGTACCACTCAATATCGAGGATAATTCATTACGAATCAAGAAGCCATCGAGATATTCACTGTTGGCAATTCACCGATCATTGCAATGAAATGATCGCCCGATTCAAAATCCCACAAAACTGAACCCGAACTTTGAACTAAGCCGAGTGTCACAGTAGGCAGTAAATTACAACGCCGAATTGAACGTGATTTGTGCAATTTCATTCACCGCGGTTTTTGCAAAAACATCCGTCCCAAAAATAATTTGCTTTGAGTGGCGAAAACATCGAAGAAAGTCGCCTGCTAAGCCATTCCGCGGTTGGGCAAATCGGCGAATTTGCCTATAAATTCGTCTGGCGATTCGAATCTCATATTCGTTTATCCTTTTTAGGTTTTTTAAGACTTTTGATACCGCAGGCAACGATGACTACCCAAGCCACGACCTTCACCGCCGAAGACATTCCCAGCCGTTTTGATTTCTCGGATGCTCAAACTCGCATCTACGAAATGTGGAGAACCGGTGGCTATTTTCATGCCACGCCCGATCCATCTCGCAAACCTTACACGATCGTTATACCGCCACCCAACGTTACGGGTGCTCTTCACTTGGGCCACGCACTCAACAACACACTTCAAGACACCCTGATTCGGCTCAAGCGGATGCAGGGCTTCAACGCACTTTGGGTCCCCGGCACCGACCACGCCGGCATCGCCACCCAAGCCGTCGTCGAACGCAAACTCAAAGAAGACGAGAATCAAACCCGACATGACATTGGACGTGACGCGTTGGTTGCTCGGATTTGGGAATGGAAAGAACAGTACGGAGCGCGAATCCTTGGCCAACTCGAAATGATGGGTTCCAGCTGCGACTGGGAGCGAACTCGGTTTACGCTCGACGACATGTGCGCCCGCGCCGTTCGCCACACTTTCTTTGATCTCTTTAACAAAACATTGATCTATCGCGGAAAACGGTTGGTCAACTGGGACACGCATTTGCAAACCACTGTCAGCAACGACGAAGTTAACAACAAAACAATCAAAGGCCAATTCTGGACTTTCATGTATCCGGTCATCGATCCCAAACCGGGTGAGCCAGCGCACATCATGGTCGCAACAACTCGTCCCGAAACAATGCTTGGCGATACCGCCGTTGCCGTTCACCCAGATCCTGGCAAAGCACTTGATCGGGTTGCGTCTGATTTGCGCGACAAACTTAAGAAAGCTTCTGATTCGGAACAGGAGACGATTCAAGCCCAACTCGACGCACTTGCCGAGCGCCGCGAATCGATGCTGCCGTCACTTGAGATGCTGCGCGACATGGCCAACGATGGTCGCAAACTAATGCTGCCGCTAATGAATCGCGAGATCCCACTCGTTTGTGATACTTGGGCCAAACCCGAACTCGGTGCCGGCTGTGTCAAGATAACCCCCGCTCACGATCCAAACGATTACGAAGTCGCCCAACGCTGTGACCTCCCGATGATCAACATCATGAATCGCGACGGCACACTCAATGCTGAGACCGGCAGCTACGAGTCGTTAACAATGAAACAGGCTCGCAAGAAAGTCGTCGAAGACCTGGAGGCACTTGGATTATTCGAAGGTGTCGAAGACCGAGACATTGAGCTTCCCGTTTCCGATCGAAGCAAGACACCCATTGAACCGTTTCTTGCCGACCAATGGTTCGTTGCTATGGCTGAGCTGTCCCAGTCCGCAATGGACGCCGTCAATGATGGTCGCGTCACCATTGCACCGGAGCGTTACCAACGAAGCTACCTTGATTGGCTGGCCGAAAAACGTGACTGGCCTGTCTCGCGGCAACTGTGGTGGGGCCATCAGATTCCAGTTTGGTCGATTGAATGTGAATCCGAATCGGACGTTGCACCAACGATTGAAAAAATCAATGCGCTTTCCGGATTCGATCCGAAATTCGCGTCCATTCAAACCGAACCAAGCCCCGAACCCAACGAAGAGAAACGAAAACTTCTCGAACTTCCCTTTGCCAACGTTCACGTCTGCATTCAAGACGATAATGAGGAACTGGAAAACCAGCTTACTGAGATCGGCCTCTTGCGAGATCCAGACGTTTTGGATACCTGGTTCAGCTCCGCACTTTGGCCGCACTCGACGCTGGGCTGGCCGGAGAAAACGGAAGAGCTTAAGTACTTTTACCCAACCAGCACGCTGATCACCAGCCGCGATATCATTTCGCTGTGGGTCGCGCGGATGGTTTTGATGGGTCTGAACAACTGCGACGAAATCCCTTTCGACAAAGTTTACATCCATCCAAAAATTCAAGACGGATTTGGCGAAGGCATGTCAAAATCCAAAGGCAACGGTATCGATCCGCTGGACATCATTGCAAAGTTCGGCACCGACGCACTGCGCTACGGCATGGCTGACCTCTGTACCGACACGCAGGACGTTCGCTTGCCCGTTAAATTTGAGTGCCCGCACTGCGAGCATACTTTTCCTCAAACTAAAAAGAACCGCATCCTTGCGACGCTGCCGTGCCCCAAGTGCAAAAAAGAGTTTTCAACCCAGTGGGCAAAAACGCCAGAAGAGTGTGCCGTTGTTCGTGGCCTCGTTACCGGCGAGCGATTTGAGGAAGGCCGGAACTTCGTAAATAAACTTTGGAACGCGTCGCGATTTGCGATGCTTAACCTCGAAGGCTACACCGCAGCTCCGATTTCCCCTGAGCATTTGACCGTTGAAGACAAATGGATGCTCAGTCGACTGACCACCGTTTCGCAAAACATTACCGACAAACTGGAGCGATTCAAATTCGCCGAAGCGACCAGTGAGCTGTACGGGTTCGCTTGGAATGAGTTCTGCAGCTTCTACGTTGAGATGCTGAAGGACCGGTTTGCCGACGCGTCTCAGCGGCCGCACGCTCAACGCATGATGGCTTATTCGCTTGACTACCTGCTTCGACTTTTGCATCCGATCATGCCGTTTATCACCGAAGAGATTTGGCAGAACCTGGCCAAGATCTGCCCCGAGCGCGGATTTGACGAAGTCGCCACGGCCAGCAAGTGCTTGATCGCTGCAGATTGGCCGGAACCGAATTTGAGTTGGCAAAGTGCGGAAACTGAAAACCAGTTTGCACTTTTCCAAACAACGCTTGGCTGCCTACGAGAAATTCGCGGTCGCCAGCAGATCGGCAACAAAGAAAAAGTTAAATTCATGGTCGAGTGCGGATCAGCTGATGAGCAAGCACTTCAACCGCTGGCCAGTTATTTCCCTCGCATGGCGAATTCAACGTTGGTTGAAATTGGCTCCTCGATCACTCCGCCCGACATCAACGCTTTGAAAGCCGAAAAGAGCTTGAAGATCTACATCGATCTTGAAGGCTTCATTGACGAAGAAGCAGAAATCAAACGGCTGGAAAAAGAAAAAGAGAGCCTCGAAAAAAGCATCCAAAGCAAACAACGTCAGCTTTGCAATGAAAAATTCGTCGCAGCCAAACCTGATTTGGCCGCAGAAATTCAAGTCAGCCTTGCCCAAGCCCAAGAGCAGTTGGCGGCCACAACCGCTGCACTGGAAAAATTGCAGAATAAGTAATCCGTTTGTTTGGCACCTGTTCTCGTTCAGCGGTTAATACCAGTTGGCGTGACAAGAACACAAAGTACAAACAAAACTCAGTTCGACTTACAAATCACGCAACGCCAATGCGCTGCCGTCACGGAACCCACACATGCTCGAACGCGATTTTGATTTGGTCATCTTTGACTGCGACGGAACACTGGTGGACAGTGAGCCAATCACAGTCAAAGTCTTGGTCGACTATGTGGCCGAGTTTGGTTTGACGATCCAATACGACGAAGCCATTTCGCTTTTCGTGGGCAGAGACATGCCTGGAATCGTCAAAGTTCTCGAAGGCCGCATTGGCAAACCGCTGCCGAGCGAATTCGTAGAGGAGTTTCGCAATCGCCAAAGTGCTGCGCTTCGGCGTGATCTTCAAGAGATCGCCGGGGCGAGCGAGCTACTTAACGCGATGCAAAAATTGTTCTGCGTGGCTTCCAATGCACCGCAATACAAGATCAGCATCAACCTAAACGTAACAGGCTTGGACAAATTTTTCACACCAGAACGGACCTTTAGTGCTTACGACATCAATGTCTGGAAACCCGAGCCGGATTTGTTTTTGCATGCTGCAACGAAAATGAAAGTCGCGCCCGATCGCTGCGTTGTTATCGAAGACAGCATCATGGGAATTGATGCCGGCTTGGCAGCGGGAATGCAAGTCATCGGTTACGCTCAGGATCTAAATGCGAGGCCACTATCCGATGTGCGGTTCGTAGATTCGCTTGTTGATCTGATTCCGGTCTTGGCGGGATAAATCAACCGAAGCCAAAAGGAACGAAAGCTACTGGAATTGACACCGATATGAATGAAAAACAATATCAAGACCTCGTTGACGGAGTCAAAGCCTACCAAGTCGCACTTGATACCGATCTGCCAAATTCAGCGCTTAAACGCTGCATCTTTCCGGGCTCATTCAATCCACTTCACGCCGGCCATATTGAAATGGTGCGGCAATCTTTCAAGCTTCTATCGACACGCGTTTGGCATGAAATCAGCATTCACAACGTCGAAAAGAGCCCACTGAGCTGGGCCGATTTGCAAAACCGAATGGAACAATCTTTCGCCCACGAAGGCTGTGCCGGTTTGCTGGTTTCAAAATGCCCGACGTTTGAAAGCAAAGCCCATATTTTTCCGGGAGCGACGTTTATCGTCGGAGCGGACACCATCAATCGCATCAGCGAGCTTCGTTTTTACGAAAACCAGCGACATCAGGAATCCGTATTTGACCTCTTCAAAGATCATCAATGCGACTTTCTTGTATTCGGTCGCAAAATCGAAAACCGTTTCCGCTCCAGCGACCTCCAGCTTCACCCAAAACTAAAAACACGCTGCCGTTTTGTCGATCGTTCAAATTTCGAAATTGAAATTTCATCCAGCCAACTAAGAGATCAAACGAAGCGCTAAACGTAGGCCAAACGTAACACAAAAGAGAATCGTAGACCGACCGCCTGCTTTCCAATCTCTCGGCTAACTTTATTCTCTTTTTTTGTCCGACTTCGCGTGCATCGCATTG
>CAYZGP010000182.1:0-3196 GCA_964478065.1 uncultured Pirellulaceae bacterium
AGCACCTAGGCACAGCGATTGTATTGGTTCACTCAGTTGGCTGCGACGGGTTCTTCGTCGGTTAGGTGTCGGCCGGTTAAGCTTACGAAGACGTCTTCCAGGCTTGCGTGTCTGGTTGTCAAACTTGAAAGCGAAATTCCTTTGTTTGCCAATCCTGTGATCAACTCAGGCAACACGACATGCGGCTGGCCAACGGTTACGCGAAAGTCCGTTTCGGTTTTTTCGATTTGATCTACAGTCGGAATTGACTTGATCATTCCAACGTCAAACGAATCGTGGTCTCGGTCAATCGAAAACTCAATCACGTGTTCGGCACCGATTGAACGAATCAATTCGCCCGGCGTTCCCTCGGCGATGATCTTTCCCGAATCAAAAATTGCGACGCGATCACACAGGCGTTCCGCTTCTTCCATGTAGTGCGTGGTCAGTAGTACCGTTTTGCCTTCGCTTTTGAACGTTTCGATGATTTCCCAGAGCTGTCTGCGGCTGGATGGATCAAGCCCGGTGGTTGGCTCGTCGAGAAAAATCAATTCTGGATCGCCGACCAGCGCCGTCGCAACTGCCAGCCGCTGTTTCTGACCTCCGGAAAGCGTTTTGATCCAGGCTTTTTCTTTTTCCTCAAGCGAAACGCGCGCCATCGCTTCGCCCGGTTCGATTCCTGACGAATAGAAACTGCGAAACAGGTTCAACGTTTCGCCAACGCTCAACCGTTCGCTTAGCTGAGTCTCTTGAAGTGAAACTCCAATGCGTTCCCGAATCGCAATGTCGTCTTTGCCCCAATGCATCCCAAGAACTTCTGCTTCACCGGAAGTTGCCCCCAAGAGCCCTTCAAGGATCTCAATCGTTGTTGTTTTGCCCGCACCATTGGGTCCGAGTACGCCATAGCATTCGCCAACATTGACTTCAAAATCGATTCCACGAACCGCTTCGACAGGAGGCTTGCCTTTGTAAGTCTTAACCAGATTTGCACAGCGAATGGCGAAAGGCATTTTTTGTTTTTGTTTCCGGTTAGAAGATAAATCGCGGTTCCAGTTTCACTACTTTTTGCGAATTGCGCTGCCAACTAAAAAGCTAGGCGAATTCGGCTGTAAGCACCGATCGCACGTGATCCAGAACTTGTTTTTGAACGGCTTCGAAATCGTTGCTATCGATGAATGCGCCTGCTGCGGCTTTGTGGCCTCCGCCCCCGAACTCCGAAGCAACTACGTTGGCTTCTGATTGGCAGCGGCTGCGGAAACTCATTTTGTATCCACCAGAAACCTGACCGACCAAGATAACCGCGAATACGGTCCCGTCGATTTCCAAAGCCAAGTTGATCAAGTCTTCGGTGTCCGTTGGTTGGGCTCCCGTTTTTTCGTAGTCGTCAGGCATGATGAACGTATGGGCCAATCGTCCGTCAAGCTCCGTTTGGATGCGTGCCAAAACGGTTCCGCGCAATCGAACTCGACCGGCGGTTTCTCGCTCGTAAAGGTCGCCGTAGATTTCACTGGGAACCGCGCCGCCTTCAACCAGTTTTGCAGCCGCTGTGTAAGTCGCTTTTTTGACGGAGTTGAATCGGAACCAGCCGGTGTCGGTTGCCAGTGCAGCAAACAAAGGCGTCGAAATTTCTGGAGTAAGGTCAACACCCAATTCCTTGGCGGCTTCGACACACATGCGGCCAACGGCTTCAGCGGTCGTGTTTTTGAATAATTCAGCATCGATGTCGTCTTCGCCAACGTGATGGTCAAAGATGATTTTCTTGTAAGTCGAATTCTTGATCACGTCAGCCATATCACCCAACTGAATCCAGGCGCTGGTGTCCAGGATCATGTGAAGGTCAGCGTCGGCAAACTCTTCAGCTTTGATGTCCTCATTGATGCACATGATCCGATTGGTTGGATCGATGAACTTCAGGTTCGGTGGGACGGCTTGACCGCAGACGATTCGAACTTTCTTGCCAATCGCTTCCAGGATCCCAGCCATGCCAAGGCAACTTCCCAGTGCGTCGCAGTCTGGCCGAATGTGGCTGGTCAAAACAATATTGTTGGCAGCCGAAATGACTTCGCGGAAACGGTTCCAGTCAACGTTCATAGAGATGTCTTTGGTTTAAGGGTGAGCTAAATGAGTTTGTAAATGTAAAGCGTCGTTTGTTTTGAAGAGCTGTTGTTAAAAAAACCGATTTTCAATGAGCCGACGGTTTGCCGGGCGGCGCTTACTTAAGTGGGCTAACTACTGATTGCGAAACTGACGCGAGAGATTTCGCGTTGCATCGACGTCTAATTTTAGTTGGGTGACCAGTTCTTCGGACGATCCAAACTGACGAATATCCCGCAGCCGACTAATAAAATCAACCTCGATCGTCTCTCCGTAGATTGATCCCTCGAAATCCAGCAAGTGAGATTCGACTTTTGGCAGTTCTTCACCAAAAGTTGGGTTTGGGCCGATGTGGATCGCCGACCAATGTGACCGACCGCCGACGTAAGTTCGCCCAGCGTAAACTCCCATCGCGGGGACCAATGTGTCAATCGCGTCGAGGTTGGCTGTTGGGAATCCTATCGTCGCGCCACGAGCGGCGCCGTGAGTTACCATGCCTCGAATTCGATATGGACGGGTTAACATTTTGCAAGCTTGATCGACGTCGCCTTTTTTGATGAGGTCGCGAATTCTGCTGCTGGAAATGTAGGATTCAGAATCAAGCAACGGTTCTACAATTTTGAGTTGCATTGAGTTGGACATGCAGAGTTCGGCAAGCTTTTCCGTGGTGCCTTCGCGGTCTTTGCCAAAGAAAAAGTTGGGCCCTTCCACCATTGCTTTGGCACCCAGTTGATCGACGATGATCTGTTGAAAGAACTCTTGATACGTAAGTCCCAGTAATGCCATGTCCGTTGGGTAGGCGACCATTGCATCGATGCCCAACTCGGCGAGCAAGTCAGCTTTACGATTGGTCCATGTTAACGGAGGCGGTGTGTGTTCCGGTCGCAGGATCCGAACGGGATGCGGATCAAAAGTGAACACGATTGCCGGCCCGTTTTGCTCGGCGGCAAACTTTTTCAATTGGTTAATGATGACACCGTGCCCGCGATGCACACCATCGAAATTGCCAATGGTTAGCGCACCACCGCGAAGTGATTCCGGGAACTCGGAAATTTTTCTGATGAGCTTCATTTTTCTAAATGCGGAGTGCGGAATAGGGAATGCGGAAATAGGGAATGCGGAA
>CAYZGP010000182.1:3296-8684 GCA_964478065.1 uncultured Pirellulaceae bacterium
AATAGGGAATGCGGAAATAGGGAATGCGGAATAAAGAAGGAGGCCGCATTGCGGCGTGTGCGTATGTATTCCGCATTCGCCATTCCCAACTCCGCATGGAATTAAATTCTTTTGGGCGTTGGGAATTCGATTGTAAATTGCGTGCCTTGTCCGACTTCCGATTGGACATTGATTCTGGCGTCGTGGGCTTCGATGATTTTCTTGGCCGTAGGCAGGCCCAATCCGGTGCCGCCTTCTTTGGAGGTGTAAAACTCCTGGAACATTTTTATCAGCGCCGGGGCGGCCATTCCACAGCCAGTATCGATCAGGTCAAGCGCGACACCCACGCGGGTGATTCGCGTTCGGGCCAGCAGTTCGCCACCGTTGGGCATGGCTTCCATCGCGTTTTTGACCAGATTTACAAGAGCGGCTTGGAGTGTTTGTGGGTCGAGGTTGATGCTTGGCAGATCGGCGTCGAGGTGCCGGACGACTTCGACTCCCTGTTTCGCGGCTTGCGTTTCGAAGAAGTCTAAAACATGAGTAATCTGGCCGTTAAGGCTTCCCGGTTTAAGTTCGAGCGAGCTGAGTTTGGTGAATCGCAAGAAATCGTTGAGCAGCGTTTCCAGTCGCGTACATTGCTGGATCACGGTTTCAGTTCGCTGAAGGGCTCGCCGCGCGTCAGGAGAGGTCATGGCTTCGAAGTCTTCGTGAAGCAACTCCATGTTCATGACGATGATGGAGAGTGGGTTCTTGATTTCATGCGCAAGGGAACCGGCCAAACTCGCGAGTTCGTTGTAGCGTTTTCGAAGTCGATCTATCGGTTCCATATGTCTTTGCGATCAAGCAAATTCGTATTCTATTTTTTGAAATAAAAAAGCCCGGGACAATGAATCAAAGTCCCGAGCATTTTAGTTTAATTTTCGATTCCAATACAGGAACCTAATCTGCGTTAGGCAGAGTTTAAGCCGAGTTTAAAACTGGCTTTAGCGTCGGTCTCGTCCGCCGCCACCGCCGCTTCCACCGCGACCACGTCCGCCGCCACGGTTTCCACCGCCACCGCTTCGGCCACGTCCGCCGCCACCGCCACCAGATCGGCCACGACCGCCTCCGCCGCTTCGTTCTCCGCCACCATCGCTGCTTCCACCGCCATCGCCACCTTCGGCTCCAGCGTCTGCAGTTACCATGGCGAATTCGTCTTCGATGCCAAGCTCTTCGAGGGCTTTGCGGCGGCTTAGTTTGACGCGATCGTTTCCATCAACGTCGAGCACGATGACTTTCATTTCATCGCCAACGTGGCAAATGGATTCGACGTTATCGACAAAGCCATTTGAAAGTTCGCTGATGTGGCAAAGTCCATCTCGGCCAGGAAGGATTTCAACAAACGCGCCAAAATCTTTCACGCTGCTAACGGTACCATCGTAGATCTTGCCTACCTGGACGGTTGCTGTGCAGGCTTCGACTTTCTTGAGTGCGACTTCGGCCATTGGACCGTCGCTTCCGGCAACGGTAACTCGACCGTCTTCTGAAACTTCGATGACTGTCTGAGTGGATTCCTGGATAGCGCGAATGTTCTTTCCGCCAGGACCGATCAACATGCCGATCTTTTCCGGATCGATCTGAGTCACCAACAAACGCGGTGCGTGCTCCGAAAGTTGCTCTTCCGGGCAAGGGATCGTTCGTAGCATCGTGCGAAGGATCTCGATACGAGCTTCACGCGATTGAGTCATGGCGGCTTTCAGGATCTCGCTGCTGATTCCGCGAATCTTAAGGTCAAGCTGAATTCCGGTGATGCCGTTTTGCGTACCGGCAACTTTGAAGTCCATATCGCCAAAGTGATCTTCGCTGCCAAGGATGTCAGTCAGCAATTCGTACTTGTCGCCTTCTTTAACCATGCCGACAGAGATGCCTGCGACAGGGTTTTTGATTTTGACACCAGCAGCCATTAGGCCAAGCGTCGTTCCGCAAACGGTTGCCATCGAAGACGATCCGTTTGACTCAAGGATGTCCGATACGATTCGGATCGTGTACGGGAACTCATCTGGCTCAGGCAAAACAGGTTTGATACTCCGCTCGGCCAAAGCACCGTGACCAATTTCACGACGTCCTGGACCGCGGATTGGACGACACTCACCAACACTGAAGCTTGGGAAGTTGTAGTCAAGCATGAACTTTTTCGAGTACTCATCGAACAGGCCATCAACACGCTGTTCGTCGCGACCGGTTCCAAGCGTTACCGTGATCAATGCTTGAGTTTCACCACGCTGGAAAATGGCAGAACCATGAACACGAGGAATGGTATTGGTATGACATTCAATGGGGCGAAGTGTTTTTCCGTCGCGACCGTCAGAGCGAACGCCAGCCAGGATTGAATCGCGAATGACGCGCTCTTCGAGATCGTGGATCGCAGTTTTTATGTCACCCATGCTGAATGCATTGTCGGCATCTGGATCCGGGATCATTGTTTCGATGATCTTGTCTTTGACGGCGTTCTTTGCTGCGCCACGATCGTGCTTGCCAGCGATCAAAATGGCCGCTTTGTAATCGTCGTAGAATTTGTCTTTAAGTTTGGCCAGCAAGCCATTGTCTTCAGGTGCTTCGAAAGGATCTTTTTCAGGCTTGATCTTGTCAAACAATTCCTGCTGAAGCTCGATGATTTGACGGCAGATGTCGTGTCCGAATTCAACGGCAGCCAACATATCGTCTTCGGGAACTTCGCGAGCGAAACCTTCGATCATTGTCACGGCGCCTTCGGTAGCCGAAAGAATGATGTCCATGTCAGTTTCTTCCAGCTGATCCTGTGACGGGAAAGCTACGAATTTACCGTCAACGCGAGCAATGCGAGTCGAGGCGACTGCATCTTCAAAGGGCATTGGTGAGATGAAACAAGCCGTCGAAGTTCCGTTCATTGCAAGTACGTCGCCGTCAGTTTGTTTGTCACTTGAAAGGACAAAGTTCTGACACTGGACTTCGTTCTTGAATCCAGGTGCGAACATCGGGCGAATTGGGCGATCAATCAAGCGGGCCGTCAACGTCTCTTTGGTTGTCGGGCGACCTTCGCGTTTGATGAATCCACCTGGGAATTTACCCGCGGCACAAGTTCGCTCGCGGTAGTCACACATCAATGGGAAAAAATCGATACCGGGGCGTGGTGTGCCTGTGGCGGCAGTTGAAAGCACAACCGTGTCGTTGTACTGAACCAATACGGCGGCCGCGGCCTGCTTTGCAAGGTAACCTGTTTCGAATGACAATACGGCATCGCCAATTTTCTTTTCTACTTTTACTTTCACGATTCATTCCTACATTAAAACTACATCATTAATTTGGGTTGCAATTCACAAAGCGAGATCGTGCATCTCAAAACATCAGTACCAGATTCATCGAGGTCGATTCAAATGGAAAGTGAATTGCGGCGTTGGCTGAACTGACAACCAACGCGACGACAAAAAACTGCAGACTGTTTCGTGCGTGACGTGACAACGAACTATTCAAGCGTGAATAGTGTTGGACGTATCAAGCACAAACAACAAACTCAAGAGTGAGCAAGAATCAGAATTGGCGAAAGCCAAAACTGCCGGAGGAAAGAAGCCAGCCGACACAACAACAATTCGCCACGATTCAATTACCAAGCACCAGATTTACTGTTAGGTAAAATCCCATCTACACGGTGCAAAAAGATCAAGGCGTTGCGAGGAAGATCCCAGCAACGCCCTAAGAAACTATTTACGAATGTTCAATCGCTCGATGATATCGAGGTAACGATCCGCGTCATTCTTGCGGACATAATCCAGCAAGCGACGACGGCGAGAGACCATTCCCAGCAAGCCGCGGCGAGTTGAGTAGTCTTTCTTGTTTGAACGCATGTGCTCAGTCAAGTTGTTGATCCGCGTTGTCAGGATGGCAATTTGAACATCAGGTGAACCTGTGTCGCCGTCCTTCGTCTTGAATTCACCAACCAACTCAGCTTTTTTCTCTTTCGTAATGGCCATAACCAATGATCCCGTGCCCGCGGCGAGTACCTAGTGACTCTTGCCGCCTCGCGTTCGATCCAACTCCTACAAATACTGTTTTACGTTATTTTTCACTGCAATTAATCCGCCAAGTGTACCGATTGACCCGTTTTTTACAAGAACAGAAATCGGCTAAATCATTGGCAATTTCCAAATAAACCACGAGTCCAGAATGGCTTGGGCTTTGACGTAGTGCGAGATCAATTCAATAAGGGATTGGACCACTAGGCTCGCATACATTGCCTATTTTGTTCATTCGGCAAGGTGTCCCCATGAGTTTGGTCGAAAAATCACGCAAAACGGCAAAAAACCCAACCTTTACGATCGTGAACCAAAACACATCTCCAATAGAAAATTGAGATTTACCAACGGAATTACTCGGTTAGCGCGTGTTACTACCGATACTTAAGCATACTATATTAGAGGGACGTTTGACCGATGTAGGTCAATCCTCTTCCCAATCAATTCTAGATTTGTAATTCAGGAGAATTCAAATGCGTTCACTTTTAACTTTGATGGCGATCGCTATGCTCGCTATCTCGGTCGGTTGCGAAAATGCAGCCGATAGCAAACCAGCAGATGACAAGAAAATGGATTCGGCTGCTGCCGCTCCAGCTGACGGTACTCAGACCGTTTCACTTAAACTCCCAAACATGACCTGAGCGGGTTGTGCAACCGAAGTGCGTGGCGCTTTAGAGTCATTGGGTGCATCAGATATTAAGTGTGATACAGATTCAAAATCTTGTACTTTCGCCGCTCCAAAAGATATGGACGTGAAAGCTAAGCTGAAAGAAGTCGCAACAGCTGAGAACAAGATGGCTGACTGGGAAATGCAGTAACTTTCTCCTGAAGTTAATTCTCAAATAGATGCCCGTCGGAATTCCGGCGGGCATTTTTTTTTGAATAGTTTGTAGCAGAATTTTTGGAGCTACTTCTTGGTCGCCGCTTTAATCTTCTTAACGACATCAGGAGCGAATACAAAACTGTGTTCTGTTTCAGGGTTAAGGATAATGCCGAACTTCTTTGAGAGGCTGTCGATAAATTCTTGTCCGCTGACCATGAAGCACGGAAGTTCATCATCACCATTAAGCGGAACGTCTTTGGCTAGTTCAGCATACGTTCCGGCGTGGTCTTCTGATGTAAAAGCCACCAACGCCGGAAAGCCCTCGATCTCGAAAACAAGTGCTGACGTGTCACTCTGGCCTGGCTCCGAAACATTGACCAGAAGAAATTCGGAAGCCAGCATGGCGGCAGCAAGCTCGCTGTGAGATTCGTTTTCGTTTGTGCAAGCGGCAAGTAGTGCGTCGTTCATTGGATTGTTGAAATCGGTCGGTGTCTGATTTGGTAAAGCTCGGATCCTAGCGGTTTGATCGGCTTTTGTGAACGGCTTGGCGTTGGGATT
>CAYZGP010000183.1:0-4441 GCA_964478065.1 uncultured Pirellulaceae bacterium
TATACTTCGCGACAGCAGCTAATTAAAGCGATTGGAAATTGGGCTTCAGCAAACACGAGCGGATCGGAGAGGTTCGGGGGCGGACCCGGTGGTGGAATGGGACTGGGCGGCGGCATGGGCGGCGGAAGCGGCGAGGAAGCGTACAAAACAAAATCAAGCTTCGTTCTCTCGAAAGAAACGAAACAACGTTTAGAGAATGTCCTCAGATCCCAGTTTGAACTGAAATTCAGTAAACTTAGCCCGGCTGCCACCAATGCAATTTACGCTGAAACCGATTTGGCTTTGGCATGGTTACTAGAAAGCCAACCCCTTCACAATGGCCACGACCTCGAACATTGGTTGGATCTCTTTTTGCAAACCGACCCATCCGACCAAGCGTACACCTCACAGTGGAGTCGTTCTTTACGCGGTGTCGTTGCGTTAAAAGATCAATCGAAAAATTTAAGAGGCTTGCTGCTTGATGTGATTCCAAAGTTCCGGCATTTGTCCTTTAGTGAAGTCGATGAAAACGACGAGACAAGCAACGCAGCCGTTGCACTGGCGTTAAGCCCTAAGCTCAAAAGTCGTTCCCGAAGAGGTCGCCGCAGTGGGAAACTAAACGATTTCACTCGGGTCGTAATTGAAAACTTTGATGAATTCAATCCGGCCGACACACCCTATTTACTTTGGGTATTAAGACGCTCATCACTGGATCAAGTTACGTTGCGAAACGATTCAGAAGAAAGGATCGCACGCTTCATTTTGGACGCAAGTGAGGCTCAAGACTCGATAACGCGTCGAAGAGCACTTTCCTTCATTGTACGCCTGAGTTTCCTGGCTGAAGCATGCAACGAAAGAATTTTTTCAACCTCGTCTAGCATCGATTTGCAGCCAAATCAACAAGGCGAAAGTCTGGCTAGCAATGACGACGAGAGACTTGAAGCGTTAGCGCAATTTTCAATGCTAGGCATAGGCATAAACAAACAACTTACCAGTTTCACATTGCAAATCAAAGAGCCGCGGCAGATTGCCAAAACAATTTCAATCTTCACACGTTTTCAACATTACAAACGGTCGGTCGAGCCGTTTTACACCAAACTACTTGCCGACAACCCGAAATGCATCGACGAAGTTCATCAAACCTACGACTTCGATCTTTGGACAGGCGAACCAAGCGAACCGGTTGAAACTACCAGGAACACTTTGTTTGAAAAAGTTTTGGAACAAGTGGATTCCCCCTCTTCCCCATTGTTTGGCTCACGCCAGAGAGAATCGAAAATTACTAAAAAGTACTTGCCCAAGGCAATTGAAAATCTACGGGCAAGACAGTCAAGGAGCTCCGGTGCGACAAAAAGGAAACTTGATCGACTCCTAAGACGGATTGATCCGGAAGCTAAGAAAGACAAAGAGTAACATCGGTCGGCTCGCCGGAACGGATTCTAGATCTGTTAAAAAAGAAGAACACTAATTTTCACTAATCGACACTAGTCAAGTACGGTACCCGTTGGTAACGCGGATCAGCGGCGCGTAACCGTACCGTTCGAGACTGGATAATGAATTAGTGGATGGTTAGCGCAGATTAGTGTTCCCTTTTTTTCCGTTTTAACAATAACGAAATATGAACGCTTGGTTAGCTCTCCCAACCGGACCGGACCCACGGTACACCGTCGCCATGATCCAGCCGTAATCGTAAACTCAATTGGGCGGCGTGGTGTTGGATATGCCGAATGTTGTAAACATGAACTTCCGCCGCAGTGCCTTTGATCCACTCGAATCCAGATGGCTGACTGAGATTTTCCGCCGTGAACTGATCGATCACCAGCTTCGCTCGCTGGCGACAGTGCTCCAAATAGGCCACGATAAAATCGCGATCATATTTCTTCGTCGGAGGCGTTGCCTCCCACTCCTCGTATCCTGCAAAACTCGATTCGTGTTCACGATGGAAATCTTGATCAGAAACCACGTCCGGATTTTGCCCCAAATAGACATCGGCAAAAAACAAAGCATGGAAAACTGACTGTGCAAAACTATTATTACAAACGGGCTGATGCCACGACTCGTCGGGACAGCTATCGATGCAGTGGCGAAGCGTGCGAAAAGCAGCTTCCATTTGATTGCGGATTAAATCTTGAAAGAGAGCGGACATGTTTCGCCTTATCGTCAAACTGGAATGGATTACGCTGACACCAATTTACGAAAGATAGTCGTTTGTCAAAAGCCATTGCCCAATTGAGCGGCAATTAAGCGGCATCCAGTTAAGCAGCATCCTTGGCCGTGAATTTCGAAAGACGAGTTCGGGCAAAGCCACACCAAAATAGATTGTTAAAATGCATCAGCCCCATGACGAGCGAAACGAATCCAACGCGGCCGGCGAGAACTTCGATCGAATCCTCAAGGTTGGCACCCGTTTCACCAAATTTAAGTGCCAAAAAAACTAACGCCATATTCATCAGATAGAAACCGACCAGAAACAAACGGTTGACTGCTTCGGCCATTTTCTCGGCGCCTAAACATTCCATCAAAAACGGATGGCCGTTGGTGAACAATGATCGGCCAACCACCACCGTAAATAAGACACTTATCAGCAAGTAGATCAAATGATTTGCAATCGCCATCTGGAACTCCTTGATAAATTTTTGACCATGTGAATTGGCAAGTTGCCGGTGCTGCCAACCGGCAACTCAAACCTTGCGATCCGCGAAACGCGCGTATTTTTGTAGAACTCCCACCCCAGGTAGTCATTTTCCAATCCCCTATTCTCGGTGCCGGAAGTTTTGCTTTTCAAAATCCCTGTTCCGCGGCTGCGCAGATCGTGATGGACCGGGTGCGTCAGTCCGATCGTTTCGTCTTCGATCAAATTCCAACATGTGTGAATTCCGCCCACGTAGTAGCTTACGTTACCTGCCAGAAACCCATGCTTGCGTCCTTGGATCTCCTGTTCGAGCCGCTGGCAATAGTCGGTAAAGGGCGGCTTCTGATCGGCATGCGTCCTGTGGCAAAAAAGAAACGATAGGCAGACAAAGACTTGCAATAGCCGCGAAAATCTCATCAACCTTCCCCTGCATCGGCCGCAGTTTCTTCGCCAACTTTAGGTTCGTCCGAGGGACCAACCAGAAACGCAGAAAACAATGCGGCGACAAGAAATCCGAAAATCAATTGCAGCGCAGGTATGTCTGGTTCACTCAAGAAAAGGTAGAGCGTTCTCACTCCAACATTCTCCATCGAGCCCTTCTTCACATCGACGAAGTGAATCAAATCGTTGCCAACCCATAGCGCTGTTGCTAGAAGCGCCAACCCAAAGAGGACCAGCCATACTTTCGCCGATCGCAGTTTTGGCCAAATCCAAACAGCGGCAGCCAACACGGGAACAAAAATTGAAAACCAAATCGCATGCACTGAAACTAGTGCATTGGTTGGCGGCAGTCAGGTACCAACGTCGTCCAGCAGACTTCACAATCCCTGCATCGGAACGGCGGCAATCAGGCTGGAGCCGAAAACCATTGCACCAATCAAGCCAATGGTAAAAATCAATTTGCGAAACAACACCAAGATCCTCCCATCGCCATATAGAATTTCATAACTTAGGACGGCGACGTCCCTTCCATCTTACAACACGCAGCCTCGAAAATCTCTAGCTTTCTATGGTCGGCGTAGAGATTTGGGTTGTCGACACATTCAGATTGACGATCGGCGAGTATGTCATTGCCCTTCTGTGCCCTCTCTGATTCCACCAACGAAGCGGGAAGCTACCTGCTTGCGATCAACCACGGCATCACTACTGACCCGTCGAACCGCCGCCACAAATCCTAAGCGTTTGGAAGCTTCACCGGCTTAGCCAGCACAATATTATTTCTCTTTCTGGCTCCCTCGTTCGCGAACAAGGCGACCATCACAAAGTGGAAAAATCCGATCAAAAAGATCACCCCGCCAAGCTTCGCGCTGAGAATTTCGATCGCCGTTTTGGCATCCGTCGCTTCGCCACCATATCGCAAAGCAAACCCAACGGTTCCAAGTGTGATCAGATAAAAACCGACGACCATCAAATGTGTTTTGGCTTTAATCAACGCCGATCCTTCAGAACTTCGCTCGGTCATATAGACCGTGCCGTGGATCCGTAACGTTCGCGCCACAAACCAAGTCACCAGAATGCAAACGGCTAGATAACCGACATAGACATAGACCATTGTCGTCATAACATAGACTCCTTATGCATGGTTAGTTGTCACAACACTTGTTGCTTCAATCATTTAACCGGAGCCGAGACGTGGGACCTAACACATACGGCCTGAAATAATGTGCGACAAAACGACACACAGCACAGCCCGAAAGGCCCGCGCAAAACTCGTATTCCCAATAACTCTTGAAGAGTTCTGCTACGGTCGCTCAAAACTTCCGGAATAGACGACGGGAACGAATTTCCATGCACGAAAAAGCTGCTACTTCAGAACCGCTAAGACTTCAG
>CAYZGP010000183.1:4541-8191 GCA_964478065.1 uncultured Pirellulaceae bacterium
ACTTCAGAACCGCTAAGACTTCAGGCCCATTCCCAATTCTGTTTTGCAGTATCGAATGCTTCGTTCAAGCTCTTTCATTTGATACTCAGCATTGTTGTCTTTAACGTTGGCAACTTCTTTTCCAACGCGCGCCAACTCAAGAAACCGCTCAAAATCTCTCGCCTTCGCGTCCGGATAAGCTTTCCAAAATTCTTCAACCTTATAATTAAACGGCTTGCTGAATCCAGAAATGATCTCAAGTTGAAATGGAACTTCTGGGCAGAGTTCGGCGAATTTTTCAGCGTACGCCTTCCAGTCAACTTGCCCTTCGCCAATCGCATTCCAAGCAACCTTGCAACCTTTGGGCGTTTGCCAAACGGTTGAATCGCGGATGCCGGCGCTTACAGCATACGGACCAAGGATTTCCAAATTGGACATCGGATGCTCCAAAGTCCACGTTGCGTTTCCGCTGTCAATCGTCGCGCCCACAAATTCCTTGCCGGCCGCCTCGATTAGTCCAACCAATTCCCCAGCCTGCATATCGCCCGCGTGATTCTCAACGGCGATTTTGACATTGGAATCAACCGCAAACGATTTAACTTTCTTCAAAACCTCAACGGTCGTGTCGATATGTTCTTGAATGCCTCCTGCCGTCTGCCGATCTGCTTGACCGCCGAGGTAACATCTAAAAACGGGCGAACCAAGTTCTTTTGCAATTCGAATTCCCAATTTCAAAAGCTCTTCAGCCGATCCCCACTTGTCATTCCATCGCTTAGCAGTTGGACAGATGCTGCCCGTTCCAGCATGAAGCGAAAGTCCGGCATCATCGGCTTTCGCCTTAAGACCAGTCAAATACTTCGTCTCATGGCTTTCATAAACATCGAGATCCGAAAGCAACAATGAGTCAAGTTTTTGCTGGCTTGCAAACTCGATCAATTTGTCAGCTTTCCAGTTGTGAGCTCGGATTGAAAAATTATCAAACCCAAGTGGAATTTTCGCAACGGATTTGTTTTTCAAATTCCCGGCTCGCGACGCAATCACCGTTGACCCACCGCTCGTGCAAACGCCGGCAAAAACTCCTGCCGCAGCAAGTGAAAACTGGCGGCGCGATGGTTTTGCTTGTTGATCTCTGGTGTCTTTTTTCATCGTCAATTCTGAATCCAAATGTTGCGTCAGGAATCGCATCTCGATGTAGCCAGTTTACTCACACTCGTTCTACTTTGCTCGCTCGATCGCATCAGTAATCATCTTTTTAGCGACATCAACCTGTTCAACCGATTGAATTTTTACCCACTTATCGGGCTCCAAGTCTTTGTAATGGCTAAAGAAATGTTCGACTTGCTGGATCGTAATTTTCGGCAGGTCAGAATACTTTTCGATGCCTTCATAGCGGCGAGTCAGCTTGGAACTGGGTACGGCGATGATTTTTTCATCGGGACCAGCATCGTCTTCCATGATCAACACACCAACCGGACGGCAATTCATAACCGCCCCGGGCACAATCGCGCGAGTGTTACAAACCAACACATCAATTGGATCACCGTCTAGCGACAAAGTATGCGGCACGAATCCGTAGTTGCCGGGGTAGACCATCGGCGTGTAAAGGAACCGATCGACAAACATCGTGCCTGAGTTTTTGTCCAACTCATATTTGATTGGCTGTCCACCAACCGGTACTTCGATAATGACGTTAATATCGTTGGGGGGATTTTCGCCACTTGAAATCGCGTCAATACGCATTTTGTTCCAATAACTTAAATTGCTTCTGGGTTGTGAATTGTCTCACTATTCTAGTGATGAGCAGCCAAAACCAAAACGGCAGTCGCTGTGGATACGTTGCCAGGCGCAGGCGATTTGCCATGGCGTAAATTTTTCGTCACCCATTGAGCGAGGCGATTGCAGGGTGGCGCGGCAGGTCGGATACTTCTCAAAGTTGACAGACAACTAAGAGACAACTTTGTAAAAAGAACTCACCAATAAAAAAAAGCGGACCTCATAGGCCCGCTTGGTGTGTTTTCAATTGCAACTGGAAATTATGTTGCTGTCTCTTTGTCTTTGCAGATGATCTCAACTAAGTCATCGGCGACTTTCTTGATGGCTTCATGTACTCTTTCTTCGCCTAAGCGTAGAACCTTAACGGTTTCCCAGCCCTTGCCCTCTTTGCCGTCCAGAGAAATACGAAACTCTTCATAAATTTCGTTTACGCGCTCTCGCTCTTCTTCGGTCAATCCAGCAATCTTAAGCTTCCAACGCCAGTTGAGTTGCAATTGGCCTTTGTAGGCTTGAAGAATGGAGCACTTTTCGCCAGCGGTTGCTGTGAACGTGCAGTAATCAGATTTGCCGCGAGAAACACATGTGTAAGTGCACTTTAGATCTGTGTTCTCTACGATGAATTGCTCCACACCCACATACGCGTTGTATGCCGATTCGCTTGGGCACAATCGTTCTGTTTCACGTTCCCATTGCTCGCGGGTAATTTCAGTCGCCATTGGATACCTTAATAACTCATTCTGTCAAAAACTCTACTTCCATCATAACGACTAATCCCTATTTTGCTTACAGGGCATCTAAAAATTCCGCGAATTTGTAGGCAATTAGTGAAACTATCGCCAATGCCTGACATTGACGGTCCGAATCGCACGATAAAAAGACCTTTTTTCGGACTTGATTTTTCAACAATAATATGCGGGCAAAAGCCAACGACGAAATTCCTGATGGTTGTTAAGATAGCTATAGCATCAATTAACATCATAGCGTCGATCTTTGCATCAAAAATTTTTTCGCTTCCGCCAATCTCAAACGACTTCCGATCTCAAATGAATCTTCGCGCGATCCCAGAGAAAAACTTTCTCCTCAAGTACCTGTTGATTGGCATTGGCTGCCTTGGATTTGCCGCGTATTCGCTTTACGACGGCCTGATCGCCTACCCCGCGAAATTGCCGCGTGCCGAAGCGTTCTACAAACTGAAATCAGACGAATCGCTTTCGCCGGAAGAACTAAATGCAAAGTGGACAGCTATTGCAACGGAAAATGGCTGGAGTCCAAAGAGGCTGACCAAAAGTGAATACCCGGATCAAATTCGAAACAAAATTGTGTTTCAATGGGTGTTCCTGGCAATCGGTTTGGGCGTTGGGATACCGTGTTTAATTTGGTACTTCAAAAATAAAGGCACGTGGATCGAGCAAACAGAAGATGGTTTACGCCATAGCTCCGGCAAAGAAGTGAAAATCTCGCAGATAACCAAATTCGACAAAAAGAAGTGGCTCAATAAAGGAATCGGGGTCATTCATTACGAGGACCGAGGCGCGGCCATGAAATTCGTAGTGGACGACCTTAAGTACAACCGAAAAACGATGGACGAAATCGTTTGCTGGCTCGAGTCACAAATTGAGCCAGAGATGATCGTTAACGGCAAACCTGAATCTGCTTTCGCAAAACCGGAAAAGAAAGAGGATATGGCAGACGCGCCATTGGAAAATTAGAGCACTTTTCCAGCACTTACTCTTTGCACAATTTCTCCAAAGAAACGGCGCGCGTTAGTCGCGGCAGTTTGATCCGCGTTCAGGGCAACCAGTCAATCAACGGTCCGCGGTACCTTTTCCTTGTCCGGGTACCTTTTTCCTTGTCCGCGGTACCTTTTCCTTGTCTATACCGCATGGTATGGCCTGCTT
>CAYZGP010000184.1:0-8182 GCA_964478065.1 uncultured Pirellulaceae bacterium
TGGGTGCCTGTTTGTGACGCGCTGCTTGAGGACGATGTTGTAGACAATCGCGTCTGGGACGGCGGTCGTTTGAACAAAATTCACTATTGCCCCGTTCACGGAGACATTCCTGAACGAAAGAACGGTCGCTTGTTGGTTAACGTTAATGGTTGGTTGCCAACCCCGGGTTGCGCGGCGAACATTACCTTGTCGGACGAGCCTGGCAGTCGAGCAATTGGCCAAGTGCAGATTGAGCAGGTAAAAATTAAAGAGCCGCTTCCGTATGTGGTAGTCATCATTGCGCCGCCTGAAAGGAAGGTTGACGGCGAAATTGGCGCCCCGAATCAACAGGAGGTCGGCATGATCGAAAAGGTAGACGCTGAATATCAAAAACAGGCGTTGCAAATTGCGGAGGAAAAATTGGAAGAGATGGATGTTCCTTTTCAGGAACGGACACCTACCTTCGATACAGTTATGATAAATGAAAAACCTATGCTCGAAATCAGATATTCGCATCCCGATTCCAACGCTCGTGCGGGTGATTGGATCCTGATTTTTGATCCGAGCAAACCGACCGATGCAAATCCGGTTGATATCAAAATCTGGCGTTAGTCAAATCGCCGGATAATAATTTGATCACGCGAATTCGGATCGCTCGTGTAGTTTAAAAGTGAATTGCGGGCATACAACTTATTTTTCACTTCGACGATTGAAACAACACCGATATCCACATCGCTTTCTCGACTCACTGCGTAAGATCCGAAAACCAAGCGGCTATTTCTTCTTTTTCTTCTTTGATTCACAAAGCGGAATACTTGGGTTGGGATCGGCCAGCAAATCTGCAACCGTCGTTGAACGGAATTCTTCTTCCATTTGCTCAATGACTTTATCCATTCGATGGTGAAGCGAACACAGATTCGTTCCATGCGATTTGAGCCCCAGCGGACAACTCGCAATCCGCTGCACCGGCTCAACCGCATTGACGATATCCAGAATCGTCAACGCATCCATCTCATGAGCCAACGAAACTCCTCCGCCCGCACCTCGCTGCATATTGACGATGCCCTGAGCTTGAAGGGACTGAAGGACTTTAGATAAATAGGCCGAAGGAACCTGGGTGCTTTCCGCAATTTCCTGCGTCTTTCGCGAATCTGGGCCGCTTTGCGCCAAATGCACGACGGCTCGAAGTGCGTACTCAACGGTCTTTGAAAACATCCGCCACCTTTAAATAAGACATTGACATCCAGTTTAAGCAAGCTTAACATTCAAACAGGATGTTCACATCCAGTTTAAGCGCTGCGTGTAATTTTAAAATCGAATGACAATCAAAGAGCGAAGACCATGTCGAAAATTCAATTCATTCTAACCAGTGTTTCCATGTTAGCTGCAATTGGGCTAGCCGCGTTGATGGGTCCACAGGACAAAGCCAAGACAGAATCCGCTCAGGCGAAGCAAGAAGACCAAGCCGTTGTCGACCAAGCCACCGACAAACCGCTTGAAAGAGCCCGACGAGAAGTCAAATTGCTTGACGACATCTACAAAACGTCAATCGTTTTGATCACTGAGCATTACGTAAAAGACAAAGACGACTTGCCGGCGGGCGAAGCGTTTATCCTGCTATTTGAGACGATGCAGAAAAAAGGCTGGCATGAAGTCCGTTTGATCGACGCAACTGGCGATCCGATCAACGATGAAAATTCCGCGAAAAAAGGGTTCGAGACAAAAGCGATCAAAGAACTGGTTGCGGGCAAAGCGATTTATGATGAAGTCATCGAAGAAGACGGAAAACGATTTCTTCGATCGGCCACCGCCGTTCCCGTCGTCATGGACAAGTGCATCACTTGCCACGACAACTACGCGGATCTCCCAAAAGGCCGCGCCATCGGAGCGATCGGATACAAAGTTCCAATTCTCGATGACGAGTAAATAAATTTGCTAAGCGATCTAAAAAAGTGCGTTACTTTTTCTTCGCCTTTTCTTCGTCCAAGTGTTTCTCGATGGCCGCGTATAGCTGCCGGCCGCGGAGTGACTTGGCGATAATTTTTCCGTCGCGCCCGATCAGATAATTCGTAGGCCATGAGTCGATATTCCAGCGAGTGCCGATCGGGCCTCTGCGGGGTTCGATCCAATTTCGCCATTTGATGTTGTGTTTTGCAAGTGCAGCTTTTGCGTCGGCTTCGGTGTCTTCCATCACTCCAAGCACGACGATGTCATCGGCAAAATCTTTGGCGATTTTATTGAGTTTGGGAAGATCGGAAATGCAAGGGCCGCACCAACTACCCCAAAAATCCAACACGACAATTTTGCCGCGGTAGTCGGAGAGCTTTAATGACATCCCTTGGGAATCTTTTCCGACAATATCTTCGACTTCGTCACCGACCCCTAAGTGGTCAAATTCAAATAACTGCATCTCTGCAATGTTGCCGAGATTCTCGTATCGCCAATACGGCACATCGGCGTATTCATTTTTGATCCGAGTGAACGTTTCGTACGCGAGTACTTGGAGCTCTTCGTCTTTCATTTGCTTGGACCACTCTGCATACTTCACGCCTTGCAACCGAATTTGGCTTTCGCTGACTGCCATTTGGCCAATCAGCAACAGCACGTTTCCTCGAACTGCTTTGTCTTTATTGGCTGCGAAAATCTTGTCAGCGGCTGCCTTGGGATCAGGCTGCGAATAGACCAAGTCGGCAAGGCAATCAACGATTTCTGGAGATTCGATGTAATCATCCATCAGCCGGTTTCCAATTTCTGTTCGCATCTTGCGGCGTGCAGTCTCATCCTCACTCGAGTTACGCGGAATATTGCAGGCCCAAACAAGTGCTTTGAGCTCTGCCGGATTCCCCCGATTGGCATCCGCAATATCCAAAATCTTGGGGATGTAAACGGACGCCGGCGAGCTCCGCCCAAGGGCCAGGGCATCAACTCCGTCACCATCCTTCAATCGATTCCTGAATTCTCGTTGGGCAGATTTGAATTCAGTTTGCAAAAACTCCAAAGCCGCAACGCCCTTGCGATCTCCGAGGTCTGGCAATGGGAAAAGCTCGTCTGAGGGGCGGACCTTTTTCGCAACAAGCCTTTCAAATCTCTCAACGACCTCTCCAATTTCGGGAACAATGTAATCGGCATTGGTGAAATACTTTTTCCTTAGATAGTCGGGGTGTTGGATATTAAGATTTCCTTGCAAGTTAGGAATTGCTTTGACTTCAAATTCCCCATCTTTGTTGGCTTCAACAAAGGGAAAGAATTGGGCCATATAAAATGAACTCGCCAGTTCATCCTTTTTCTCAAGGTACTGTTGTGACAGTTGGACTTTGGCAAAAGGAATGGGGTCGCCGGTATTGGCATCGGTGACCTGACCTTTGACGCCGGACATCGGTTTTAAGTTCACGGTCAACACGAAAGACGGTTCGTCTTTCGATTTACCCTCCCTCAATTGTTTCATGTACCCAGCGATCTCCTCTACCGTTTTGAATTTGTCTGGCCGGTCATACACTGCAGTGGCCGCGCTTTTTTCGTCTTCGCTGATCACAATAACCGCAATTTTCTGGAAGTTGAAAAGTGGGCTATTGTTCTTCAAGTACAGCAGACCATCTTGGTCGGTTCGTTGCGTATCTGGCATCCCGGTATTTTTGCCACCTGTGTAGCGGCAGTAAAAACGAACTTTGGCCCGCACGGCAGGTTTTCCATTTTCGTCCAAGACTTTCACTTGAAAAGAATCGATGCTCTTTGAAGATGGAGCAGGTGGAAGCTTGAGAACCAATTCGGCTTTGCTAGACGGGGCAACGGTCGCCGATATCGCGCTGCCAACCCTGTTCTTATCAAAAGTCCATGTCTTATACCCTTCGACGGCTTCGCTCGCTATCAACTCGCCCGCGGGCATTTTGCCTGCTTCGTCCAATGGCACATTCAAAACAAATTCGCCACTGGCGTTTGATTTACCCAATGATGCCCGGTGAAAGGGGCCGGCTGGATCAGACTTGGAATTGTCTCTTTTTTTGTGTGGCCGAAACTGAACTACGACGCCTTCAATCGGCTTTCCAGTTTCCGAATTGACGACTTTCCCCTTAAGCTGACTTCCCTTAGAGAGTTTAACCTCAAAGGACCGATTCGGTTTGGCGGGATCAATTTCCAGCATGCGTTCGGAATTCAGAAATAGCCCGCTTGTCGATTTCGTTAGCAAATGCATCTTGAATGTTCTGCCGTCAGCCTCGCTATTGACTAAAACATCGAACTCGCCAGGGTCATCAGATTCTGTAACGACAGGTGGAATGCGATTTTTCGTTCGCACGTATTTATCGGCCTCGAGCTCTACGCCTGCGACCGGTTTTCCATCTTGGTCGGAAACCTTCAATTTCAACGCGACGACCTCTCGCAGTTTAATAACTGCGCCGCTGGCCACTGCTGTAGCAAAATCGTTTTCCTTTAGCTCTTTTGGATTGGCAGCGATATCGATGTTGGTTACATAGAACAAGTCGGTCGCATGTTGATCAGCGCCAATTTCAAAAACGGCAACCATGTTTGGTTGCGATTTTTTGGTTAGAAAGGAATGGTCCGCTGCGTCGCCAACCGTTTCAAGCAAGCCATTATTTTTGCTTTCGATTGCCGGGTTGACTGCAATGCCTTGACGAATCAGTTCAGCCGGAATTCGCCGGTAAGGATGGACAGTGTTCCAATCGTGTTTGGATAGTGCGCCATAGAACCTTGCGGTGACATTCTTAAGCAGCTTGCCCGTGTTGGATTTTACTTTGAACGAAATAGGGGCCCCTTTTTTCAAAGTGTATTCAACTCGTTGAATGGATGCATTTTGAATATGCTCCCAAGTCATCCCGTAGTCGTCATGGATGATCAGGATCGTGATCGGAAACGGTGAGTCAAGGTATTTTTGATAGTCCGGAATCTCGATATCCGAAAAACTAAACTCGCCATCCATTCCAGTTGTTGATTGCGCGAAAATGATTGGCGGAACCGATACTCGTTCCGCCTCCAATGGGATCATCACATTGTTTGAAAGGTATTTGTGAGGATGCTCTTGGAGGATCACGGTTGCACCGGTAACCAAATCGCCATTCTCGTCGCGAATTACGCCGCGAATGGTTCCATAAGCTGTCTTGTCGTCAAGCGCTAACGATTCACCAGCTAAAGCAGCAACCGGGGAAACCGGTGGATCTGAAACGTTACTATTAATAAAGCTGCAAAGCACCAGCAGAACGGGCAGCCCGACCAGTAGCATGCCGACTCCAAGATTGGCCGCCCCAAAATTGCTTGATTTTCTTTTTGGCAATGGCAACGTCCCATTTAGTACGCGACTGATGCGCACCAAAACCTGCGACGCGTTCGCGCCGTCCGCAGCCAGCGCGACCTCCGGCCTATTCATCTCAGCTGCATTGGCCTTGCGAGATTGAGCCACCAACAACAATGTTTCGGCATACTCAAGCGGATTGGTTCCCGTTTGCAAAACCAAGTCATCACAGCACAACTCACGCTGCGAATCCAAGCGACGGCTCAACCACCAGGTTGTCGGGTGAAAAAACAAAACGGCTTCCACGATACGCTGGAACAAGACGACCACATGATCGTATCGTTTCAAGTGTGCCATCTCGTGAGCCAGGATTGCGCGAAGTTGATCAGGCGTTAGCTCGCTGACAATCGATACGGGAAGCAACACAACCGGGCGAATCAATCCGACCACAACCGGCACGACAACTCGTTCACAAGTCGCCAAAATCGGCGTGAGCTTCAAACCCATTTGAGACGCCGTATTCTGGGCGAGTGCGAGCATCCATTTGTCGGTAACCCTTTCTCCTGCGCGAGATAAACGGCTGCATCCCCAACCGGCCAACACCAAACGGACTAGCATCGCACAGCAACCGAAAAAATAGACGACCGAGACGCAGATGGCGGTGATCGAAAACAACTGGCTTTGAAAAAAAGAACCTGTTTGTGTCAAAGGCATTTCTTCAACGTTCGGTAGCAGCCGAACATCGTTACTGTTTCTGTTTTGATTGCCATTGTCTGATGGAACCTCAGCCAGATCGGCATCGGAGGGTTTGGGTAAGACCATATCCGCGGCGACGTTGCGATCGCCAAAATTTGTCTCGTCAAACGCAAGCGTCGCCGGAGCATCCGATTGGGAAACGACCTGAATAACGTGAGGCGCTGTTAAACTTGAAAGCACCGACGCGCCAAACACGCCGCCGATCAATAACAAAAAGCAACACATGCTCCAGCCATACGCTTGTCTGGCAGACCGTCCGTCGAGCGCTTGCCCCGAAGCCTTCGTGGTATTTAACGCAAACGCCCGGTCTCCCACCCACGCAACAACGCCCACCAGCAAGCCAATCCAACCGAGGTGAATCAACCAAAACAAAACATAGATGGAAACCTGTTCCCAACTCGACGCAAAGATCGCATTCATTTGCCTACTCCGGTTTCTGTTTGGATTTTCGATTGATCATTCGACGAATCTCGGCGAGGTCATCCGAGTCCACATCTGCGTGATCCATCAACGTCAACATGAGGCTCTGAGCAGACCCATCAAAAACGCGATTGAGAACGTCATCGATGACGCGAGACTGGACGGCGTCCTGTTTGACTCTTGGCGCGAACAAAAAAGCGTTTTTGAGCTTGCTGCGTTTCAAGAACCCCTTATCCAACATGATGTTGAGCGTCGTGATGACGGAGGTGTGGGCCAGCTCTCTACCTGCCTTGGCCAGCCCATCACGAATGTCACGAACCGCCATGGGCAACTCGGCGGAAGACGAACCCCACAGGACTTTTAAGATCATTAACTCCAACTCAGTCGGTTGAAGCTTCTTTTTGCGAGCCAATTTGATCCCCAATTCCACCAGACAACTCTTCTAAAACTATAGAAGTTTTAACCGGATCTCATTCAGCGTCAAGCATTTTCTTCTAAAACCATAGAAGAATTTTAAGGCGATAGAAATCGGAGAATTTTACTGGCGGATACGGCATACCTCGGCGGGGGTCCATCCCGACTCCTCGGCACCCACAGCCGTCGGAAAACTGCTGCTCGAAAGACGCCGGTGGGTGACGAATAACCGACGCGTAGTCCGCAAAGCTGGATCGCCGTTGGAGCCGTTGAACATCAAAGACAGGGCGACATCGCAAGCTCGTCTACAATTGTGGAAAATAATACATCTATAGTGTCAAACTGATCGGTTTCCGAGGTTTGATTTGCGGCCATTCGGATTTTAGCCCGATTTCTTGCCTGTCAAAAATCCCCTATTAGTATGGACAGCTACTCTCGAAATGAAATACGCGAACACCCCCCGTACTTGAAGCACACCAATGATTTTCTCCTCCTCCCGACGATCTTTGTCAAAACAAAATTCAGAACTCAGCTTGAACATCGAATCGCTCGAGGAACGCCAGATGCTGTCGGCGGTGCAGATCTTTGCGGCTGGTACTACTGGGCAGGAACAAATTCAGCTCCAAGTCGATGGCGATGTTGTTGCCACCTATTCCGATTTGGGAGTCGGCGCAAATGCTGGCAACTTCCAAACGTTTGAATTCGAGACTTCCGAGACGATTACCGCGGATCAAGTTCGAATCGAATTCGTTAACGACTTATTTGATGCGGCCACCAGCACTAACAGCGACGTGCGCATCGACGCGATTGTGATTGACGGCGTAAGGTTTGAGACGGAGTCACCTGAAGTCTTCTCAACGGCAACCTACACCGCAGATGGACTAGAACCAGGGTTTGGCCGAGGCGATATTTTGCACACCAACGGCTACTTCCAGTATGCGTCCAGCGGTGCATCTCCGATTGCGTCGACGATACAGATCTTTGCGGCCGGAACAACTGGTCTGGAACAAATTCAACTGCAAATCGATGGCAACGTTGTTGCCAACTATTCCAACTTGGGTGACGGCGCAAATTTTGAAAACTTCCGGACTCTCACTTTCAACACCGCCGAAACGGTTACCGCAGATCAAGTTCGAATCGAATTCGTTAACGACTTTTTTGATGCTGCCACCGGCACCGACGCAAACGTACGCATCGATGCGATTGCCATTGATGGTGTGAGGTTTGAGACGGAGTCAGCTGAAGTCTTTTCAACGGCGACCTATACCGATAGTGGAATCGAACCAGGCTTTGGTCGCGGTGATATTCTGCACGTGAACGGTTACTTCCAGTACGCATCTGGCGGTGCAACTCCAACTGACGATAACACAA
>CAYZGP010000185.1:0-1631 GCA_964478065.1 uncultured Pirellulaceae bacterium
GCCTTTGCTGAAGAAATCTGCCGAATTAAAGATGCTCCGATTGCAGCAATTGCGGCTAAATCGGCGAACGAAAAAAATTGAGAAGATTCGCGGGACAGAGGATTTAGAGGAGATAATTAGCAAAGAATCCAAGCAAGCGGCCGATTTGCAGCAAAAAATTATCGAAATGACCGAAGGAATCATGGAAAAAGAAGCCGGAGGGTAGTTTAAAGGGTTATAAATAAGTATCAGAGAAGTGCTGGCATTTACAATTCTGATGGAATGTTGTGTAGTTTTTCACTACAAAATGTCCGTAAACACACGATACTATAGAAGTTGGAACGAATATCTTTTATTCTCATCTAACGAAAAACCACTGACCAACTGCCAAGAATATAATATTAGATAGTCACATTACCTCGTCGAAGGATTACCAATGAAAGCAATTCGTACTTTTGCGCTTGGCTGCCTCACGGTTGCCATGATGCTCTCTGTTAGCTTTGCAAACGCAGGCGACAGCCACACCGAAGAGGTAGTGGGCTCATTCTTGAAGCATATCGATTCACTCGATTCGGTCAGTGCTGATAAGAAAACCGAAATCAAGAAAACGGTTGAAGAGCTTTCCAAAGAACAGTCTCTCGACGCCGTCACAGAAGGCTTGATGCAAGTCTATCCTGAATACTCAAAAGCAGTCGAGTCTTCTAACGCAGACAACATTGATGAAGCAGTCAAATTGCTTTCACCATTGGCTGCTTCAGAAGACAAGTTTCTTGCTGCCGAAGCAAGTTTCTACTTGGCTCGAACTTTGATGAATGGCGATCGTTTCGAAGAAGCGATGCCTAGTCTTGAAAAAATTACTGGTGACATGTCCAAGTTCACAGTCCATCAGGGCAGTGCTCAATACTTCACAGGTGTTGCCAATGCAGGCCTGCTGAAAAACGCGGAAGCAATTGAGTCGTTCATGCAGTTCTTGCAATTCAATCCAGATGCTCCAGAGCGTTTGCGGGTAAGTGCTTGGCGACAAGTCCAGCAGCTTCAGTCGATTCAGGAAGGCAAGCTTGATGACATTCATCAGCGAATGGATTACTCACGCCGTCGTCTTGATTTGATCGAGACAGGTGAGCAGACCCAGGCTGAGCAAGACAAAATCGTCAAGATGTTGTCCAAGATGATCAAAGAAGAAGAAAAGAAAGAGTGCGGCACCTGACAGGGGAGCAGCGAAGCTTCTGGTCAGAAGCAAGAGTCACAGCAGCAAGCTCAGTCAAAGCCAAGCGAAGGCAAAGGCAAGCAAGGCGGAGCAAGCAACAACGCTAACGGAAAAGTTGTCGACAAGACTTACGACGACGCACCAGCAAGTCCTTGGAGTCGTTTGCGAGATCGCGCACGTGATCCTGCCAACAACGCAGTAAAGGATAAGCTACCTGCACGCTACCGAGCGATCGTTGAGAAATACAACGCAGCCGCTAACGGTGAGAAGTAAGTCGATTTGATCTACTGATCAACACGGAAATCCAAACGGCACTTTCAATCTTGAAAGTGCCGTTTTTTCGTGCGCATGTCAATTCAGCAGCACTAGCTTCGTTTCGTAACAAGTATGTAAGTTGGACCATTCCTGTTGGGCAGCCATCGGAAACGCCTTGAAGTCCTTGCCA
>CAYZGP010000185.1:1731-8078 GCA_964478065.1 uncultured Pirellulaceae bacterium
TGTCCGACAGTCACCAGTGGAAGAAATGGCAGCAAGTCCGCTGTGCAACTTTTTCTACTTCAAAACAAACGGGAGAATTTCGTGGCTTTCAAAACAAGACACCGGGGTTCAGATAAACTAGAATATGAACATGAACGAACTCAAAAAACGACCTCATAAGTGTGCTCGTAATATGCAAACCAAAAGCCTCTTCGTTTTGTTTTTGGTCGGATGTCTCGGCCAGCTGGTAATCCAAACTTCATACGCTCAAGACATGGGCAAATGTTCGGTCACTTTGCTTGACGGCAAAACCGTTGAAGGAACGATTTCGGGAATCGACGCCGAGGGGATCATTACCGGCAATGGCTTGCCGGCGGGAATCAAACTTCAAGACATACTCTCGGTCGAAACTACAAAGAAGGCCAACGCGTCAACTGAAGAAGGCATTGTCACCATCGTGCCGCTTGAGGGCGGAATGTTGAAGGCAAGGAACGTGTTGCTCGCCGATGAGAAACTGACTTTCGATACGCAAACCGGAATCGGCTCCATGCCACTTCAGACCGTTCGCGCGATTGTTTGGGCGGATGCAAATTCGGTAAAGCAAGCGATCGCAAAACCGTCTACCGGTAATGACATCATCATTGCCAAACCAGGCGATGAAGAAATTATCCTCGAAGGATTATTCGAATCGATTGATGCCGAACGAATTGGGATGAAATACGAAGGCGAGTCTCAAAGTATCGGATTGGAAAAAATGATGGCCGTTATTACGGCTGACGTGAAAATGGACGCGCCCGCGGGATCGTCAGCAAGTGTCAATCTAATCGACGGCTCAAGATTGGTCGGTGTCATTAAAACAGTCGCTGACGGGATGCTCAGTATGGAAATTGCCGGCGACGCAACGATTAGTTTAAAAACGAGCAGCATTGTTGATATCACGATTACATCTGACCGAGTCCAGTATCTGTCTGACGCCGAACCGATTCAAGTTGACGAACGAGCCGTGTTTACGATTCAACGGACTTGGAAACGAGATCGTAGCATCGAAGATAATGCATTGAGCATTCGAATCGGGAAAACACCGGAAACGGTAGAATTCAAAAAGGGAATCGGCACTCAGTCGTTTTCGCGTTTGGTATTTTCAAACACAAAAGAGTTCGATCGTTTTAATGCGACCGTGGGAATTGATGCCGAAACCAAAGGCCGTGGCGATTGCCAGATGACCGTTCGGGGCGACGGGATCGAGCTTTGGTCAAAACGGGTACAAGGTTCCGGAAAGCCGCAAAAGGTTGACGTGGATATCTCTGGTATCAAAGAAGTCGAATTGGTCGTTTATCCGGGCGAAGAGTTTGACTTGGGTGACCATGCTAACTGGTGCGACGCAAAATTCTTGAAGACGAAATAATACGAATTGAAACACGACTTTCGTTTGCGAAAAGTGTTTAACTTTGTTGTCTGACCACTTGGTCAACGCCCTGCAAAGTCAATCACCAATCGAATTCGAACGTTCCACAACTTAATCTGCTTTGGAGTTACAGATGCAAGTTCGCCAATCATCAGCTGCTTTATTGTGCCTGTTAAGTCTGCTGTGGTTAAGTCCAGCCTGCCCTGCTTCGTTTGGCTCTCCCGCGTTTGGAGCCTCCACGTCTGCCGCAGCAATCGCCAATGATGATACTTCGGCCAACGACGACATTTCGGCTGAAGACCAGAAATTGATTGATGCCGTTGAAAAGCATCGTGTCAAAGCGATCAATAAAGTTATTGGTAGCGTGATTGCGATTTACGATGACGATCGCAATGGAGGCGGATCTGGCGTCATCATCCATCCCAGTGGAATTGCGTTGACCAACCATCACGTCATCATGGGATCGGGCGTTAAAGGCTGGGGAGGATTGGCAGACGGAAAACTGTACCGCTGGAAATTGATCGGCACAGACCCAGGTGGCGACGTCTCAATCATTCAAATGGAAGGCAAGGATGATTTCCCTTGGACGCCGTTGGGGGATTCAGACAAAGTCAAAGTAGGTGACTGGGCGCTGGCGATGGGTAATCCGTTTATCCTGACCGAAGATCAATCGCCAACGGTGACGCTCGGAATTGTCAGTGGCGTCAAGCGTTACCAGCCCGGTGCCGGTCTGAACCAGCTGGTTTACGGAAACTGTATCCAAGTCGATTCGTCGATCAACCCTGGCAACTCGGGTGGCCCGTTGTTCAATCTCAACGGCGAAGTCATCGGGATCAATGGTCGTGGAAGTTTCAAAGCTCGTGGCCGAGTGAACGTTGGATTGGGCTATGCTATTTCAGCAAACCAAATCAAAAACTTTATTCCCGATTTGCTGGCCACCAAACTGGTTGAGCACGCGACGCTTGATGCGAATTTTTCAGATCGAGATGGGCAAGTGCTTTGTTCGACGCTCAATATTGATTCAGCTGCCGCAAAAGCTGGATTGGCTTTAGGCGATGAACTGCTTGAGTTTGAAGGAACGCCCATTAAAAATGCGAATCAGTTTACCAATCTGATTTGCACGCTTCCCGAGGACTGGCCAACGAAACTGGTTGTCAGGAAAAAGGATGGCGCTGAGAAAACGATCGTCGTACGGACGTTCGGACTGCCTTATGCAAAACCTCGAAAGCCAAAAAAGGGCCCGCCGGGGTCGGAAGACGATCCTGAAAAAGCCAAACAGGCAGCGCGTCAGCGTGAGATGGTCGAGTTGCTTTCGGCGGATCCGGGCGTGATGCGAATCAAAGACGCGAATCAACAGTACGCCAATGTGATTTTGAATGAATGGAAATCGCTTGATGCCCCGCGTGAAAAAATTGAATCGCTCGGCGTGGCAAAACTGACTGACACGGTGACTCAGGACGGAAAACAAGTTGGGACTCAGACCATTTGGATCTCGTCTGATGGGCGATTCCGAATGGAGTGGAAGTTGGATGGCGAGCTTGGAAAAAAGAACGCCACTTATGTTTTTGATGGAAAATCGTTTTACCGGATTTTTGAAAAAGAGGGTAAAGAAGTCACGAAAATCATGACGTCCGTTGAGGCAAAAGTGAATCTAGCCGTCGTTCAGGCAATGTGTATTTCGGCCGTTTTGAGTGAAGCTCCGTTTGCTGCGATGGGCGAAACGTTGCTTGACGGAAGCGACAAGACCCTGGATCAGAATTCATATCGCTTGAAATTGCTTGATGATGAATTTGATCCGTTTTTCGTTTGGATTCAAATGTACGGAGACGACGGACATCCTGAGGCGAGGCTTTCGAAAGCTTCGGCGACCAAGGATTGTGATAAAGGTGGCGTGACTGTTGGCGGCTGGCAAAAAGTTGGCCAAGTCAACATTCCATTGGACCGGCAATTTGTTTCCGGTTTGCTGGAAGAGCCAGGTTTGAAAATTGAAAACCAGAAACATGAATGGCTGACTGACGAAGCCGATGAAGAGTGGTTTCATGCCGAAGACCCTGTCGAGGTCGCTCGTTTGGCAAAGATAAAAGCCGAAGAAGAGGCCAAAGCGAAAGCCAAGAAAGAACGAGCTAAAAAGGAAAAGGCCGAAAGGGCTGCGAAACGTAAGGCCGCAATGGAGAAAGCTAAGAAAGAAAGAGCTGAAAAAGAGAAAGCTAAAGACAACGATAAAGATGAAAACGACAAGGGCGAAGAAAAAGTAGGCGACAAAAAAGCCAACGACAAAGAATCAACTAATGAAAAGGAGCGCAACTAATGCGACTTTTCAAGACACGAATTGGTAACTGGCGAAGTGCGCGAATCGAATCAATGGCGATTCGGTCGTTGGTGATCGCGATGATGGTCGTCTTTGGTTTAGTGGCCAAAGCATCTGCCCAGGAAGACACCAACAGCTTTGTTCAAAAAACGATCGACGCTGCCCAGTTGAAAATGGCAAAAATTTACGGTGCCGGTGCGGGAAATGTTGACGGATTCGCGACTGGGATCGTCATTTCCAATGATGGCAAAGTGTTAACGACCCAAGGCGTGATTCTCGATGGGAAACGTGTCCGTGTCGTGCTGGCCGATGGTAGCAGTCACATCGCGACCATTTTGAAACGAGATCGCATTAGGCAAATCGCACTGTTAAAAATCCAGGCGGAGACTCCGAACTTTTACGAGTTGTCGGATAAACCCGTTGGCGAAAAAGGTGATTGGGTTTTCGCGTTGAGCAACGCCTTTAAAGTGGCTGACAAGGAAGAGCCTGTTTCCGCGACGCTGGGAATTATTTCTCTTCGCACAACGATCGAAGCACGTTTGACGAAACGAGATGTTGCTTACAAAGGCGAAATGGTTTTGATCGACGCGATCACAAGTAACCCAGGTGCAGCTGGCGGTGCGGTCGTTAAAGCCGACGGGAACTTGGTCGGGATGATTGGCAAAGTAATTAGTAGTTCTGAAACAAACACGCGACTGAATTACGCGGTTCCCAGCTCAGCGTTATTGGCTTTTGTTGAAGGCAAGGAAAACTCGGCCGAGGATGCCAAAGAGCCCATGGCGGAGGTTGCCAAGAATGCCGAGCTTGGCATCGTTTTGTTCAAGTTCGGTGGCCGCAGCAATCCGGCATACATTGACCGAGTCAGACGCGGCTCACCTGCAGCGACGGCAAAGCTTAAAACTGACGATATGATTATCGCAATTGCAGGTAACAAGATCGGTTCGGTGCGTGACTACAACTCGACCGTCGAAACGCTTCGGCCAGACGAAGAGATTTTGATGATCGTCAAGCGGGGTGTTGAGATCTTGCGAATTCGAATCACACCGACGGCCAAAAAGTAAAACCTGCTCACCAGCGGCGACTCGCTGGCGGCATTTCGATAAACGAAATTACAGTTCCTTTCAAACCAAAGCAATTTTTGCAGAGTCAATCATGAAGTGTTCTCTCAAAACTCGGACGACAAAATACGGCTTGGCTTTTCTCAATGCGTGTATGTGTTGCACGTTTTTGGCGTTTGCAACAATGGCTTCGGCTCAAGAAAAAGAAGCAGAAAAAGCTAAGCCTGCAGCCGAGGCCAAAGCGGAAGCAAAGGCCGCCGCTGAAATGAAGGAAGCCGATAAACCAGCGAGTGAGTCGGGCGACGCTGTCGCAAAAGAGGTTGACGAGAAAGCCAAGGTTGAGACAGACAAATCCAACGCAAAAGTAGCTAATGAAAAAACAGCTGCTACAGATGAACAACCGCTTACCCAAGAACAGTTGTTCCGTGCGATGATGCTGACGTCTCGTTCGTTTCGCAGTGCAGCCAAAAAAGTTCAGCCGGCTTTGGTGACGATCGAGTCTTATGGTGGAGTCGGTGCTGTACAGGGTCGTATTGGCGGGATTCGTCGTCAGGGCGAAGGCAACACGACAGGGATTATGATTTCGTCTGATGGTTACGTCGTGACTAGCACTTTCAATTTTATCCAGCAGCCACCGGTGATCACAGTAATCACCAGTGACGGCACTCGGCGTTACGCACGCATGGTCGGACGTGACGACACTCGCAAAATTTGCCTTTTGAAAATCAAAGGCGTCAAAGATATGCCTGTTCCCGAGATGGTGGACACCGACGATATCAAAGTCGGCCAATGGTGCGTTTCGTTGGGAGTTGGCTACGGCGATACCAGCCCTGCTCTTTCGATGGGAATCATCAGTGCAAAAAACAGGATCGGTGGTCGGGCGATTCAAACCGACGCGAACATCAGTCCAGCAAACTACGGCGGTCCTCTGATCGACAAAGAAGGCCGCGTGCTGGGTTTGTGCGTCCCAATGAACCCTCAGTCCCAAGCAATTGGCGCGGGTGTTGAATGGTACGATTCAGGGATCGGTTTCGCCGTTCCGCTGGCGGGTACCAAATCGCTGATGCGTCGCCTGAAAAACGGTGAGCGAATCTATCCGGCGTTTCTGGGTGTCCAAGCAGTTGCCAATCCGGAAGGTGATGGGCTTCTGATCAATAAAGTTTTGGAGAATACGGCTGCTGCGGAAGTCGGTATTGAAGACAAAGACATCATTCTCGAGTTGAACGATCAAAAAGTTAACGACATGCTGAAGCTAAGACAGCTCTTGAATAAGTTTGAATCGGGTGACACGGTTATTTTGACGATCTTAAAAACCAAAACCGACGAAGAAGAGACGTTGGAGTTTGAACTGGGCACGCCGCCAAAACCAAAAGGCGAAGAGGACCAGTTGGAGCCACCAAAGATTCGCTAGTTCAAAAAGCGGTGTCGTCCGTCCGTGGTCCGTCAAACCTGAATTGACGAGCTATGTCTAACCATCTGTTTTGTATGTAGAACAAGTCTGCCAAGCGGTCAGAACAAGTCGTCGCGCTGCCAGCATTTTTTTCCGCGAGAGTCATAATAGGTCTTCAAACAGCCCCTCAAAACCGGTCATAATAAC
>CAYZGP010000186.1:0-5308 GCA_964478065.1 uncultured Pirellulaceae bacterium
GCCGAGAGTTATGCCAATATTTAAGTGTAACGAATTCTTCCAACTTTGAAACAAAAATTGCTACGCATTTTCTTCCCGCGAAATAACTTTTGTAATCCAGATTCAGCAACGAATCTGATTCGCTTTCCCGTAACGCGGACGACACGAACGATGAGCGAGACTGATGACGAGTTGTTCAACTCAATCCGATTCGGTCAGGCAACCAACATGGTGTTTACGGAACAACTCGGTATCAATTTGTTCACCGTAGTGCTCAAATGTTTGGGAAAAAACGATCGCCTGTTGATGAACCAAAACAGCACCTTGGCTTCGAAGCGTGTTGCCTTGAGGAAGCCCAACACCGTATTTTCGCGCGCCCCAAAAAGCCCGCCAAACCGCCGGGCGGAAAAACTGGCTCAGAGGGCCTAAGGGAATTTCGAACGCTTTATAAAGGACCTGTTTGGGATCCTGGATGCTTAAAGCCTCGGGCCATCGTTTATCAAAAAACGCTTTCGCCGCCTCGTCAGAGCCCATGTTTACAAAAATGACTTTGGGAAACGGACGGCCGCTTTCGAATTCTTCTTTCAGGCGAACCACCTGCTCACGGCAGAACGTTCAGCCGAAATGTCGAATAAACGCAAGTAAAACCGGCTCAGCCCCTAAAACTTCTCCTAGCGTCGTGCCGCCAGAAAGGTTTCTTGTTGAGACTTTAAGATTCAAGAATGAGCTTTCGATTTTTGACATAGATGCTCAACCGTAGATTCACTCTGCAGATAACACAACGCTTGGCGATGGAAAAAATCATGCACGCCACGCCATCAGATTCTTTGCCCGCCGCGCCGGCGCATTCTGGCTAGTTGTTAAATGGTTCGACTTCTACGCGATGAGGTCACCAACCACATGCCCATGGACATCGGTCAAACGATAATCTCGGCCTTGGAAACGATGGGTTAGCCGTTGGTGGTCGATTCCAAGCAAGTGCAAAACGGTGGCTTGGTAATCGTGAACATGAACCCCATCGGATACGACTTTGAATCCAAGCTCATCGGTTTCGCCATACGTATATCCACGTTTGACTCCGCCGCCCGCCATGAAAATCGTATAGCAATCGGGATAGTGATCGCGGCCAAGAATTTTGCTTTTCGCAGTGCGACCTTCACGGAACGGGGTTCGCCCAAACTCACCGCCCCAAATAACCAGGGTCTCGTCGAGCATGCCACGTCTCTTTAAATCTTTGATCATCGCAGTTACCGGCCTGTCCATACCACCACATTTTTTGGTCAAACCACCTTTGAGCCCCTCTGACGAATTGGTCCCATGAAAATCCCAACCCCAATCGAATAGCTGCACAAACCGCACGCCTTTTTCGACGAGCCGGCGAGCCAGCAAACAGTTGTTCGCAAAACTAGCCTCGCCTGGCTGGGCACCATACATTTCAATTGTCTCTTTCGTTTCGTCATTTATATTCATTACCTCTGGCACCGAAACTTGCATCCGATAGGCCAATTCATACTGTGCAATCCGCGTTTGTGTTTCTGGACTGCCAAAGGTCTTGGCCTGCATCGCGTTCAGCTCGTTGATCGCATCAAGTGTTTGGCGGCGAAGCTTACGCGACATGCCGTTGGGGTTGTTGACGTACAAAACCGGAGCGCCTTTGCTACGACACTGAACCCCTTGGAAAACGGACGGGAGAAAGCCATTGCCCCATGCGTTCTTGCCAGCGCTCGGATTGGTGCCGCCTGAATTAAGAACGACAAACCCAGGAAGATTGGCGTTTTCACTGCCTAAGCCATAGGTCACCCACGAGCCAAACGACGGGCGGCCTTGACGTGGCGAACCCGTTAGCAAAAACAATTGAGCGGGCGCGTGATTGAACTGATCAGTGTGCATCGATCGAATGACACACATCTCGTCCGCGATTTCGGGCAGGTGATTCAGCGCATCTGACATCCAAACGCCCGATTCACCATGTTGTTTAAACTCTCGCGGCGTACCGAGAAGTTTTGGTTTACCGGAAGTGAACGCAAAACGACGCCCGGCAAGGAATTCGTCTGGGCAATCTTCCCCCGTTCGTTTGACCAATTCAGGTTTATAGTCAAACAAATCCAAAGTCGGTGGCGAACCAGCGAGGTGAATGTAGATCACATTTTTTGCTTTGGCTGGAAAATGCGAGTTTGGTTGTTGCGAATCCGTTTTTGCCGCCTGCTTCGTTACATCATCTACCCCACCGCCAATTGCGACCCCAGCTCCTCGAGCCATCTGCGAAGCCAAAAAAATGCCGCCCAAACCGATTGGGCACTTTTTTAAAAAATGCCGCCGTGTTTGGAACTGGATATTTTTGTTGTAGAGATTCATGGTTTCGAATTGGGTCAATAAATTGTCATTCAACAAACGTGCGGCTACGGCTTCATCAACATCTCATCGAGATTGAACAACACGTTGGCAACGGTCGTCCAAGCAGCCAGCTCTACGATATCGGCATCTTTTTCTGGCGGATTGAGCGGGTCAACAGCAAGCTCTTTTGCGGCAACTTTATCGTTTTCAAAATGCTTGTACGTTTGGTCAAACAATTGAACCACTCGTTTCACTTCCAAACTTGTAGGTTTACGCACCAAGCATAATTGCAATCCGAACGTGGCTTTTTCTTCGCTCGTTTTGTCTTTGGCTTCCATTAAAATCCGACGTGCCAGTCCTTGGGCGGCTTCGATGTAAACCGGATCATTCAAAGTCACCAAAGCCTGTAATGGCGTATTGGTTGAAGACCTGCGAAGCTCGCAGACTTCGCGGCTGTTTACATCAAACGTTGACATGGAAGGGTACGGTGAAGACCGACGCCACTCGGTATAGATGCCACGCCGATAGCGATCCTCACCAACGCTGTCGGTCCAATCAGTGGTTTGCCCACTAAACGCAGGTTTCAAACCGACCTTTGGTTGGGGCGGCTGAACGGGCGGCCCATACATTTTGGTGCTTAGCAATCCGCTGATCGCCAATGCCTGATCACGAATCATCTCAGCCGTCAATCGAACGCGAGCGCCACGAGAAAGCAATCGATTGTTTGGATCAAGCTCAAGTGAATCCGCCGTGGCAACAGAACTTTGCCGATACGTTTTTGACATCACGATTTGCTTTAACAGCCGACGCGTGTCCCAGTCATGTTCCATCAAATCGGCTGCCAACCAATCAAGCAATTTTGGGTGTGAAGGCAATTCGCCTTGGGCACCAAACTCTTCGCTCGTTTCAACAATGCCGATACCGAAAATTTGCTCCCAATAACGATTCACGACAACACGTGCAGTCAACGGATTGTTTTTATCGACAAGCCATCTCGCCAGATCCATGCGGTTCGGTTTTTTGGCTTTCGATTTCATCGTTTCGTCAGGCAATGTTTTATCAGGCTCAGTTTCAGCTCGTTCAGTTTCAATTCCCTCAGTTTTATCCGACTTCATTATCACCAACGGATGCAATACTTCTGGCGTCGCAGCCGATACTGCCTCCCCCGTAATCAGATAACTACCTCGGATTTGAATTTTCGTTGTGCGCTGCTGATCCTCGGGAAGTGCTTCCAAAACAGGAACCGTTGTCGCAGGTTTCAATCTATCAAGACTCGCTTCAAGCTCAGAAAGCTCTCCCGCGACTCGCAATCGAATCAGCGATTGGTAATGCGCCGCGATCTCTTTGTTCTGCTGTTCATCCAACGGATCGTCTTGCTTGACTAAGTTCAAAATCGAACTCGGAACTGGCTGGATCGAAATCACTTGTTCCGTGGGCAGGGCTTTTTTGAACGCTTGGCCAAAGACAACTTTGCGATCCTTGTCCAAAATGGAAACCTTGAAACCATCTGACCTTCTATGAAGTCCGTTGTCCGAACGCTGCCAGATTGAGATCGACTCAATTGCGTTGGAACTGCCCAAGTCGACTTCCCACCATGGGTTGGTTTCATTGTTCGTGTGCGTCGTCGATTTTTTCTGCATGTCTCCGTCGGTATTGTCGTCAATCGCGAACTCAGCTGGCCCTCCAAAACCGGTACTTGATTGGGTAGCCGTCCCAGCAAGTGCAACATTCGTTTGGGCATCCCCCACGTTGCTGAAAACTTTGACTTCCGCGAGCGAGAGAATCTTTCCTTTGCCTGGCAGCTCGACGCGAACAAATCTGCCTTGAACCGACGACGATTCTGAATCGCCATGTTCTGCCTTTAATCGCTCAAACCACTTGGCAACGGATTCTTTGTCAGGTTGGGAATTGAGTTCAAGCTTTTTTGCGTCGATTTTAGCAGTCAAATCCTGTCGCTTCTCAATCACATCATTGGCATAGATTTCCAAGACCGGCGACTCGTTCGGGCGATCATAATCGGCGGTCTGATTGAAAAAGTCATACAGTTGGAAATATTCCTTTTGCGTAATCGGATCGTATTTGTGCGTGTGGCACTGGGCACAAGCGATTGTGGTTCCCATCCAAACAGCCATCGTCGTGTTAACACGATCCACAACCGCAGCGCTGTGGAATTCTTGGTCACTGGTGCCGCCTTCGCTGTTGGTTAAAGTGTTTCGATGGAAAGCGGTTGCGACTTTTTGGGGTCTGCTGGGCTGGGGCATTAGATCGCCAGCAATTTGTTCGATCGTAAATTGCTCAAACGACTTGTTTTCATTAAACGCCTGAATAACATAATCGCGGTAAGCCCAGATAGTGCGTTTCCGATCATCTGCGTAGCCCGCTGAATCAGCGTAGCGAGCCAAGTCCAACCACATCGCCGCCCAACGCTCTCCATAGGCAGGGCGAGCAAGATACTGGTCAACCACTTTTTCGTAAGCGTCATCAGAATTGTCTTGGGTAAACTTATTCAACTCTTCAAGTGTTGGCGGCAGCCCGGTTAGATCAAGTGCCAATCGACGTATCAAAATGGCTCGCTTGGCCGTTTGGGCTGGCTTGAGATTCGATCCCAAAAGCTTCGCCCCAACAAATTGATCAATCGCATTTGCGTCTTTGGCACCTGTCACGTTTGGAACTGCCGATTTTGTGGGTTCGACATAAGACCAATGACGAGCGTATGGCGCACCGTTTTTAATCCAACCCAGTAGCAACTCCTGTTGAGCGTCAGTCAGCGCCACACCATGCTTGGGAGGCGGCATCACCACGTCTGGATCGTCACTTTTGATCCTTGCCAATATTGCACTGGCTTCTGGATCGGCCAAATCAATTGCCGAGTCGATCGCTCCGTCTCGTGTATCAAGTCGCAAACCGGATTTCCGGGCATCTTCGTCTGGCCCATGGCACGCAAAGCACTTATTTGAAAGCAATGAACGAACTGCCTGATCTCGAACTGCTTGAT
>CAYZGP010000186.1:5408-8015 GCA_964478065.1 uncultured Pirellulaceae bacterium
CCACAGAGCTCAACTGCCGTGAGAAAAATCACTAGAGAAAAACAGGTGATTGAGTTTGAGAAGCGGAACAATTTTTTGATCGATCCAAGTTAAAGACGATTGTTTTCTTCATTGTGGCATGAAACAGTCATAACTCAAAATCAAACCCGCTGAAAACCGCAATCATTCTTTGGCTTTGAAGTTAAACCGAACGACTGTTTCGTCCGACGACTTGGAATAAACCGGGGCAGCGAACGTGTCCGGATCGAAGTGTTGGGACAAAAGATCTTTCGCCAACTCTGATTGTTCCTCAACCAATTTGCCATTTGTTTCTGTCAAACCGAGCGTGACCACCACTTTTTTTACGGGCAACTCAACATCCACAAAGGGACCAGGCCCACTGTCTTCAATTTCGAATTTCCATTTCAAACGTAATTTTTGGTCAGCAAAAGAAATCAACTCCAGAGAGTGGTTGAGTAGCCCTTCGTGAATTCCGTCGTAATAGTTTGAGCCGTCATTGAATTGCCCTTTTGATTTGAACACTTTGCCAGAGCCAACAATATCATGTAACCGCCCAACAGTCTTGACGGTAATTGTGTTAAAAGACGGTTCTGGCATTAAAAATATGGGAAGCGGGTCTTTGGTTGTCACGTCAATTGAAAACGATACCCCAAGATCACCGGCCGCCAGACCTACCCTGACAGAAGAATTCTCGAGGTCCACAGGAAAGAACCGTTCGCCGTTATAGAGGTAGTTGTCATCCAGTTTAAAATCACGTACTCCATAATGATCAACAGAGATTCCTGCAGCGGTAAGTCGTCGGTAAGACGCAACGTTGATTTGGTCGATGAACAATGAAATCGATTCCAAGCTTTCGATCGTGACCAAAGTGTCAACATAGTCGTCGAGCACTTCTTCTTCGGTCTGGCTATCAAAGGTCAAATATCGGAGGTGCTTTAGCTTTGTAAGCGGCTCCAGACTGCCGCGCTCGCCAGGCGCCACACTAATGTCAATGCTGACCACTCGTTTAAGATATTCATCTCCGAACACCATTCCGACCGGCCAATTCAGAATCACAATAGCTCGATTGGTAAACCCATTTTTTGAATACTCAACAGGCTCAGTTCTCTTGGAATAAGAAAATCCGTTTTCTAACAAGTCCGCCAAAGCCTTGGTTTCATTCTGGTGCTGCCTAACAAACAACCTGTAGTGCAACGCCGGCAACGTCATTAACGCAGTTATGATCAACAGAGTTTTTGTTTTGAAACGAATCCGCATGTCATGTTTACCTGATTGAAACAGAGCCAAACGTCCGCCAACCAATAATAGTCTAAAACATGCTGCAAGCTTGGTCGATCCAATATTGTATGCTGCGCGACCACTTTTTATTTCGCAGTCCGTCCGCGCAAGCCTGACCCATCCGCGCTATCGAGTAAAAGAAATCAAAGCAGGCCTTAATCACCACCTCACAACAACGGTCGATTCTTATCCAGCTTTTAATTGCAGTGCATCCAATGGACTTAGAATCGCAACCTCACGCGGCCTGGCCGTTCGGGTGTAAATCGCCGTCGTCTCCAGTCGAGCATGGCCAAGTAGTTTCTGAACGAAGCGAACGTCTGTCCCGTTTTCAACCAGGTGCAAAGGCATGGCGTAAAGAATGCGGAGTCAACGGTTTTAAAATATTCGCTTCCTGTCTGACATCGGAAACCATCCGTTCAATAGTGCGAATCGATAAATGTCCTCCTGAGTCTTCACTATTAAAAACGTACCGTTCTCCAAAATCACTTTCAGGACTCGGTGGCCCACCTTTGAAAATACAGCCCTGATACAAATCCTGCAAATCTGACCGACAAGCCTGCGGCATCAACACCAGCCGATCAACACCTCCTTTACCTGAATCGATCCGTATCCTCGCCTCGCGAAAATCAAGCTGCTTCCATTTCAGACTGGCAACTTCGCTGACACGAAACCCCGAAGCATACATCAACTCAATCAACAGCCTGGCTCTCTTCGTCGGAGCCGCTTGAATCAACCGAACGACTTCATCCCGATTTGGCACATACGGCAGTCTCTTATTTTTTCGAGGCGTCTGCAGACCAAGCGTAACACTCCGACCACAGAATTTGTCAAACGCCGTCCGAATCGCCGTCAGATACCCCGCCAGCGTCGAGGAAGCAACGCCGCTATCAACCAGCAATTCAAGAAACTCCCGAACTGTTTCGCTGGTAACCCGGCTGGGACGATAGCCGAACCAATCCAAAAAACAGTTCAGTCGACTCATGTATTGTTTTATCGAGCCTTTCCGATAACAGCGAATCTTCATCTCCCGCTTGACCGCCAAAAGAAACTCCTCAGCCGTTGGAAAGCCACGAATAATCGGATGTACCGTACTGTACCGATCTTCGACGGGCCGACGTGCTGCCTGTCTTCCCCTAGCCACAAAATACACTCGACCGTCATTGTATGTGCTTGGTCTCGCCATTTTCCTACTCCCTGTAAAAATGCGTTAGCAAAACAATAGTGTACAAAGAGCCACCTGTCAAGCACTTGTCAGCGTGAGCAAGCTGGTTAAAATACACCTGACGTAAATGCAGGTATTTACAAAAGCCTGTCGTAAATAAGTATGTT
>CAYZGP010000187.1:0-7794 GCA_964478065.1 uncultured Pirellulaceae bacterium
CAATTGCTTGAGTCGATCGAGTTCATTCAATCCAACACTGATTCGATACCAGAATTCATTGACGCTTCGAAACAATTGGCAACTCTTCCCGAGGCCGTCGTCCGAACGCTGCGTACCCTGCCCTTTCCTCCCATTCAAATCGAATCTGCGATCGCCAACCATAGCTTTGATGTTGCGGTCTCAAAAGATAAAGAGCTCAAACGTTTTTCTAAGTCGAAATACGACAACTACGTTGATTCTGTTGGCAAAAGATATGACGCTTCGTTGGGTCTGAACGCGAAAGAGGTGAAAGAGCGTGTCCGACGTCGGTTTCTGGAAAACGTTTTGTTGACCGACGCAGCAGCAGGAACTTTGGATGCTGAATCGAAAAAGCTCAAAAAGACTTACAGCAAAGGCCGTCGCATTCTGGAACACGAATTCGGAAAAAAGATGCGATACAAAGCGATTCGAGATTTGGTTTCCGGCGACTCAGGAGAAGTCGTTAAAGATTTGAAACCGGTTTGGCTCATGAGTCCATTGAGCGTTTCGGATACCCTGCCGCTGGACAGTGAACATTTTGATGTCGTCATTTTTGATGAGGCGAGCCAGATCACTTTGGAGGAAGCCGTTCCTGCACTGTTCCGGGCCGCCCAATCGATCATTGTGGGTGATGAAATGCAGCTTCCTCCGACCGATTTCTTTTCGGCTAAACAGTCGGCAGAAGACGAAGAAGAAATGATGATTGAGCATGAAGGAGAGCTGGTTTCCTATGACCTTGATTCCGGTAGCTTTCTCAGTCACGCCGCAAAAAACATGGCTTCGACATTACTGGGATGGCATTACCGAAGTCGCAGCGAATCGCTGATCAGTTTTTCCAACTGGGCTTTTTACGATGGCCGTTTGCTGACCGTTCCCGATGAAGCACTGGCTGGCGTGAAACGAAAACCGATCAGCGCAACCCGAGCGACTGATGGTGCGGAAGGCGGAATCGAGGCGCTCAATCGTGCGGTCAGTTTTCATTCGATCCCGTATGGCGTTTATGAGAAACGCCGAAATCTGGACGAAGCAGAATATATCGCCGAGCTAGTTCGCGCCGTTTTGATGGGCGGGACAGGCGAGACAATCGGAGTGATTGCTTTCTCTGAAGCCCAACAGGATGAGATCGAACGAGCACTCGCGCGACTGGCTGAGCAAGACAAAGAATTCAGTGAAAAATACGAAACGGAACTGGAGCGCGAAGAAGACGATCAGTTTGTTGGATTATTGGTGAAGAACCTTGAAAACATTCAGGGCGACGAACGTGACTTGATCATTTTGAGTGTTTGTTACGGCCGGCCGAGGCGAGGCAAGATGCGAATGAATTTTGGCCCGATCAATAAAAGTGGCGGCGAGAAGCGTTTAAATGTGGCCTTTTCTCGCGCCAAGAAACACATGGCGATTGTCAGCTCGATTGACTCGACCGAAATCACCAATGACTACAACAATGGTGCCAATTGCCTAAAGAACTATCTGCAGTACGCCCAGGCCGTTTCGACAGGCCAAGCACAAACGTCGGAGCGTATTTTGGGCTCGCTTTCACGCTGGCAGTCGGATGTTTCCATGGAAGCCGCTTCATCCAACGCGGTGGCCGATCAACTGGCGGCTCGGCTGATTGAATCAGGTTATGAAGTTGATCGCAGCGTTGGCCAATCACATTTCCGATGTGATTTGGCGATTTATAAACCGGGAGATGAAGTGTACCGATTGGGCATTTTGATTGACCATCCTGAGTATTACGAGCAAGCCGATTTGCTGGAGCGGGATTTGATGCGGCCGAGGTTACTACGCGCATTTGGCTGGGAAGTCACGCATGTGTTTGCGACGCAATGGCATGAAAATTCAGAAGAAGTTTTTCAAGAATTGCTAAGTTTGATCCCGAACAAAGATACGAAGTTGGGTAATTAACTTGCAGATGGTTCGTCAGTTGGCTTGGTTCGTTTTTCAGGTTTGCCGAGTAACCGCTCGATGGTCTCGGCGAAAACGAGTGGCTCCATACCGCGATCTTGTAACCAGTCGTTGGCGATTAGATGATCTTCGGTTTTCAAATCAAGTTTGCCAAACTCTTGCTCAACAGCCAAAATGCTTTGCACCATTCTTACCTGGGTACTCCAATCAATAAAACCGAATGATTTCTGGGCACACTCGGCAATTGCTTCGACAATCGTCATTCGTCCACGCGCATAAGACACCGCCTCGCCAATCGTTCGGTAAAAATAACCCATTGAATCCGGGAGCAGGATGTGAGGATTCCTTCCAAAGAACATACCCCCCTGGGGCACCACCATTTTCTTTTCGATGTTTACCGTATACCGATAGGCGTTCGAAATTAAGTCCCGGTGTTCGCGTGGCATGTGCTCGATGACTGAGCCCATCTCCAGCATCTCTCGCGCAACGAATTCGTACAAAATGGCCGGGTAGATTTCCTCGGGTAGTTTTCTGATATCGTTGGAGCGCGTCAACCGCTTTCGCCATCTCGTAACAGTGAGTGAAATTTTTCCAGCCATTGTTTTGCACCATGGTTTTTGGATGGATCACACTGCTCAAGTCGTATCGGCGAATTTGACGCCAGGAAACTTGGAACGTTAGAAATCTGAACGCAACGTTTGAAACCTGAACGCACGTTTGAAACCTGAACGCACGTTTGGAACCCTGAACTACGTTAGGAATCTGTGCTCGAATCGGGTGGCGGACTGACTGGCTTGGGCTTGACCGGTTTCGGGATCGATTCGACCAATGCCGCGATTTGTTGCACCGCCAAGTCAAGCGACACGGCAGCCATCTGGAAATTTGTGTGCGAAGAAATTTCCGGTTGGATTTCAAGAAACAATGCGTTCGCGTTTTTTAATTTCTTAAGTTTTTTCTTAGCCTGCTTCAGGTATTTTGCGTGATCACCGTCTTTGAGCGGCCCCCCCAAAGCCAGCATGTAATCATAAAGTGTTCGATGGACTTCTTGCAGCTCGTCGTCCTCTTCGCCTTCTTCTGAATGCTTGAGAAACGTGCGGACCATCCAAACATGGCTAAGCAACAAGTCGATTTCTTTTACGTATTGGGCGCTCGATTTCGGCTGGGCAGAATCAGGCTGGCCCGGCTCTAACTGGGGTTGGGGTGGTTGAGATTCGATTGGTTGAGGTTGGTCTGTCATTTGTTCAGGTCGAATTTGAAAAATAGAACCGCGGTCGTCCTACGTGATCGCGGGTTCGTTGGCTGGTTTCGGTTTGGGGCCACGGGGAGCGAAGACCAACACCATGACGGCTCCGCAGATCACCATCAGAAGGCTGATCAAAAATGGCGTTGTGACTTGGCCCCAGAGGTTTTTCGAAAACGTTTCGATCATCGTATTGACCACAGGCGCGAGACCAAAAACCAACGGCATGATAAAGATTGGTTTGCCACCAAAATTGAAAGCGTAAATGATTCCCAAAGCGCCAATCGCGCCAGCGGCTCCGGCTAACAACGACCACATCGAACCCGTCCAGTTCCAGCCACCAGGCTCCTGAAAAGTTCCCAGCAAAAAATACGGGACGATCACCGCGATTGCAAAATACGCGAGACCAACACAAAGAAACGGACGCAAACGGCTGCCTCCCATTTTGGCTTGGCCTTTATGAAGCACGGTTCCGTACGAGCCCCAGCACAATGCGGTGACGGCGATGCAAAGCCCAACCAACGGCCAGTTTGCTGATTTGGTAGGCGGAGTCGGTTCGATTTTGGCAGCAGATTCTTCTTCCGATGTTTCAGCAGAGGCTGTCGAGCTTTCATCGTCAGGTTTCATTTCGTCAGATTTCGCTTCGTCAGATGCCGTCGCGCTAGCGTCTTGAGTAGGTTGATTGAAAACAACGTTAGTCAATTGTGATTCTGGTTGATGAAGTGCCGTTTTTGTTTCGGTCGCCGGCGGCTTGGCTGGCTTGTAAGTCAACACTCCCGCAGCACCGAGGGCGACAACAATGATTCCAACATAGAATCGCAACGTGGCTTGTTTGAAAGTTCCGGCTGAGAACATCGTGACGAACGTGTTGACGATTGGAGCCAATCCAAAAACCAGTGGCATCACGAAAACCGGTTTGCCACCGAACTTGAAAGCAAGAATGATCCCCAACGCACCGATCGCACCAACGGCTCCAGCGACAAATGACCACACAAAACCAGACGTCGACCAGTTTCCTTTTTCGCCTTTTGTGTAAAGCAGGACCAAGGGGTAAACGACAGCGATCAGAAAATACGCGATGCCGACGCAAATGAATGGCCGCAGCGAACTAAGTTTCTTTGGCCCTTCGCCCATCAGCTCTTGGCCGATGTGCAGGACAGGGCCGTAAACTCCCCAGCAACAGAATGTGAGAAAGACAAAGATTAAAAAACCAAAGTTGCGCATGGGATGTTTTTCAGTTGGTTATTGAGGTACTGAATTCAAATTCGAAGTCAGCTTTTCATCGGAAGTAGCAGTTTAACTACCGAATTAAGAATGGGGAATGGAGAGGCCGAGAATTGGTCTGGGTTGGTTTCAATGGCCAGTCGAGAGTTGGGAAATTCACAGCAGGTCGATGGAATACCTGAGGCTTTGAAAAACATCCAATTTGAGGGCTATTTCGGTTTTCATTCACGTTCAAACCGTTCCCGTTGAAAGAAGCTCAATCAAGTGCCGCGTTTGTTGCCATACCATTGGATGTGGCGGCGGGGGCAAAAGGTAAAGCCGTGTTTCTCGGCTAACGGGACGAGCCATTCTTCCTTTGCCTGAAGCTCGCCCAGTTCGATTCCCTGAGGCATCAATAAAACTCGGCTTGGATTGTGGCCCTCGATGGTTTTGAGGTAGTCGGTGATTTCGTCTACGTCGCCCGGAACATCGACAACGAATTTTAACTGGTATTCATATTCACTGATCATCTGATTGACAATGGCTGGTCGGTGTCGAGTCGATTGATGCTTGGCTCGCCACACTCCAGCGCGAGACTCGGTTGGATCAGAATTGGAAAATTTTGGGCTGATGGACATCAAATCGCAATTGAGTTGTCGATGAATCGTACCTGCCGTTTCGATCGTGATGTGAAAACCAAGTACGTGAAGCTCTTGGCAAAGCGATTCGATTTCGCGAGGCAGCATCGGCTCGCCGCCGGTCAACACGACGTGTTTGGATTCTTCGCTGCCGGTTAATTCTTCGTCAAAATCTGAATTCGATTCAGGGGTAGAACCGAGAGCGGCGGCTCGAACTCGTTGAACGATTTGTTCGATGGAGAGATTTTCGCCTTCGGGTTTCCATGACGCAAAAGGCGTATCGCAAAATGAGCACCGCAAATTGCAGCCGCTGGTGCGCACAAACACGCTGGGTGTGCCTGTCAGCAAACCCTCGCCTTGGCGCGATTGATATATCTCAGAAATCAGCATGCCCGCTGGGTCTGTCCTACTGGATTGATTATGTTGTCAGTAATTAAATAGTCAGTTTTTTAACGACTTCCGCGAGTGGGTGAGGAGTCATTTTGGAAAAGCAAAATTGTACCGATGAGCAAGAACTTTCGCGACGCACTTGAGACATTTGAGAATGAGTTTCCACAGCGTGATTATCTGATCAAAATCACTTGTCCGGAATTCACTTCCGTTTGCCCCAAAACCGGCCAGCCAGATTTTGGTGTTTTGACGTTTGAATATATCGCTGACAAAACATGTGTCGAACTCAAGAGCTTAAAACTATACCTGCAGCAGTATCGGACTGAAGGCATCTTTTACGAAAAAGTCACCAACACGATTCTGGATGACTTTGTTGCGGTCTCTCAACCACGTTGGGCCAAATTGACAGCCGCGTTTACTCCGCGCGGCGGCATCTCGTCTGTCATTGTCGTTGAGCATAACGCCAAATAGTTTAGCAACGTCTGTCTCCATAGAATTTGATTTCATTTTTCAACCTGACTAGTAGGACCATCATGAGTCAGCCCTCTGTATTGCTTTCCGGTTTTGCCGATGAATGTGCAAACCAAAAAACGTTGGACCAACAGTTTTCTGCGTTTGCCGCAATGGGATTGCGCTACTTTTCGATTCGATTTCTCGACGCCGGCAACGGTGTGAAAAACGTAATGGGAATTGATGCGAGCGAACTGGAAACGGTGAAGCAAAAAATCGAAGAGTATGGGCTGACCGTTTCATCACTTGGCTCACCCATCGGTAAAGTTAAACTTTGCGATGTCGATGATGGGACGTCGACACCCTATCGTCCGTTTGACGAATACATTAAAGAAGATGTCCCTCGAGCTTGCGAACTGGCCAATGCGTTTGGCAGTAAGCTGATTCGCGGATTCTCGTTTTATCATCCCAAAGGTTCTTCACTCGAAGACCACTTCGCTCAGGCAACCGATCAGGTTGGTCAGATCGCAGATGTTTGCGATCAACACGGACTGACTTATGGATTGGAAGTTGAGGCAAATCTCATCGGGCAGACGGGCGAATTATTGGCTCGAATGCATTCACAAGTTAACAATGACGCGATGGTTTTGATTTTCGACGGAGGCAATCTCGTCACAATGGGATTCTCGGCGGACGAAGTTTTCGAGCAATATCAATTCATGAAGCCCGGGCTGGGCTGGCTTCATATCAAGGATTTCCTGAATCCAAAATCGGGCAAAGTCGACCACGTTGACGAGGAAGCTCTCAAGCATTTTGTACCCGCCGACATCGGTGATTCTGGGCACGAAAAAATCTTAAACGACCTTGCCGGGTTCTTGCCCGAGTTGGAATCGCGGATGAAAGCGCGTGGCGTACCTGGCGTGTTTCTGGATTTGGAACCGCATGTCAAAGGTGGCGGGCAGTTCGGCGGCTTTAGTGGGCCTGACGGTTTTGGAGTTGCCCTGCGAGCTCTTTGCAAAGTCTGCGACAATACTGGAATTGGGTATCAACTACGAGATTTTGCGGACATTCAACAAGATCGTGGATTTTAAGAATTTGCGATTCCGTTATTTTTTATGGCCCGCAGTTGGAGGCACAAAAAAACGCGACTTGGAAAATCCAAGTCGCGTTTTTTAATAAGCCGAATGATATTTTACTCGGCAGTCTCTGTTTCAGGTTCTGTGTTTTCTACTTTCATCGGCAAGCGAATAACTTCTTCGTTGTGTTTCATGGTTGAGTAGAAACGTGTTCCCAGGTAACCACAAATCGCAAGGCAAACAGCACCTGTGCAGAACTTGACGTCAAGGAAACTGTCTGAGCCGACAAAAAAGAAGTAAATTGCCATCAAGAAACTTGCGATTGCAATTCCAATCTGAACGTTACCCAGTGCCTTGAGTCGCGCGTCTTCTTCGCTTCTACGGACAGCTTTGCGAGCTGATGTATTGGCAAGTTCACGCATGGCATCAAGTGACTTAAGTTTTGTCGCTTTTTGCTTTGGAATGAACTCTTCTGGCTTAAGCGGATCTGCTGGTGGAACGAAATCTTCTGCTTTCTCTTCTTCATCTACTTCCGGTTTCGCAACAGCCGCTGGAGCTGCCTTTGGCTTTTCTTCAGCAGGCTTGCCACCACGCATACGATTGAGCAACTGATTCATGTAATCTTCGACGTCTTCTTCGCCGCCGCCACTTGAATCATCGACAGAGCTGATTGGCTCTGGCTCAACTGCTGGTGCTGGTGTTTCGTAGGGCTGCTCTGCTTCTACTTCTGCTTGCGGTCCATCATCATCAATATTGGCATTTAGATTCATTCGTGCGAGCAGTTCGGCAACGCTTTCATTCTTTTTCTCACCTGAATCTGGAGCCGTTGTTGGCTCAACCGCGGCTGGCTCAGTCATTTCTGGCTCAGTCATTT
>CAYZGP010000188.1:0-7575 GCA_964478065.1 uncultured Pirellulaceae bacterium
AAAACGACACGGTTCGTTCAGCAGATTACTTCGACTTGGAAGTTTCTTTTTCTCCATCAGCCATCTCGCCAGATTTTGCCGGAGTGTACTTTCGCGGACTTGGTTCGTCCGACGTTGGAAAATCGTCTGGAACGGGAATGGTGACTTCGCCGGTTGCGGCCCATTGAGTACCACGAAGGAAAACGGTGATAAAGCCAGAGCACTCAAACGAATAGTCAGTGTGACCAAGCGTTGTATGGAAACAACGCCCCTTGCCGAAGTCGACAGTCATCAGAGCCGGCTCGTGTCTTCCGCTGCCTTTGAATTTCGGAGAGGCAAACGCTGTTGCCAACACATTCATGTTGAGCGCGGGACCTCGAAGTCGCTCGTACAGTTCGTCTTTGGTGTGCATGAACTCGGTGGGCAGATCCTTGGTGATTGGGTGGTCAGAATCTCGAACGACTAGCGAAAACTCATGCTGTGGTCCATGTCCGCCGCCTCGACCAGCCGACTCATCACGTACGATTTCGTTTTTGTCATTGTAGTAAACGTAGGGACCGCTCTTCTCTGTCCGCCCGCCCCAGCCGCCGAGGCCAATGATCTCGTTGTACTCTTTCCAACCAGGAAACGAATTATCGGCTGCGTGAATTGAAACGAAACCGCCACCATTATTCATGTACTCAACAAAAGCAGTTTTGGTCGACTCAGGCCAGTCGGCTGCACCTGACCCAAAATTGGAAATCACAACTTGGTAATTGGACCACTCGGGCTTAAATTCTGGATCGGGTTTGGCTTTCTTGAGATCCTCATAAGTCTTGCCGTCGTTAAGTGGAAACTTATCCATGAATCTGCCGCCTCGCCAAGTGTATTTGGTACGGGCGATTGAGACTTCGAACAAACCCGACTCTTCGAGGTAGGACTTCATCATCATTGTGGATTTAGGCCAAGCGTCGTGGTTGTTTTGGCCATCGATAATCAGGGCTTTAATCTTGGTTGCAGTCGGTTTTTCGTCGGTTGCTTTTGCATCCGAGTCGGCTTGAGCGATAACCAGCGACGTAAAGCCAAATGTTTGGAGTAAAACGAAGGCGAGCAAAACAAGACATGGGCGGGTAACGTTAGTCAGCATTTGAGTGAACTTCCAATTGAGTGTTGCGTCGGGGTCCATTTTTGACAGCTCAATGCACATCGTAATAAGTAAGCATGTGCTGTTGGGCGATAGCCTATTGAGCGAGACTTTATTTTTTAGTAGGGGCATCGATAGTAGCACGACTTTCCCAAGTCGCAATTTGCTGCATCCTAAACGACTCGGAGATTCGGGCTACCGTTTTGTCTGGCTACCAGCAATTTTGTTGTTAATAAACTTGATGTCGCGTTTGGGGGTGAGAAATATCTTAGCGAAATTACGTAGGGTATGATACGAATGCTCGTTTTTCCAAGGTTCCTGTTTGTCGACAAGTGCTTTGTAGATAGAATCTTACTATCCCATTAATCCGTTTTTTGAGATTGTTGGGGTCGAGCGATTCAAGAATAGATGCTAATCAAACGATTCTCGCAAATTTTTAGGCGAATCAATGGTGTTTTGGAGTATCTCATTGTTGAGGAGTTGTCTTTAAGCCGCTTCCAGAGACTCAAATTCAAACTCAGACGCCGCCTGCCCAAGTTTTTAGATCTGAGATGACATGGCATGGCCTTTCGAAAAATCGAAACGGAGAATTTAATGAAGACGAAACTTTTGTCCGCCCCTTGGATGATTGCATTTGCAGCACTCACGTTCATCGTGGGGATTGGGATTGCCAGTGGAATTGGCGTGTACGTTGGCAACCAATTGGCTCAAGACCGCATGATTGAAAGCCTGCCGCCGCTTCAACTCAACGCAGGAACGGCCAGCCGTTCTAAATCCGTGTCAATGGCGACGGGATTGATCAATGGAAACGTCGAAGGCTTGTTTGTTCTCGATCACATTTCTGGCAATCTTCAATGTTGGTTGCTAAGTCCCAAAACGGGTGCAATCGGTGGGATTTATGTCGCCAATGCAGCAGTTGATTTGGCTGGTGGAGGAAAAGCTGGCGAAGCGGATTACGTCATGACGACTGGAAATTTTTTCTTCAACGGTACAAAGACATCAAGCGAATTTCCGGGACAGTCGGTTTGTTACGTAGCCGATTCAAATACAGGAAATGTGATCGGGTATGGCCTTGTTTACAACCAGCAAGGCATGAAACGCGGTGTGCCTCAAAAGGGATTTTTGAAAGTCGTTTGCAAAGGTTCGATTCGAAGCGAAGCGAGTACTCGAGATCAGTAGATCAGTTGGCCGATTTGTTCACAATTTGTTGATCGTTGCTAATTGATTGGTCCAACCAATGTTAGCGCGAGTTTTGCGAAGCGAAAAAAACGATAGGCTCGGTAAAGCTTTTTTACCGAGCCATTTTTTATGTAATCGAAATGCTCAAAAAGATTTTCGCGTTATTCAAAGCAAGTAATTTAACGGGCGACGATGACGCACTTAACGTAAGCCGTTTTGGCGATAGCCATGATTCATCGCCAATTGTTAACCGTCTGCCTTTCGCCAATATGGCCCAAGATGCGAAAGCGTTTGAAATGGACTTCACTCACTGAACCCCCCATTGGGTCCAGAGGCCGAAAGGTTTTAGCGCCCGTCTGGGTTCTTCTTATGTCGCTATCAGGCGTTGTAGAGGTGCTTTGTAGGCCTAGCCCCTACAGATTTATTGGGAATGTTTCAGCTCCAAGAGCGTGGAAATCTCGAAACAAGAATCGGCTTCTCAAGTTGAGACGGAAAGCCGAACCCATTATCGATTATCGGAGTTAGACACGAAATATACGTGCAAAACAACGTCTTTTTTGTTTTTCTCGTCTTTGGCACGGCACGTGCATTCTGGCATAGATGTGGACGGGCTTACGCCCACAAACCTATCTCATCTCACCGCCGTCTCAGGGATCGCCCGTCCATCCTGCCAAAAAAACAAACAGACTTGGAGTCCTTCCAAGTCTGTTTTTTTTTTGCGCTCTTTCAAATTCAAAATAGTGACGTGCTCACTTCTTCCTGCCAACGCGGCTTAAAACAACCGGGCAACAAAAATTGGAAAGCCGGTTCTCCGCAATAATTTTGATTGAGAATTTGTCATGCCATTGGTGGAGCTGGCTTTGTGTTAAGCCAATCCTCTGCCAGCATGATTGATTATGACGCGGCAGATTCAAACGCTAAATTGCGTCTTTGAGTTTCATCGGAGGCGGTTGAAAATCGGCCATCACTCGAACAAGTTGCCGCCAGTTTGCGGGGCGGCCAGGGGTGAGTCGTCCGAGAATTCGTTGGCTGTCTGCACCGGTAATCCAAGGAATGTTGGCGGGCATTTGGTCGATATGAAACAGGCCAAGCAATGCAGCGTGTACTGATGGCAATTCATCGTGCCCGATCCCTTTGGGTTCCTGTAGTTGCTTGGTCGGCAAGACAGTAACTGAATTCAACGCTTGGGATTCACCAAGCAGCTGCCTAATTTGATTGATCAAACAAGCTTCGTATTGCGCGGGACACGCGACCAGCACTTGGGCAATTTTGCAATTGGAATTTTTCGATTCTGCACATGACTGGTTGGAATTAAATTGAGTCCGAGCCAACAAATCCTGGATCACTAAATCGACGACCCATCGCACTCCGGTCCGCACAACGCTTGAAAGCCCATCGGGACGTTCGGTTAGAAATGCCTCGGCATCAGCAACAATGGCGCGCGTCAATGGACTTAGGTTTGAGGATCTGCTGTCTGTTGAGTCCTGCCGGTTTTTTGATGAATTACCTGGCAACTGATCTCGATGGGATTCAAGCTCGTTTGGTTGACCGTCAAGACTCTCGTGACTCCCGCGGAATCCCGTTCCGATCGTTGCCACGCGCGTCTCCCACTTTTTGCGGAGTGACTCAGTATTTAACCCGTCGGCATACAACCGATTCAATTGCCGATAGCGATCGTTTGAGTCTTGTCCAAGTTCACTTCTTGGGAAACAGCGTCGCACGACTTCATTCAGGAATTCAAAGCCGATGGTTTGGAAATGCTGGATCGCAGGAAGTTCCGCATCAAGTCCGTCCGATGCTGGAAGCAAGAACGATTGAGTGGAATCGTCAACACAAACCAGACAACGTGTTTGGCTGGCTATCTTTGAATTTCGGTCGGCAAACAGGATCCAGTTAGGCAACGCGTCGAGTGTTTTGGCCTTGCCCCCAACGCATAAATCGCGAGCTGGGAAGGCATCAATGACCGTTACACCGCAAAGTTCAGCCAATCGCGTGGGGTCACACATGGGCATGTAACTGACGCTTCCATCAAAATCTTTTTGCCAAAATCCGGGATCACAGACGGAGACGGCAAGGACCCGGTCAACGTATTTCCCGGCAGCGCATTTGAGTTTTTCGACAACGGTGGCTTGAACTTCGGCAAGATCGGAAAGAGCTTGGGAAAGTTGGCCGCAGTCATTGTTTTGATGTAACGTAAACTCTCGACAATCGCGTCGGATGCTTTCGGGAATTGTTTCTGATGATTCGACAACGTGTCTTAGGCGGACATATTTTCCGTTTCCCTGTGAAACGACCAACGCGCCTTGAACTCGATCGAATTTCTTGGTGATCGAAAGCCCTGCCATGAGCCGGTGGTTCCGATCATTGAGCGCACGGTCGATCCTCCCGACGGCGTCTTGAGGGTCGGCATTGGACCACAAAGCAAGTGTTGGAAAGATCATAGGAATCGCGCATTAAAAAAGGTGGCTACCTTTTTATCGGCATACCACCCTTGTATCCATTGTTGACTTCTAAACGATCTCTTAACACTTCGCGATTCTTCCTTGAATACGCTAGCGTTGTTCGGGGCATTCCTTTGCCCCTTTTTATTGGAAATCATTTCCAAATCAGGACTTTTGCAGCCCTGAGATGAGTTTTTGTTCGATTCTCGATTTGCGGCCAGAAATTTCAGCAGCAATTTAGTTCGAATTATCAAAGCCCATACGCGAAATGGTTTGTTGGATTAGGCAACAGCACGAAGCATTGGAGCGATTGGTTCGCGAACGAGGTCCAGGAATTCTTCGAAGACTCGGACGTCAAGTGCTGAAGCGGCTTCGTTTTCCGGATGGAATTGGGTTCCGATTGCGATCCAATCTTCACGGTCACTCTCGATGGCTTCGATAACTCCATCGGGGCAGCGTGCGGTAACTTGAAAGCCGCTGGCGACTTCGTCAATTGCCATGTGGTGACGGCTGCTCACGCGGATTTCGCCGTCGCCGTATACACGTTCCATCAATGTGTTTGGCTGGATTTCCAAGCTATGCCGATGGCCTGGGTCTTGTGGGTCACGATGCGGAATGGCTGATGGAATGTCTTCTGGAATGTGCAAGAACAGGTTTCCGCCCATGGTCACGTTGAGGAGCTGCATACCGACTCCAATACCGAATACAGGCAGGCGACGGTCAGCAATAGACTGCATTAGTTTACGGTCAAAATTTTCACGACGGCTGTCCATGGTTCGAACGGTCGGATGAAGCATAAATCCATCGCGACGAGGGTCAAGATCGGCACCACCAATCAATACAAAACCATCCAATTTGTCGAGAACTGCGTTGATGTCGTCCTCGTCCTCCATTGGAGGAACAACGATAGGGATTCCGCCTGCGCGTGCGATGCTGTCAAAATATCCTGCGGTAACGACCGAAAATGAAGGCTGGTTGCCTTGGGCACTACGATAGTCTGCGTTGATTCCAATCATTGGTTTAGCTTGCATCGTGTCATCTCTCCTGAAATGTGTTAAAGACTCATCATGAATCCGAAAATGTGACCTTCTTCTTGGAAGTAGTCGAAGGTAACGAAAAAACGAAGCTTCGATTGAGAACTAAAAGTGCTAGTTTCTCAGCGAGCGTTAGGAATCTCTTTGGCAATTCAAAATGACTTGATCGTTCAATCAAGTTGGGTTGAATTTTTAAAGGATATAAAGGCGGTTGTTGAAACTAATAAAATCGTGGTCGACTTTTAAGTATTCAACATTGGGTAGGTGAATCAAGGAATCTTGTAGGAAGTCCGTTTCTTATTCACTGACGTTTTGCCCGTCCTAAGCACGCGTCGTAAATTTCCTTTTGGTTAATCAATCTTGTTGCAGCTCATCTGCAACACGATGGCCATTTTGCAATAGGAATTTTTACCGTCAAGAAATAAGCTGGATTTAGGGGTTGTGGAGAATATCAAACGACATATTGTGCGTGCTACTGTGGTCCTGCTAGCGGTGTTGGGCTTGTGGTGGGTTTGGTATGATAAAACCTCAGCAATATTTATTGATTTTCTAACACAAAACGGTCCAAATTCGCTTGTAAATAGCAAATTGGACACAGATTTAACTCAACAGGCATCAGCGATTCATGTTTTATTCCGACGTCTGCATCGAATCCTTTGGATATACCCTTCCCAGTGAGATCTGGACGACGACTGACGTCGAGGAAAAGCTCAAGCCCCTTTATGAGCGTCTTCGATTACCAGAAGGCCGATTGGAGTTGATGACGGGGATCCGTGAGCGAAGATTTTGGCCAGCCCAAACCCGACCGAGTGAATTAAGTGTAAGCAGTTGTAAACTCGCGTTAGAAGCTGCCAGTTTTTCGCCAGACGAAGTCGGTTGTTTGATTCACGGATCGGTCTGCCGAGATTTCCTTGAACCAGCGACGGCTTGTACCGTTCACCATCAAGTCGGTTTGCCGCGTGAGTGTTTTATTTTCGATGTATCCAATGCCTGTTTGGGAATTTTGACGGGCATGGTTCAGGCGGCCAATATGATCCAGTTGGGACAAATCAAAGCCGCGTTGGTGGTTGGGTCCGAAGGTGGCCGTCAGTTGGTTGAAAATACCATCAACACTTTGAATCGTGACGAGTCACTTACTCGTAAGTCAATCAAAACGGCGGTTGCGAGTTTGACGATCGGCTCTGCCAGTTGCGCAGTGTTGCTGACTCACTCGTCCATTTCAAAAACCAACAATCGGTTGGTTTCTGCAGCCGTAAATGCCAATACTCAGTTTAACGATTTGTGCCAAAGCCACAACGATCAAGCGGGAGCCGATATGCTGCCGTTGATGCAAACGGATTCCGAAAAGTTAATGCACCATGGTGTCGAGACAGGCGTCGCGACGATGGGAAAATTTCTTGAACACAGCAAGTGGGCGATCGACGATATTGATCGAGCAATTTGCCATCAAGTCGGAACGGCTCATCAAAAACTGATGCTTGGTTCGTTAGGGATCAACCCGGAGTTGGACTTTGCTACGTTTCCCTGGCTGGGCAACACTGGATCGGCCGCTTTGCCAATCACGATGGCGGTTGCTTGTGAGCAGGAGTTTATCAAACCTAAAGACAAGGTGGCAATGTTGGGAATTGGGTCCGGAATCAACTGTATGATGATGGCCGTGGAGTGGGAAAAGTCGTTAGTGGCTTCGACGACTTGGGAAAGCGAGTTAGGCGAATTAACAGCGGAGAATTTGCAACGCGACTAATAGCGCTAACTGTTTCGGCCCGTCCGTGCCCTACCCGTTCCGATCACCATGGCACAAACTCCGCCCAAGCATGCC
>CAYZGP010000189.1:0-7556 GCA_964478065.1 uncultured Pirellulaceae bacterium
CATTCCAACTGCCTGCATATAAGCGTACATGATTGTGCTGCCGACAAATTTGAACCCGCGTTTCTTAAGATCCTTGCTCAACGCGTCTGACTCGGGAGAAGTCGCCGGGACCTGGTCAAGCATTTTCCACTTGTTTTGAATTGCCTTGCCATCGACGAATCCCCATACGTAATCGCTGAAACTGCCGAACTCTTTTTGCACTTCGATGAACCGTTGGGCGTTGGTTACCGCCGAGTTGACTTTAAGTTTGTTGCGGACGATCCCGGGGTCTTGCAGGATTTTCTCGATTCGTTTTTCAGTGAACCGAGCTACTTTCGTATAATCAAATCCGGCGAAGTTCTTACGGTAGCCATCGCGTTTTTGAAGAATTGTCGCCCAGCTTAGTCCTGCTTGTGCACCTTCCAAAATCAAGAATTCAAAAAGCACTTGGTCATCGTAAACGGGAACTCCCCATTCTTCGTCATGATAGCGTTGATAGTCTTCACCGACTCCGGTGGCCCATTTGCAACGAGTAAGTTTCTTCGCCACGGTTGCTTTCGTAGTTAATAAAGTAAGTTGGGCATATTCCTGTCCGACATTTGCGAACCTGAAAAAAGACGGACAGGAAGGAAAATGTCCATCCTACGAAAAGTACTTCAAGCTCTTGAAGCGTAACGCCAACTAAAAAACAGTTTAACGTTCAGCGTAGAAGCCTGGCTTTCTCGGTTTGACGCCAAGCTTTTCATAGCCGAACCCGGATTTCAAAGGCTGGTATTCACCTACGATATCGACCGAGCTGTCGGCCTTAATCGCTTTCTCAAGTCCAAGGCCCCAGTAAACCGCATTGGTCGTCAGTCTCCGAACGCCAGCGTTTTCAAAGTCTCTTGCTGAACCCATTGTGAAATGAAAAATTTTCGATGGAAGACCTTTGTTGCCAGTCCAGGTTTTCGTCCAGGCGATTGGCAACGGTTCCTTTTTGGAATTCGCAGGCGAGTCAGGTTTAAGGTCAACCAGCGGCTGTCCTTTGACCAACTCGCGACAGTCGTCGGGAAACGGGTGCTTGTCATTATGGCAGCGATAGACATCTGAAGGTCCCCAAATATCGCTTACGCCAATCAGGATCGGATGCGATTTGTTTTCTTCCACGACGATTCCGCGTGTCGATTCACGATGCCAACCACCGTGGTGCCCCATGAATTTGCCACCCAACAATTCTCGCAAGGAAACGGCTTTGTCATCCTTGCTGTATTTTATGTTGCCCCAGAATCCGTGGTTGGTCGTTCGCAACGCGATCAACGGTTTACCTGAATCAAAGTAGTTATGGAAATGTTTCAGCATTTCATCGGGCAGCTGCATGAAACGCGAAACCAAAATGACACAATCGGCTTTCTCCAAATGCTCAAGCCCGGGAATGTTGTGTCGTTTCGTTTTCTCTCCGTCCTTGAACGGGGCAGGCAGCGTCGGGTCTGCTTCGCCTTGCTCGTTGACCGAAAACAAAACAGTGCAGTTGAATCCATGATGTTTTGCGAGGACTTTTGCCAACATCGGCATCGATTGCTCGCTGCGATATTCCTGTTCAGCGGCAATCAAAACAACGTTCTTGCCTTTTCCAGGACCCTCGCCACCAGGAATGGTTAGCCATGACTCGCTGGCTGGAATCGAATGGGAATCGGTTTTTGATTGTTCTTGATCGTGCTTTTGCTCCGATTCTTTTTGCTGGTTTGTATCTTGCTGAGCAGGGATTTCGTTTAACGTATAGTAAGCACTCGCATGCAAAAGTTTTTCATCCTCGGTCGATCGAAGTTCCGGCAAGTAAAAATCGTGCACGTGTCCTTGAACTAATCCGTCGACGGCAATTTCTACTTTCAAACCGTCCGCGGAAACAGTTGTCGCCGTTGTGCTGGGCGTGGTCTGGTCAACTTCCGGACTGCCGTAGCCTTGTCGATAGAGATGGGTAAAAGTCTTCAGCTGAAATGTTTCTGGTTTGGAAGCAATGTCTCGATTGACGGGCTTTGTAAATTCGATTTCGAAGCCGCCGGGTTTTGCTTTGATCTCTTTGATTTCAAATGGAACGAGGCCGGTCCAATCGAGTCGCTGGACGGCGTACGCTTTGGGGCCACGTACAGGCCAGCCGCGATTGGTGCCGCCGGCGATCAAATTTCCATTGGGAGTGAATTGCACCGCAAGCAAGCCAGTATCAAATCCCTCGCGAAATGGATAACACGCTCCTTGCCAAACGTCGTTGATCTTTTCAGTGGTCGCCCGCATGACAACGCCCAGGCTGAAATCTCCGATGAAGATCTGGTTTTCAAACGGACCAAACTTGCCACCCGTCCGGTCAACCATAAATCCAGAAATGGATCGGCCCATTCGTTTGTAAGGGAAGACGACGGCGTACGGGACCAACTCTTTAACTCGCTTGCGTTCGGTTTCCATTCGGGACGGCGTGTTGGGCACGACGGGCGCGTCGCCAAATTCGGGCGCTAACTTTTTTGCTGTTTCATACCAGTTAAAACTGACGGGATGACCCATGAAGCCTCCAGGTTCTAAAACCTTCAGCGAACATGAACCATTCCACGGTCCCTGGCTTTCGGCATAAAACATCACGTCATGTTCGTTGGGCCCGATGCCACACGGGCTGCGAATTCCGCTGCAAACCGGAATCGTTTGGCCTTCGGGGGTGACTTTTAAACACCAGCCTCGAAACGGAGCATTGGAGTGATACGACTTTGAAAGGCAAAGCGCAACCCAAATGTTCCCTTCGTTGTCTGGTTTGGAACCGAATGCAAACTCGTGGTATTCCTGGAATCCCCATTTGTCGCTGAGCGTGTCAAACCGATCCGCGCGGCCATCGCCATCGGTATCCGTGATCCGAGTGACTTCCGTTTGTTGCGTGACATGAAATGAACCATCTCGATACGCCATTCCAAAAACCTCATCCAATCCGCTGGCGAACGTTTTAAATGTCGGCTCGGGGTGTTTATCAAACGCTCCGTCGACCAGGAAGATATCACCGCGCCGGGTTGCAATCGCCAATTGATTCTTGCCTGGCATGACTTCGAAACTTCCTGCTTCGATCGCCAACTCTTTGGGAAGCGGAATGTCGACAAGTTTGTAGTACTTCGCCTCCTCTTCGCCCGTCCCCCAGTATTCACCAAGCGGTTCCTGTTGCGGAGTCGCTGTGAGCATGGTTAGCAAGAGTATTTTGAGCAATGGTAGCATTGTGAATTCTTCAGGATTGAGTCGGTTTGGTTTGAGGCGTTTGTTTTGTGATGGTCCGTCATTCCCACAAATATTCAATGACCAAGGTTTGCTTTTGGCCATGTTTAAGTTCGAGTGAGACTTCCAATTCTTGACCAGCGTCCTTGCCATTGTCCTGAGCTGCTTGAACGATCTTTGCGTTGTGCTCAGATGTCAAACGAACTTTCAATTTGTCGGCGGTGAACCATCCGTCATCCATGGTTGAAATCTCTTTGGCTGACGCGATGCGAAATTTCAACTTGCTCGCTCCATCCTTTGTCGAAAATTGGACGCTTCGACGCAGATGGTTTTTCGCCGGAATTTTGTCAATCGCGCCGTCGGGTGAGAAAACAGAAAAGAAGTCTTCCACCTCGACCGAATCAAAAACATATCGAAAGGTTGGGCGTCGAAGCTTGTCCAGTGTGTAGCCTTTGAACTGGGCCTGAATCGAAGAACCACCGCCGGGGCCCAAGTCAGGTGAGCCACGGGACTCTCCATCCTCGCTGTCACCGAGTCCATTTTCGCTTTTATGATAAAGCTCCGACCCTTGAGCAAAATTGATTACCTTGCCCAACGGACGAACGTTACCAGAACCTTGTCCTCTCCAGACTCCACCCGGATCGATAAATTTGCCTTTCCAGATTGAAGCCAATCTCATTTGCTCGGCGTCGTACGCGAGATTGACTCCGCCCGGATATCCGACTCCAATTCCTCGTTTTCCGATTCCCTGATAACTGCGACGCAACATTTTGGCTTCGTTGGTCACCACGATTTCAAGCGGTTCCCGCACGACGCCGCGCGGGGCACGAGCTTGTCGCCCATCGATCAAATATTGCCACAGTGCTTCGACATGTTCTTCAGCCGTTCCTTCAAGATCTTCCCGAATCGATTTGCCACCTGGCCAAAACGACGGCATCACCGTGTTGGGGCTGAACCTTTGAGGCTCAAGCATGTAATGATAAAACCAATCCTTCTTCAGACGCTCGGTCATCTCAGTTAGATCGACCGCCGGCATCGTGTCTGAAATTTTGTATTGGTACGTGTGACATGCGACGCAATTCAGGCCTCGGCTTCCCGCCAGCTCCAGGCCTTTCTCGCGCATTTTTTTCTGATCAGTGAACTCGTGGAAATTTGTTTTCGCAAGTTGGTCGCTCGGTTCAGTGCTTGTTTGTAACAACTCAATGAGATGGCCGACGTTTTCTTCGCCGTATTGAGGCATCCGTGTTTTCATGTACGGACGAATCGACCGTCGATTAACGAGTACGTCTCGCATCCATTTGGCATTCAGTTTTGCACCAACGCCTGTCAAAGTCGGTGGGATTCTGCCTTGGTCGCCCAGATTCAAGTTCGTCGTTTGAAAGTGTGGATTGCGATCAGTCGTGACGCCTCCCAAATCGCCGCGATCGTGACAAGCAATGCAGTTGAACAAAGTAAGTGAAGCTTCGGTTTGTTGTTTACTGGTGAGTTTGTCCGGAGCTCGTTTCAATGCAGCTTGGATGGTTTTTGTTTCACTTGGATCGAGGTGAAAGTTTGGCCAGGCACCGTTTTTTCCAGACAAACACCCTGCCTCGTAGTTCAATTTTTTGACTGCAACCCGGGTCGGCTTTGAATCTTCAATGATTTCGGCGTGGCAGCTGACACAGTTAAGTTGGGCGAACAATGATTTGCCTTTTTCTGCTAAATCGTTGTTGGCAGTCCAAGGCTTGTCCGCGATTTTGGTTCCCTGCAATAGAAAGGTCGAGATATCAATCGCTTCCCGATGCGTGAGCGACATGTTTGGCATGTGCCCGGAAGGGCGAACGGCATGCGGGTCTTCCAGAAATTTAACAAGTCCGTCAATGTTGTATTTTTTTGAAAGGTTGCCAAGTGGACTCGAATCGGTCAAAGGTTTTTCGATTGCTTTTTCGTTTCGAGGCGAATGGCAAGCGACACAACCAACGGAATGAAATAACTCATAACCGCGCGGGACAGCTTCGGCATCGACCGGCTGCTGCGAGTCAGCTTCATCGTCTTTCACATTCGATATGAGAAAGTGAGTTATGGCTTCGGCGGACGACTTGCGAGTTTCTTCATCCATATGCCCAAGCAATTCTGGCATCGTGGTTCCGCGTTTCACCGCGTGTGGGTTGGCGATGAAGGCTTGAACATAGTCTGTGTTCAACCACTTGGCTGACCATTTCAAACGTGGAGCTTGCTTGGCGGCAAGCAACGGAACCGAATCAGTTCCAAGCGACATCGGATCGTGACAACCAGCGCAATTCAATTTTGATATCAAAACCAATCCGGCGATCTCAGGACTTAGCTCACGTCGCGTGTTCGTTTGTGCAAGCGATGCGTTGGCATCTGGCCCGCGTTCTTTCAAGTCAATAACGTATCGCAACAGATCAAGGAATTGCCCGCGGCCCTTTAGCTCATCAGCCAGTTTTTCAGGCATGCTCGATGTCTTGCCAGGCCGAATCTCGTCGAGGTCTTCTCGCTCAATCGTAATGAGGCTATCAACATTCTGGCTTTCGCGAATGACGATTTTGTCTTTGTCTTCACTGACCTTGATTCCAGTAATGATCTTTCCGTCCATCGTCGTCGCAACGATCGTCTCAAAATCTTCTTTGAGTTTTGCCGAGGGGTGAAGAATGGATTCGACGATATGTTGGTCGGTAACTTCTTTTCCCATTTGACGGAGATCAGGACCCAATCGCTCGCGCTGCGACGTGGAGCGATGGCACTTGGCACAATTAATGTTGCCTTGGTGAAACAGGATAGCGCCGCGAACGATGTCGCCGTTGGATCGGGCTTGCTCAACCAGTTTTGCTGGAGATTCGGCGGAGAGTTTTTCCGTCAGCGATTTTGTCGCGTCTTGTGCGGTCGCGGAGTGATAAAAAAGTACCGCGAGAACAAAAAATGTCCAAGTACAAATTCTCATCGAAGCTCCATCAGTGTTTGTCGTATTGATGGATACAGTGTAATCAAATTGTATTGAGCGATAACGTGGCAAGTAACAAAATTATTTTTGTTCCAAAAACGAATTCGCCAGCTTCTCCCCTAACTGCACTATGCCTTGTGTCGAAATCACTAATTTCTTTTCTTGTCCGGCAAGATCAAAGGCTTTGATGTGACAAGTGTTTTTGTCGCTCTCGGTTAACGCCAAAAAAGCGGGCAAGATGTCAATTTTGTTGACTTGTTTGTCGTCGGTTGGTTCTTGTTGACTGACAAACCACTTGAGATTGGGTAGGCCAAGATCAACGCGGCTTTGCTTGATAAACGAAGCCACGTTTTGAGCAGATTTTTTGCGGAATGGGCCAAACGACATATCGTTTTCGCCAACGTGATAGAAGATTCCAGCAAGTTCGATCTCGTTTCCTTTGGCTTCCAATTCAGAGATCGATGCTTTTACAAATTCAACAAACGACGGATACAAGTTTCGGGTTTTTGCTTCGCTGCCCTCGGGCGTCCAGTCAATGATTTGCGATCCGCTGTGGGTGAATTTTGCGATCGCGATGTTTTCGCTTAGATCCTTTTTAAGCTTCGCCCCAAAACTGAGCTCCGGGCCAAAGGTATCATAAAAACCAGCCGGCCTTAACGTTTCCCAACCATTTGATTTTGCGTACCCGCCGCCAATCGAAAATTTGAAAGCGATTTCTGCGTCTGCAGTCACCAGCGATTTGTGCGAATCAAGCGAGGCCAATTCCTGGACGAACGCGCGCTCGCCTTCCATGTTTCGATGACCGGCCAAGACAAACAGCTTCACTGTTTCGTCGTTTGGGTACGGCCATTTTTTCAAAGTATGCTCTGCTGCTTTTTTTGCATCGACCGATTCAATGCCGACCGATTCCAACCAAGCGTTGGCATAGTTCACGCCGTGTTCCAATTGTCCAAGCGTCCCATAGTGATAATGCAGCCCAACTCCGCCACCAATTTCCACTCCAACATGCGAAGTCGGAACGTATTGAGCCAGCGGATCGGAGTCAGCTACCATTTTCTGCCCTTCGCTGATCGCGAACATTCGCGGACGCAGATCCATTCCCCAAATTGTTTTCGTGCACAGCTCGCCGATAAAGAACTTTAGTTTGGGCCTCTCCAAATCCCTTCGCCAGCAAGCCAGGAAATTCTTCAGGTTGGCACCATAGTTTTTCATGTAGCCTTCGTTGAACATGTCGTTCTCGCCTTGGTGCCACATGACTGCTTCGATTCGGTATTCGATCCCTTCTTTCTCCAACTCGGCAAGCGAATCTTTCACGCGTTGAAGTGCCAACGGATACATCTTGAATCCCGTTGGCTCATCAGGGTTCCAGTCACCGCCCAAGTGCGTCCCGCCCGCGGCGATCTTGATAATCGCAATT
>CAYZGP010000190.1:0-7501 GCA_964478065.1 uncultured Pirellulaceae bacterium
GTCGGTGACGACGTAGAGCAAGTGCTTGCCGATGTTATTGAAAAGCAGCCTGTTGCACCTTCGGACTTGGTTCCAACTTTGCCGCTTGAACTGGAACGAATATGTTTGCGTGCGATTTCAAAAAATCCCGATGCTCGACAACAGTCTCCCACGGAGCTGGCGACAGAGATTGAAGCTTGGCTTTCGTTTGAAGGCGAGCGCCAAAATACGCTTGAAGCGCGCAGGCAACTTTTTGAATCAACGACCGATTTGATGTTGATACATAACTATGCCCCAGAGGCCGTTTGGGCAAATTCTGCTTGGGAATCGCTAGGTTGGTGCCCCGAGAACTTGATCGGGAAAACTTCAACGGATTTGATTCATCCAGATGACATTGGCCCCAAAGATTCAATCATTGGTCCGATGAGAGAAGGCCGTTCGCTGAGCGGTTTGAAATTGCGGATGCGAGATTCTGTTGGCGTGTACCACTGGTACGATTGGACTTTTTCTCCGGTGCCCAATGAAGAATTGGTCTACGCGGTGGGTCGCAATGTGAACGAGTACATGCAGCGAACCAGACGGGAGCAAGAGGCACTGCTCGACGTCACGCCTGACGCAATCATTGTTTTGAATCGAGACCGCACGATTCGTTATTGCAATCGTTCGGCGCGTTCGCTTTTTGGATACGAGTTGGACGACATTCGCAATGAGCCGATCACCAAAGTAATGCCCGAGTTTGATAATCGCTTTCCAGGCGAAATTGATCTTGATTCAGGCAACCAAGTCGAATTTAAAAAGCAACCCATCAACGGTTTGCATCAAAGCGGCAGCCAGTATCCGCTTTCAATTTGCTTGAGCGGCGTCCAGATCGGGTTAAGCGTCTTGACCGCTTGCTGCATTCGCAAAATGGGCGATTGATATTTCTTAGTACCTCTTTGCGGATAGGTGGGAATCAATCTTCAAGATCATTCTTGGTGTCAAGATTCGCCTTCAAATGATCCATGGGGTGTCTCTTATTTGTCATTGAACGTTTACTTTCCTTTGTCACGTCAGTTGTTTCCACTTGTGGTCAATTTTTGTTTGCGCTACCCAATATCATCCAGTCCTTTTTCCCGATTTGCTGAGTCGCGTTGGAGAATCGAAGTGGGCGGCCACCCTCCATGGGATTGGGGACACGAACAGCGAATTTGGCGCCGGTTGGAGGAGCGGTTTTTGGAGAAATAGTTGCGGTGAATGTTCGCTGCACATCGGGTAGCAATCCATCAACGCGCCAATCTACAGACCACTGTTGGAGAGTTTTGCCATTGCTATCTAGCAATCCAACTGTCACTGGCCAGTTGTAATAGAACGGTGCGACGCCACTGTTCTTGAGCTTTGCTTTCACCTTAATTTTGTCACCGTCATGAATCACCATCGCTTCGGTGAAGTGCAGGTCGTAGCCCATTGCTTCAACGGCAGATTTGGCGGTCTTAATCCTGCTTGCCGAAACATTTTTGCCAAACACACCTTCGACGCGCATGAACGAAGCATGTGTTGCGTCAACGGTTTTCTTGAATTCCGATCCGGCACGATTGTTGGTGAAAACACTCGCATTGAGTTCCGGGTAAAGCTCGCCGCCGATTACGTTCGTTTTCCATTTTTCTGTGGCGTCGGCATCGGCTAACAAAGAAAGAAAGTTCCAAGGCTCAGTTGGCAATGTGCTGAATGTGAATGAGTCATCATGGTATCCGATGTCTAAAGTATTATTGGCCGCAAACCGTTCGTTTCCGGCACGCGGGTATCGCACAAGCAACTGGGTGCGCGAGAATGCATCGTCAAATGTATTGAGCACAATTTTCTGGAGGTCCAGACTTAAATTGGTATCCGAATTTGGAAAGTTGTGCCACTCGCCCCAGAACCCAAGCATTCCTAATTCGATCGCTCCAACTCGTGGGTCACCGTCATACCTTTCGCCCAATTTCACAATGGTTGCTTTAAGGGCTGCCTGCAGTTGGGCGTTTTCATAGTCGGGGTGCAGAGCTGAAGACTCAGGTTTGCCCTGGGAATTTAGATTCTCAGAAGATTTTAACTTTGTGACTTTGACTCCCTGATCTATCAGGAACTGAGGAATCTCGGGAACTGGATCTTTGGCTGGATACTCACAGTGGATCCGAAAGATTCCTTGGTTGCCACGGCTTTTGGCAGCATCCAAAAAGTTATCAACGGCAGTCCAGTCAAACAGCAGCTCTCCCGTAGTCGATTGCCCAACCAAGACATCCTTGAGCGCGAAGTATGAGAACTCAAGGCTGTGTGGAAAACGGTTTTCGGCCGCGCTGCTGGAATACGGGACCAACCCTTTCATTGGGTTGTCGACCGGTGCCGCTTTGTAAGCCAGCGACTGTCCAAACGTGGTTCCAGTCAGCAGACCCAAAATGGCCAAGCAATTTAGCATCGCTCGAATGGTTCTTATGCCCGTTTGTCGACATAGTGGTTTCATGATCGCATTGCTCTTTGTTGATTCAGCGAGCCTACTCGGCCAATTGCAAAATTTGTTTTAAGTAAAACGCATTTTGTACTGTAAGCGATCACTTACTGGGCTTTGAGTGCTTCATGATCGGGCTAATCGTCGATGCCAGGAAGCTGCCAGCGCTTGAACGGATGTTTCTTGTGTTCGTCAACCATGATCTTTTCGATTCGCTGGACGACTTCTGGAAACTCGGCGGCAACGTCTTTCTCTTCGGCGATATCGGTGCTGAGATCATACAGCTCGACTTTCCCTTTGAGGCCGTTAAGCCGATAGCCTTTCCATTTGCCAAGATGAACCGCTTGCTGTTTTGCTCGTTCGTAAAACTCCCAGTACAGATGCTCGCGCTTTGTCTGTTTTTCCGGTTGATTTCGCAAGGTCGGAAGAATCGAGATGCCATCCATTTCGGCGGTCTTTTTCATGCCACCAGCGTCGGCAAGCGTCGGCATCAAATCGTACTGGGTCGTCCATTGATCTGTTGTTGAACCGGCAGGGATGGTGCCGGGCCAACTGGCGATCAACGGAACTCGGATGCCGCCTTCGTACAGATAACGTTTAAACTTTCGAAACGGCCCGTTGCCGTCCCATGTTTTGGTCCGTCCGTAATAGCTGTCTTCGTCGCCGTTGTCAGATGTCCAGATTACGATCGTGTTTTTTGTAAGCCCCAATTTTTCCAATGCGGCAACGATGCGGCCGACGTTGCGGTCGTGGCGGGTCATCAACGCAGCGTACAACCGCTCTCTTTCGGTAAGCTCGGTTTTGTCGTAGCCTTCCAAAGATGGTGTCCAAAGCCCGTGAAAAGGAACGGTGCTTGCGTCGCCATGAGGAACGCAACTGGCAAAGTAAACAAAGAAAGGTTTTTCCTTGTTCTCGGTCATGAACTCGATGATCTTGTCGGTGTAAAGATCTTCGGTGAAGACGCCATGCTCACCCAAAACGGGAAGGTGTTCCTTGAGCTTTTTACGATCGTTCTCGGGAATCGGTTTCTTGACTCCGTTCTCCCAAATGTAGGTGCCGTAAAAACTACGACAGTCAACGTGGCCAAGGTAACCCAGCCAATAATCCCATCCGGTCTGCGTGATGGTTTTTGGTTTGTGCATGCCGCCCATGCTCAATTTGCCAAAACCCGCAGTGGTGTAGCCGGCCTGACGCGCGACTTCGCCCAGCAGTGGATAACTGGGTGGCCAACTCTCAACCGGTTTGCCTCCGTGGTTGGCTCGCCAAGCCGCATGTCCACCATGTTTGCCCGTCAACAGGCTGCAACGTGACGGCCCACAAACAGCATTGCCTGCGTAAGCACGATTAAATTTCATGCCCGCTTTTGCCAAGGCGTCAAGATTCGGCGTCTTGATGATTTTCATGCTCGCATCATCAAACTTGTACGGCGGGACTTTGCCGATGCCCCAGTCATCCGTGTTGATGTAAACGATGTTCGGTTGGCTGGAGTTCGCTTTCTTAGCCGTTTCTGACGTTGCTTTTGCATCCGATTGAAAGGCAATCGAATATTGTGCTGAGCACCAAAAGAGTAAAACGAAAAACGCACAAACAAGCCTACTTGTTTTGCAATTCAACACCGACCATCTCCCGAGATTGTTTTCAACGTGACAAGTTCTAAACACGAGTCTATTCCGACTCTGGATAAACCCATGGACGAGCTTGCTTGATTACCAGCTTGCCTTCTTTGGTAATTTTGAATTCGATTTCCATTGCAAACTGTCCGTTCTTGTCTTTTTTGTAGAGCTTGGCAAAGTCCGCGTGAATTCGGCCAAGATGCTTTCGCATTGCGTCGAGGTCCGATTCCTTTAGTAGCGGTTTAGTGGATGCGGTCGATTTGCGTACGATTTCAAAACCGTCTCTCTTGTACCAGCCGAGCAGCGTTTCCTCTGGCGAAGATTCGGCGTCGGGGTTGGTGACGAGGTCCTCGCCAATTTGCGTATTCAGGTAGTAGTTGCCTTTGGATTCGTAAAGCACATCGTCAGTGACTGCGACGCCGTTGGCTTGTTCGTCTTTGAAGTTGTTGTGAAGTAGGACGCCCATCGCAGTTGCTTTGTGATCGATACGATAAAACGCTCGCTCTTCGTAAGCCCGGAAATTCCAGAGGCTTGCAAATACCTGTTTGACTGATTTTGAAAGATGGCCTTCGTCTGGTTTGTGGGTGAAAGAGTCATAAAGCCCGGCACCGCTGAAACCTGGAAGGTCTTCGTTGTTGGTACTGGAGCGACAACGAATTGACGATCCCTCGGCAAAGCTGGCTTGAGTCTTCGCCAGTGCCGTCATCATTGATTCAGGCATCGTGCCGGATTTGATCTTTTTCCGCAACTCGGCCAGTGCTGTTTGAAGTTTGTCTCGGTCGTTTTGTAATTCCTTGTCATCAATGATGCTGTCGACGATCTCGTAAAACTTGTTGTGCTTCATGAATTCGTCGTAAAAATAGAATGGAATTGCGTAACCGTCCGGCACCAAGCCTTCGGGAAGATCGAGTGTGTGTAGCGTCGCAAGATTCGAAGCCTTCACCCCGAACGCATTTCCACTTTCAAACGAAAGTTCTTTCAACGGCTTGATCGTCGTTAAAGTCAGGTCTCGTGGCGGCGTTTGCGGTTTTGATGGACGAATACTTGCAAAATGTTTATCGACCTCAGTTTTGGTTGCTTCTGCAATTTTGAAACCCTGAGCGGTGACTTCGAAGCTAACGAGTTTACCGAGCAAGCTGCTGATCTGTTTGTCTTTGAGTGCGTCCTTGATAAACGCGTTTGGGATCTTGTCTTGAACCGCTCGCAAGTTCACATGTGACAAAGGAGTCTGTCGGGCTTCGGTGATGACGCCAGCGACTCGTGGCATCAGGTTGGGAAGCGATTTGTAAATCACAATATCACGTGGTGACGGTCGAGCGTCGGCATTGTCCATCAATCGAAGCATGCCAAATGCTTTAGCTGAATTGAGCGGGAGGTAAGCGATGTTTCCGTAAATGTCAGCGTCGGTGTGGACCGCTATGTTGCCGGCTTTGTATTTTTCCATGTCAGCTTTGCATTGTCGGACGTTTCCTTCGAGCGGGTGAAACGCAAATTTGCCTTTGAGTGCCGGCATGTGCTCAACAAGCAGATCGGTGATCTCTTTGATTTGCTCAAACGTATAAGAATCATTGGGTTCAAAGTCGATGACATACAGGCCAGCCGTTCCGCTTGGGTTTAACAGCCGAGGAAGATAGGTGATCGCGCCTCGGCAACGACTGTTGATACCGACCATTCGCATCCAAGGCGGATGGGCTCGATACTTTTCGGTATTCATAAAATAAACGTCTGTGTTTTCAGATTCGAAATTTTCGATGACGAATTTCACAAACTCCAGATCGGCGAGATACTGATCGCGATAGACTTCGGTGCCTTGATAAGACAACTTTTGAAACATCTCGTGGTCAGCAATTTTGTCGATGCCCAATTCTGCAGTAAGGTCTTCTGGCGCGATTCTCGGGCGAGCTGGACCGCCTCTTCCGCGTTGGGCGAGCAATGGCTGAGTTGAGAAAATCAAGATAGCCAAGAGTAGCAAGAGAATTGGTTTGAGGGTGTTTGACATTTTTCGAGTTCCGAATTTGCTGAGTAATACGGCACTTATTATATCAGGTGACTGACGTCCCAATTCGATATTCCGTATCCGTTTATTCAGCAGCACGAAGTTCTTGAGAAATACAGACCAAGAATCTGTTCAAGATCCAGCAAGAAATGGAAATTCAGGCGAGCCTTGGTGTTCTTGCACCTCATTTTGCTTTTGCCGTTTTCAAATTGATCCACACTCTGACCTGATTGTCGTTTTACAATCGCAGCAAGCCCAAGAAAAAGTTGCTCGCAAATGTCGTCTTTCCATCTGTGCCGCGGATTTCCATTTCTTTCATTGATACGTCACCGTCGAGTTTCCAATGAACACTTCGGCGTGCATAATGCTCTCATCGGGACCTTGCCGCGCTGCAAACATTTTGGAGATTTGAGTGAAATCACAACAACGATTAACACTTCGTGGCATTATTGCGAGTGCTTTTACCATTGGTTGGGTCGTTGTTTTTTCAACGAATGCCTGTTTTGCGCAAGACGGTAAAGCCAGCGATAGCGGCGAGTCCAACACGCAAGCTGAAGCTCGCTGGTGGAAAGGCAACTTGCACACCCATTCGCTTTGGAGTGACGGCAATGACTTTCCTGAGATGATTACGAAATGGTATGTCGATCACGACTACAATTTTTTGGCTTTGACCGATCACAACATCCTTAGCCAGGGCGAACGCTGGATGGATTTGGCGGCCATCGAAAATCGAAGCGGAACGGCAGCGGTTGATAAATGTCGCAAGGCGTTTGGCGATGACTGGATCCAAATGCGAGACAAACCAGTCAAGAAGAAAACGAAAACCGATCAAGAAGCCGAAAAAGAAACGGCAACCGACGGCGATCTCAAGAAAGAAGAAACCAAGCCCGCACCTCAGCAAGTTCGCCTTCGACCGGTTTCTGAGTTTCGCCAGAAATTCGAAGCCAACAATAAATTTCTACTCATCGAAGCCGAAGAAATCAGCGACCGAGCGCAAGGCGTTCCCATCCACATGAACGCTACGAACTTGAATTCCGTCATTCAGCCCGTCGGTGGTGAGACCGTTGAAGAGGCCATCAATAACAATCTTCGCGCTGTCCAAGAGCAAGCCGAAAAGAATGGCCAGCCGATTTTGGTTCACTTGAACCATCCTAATTTTGGTTGGGCCGTCACCGCTGAGAATCTTGCCGCCGTGACCAACGAGCGTTTTTTCGAAGTCTACAACGGGCATCCTGGCATCAACCATCTGGGCGACCAAACCCGACCATCTGTAGAAAAAATATGGGACATCGCCAATACGATTCGTATCGGTGAGCTTAAATCCCAACCCATTTTTGGATTGGGCACCGATGACAGTCACCATTATCACGGCCGCATCAAAGCGCCAAAGTCGGCCAATGTCGGACGTGGCTGGGTGATGGTCAAAGCAAAAAACCTGGATGCAAAGTCGTT
>CAYZGP010000191.1:0-7459 GCA_964478065.1 uncultured Pirellulaceae bacterium
GAACGTTTTCGCGTGCGTTTCTTTGGTGCGTTTCGCTCTTTGAAAGCCGCCTTACGCTTTCTTGCACTTTCGCTTTTGGTCAATTCCTTTTCTGCGATACGTTTGGCCGTTGCAATTTTTTCGCGTTCCATCATCTCAGGCGTCTCAAGCGTCAAATGTCCAAGCTTTCCTGATCGGAGTTCAGTCACAAAGATCTTTGACGCTCGGTCGATGTCAACAATTCCGGCTTTGCCAAGACAACCACGCTTTCGTCCAATTGCCTCAATGAGTTCCGTTGGAGTCGAAATCGCTGAGCCATCCGGATTCGTTTCCACTTTGTAACGCTCTTGCAAACGATCCCAAAAATGTTCGAGCATAAATTCGGCGATGAAAAATCCTGCGTCCGAATAGTCCATTGCGGTTTCTTTGATCGAACCGATGGTCGCCAGCCGATACCCGCTGGCTATATTTTCTACGTTCGGCCACAGCACCCCTGGAGTGTCCAGCAACGTGACCCCGTTACCGATGTGAATGGTCTGTTGGCCTTTGGTAACCGCCGGTTCGTTTCCGGTTTTTGCAACTTTCTTTTTCGCGAGAATGTTGATGATCGTAGATTTGCCAACGTTGGGAATGCCGGCGATCATCGTCGTGATCGTTTTGCCTTCGCCTTTGTGTGGAAGCATCCGCACGACGACGTCAGTAAGTTGGCGGATGGTTTTACGGTCTTCGGTAGTGGTTGCCCGCGCCTTGATGTCGTTCTTTTCTTCAAAATGTGCAAGCCAGACCTTGGTCAACTCTGGATCGGCCAAGTCAGCCTTGTTGAGAATTTTCAAGCACGGTTTGTCGCCACGCAATTCCTCAAGCATTGGGTTTTCGCTGCTGTAAGGGATCCGCGCATCAAGCACCTCGATCACCAAATCGACTTTGGGGAGCGTCTCTTTCATCTGTACCCGGGCTTTGTGCATGTGCCCGGGGAACCACTGAATCTGCATGGAACTACTTTCGTTTTTGAACTAGCGATTATATCTGCCACATGGCGAAGTGACAGGTGAAATTGATAGCGGTTCAACTCGGAGAAAGATTGATGAGCTTAAGGGGCCGTCTCAACCCAAAATTCGACGCATTTCTGTTACGCGGTCGGTCAGTTTCCTCCAACCGGCGGTGCAGCTATATTTGATATTCAACTCAATCTTGATTCCGAATTTGGCAAGTGGCATATGAGCATCACAACGACCAACCCGAAACCCATCGCTATATCTGGCAAAATTTGGCTTGTATTCATGGGAGCGTTGGCCGCGATTGCGATCGGTTGTAATGGAGTTGATACACCCAACGCCGATGCAAATTCTCAAGTGGCGGGCGCGACGCCAGATCAGCAAACGCAGCAATCCGATTCTGGGAAATCCGAATCTGGAAAAACGGATGGGCCCCAAGAAGATAAACCAGCCGCAAACAAATCAGCCGCAAGCAATCCCGACCAAGACCCGTCTGAGGAATTAGATTTCGGCGATGTAGAAAGCCTCTTGGCCAAAGATTCTTTGGACGGCTGGGAGGAGTTAAGCTTTGGAGGCGAAGGTGATTGCGAAGTGAAAGACGGCGTTTTGAGAATGGGAGCCGGCGATCCGATGACCGGAATCGCCATTGATCATGATGACTTACCAAAAACGAACTACGAAATTTCGCTTGATGCACGCAAAATTGACGGCACCGATTTTTTTTGCTGCCTTACATTTCCAGTCGCAGAGTCGCATTGTTCATTAATCGTTGGTGGATGGGGCGGAACGCTGGTTGGGCTGTCGTGCATCGATGATGCTGATGCTTCAACCAATGGGACTCGGTCAGTTAGGAAATTTGAAACTGGCCAGTGGTATTCGATACGAGTTCGAGTCCAACCAGAAAAGATTTCGACTTGGATCGATGATAAACAAGTGATTGACCAAAGCATCGTAGGCAAAAAAATCAGCCTTCGAGACGATGTGGATTTAAGCAAGCCATTGGGACTAAGCTCTTTTCAAACGATCGCCGAAATTAAGAACGTTCAGTTGAAACGTATTTTGACTGTTGATACAAAAGCCGCAAATGATGAAAAATCCGATGCAAAACAATCTGATTCGAAAGAGTCGGCCCCAAAATGAACCTTGAGATTTTTCCACACGAACATTTCATGCAGCACGCATTTCGACAGGCTGTCGCCGCGGGTGAAATCGACGAAGTTCCTGTTGGCGCAGTGATCGTTCGCGGCCAACAAATCATTGGAGCCGCCCACAACCTTTGTCAGCAGCTACGCGACCCAACGGCTCATGCAGAGATGATGGCCATCACGCAAGCCGCAGAATCGGTCGGCGACTGGCGACTGGAAGATTGCATTCTGTACGTCACGCTTGAGCCATGTCCAATGTGCGCTGGTGCGATTCTCCAAGCCCGAATTCCGATGGTGGTTTTTGGCGCGACTGATCCGAAAGGCGGCGCGGTCGGGTCGCTTTACAATTTGCTGGATGACGAACGAATGAACCATCGTGCAGAAGTGGTGCAAGGCATCATGGCACAGCAATGCGGAGGGATTTTGACTGAGTTTTTTCAGGCAAAACGCAAGCTGGGGAAGAAGTAAATCTGGAAAGCAAGTCGCTTTTCCAATTATGAAGAAGGTAGGTGCTGCTGGTTCAACTGAATTGCTCAGATGAACCAGCGGCATTTTTCGGTAGGATTTGGCACTACGCCAACTGCCAAACCATTTTTTCCCGAGATTTGAAACGTGGTCTGTGATTTAAGGTGAGAGGGCTACAGGCCAATTTGTCTCCCGGCAAATTCTTCGATTCAAACAAATGGAGGAAGGTGTTTTTAACGCTTTGATAAGATTGTTGATGCAGTTTAACAACATCAGACTGGAGCGGAATCAAGAACCGGCTGTTTTTTGGGTAAGGATATTCCCTACCTCTTTTGGTCGAAGTTTTAGCGGGGAAAACAACGGTCAATTTTTTAGGTAAGTTTGGGAGAGGCTGTGATACACGCGGAGGCGGAAGAAAAAAAATCCAATGTCAAAGAAGAAGGGTGGCGTGGGAGCGTCCCGCTCGCAGTCGTCTTTGTTTTCTGGGGACTGGTGATTTTTATAGGCGCGATGAGATATGCGCCTTCGGAGCCGAATCCCCCAAACTCAAATGCGAAAAAACTGACTCCCAAATTTTCTTTTAAACCAGCTGAAACGATTTTGGAGACGCTAGTCGGCGATTCAATTCCCCACCCGGCTGGAAGCGACCAAAATGCAGTGGTGCGCGAAAAAATTGTCGAGCTACTCGAGTCGTATGGGTACACCGTTGAAATCCAGTCGGGAAAAGCCAGCGTGTCCAAATGGTTGCAGGACAGAGTTGGCAAGGCAGAAGTCGAACTGAAAAATATTTACGTAACCAGGTCACAAGATTCAAGCCAAGCATCGGACAACGCTTCTTCCGATTCAGACACTGTTAAATCGATCATGCTTCTTTCCCATTATGATTCGACATCTCGTGGTCCCGGGGCGTCTGACGATGGAGTCGGCACCGCCGCGCTGCTGGAAATCGCGCGTTTGATGGCAAGCATACCTGCTGGAAAACGCCCGTTGAAATTCCTGATTACTGACGGTGAAGAGCTGGGCTTGTTGGGTGCAAAGCTATTTGTCGATGAACATCCAGACGCAAAGAACATTGGTATGGTCATCAACCTCGAAGCACGTGGGACGACGGGGCCGAGCATGATGTTCGAAACAAGCCCATACAGTCGTTTGTTGATTCCCATTTTTGCACGGACAAGCAAGCGGCCGTTTGCTTCTTCGTTGTTCTTCGAAATCTACAAGCAATTGCCCAACGATACGGATTTTACGATTTTCCGCGAATCCGGAATGCTCGGTTTTAACTTTGCGTTTATTGGCGATGTGAAAAATTACCACACACCCAGCGACAATTTTTCAAACGTCGACCGAGGAAGCTTACAACATCATGGCGAAAATGCACTTGGCCTCATTCGTGTTCTTATGGATTTGGACTCGCCCGAACTAGATCAAGCGATGGCAGCTCAAGTGCTTGGGCAACAGGCAAAAACGCAATCGAGCGATGAAGCAGTCTATTTCGACTTCTTTGGGATGTTCATCATTTGGTGGCCAAGCAATTGGTCGATTTGGTTGGCAGTGATTGGCGTTGTTTTGTTGGTGGTGTTAGCAAGAAAATTTCGCCAGTGGGAGAACGATTCACCAACGCCAACCAACCTCGGTTTGCAGGCCCTGGTTCACCTCGGCATTCACGGCGCGTCGATTTTTGCCGTCTGTTTTGCGGTTTATTGGATCCAATATGGCGTGAGGCTTGATCCACGACTAAGCAACCCGTGGCCGCGCTGTCCTGTTCCAATCATGTTTGGGTATGGGCTTTCAATGTGTGCACTAGTGGCAGGAGTTGCGTTAACATTTCACAAACATTTGACCGCAGTGGGGGCTTGGTTGGCGCTTGGTGTGATCTGGGCGGGGCTCGCGGTTTTAAGTTCGTTGTTCGCCACCGGTCTGAGCTATTTGTTCATTGTTCCCGCACTCGCGTTCACGATTTTTTCAGTTGCTGCAAACCAATTTGGCCAAAGAAATATCTTGGCAACCATTCTGTTCACTGCAATGGTGATCGGCTTGATTTGGCTGCCGATGGAACGGTTGTTCTACGATGGCGTTGGCTTCAAGTTGCCTGGAGCGATGCTGGTACGATTTTCAATGTTGGCCACGACACTATTGGCAGTGCTTTCGCTGGCCAGCAAGAAAGTCAAATTTACATTCGCAATGTTGATGTCAGTCGGTGCCGTCGTCGCGTTGGTGGTCGCGGTGGTTTTGAATACTGAGCTTTAGCTGTAAAAAATGCACCACTAGGAATTCAATTCCAACCATTCTTTCGCTGAATCGGCCGGTTGGTCGCCTGAGTACTCTTCTGCGTTTCTGCCAAGTGTGACATTCATGCGACGCGAAACCATACTGGTGGTGATCAATTCGTGCTCGTCCATGCCTAGCTGTTTTAAGATCGTCAACGTCGTTTCGGAAATGACTGTCTTGACGACTTCATCATCGAGCGAAAGATAATGCCCAAACTCAACCAGGCACGGCAATGACTTGGCAAACTCTACGATCCGATCGTCATACTTTGGATGGGGATGCCTTTCCAACACGATCATTGCAATCGTTTGGTCACGGTTGACTTCAAGCATGTTTGGAAAAGCGTCGGGAATCATTTCGGCCAATACAAGCTTGAACGAGCTCGGCGAAAGCAAATTGGATCGCTCAAGTGCATTGGCATCGATCGGTGCGGCGACCACGTCATACTCTCGGCCCCACGAATCCAGTCGATCCTGAAGCGTAGTAAACGTATCGGTGAAATGAGTGACCAGCCAAATGGATTTAAGCGCGTGTTGCTCCGAATTTACCGTGCGCTGGAGCGCATTCCAAAGCGATTCTCGGGTGAGCGCATATGAATCGTCAAAACGTTTGAATTGCGGGCGCTGGAATAACCAGTCTAGAATTCCCATTATGTTTGCCCGAAAGTTGGTTGGCGCTGCGAAAACAATATTCTAACGCCAAATAAGATTCTAGCGCCAAACTGTTTTTGGACGGCTGCGATATTGATCGGGCAACCTTGAATCTCGGAAAACGGGAGCGTTCGATTTCTTAGGCGTCGAATTTTCCTGAAGCGTCCTGTCAACTGGCTTTTTGGCATTGCTGGTGCTGTCTTTTTCTATTGATTCTTGTGGCGATTTGTACGCAGGCAAGCCTTGTTCGGTGGGGACTTTCTTGGTTTGCAAAGGTGACCAGTTTTCTGGTTTAGCCGCAACACGGCTGGCTCCCTTTTTCATTTCGCGAGCATACCAGCTTTTTGATTCCATGTTCGCAAATGTTGCAGAGGTATTGGATTGTACAAATTTGGGATTGGTGGCCGGGTTGTCGGCGCGAACAAGTGTCATTGCGGACGCAGATTCCATTTCAACTTGTTTTTCGAAATCCGATTCCTGGCTACCGTTTCTTACCCACTCCAACCAGGCAATTTGCAGATCCGACAGATCGCGGAAGCCGTAAAAATCATTGGTCGCTTTGTCCCAAGCTCGTAGCTCGTGCATTTGCGATTCGTTTTTAAGGCCTTCACTTATGTAGTCCAAAAACTTGCGTTTCCCTTTTTGCAAAATCAAAAACTTGGCAAGGCTGTATCCTTGGGCATACAACGGCAAAATGTCATGCGGATAGTTTCGCATCGTAAACATGCGGTTGAATGGTATTCCGCGAGAAGGCGAAGCGGATAAAAAATCCATCAACATCCGATGGTTCTTTTTTCTTTCCGAGGCGTGTTCAACCGTAGTGCAAGCGCCTTCATCGGCCCAGCGAGGCAAAGGTCGACCAAAGTGTGTGGCAAAGATCGTATGGGTGACTTCGTGAGGAAGGACCGCATCGAGTAACCGGTCTGGAGGGCCAAAGATCTTCATTCGCCAGTCGATCGGATTGCCACGACCTGTGCCATTGGTCATAAAAGCGAAACTGGTTTCCCCGCCAGCATGTCGAGCGACCTCAACGGTGATCGGACATTTTTGGTTCCAGGTAGGGAGCTCTTTACCAAGCCATTGGACCGCCAGTTCGCGGCGAAAGCGTTCGGCTTCGGTGCTGACTTTTTGAGCGAGCAACGGGTCGTTGGCGCGAACGACAAAGTTCTCACTGACGACGGGCGCATTTCTGGCTTGTCGATAGTTTTGTGCGTTAGCGCTGGACAGAAATTCGCTCGACGAAAATATCGTCGATGAAAGAGCAATGATCATGGCCACTGAGGCCAATCCTAAATGAAACCGCATGCTTCATTCCTTCCATGGATTCTTCAAAACTTGAGCGTGTTGCCCAAACGGTTTGCCGCGGACACCCGATCCATCAGGTGTTTTTATTGCCGAACACTCATCAAGCGATTTAAAATTGCTTGACGAACAAAGCGATACGCAATGTTGCCCGGAAAGGTTCTCGCCATCTCATTCTGTTTTTGAAATCAGCTTGCAGTACAAGCATGCGATTCGATCGGAGTTTTGGCTCAATCGAATTTGCGACTCAATCGAGTTTGCGATTCAATCGGGCTTATGATCTCAAAAGCAGAGCCTGTAAAATAATGCAATTGAAAGCCATGACATAGAGCGATTCACGTTAACTTTTTGCTCTCACGCAAACACTTTGCAGACAAGCGTTTGTCCTGCTAGCGAGCTGAATCCAACCGTCGATTTAGGGGTGGTGCAAATGGGGAAGGCCACGATAAATCCAGATTTCGTAGTTCTTCTTTTCTGGTTTCCATGCATGAGCCGTTGGGGCGCCAGCCCAATGGCACTTACGTTAGGATGTTTTTAGCCACGAAGTGCGGACAGGATGTAGCCTCGGGCGTGAGCCCGAGAAAAAGTAGTGTTAGTTTTCAAAGTCCTGAAGGGACGGAATGACGCGTGAATTTGCGATTCCTGTCGTCCCTTC
>CAYZGP010000192.1:0-7456 GCA_964478065.1 uncultured Pirellulaceae bacterium
CTCGCATCAATCGCACCCTCATCAACCTGCGACTTGATTCAGCCACATTAAGCACGCGTGACTTGGAAACACGATTGATCCAAAGTCAAACATTTGGTGGCTGGACTTGCGTGCTGTCACCACCATTTCAACCCCACCCAGACAGCGAAAAAACCCTCAAATCAGCTGCTTTTCCCGCAATTCAGTTGAATCGCGGGGGTCCTCTAACTAGCGTGGAACTACCTCTCTAAACAAACTTTAAGCGGTCGATCGACCGTTTGGGGCTACAGGTACGTCGACGGAAATCCGTCACGTTAAAGGATCATGAACTACCGCCAACCGACATATCTTATTGCCGCTGTGATTGCGTGCCTGTCTGCCATTGCAGCCGGCGTGTTTCCGCAAGACGCCCAAGATCCGGTAGCCCATACGCTTCCGACGCCACCATCGGCAATTACAAACGGAGAGCCAAACGCAACCATCGAGCCAAGCTCCACTTCCGCTCAGGAAGCCGAATCTGTAGCCAATCAACCGATTCCATTTGCAGAGTTGGACCTTTCGAGTCTCCCGATCGAGTCGACACGGTCACGCTCCCGCAGTAGCGATATTGAAACTTTGCCGAGCCTTCAAAACTATAAAGGCCAACTTCAACTCGCTCCTCAGCGAGTCACCGCAGGATTCATGCCGACTCAACAAATCCCACTCCCTGGTCCGGCTGATTCAGAGGCTATCAATGGAACCGCAAACGGCGGAATCCAGATTCCCAACACGTCAATCCAAGCCAATCCGTTCTTGCCTTCGATTGACCAATCGAATCAAGGACAGTTCATTCCCTCATCACCGACTGGACCGTTTATCCAACCAAACCTGATTCAACCCAACTTGGTTCAACCACGCTCCACAAGACAACGCATCGGCGGCGATTTTTTTCCAGCGCCAACACTTTCCCAGCCACTGGTATCTCAACCGTTTGCCGGCCCGGCAATCGCAGGCCATGGTGCCGGCTGCCCATGCGGGTGTCAGCCACAATGCACCACCGCAACGATTCTGGTTCCTCAATGGGAACTTCGATTCATCAACATGCGCCGAACTCAGTATCGAAATGAACTACGGGAACAAAGATACAAAACTTACCACACGGTGATTGACCAGGTTCCCAAAACCGAAGCCTACCAAGTTCAAGTCCCGCAGCAGCGATCCCGCACCTACACCGTCAACATCAAAGAAGAATTTCAGGTTCCGTCTCAAGAGAACTTCACCATTATGGTTCGCAAGCCACAACAGCGTGAAGAAATTGTCGAGCGCGAAGAGTCTTACCAAGTGCCGGTCGAGGTTCCTTACAAGGTAATGGTTCCGCAAGAGCGCGAGGTTCAAATAACGAAGTACAAGACCGTCATCGATAAAGAGCCAGTGCAAAAGCGATACACCGTCGAAGTTCCTGTCGAAAAAGAACGGGTGGTCATGGAATACGAGAAAGTTGCCAAAACAAGAATCGTACGCAAGCCGATCGTCAAAGTGGTAGATGAACAAAGAGAGCGAAACAAAGTCGTCTACGAAAACAAAATCAAAACCCGAGAGATTGTCGAAGAATTCGTCGAATATGTCACTGTCCGAGAGCCCGCTAACGTTACAAAGTATCGCGATGACAAACGCGAATTAGTTTTCAAAGACAAGTATTTTGAATATGAAAACCGTCAAGGTTCCTACAAAAACATTGAGTATGCACAACAGCCGATTCAAGATGAAATGGAGGTTGAATACAAAGTCTCTTCACTTGAAACGGAACCAAAAACGGAAACCTATTACGTAAACGTGCCTTATGAAGTGCAGATCACCAAGACGTTTCCCAAGAAAGTTCAAACGCCACGCAATGTTACCAAGACCTATACAGTCAAAATCCCCGAAGTCAGACACGTTCCGCAATCTTACAAAGTCAACGTACCTTACGAAGTCTTGCGAACTGCACAGCGAACGATCACGAAACAAGTTCCCGTTAGAAAATACCGCACGATTACCCGTGACATGGGGACTTGGAAAAAGGAATTGATCTCCAAGCCTACTTGCACCATCACACAAGACGCCTGCGGCTGCACAACATGCGGAACAGGTCAGGAATCATGTTTTCAAACCGTTTGGTGTCCGAAAATTGTCACCCAACGGATCCCCTACACAGACTTTCGAGACGTACCACGCACGATGACGTATCAGGTTCCGCAAGTTTTGAATCGCACCGAAACGCGCACACGGATGGTGCCGATCACCAAATATCGTGAGGAAACTCGAACCGCAAATTTGAAGGTGATGGACTACCGCGACGAAACGGAAACCAAGACGTTTACCGTTACAAAATACCGCTGGGAGGCCAGGACTCGAAAAGTTCAAATCAAGCGAGTCAGAGAAGAAACCAAAACAAAGAGAATTCCGATCGCAAACTTTGAAAGAGTAACAGAGCAAGAGGACATCCCTTTTACCTACCGCCGCCCCATCGAAAAAGAACGCGAAAACAAGGTGCCGATCACCCAGCGCATTCCTTTCGTTGATGAGGAATTAGTCGAAGTCACGCGTCCCGTACCGCGCACCCGAACAGTGGTTCAAGAATACACCATTCGTGAACCAAAAATCATAAAAGAAAAGTACACAGTCAAAGTACCCGTCACGTCGTACGAAGAAATCAAAGAAACCTACTACATCGAAGAGCCTCGACCACGTAAAGTTAAGTACACGGTGATGATACCGGAAATCCGCACGAGAACTGAATACGTCGACGTTCCGCGCAAGGTGCCTTATTTTGAAACGAAAAAAGTCACCGAAATGGTTCCGCAAATCAAGACACGAACGACTTATCGCACTGAAACCCGAACCGTGGCGGACAAAGTCATCAAAACGTTTATGGTCATGGTTCCAGAAACGCGAACAAAAACGGTTTACAAAACCAGGTACCGAGACGTTCCGAAAATTCGCACTGAAGTTTACTGGGAGAATGTTCCAGAGACTCGATACCGAACTCGTTTGGTTCAGGTACCTCGTCAAGTCGCACGCGAAAACGTTCGTCGGTTTACGGTCAAAGTTCCATATCAAGTCATGGTTTGCATTCCGCACAAAATCTGCCGCATGGTCCCTCGCCAAATCACGATTCCAATCGAAACGTGTTGCGACCAGTGTTCGCAGAATTTCACAGAACTACACGAAGCCTCTGGCGCGTACCTGAACTACGGCATCGAGCAAATCGGCAAAGTCTTCAACTGGGTCGGTCCCCATCAGCCATAATGCTTAGCTGCTGGGCTACACCGAGAATCCCGCCAGCGTTCGTTGGCAGGTTACGAAAAAAGAAAACTTGTTAAGAAAAGAAAAGCCCGTGCAAGCGCGGGCGGTTTCGAATTGGCTAACTAGCGAAGACGCATTTGGTAGCTTCCGTCGAATTTCTCCAGAACATTTTCGTGTGAGTCAAATTCAAATCGGACCTCGACGCCATTTTTGTTTCCTCGACCGATCTTCTCCAACTCTTGCTCGATAATTTGTTCAGCAGATTCGCTCGTTTTGTCATTCGTAGAAGTTTTCAAATCTTCATTCGTTTTATAGAAGACGTAAAATTCAAGTCTCGAATGACTTATGGGAACGAATTCGATCGTATGAAGCGGTGCGATTGCTTTGATTTGTGCAATTGCATTCTCAGTGACTTTATCCAATCCTGCCCAAGCTTTCGTCTTATTTTCCATTGCCAGGAGTTCCGAACCAAATAAATACCACCCATTGCTCCAAAAGTGTACCCCATATCTTCCAACGTTTTAACCTCTTTGCCAAAAGCGCCTGTTGCGCTGACAGGATCGTGGGACAAGATTACTTCTTTCTCCTATAAACCGCTCCTTCATCGCCATCAAAAATAGCAACCTCAATCCGACGGCTGCTAATTTTTTTTGTCGTGATCATGATCGCGTGGGAAATACTCTTCCACCACGGCATAGAACTCTTTGGCCGATCGGACCTTCGCGGCATGCGTTCGGAAATGGCGAGCGCCATGACGGCCTTGGGCGTAGCAACAAGCATAACGGCGCATCAGCTGCGAACCTTTGTCTTCGCCAAACCGTGAAACAATCAAATCGAAGTGATGAAGCAAACACTGACGTTGCTCGTCCAGGCTAGGATCGGGCGGAACTGGTTGGCCTAACAGGGCGGCTTTGCATTGCGAGAAAAGCCAAGGTCGACCAAGGCAAGCTCTCGCAATCATCACGCCATCAACATCGTAATTTTTGAAAGCGTCCATTACCTTTTGAGCGCTATCCAGATCGCCGTTTCCGATCAGCGGAATCTTTTTCAAGTGCGGTTTGATTTCCGAAATGCGATCCCAATCGGAATGGCCTCGGAACATGTCTTGTGCTGTGCGACCATGAACAGTTAACGCCGCTGCACCGGCTCCCTCGACGACTTGAGCCACATCAATCGCGTTGATGTTATCGCGTGTGCAACCCAAACGGATTTTTGCCGTCACTGGAGTTGGCGCACACGCCTTAACGACCTCCGAAATAATCTCACCCATTTTGTCGGGCGTTCTGAGCAAGTAACTGCCACTCTTGGCTTTTTCGGTAACCTGTTTGACGGGACAGCCAAAATTGATATCAACAATCGAAACTTTGTAGTCTTCGGCCAAACGCTTGCCGACTTTCGCCATCGTTTCCGGCTGGTTGTCCCAAATCTGTACGGCCAGCGGACGGGCTTCGTCTTTCACGCCCCACAAACGATCCGGATGTTCAGGCGTATTCTCATCAAGCCAAACAAACCCGCGTGCGTTAACCATTTCCGTCGCGATCAAACCCGATCCGCCGTACTCACGCACGATCTGTCGAAACGCGTAATTTGTGAACCCTGCCATCGGCGCTTGCAAAATTGGCGGGTCAACCGTAACGTTGCCAATGTGGATCGGACGGACATGCGGCAAAACGAATTTGGTTTCGCCGGCATCGCCAGAATCGTTTCCGTTTTGAGCGTCACCTTGGCCGTTGCCATTTTTCGGTGAGTTGGATGAGTTGTTTGTCTTTGTCAATTCCATATTTGTATCTTGAGAAACAATGGGCCAAGCGCCAATAGCTTCTTGGGCGAAACCTTAATATTCCGCTGAACAATCCCGCAACTTTAAAACATTCACTTTGAACAGCACGAAAAAATTCGTCTTATTGGCTCACACGTTTCCAGCAAATTACCCCCGATCCGATCATTGGGATTTGATGCTCGAAGACGATGGGACGTTGCTGACGTGGGAGCTGGAAAAACCGTTTGGATTAGCAGCGACGGATTCGACTGATAACGGTCAGACGATCGTTGCCCGGCGACTGGACGATCACCGATTGGATTACCTTGTGTACGAAGGACAAATCTCAGGTGGCCGCGGTTCGGTCAAGCGTATATTAAGCGGCGAATTTTGCTGGACGAATAATGAAAAAACGAAAGCGACGTTAGCGTTTAATGGGTCGCAATGTTCTCTCGAAATTCGCGATGAAAATATCATTGTTAATTGTCAGCAGTAATCCCAAATTTTTCTGGGAAGCCAACACTTAACTTTACTCATCCAGTTTGTCGATTTCTTCCGCGGTAAGCTTTTGGGTCTCCATCGCAATTTTGTGAGCACGATCTCCTTCGTAGCCTTTCTTTCGAATGTCCAATTCCTCAAGCCGTTCAGCTGGCCCGTAAACAGAAAGCACATCCCCCACGCCAACTTTCGTTGTGCCATTGGGACTACCAAGATATTTGCCATTGGCTCGATGAATGCCCAGCACCAACACGCCTTCGGCAGACAGTGTTGCTTCGGTTAACGTTTTGTCCATGATCCAATCGGCATCGTTGACTTTGAGCTCGAACACCACATAACCATCAGCAAGATGAAGCAGTGAAACGTAATCGCGAACGTCAATCGTTGTCCACCTGGTCAAAGCCCACTTAATGATTTTTTCAAGTTGCTGGTCGACCCATCTTTGCGTTCCAATGATCCAGATTCCCAATAGGCAAGCCGCGAGAATAAAAACTCGCAACCAAGTGTTGCCTTCGCCGCCTTGAGCAAACGTTGCCATCATCGATGCGATCACGACCGCGATACCGATGTTTCCGGTCAACATCAAAAAGCCCAGAATTCGCCGCCTGACTGGATGGTTGACGACTTGTTCCGATTCAGAAGTCGTGAATCCAACGCCGGTGTACGCTGAACGAGCTTGAAACCGCGCGCTATCTTTGGACATCCCGGTCAGGGTCAACGCCACCGCCCCGATCCGCGTCACCAAAAGCGAAATGACCAACGTGGCCACCAAAGTAATGATCCCGATTCCCACTCAAAACTCCACAGTTTGCTGATTTCTGCAACTTGAATTGCGAACAGCTATTTTATCGCAGGCCGTTCGTGGTGAAAGACGAGATTGTTTTCGACATCCAATTCAAATTATGTCTTTTGAAGAAGCCTTGACAGTCTTTCCGCAAGACGTCAATCAGGCTGAACGTCTTTGAGGCGGTCTCGAGCAAATCGCACCGATAAAAGCAAACGAAAGCGATTTTCTTTGCGGTGCAAGCAAGAACGTGAAGGAAATTTCCTGCCGCCACTTTTGTCCGTCGAGATGTTCACCTGATTCCGCGCCGCCATTCGATTGGCAAATGTGCAAAGTCAGATCGAACGAAAAATTGTGGATCGGATCTGTAGAGTTCGAGCTAATGAAATAAGCACCAACAGAAAATCAACGGTCATCGTATTGTTATGACGCGATTGCCGATCCCGGTTAAAGTTCAAAAGCTGGAGTTTTGCGGAGTCTTTCGGACATGGTAACAGCGTTTGGTAATTCGTCCATGAATTTACGAGTGCGCGATAACGGATGATCGGGGAATTGTTTGTCATATTCACGTGAATCAGCTTTGTTACACATTACCTCATATTCTAGCGAATCATCATACGGATCAGTGCACCAGCCGAGAATTCTATTTGTGTTCTCGTCAATTTCTGGAGTCGGCAACATGGCCATCACTGCCGATTCGCGAATCCCCGTCATTCCAGATTCGACGGCCTGATATTTCAAGACGAAACTGCAATCGCGTCCTGGGATTGTGTGTGAAGCCAAAAAGACGAATCCACGAGGTTCCATCATTAGTTCCGCGAGCATGTAAACCGACGGCGTCCGTCAATATCGTAGACGTCACATTCGAGCAGACCCATTTTGTTGGGGATCAACATGTTGCGATAGAAGTTGCGAATTTCCGTTACATCACCAAGCGAAGCACCGATATCTGGTTGCTTGTCGAAGAAGTTGATTGAGAAAACATCACCATTCGCGTGGTCGTATTGAACGATGCTCTCATTTTGTCCGGAAAGGTGCCAGCCATCGAGATTAACGTCGATATCTTTGATCGTGATTCGTTTTCGGCCAAACAGTGGCAATGGATTCTCCAAGCGACATAACGTCCGCGATCACCGAGCCGGAACGATAGATCATCCACTTCAAAACCACGC
>CAYZGP010000193.1:0-5279 GCA_964478065.1 uncultured Pirellulaceae bacterium
AAAACTCACTGGCGCACATGTGAAACTGCTTGGGCTAGTGCAATCTCGATTTGAATTACTCAGCTAGGGAAGCGTTTCATGAATACAAGGTTGGGAACAGCATGAATCGCGGGAAGATTGGGCTCGTATTTGGTTTTTTTAAGCTTGCGCAAGGCGAAAAAAGCCCGCATTGAAACTGCCTTTGTCGGGCAAGCTCCATGCGGGCAAGGATTGATTAATACTCAACTACGCGCGTATAAACAGAAGCGAACGATGTCCAGGAGTCTCTAAAGAGCTTTCCGCTCCAGCGCCGAATTATTCGGCCGCGCCAGGTTACTGACGATGCCGACTTTTTCCAAGATCGCGAGCGAGATATAAGTGATGTCGACTTCCCACCAGCGATGGCCGTGTTGGGCGGAGCGTGGGTCAGCGTGGTGATTGTTATGCCAACCTTCGCCGTTGGTCAAAATGGCGAACAACCAGTTGTTACGACTGTCTTCTCGTGTTTCATAATTGCGGTAGCCCCACATGTGAGCTGCGGAGTTGATCGCCCAGGTTACATGCCAAGTGTAAACGGTTCGCATGATTACCGTCCACAAAAAGAATTTCAACGTAAACTGCAACACGCCGCCTTCGGGTGCCATGGCAAGCGCCAACAAAAATCCAAGCAATAGAAAAGCCACCGCGTGCACGGCGTACACAACAACCCAGTTCAATCCGCGCTGAAGCCACATGTAATATCGATCCCGCATCAAATCACGGCAATACTTGTCGTACGCAGAAGCCGTACTCAAATCGCGATTGTCAATGAACAACCAGCCCATGTGCGACCAAAATCCGCTAACGTGCGGAGTGTGTGGATCGGGTTGGTGATCGGAGTGCTGGTGATGAACTCGATGAACCAAGACCCAACGGGCCGGCGAATCCTGAAAACTGCACACGCCCAATGTCGCCAACGTATATTCAAACCATTTGGGGCAGTCAAATCCGCGATGGGTTAGCAAACGGTGATAGCCCGCTCCAATTCCCATCGAAGTGAAAATGTAATTCCCAATTGGCAGAAACAACAAACCCCACCAGGAAAAAAAGTATCCGAAAAACGCGACTGGAACCATCAAATGAAACAGCACAACGGGAATCAAGTAAGACCACAAGATTTTACTTTGCGCATTGACGCCAGCAGGTTTCGGGACTCGCGTTGTCAAGCGCTCGCTCTCGACATGAATGTCTTTGGCGATTGCGTCTTTCTCGTTGGGAGACGACGTTGGCTGAATTTCAGTTGCCATGATTGTTTTGAATCATTTCTTGATGGTTTGCATTGAGAAAACGGAGACAAAACATCCATTTTCCGGGCCTTCAGTCTAATCCGCAAGCCAGAATCAGAAAAGTCGAACTTTGATGAATCCACACTTCGGAAACGGTCATTGTCACCCTAAACGACCACAGCTTTCCCATCCAAGCCCAATCAAGAATCAGTCTGCATAAATGACTTGTAACTTAACCATGTATGGCTCGATTTGACCGCGAAGATTCGAGAACGCGACTCGGTCAGCCGATTTGCATTTTGTTATCATGGGCTTAAGACGTCGCCATTGGACAAACAAGTCATCCAAATCCTTTCCCTTTTTAATCGTACCCGGCTGGCGAAGCACGACTTGGTGAAAACCGTTGACGGATTGAGCGAACTGATCGCTCGCCCCACAAATCTCATTTTGAAAACCGACGTCGTAACGCTGAGGCGTAACGCGCTGACGAATCGACTGTGATATTTGACGACTAAGTGCATCCAGATTTGCAGTTAATTGACGCATCATTGCATGATCGATAACGGGTGGTTGGCCAAACGTACTGCCCAACGCGTTCATGGTCGTTTCGATATCCTGAAGCTTACGATTAACGACCGGATTTTTTAGGTCGAGCATCAAGTAATGCATCTCATCCCATTGCGTTTCAAACAACCGGTAATCCCACTCAAGATCCTCAACCGCAACACCTTTTTTGAGTGAACGACTAAAGTTCGTACAGGCGACTTGGAATTCACGCGCCGAATTCATCGCGAATCCCGGCTGAGGGTGGCTAAGTATTTCCGACAAAGTGATCGAGTCAAAAACCCTCTGTGCCTCGATTGCAACGGCGTCACTTACACTTGAAAGGTACTCACGGTCAATGACCTCAGGCAACCAAAGTTGCTCGTTGATCATTTTGCCCGTGGTTTCAATTTTTTGCACTGAGTAACGCAAACGCTCGTCCTGGAATTGCGATAGGCTGCGGCTGAACGGACGCCAGGCTTTATTGGATTGCTGAAAAGCATTCACGATCGTGTCATAGTCACCGCGTTGAATCAAAGCTCCCGACTGCTCGATCATGACTTGGATGTTTCGTCCGTTTTGCAAAAGCTTCTCGCCACCTTTGCGACCGCGAGCTAAATAGTAAACATTGTGCATCATGTGGTCGTAGTCAGATTTAAGCTCGCTTGTCAGCCGTCCCAACTCTCGGCGGTCAATCTGCGGCTGCATATTGAACAGCCCACACATCTGTGTGTCCAAGCTCCCGATCGAGTCGATGTACCCATTGCACTTACGCGGAAGACCGTTGACTTTTTGCAAACGGTGCGAAAGCACTCGCCAGTTTTGGTCCACGATCGCAAACTCTTGCTGCAACGGATCGATGGTCGGGTACAACTGTGCCTTTCGGTTAAGCAACTCAACCGATGCTTGAATTTTTATCGCATCAGCCATCAACGGACGAAGCTGTGGTGCATCGTATTCATGAACCCGCAACTCTGAAACCAACTGGGTGCTTGTGTTAGTCCATTTTGTCAAATGCTTTCTCGCGGCAAGCATGTCTCGCGAGACTTCGACTTTGACAGCCGGTCGTGGAGTAACTGGGCGGGTTGTTGGACGTTTCGTTGGGCGTGCATTGTTGGGCTGCGGTTTGACTTGCGATTCAATAAGGCCCCGAAGTAAATCCTCTACCAAAGCGCGACGTCGCTGTTGCCTCGGGTCTTGTGCGTTTGTTTTTGCGACAAAGCAAATTATCAAAACGATCGAAAGTGAAATTGTTATTTGGCGCATTAGAAAGTCCCTGGACAACGCTTATTAGAATGATGTGAAGTGAGTAGAAGATTGCAAAGAGAACACAATTATCGCCACCTTCACTCTCAAAAGTATATCAGATAACAACTTTTGGCTCGCACGATTGTGCAAAATCGATAACGCTTGGAAGCTCCAAAAAACCACTCAGACGAATCAAAGTAGCTCTAATGTTTTGCGTGCTGAAAAATCGGCGAGACTTGAATTTCCTTAACCGACACTTGAGTTCCAACATGTGGTGGTGCTTATTCCGAATTGGCAAACCGCCATGAATTTCATCTCAATCCAACCTCTTGGCTTCACGATTGTCAATTTTTGAAACCTACTCAATCGAATCAAGTACTTGGTTACAATTGTAAGGTATCTTTTTAAAGCAACGTTTGACAACTTCTTGATCACGAGCCCAATATGAAAAAGTTTTTGACCTTGGCGGTTTTGTCCTTTGGCTTAATCGCCACCACAAGCGCAGAACTCCCAGCCCAGACCAGCCCGTCTGCAGGCATGATGCGATATCCGGATGTTAGCAAAGACAAAATCGTTTTTTCTTACGCCAACGAACTGTGGGTGGTCGATCGCGAAGGCGGAACGGCGGCTCCGTTAGCCAGCCCCAAAGGCGGGGAGCGATTCCCGCGATTCAGCCCCGACGGAAAAACGATCGCCTTTTCGGGTAACTACGAAGGCGGTACGGATCTTTATACGATCCCCGTTGGTGGCGGAATGGCGAAACGAATGACGTTCCATCCCGGTAACGAATCGCTTTGTGACTGGATGCCAAACGGCAAAGACCTACTCTACTCAAGCAACGGATTCGCTGGACTTGGTCGGCAGTCGCAACTTTTCACGATCTCTGCAAAGAAAAACCTGCCTGAACAATTGCCAGTTCCCTACGGAACCAATGGAACAGTTAGCAAAGACGGAAAATGGTTGGCCTACACGCCTCACTCGCGCGACTCGCGAACCTGGAAACGATACCGTGGCGGAATGGCTTCGGACGTTTGGCTTTTTAATCTCAAAGACAAAACGTCAAAGCAGATTACTGACTTTGAAGGGACCGACAGTTTGCCAATGTGGCATGACGATACGGTTTACTACTTGTCTGACGCAGGCGATGATCATCGACTGAACATCTGGGCCTACGATACTTCTTCTGGTGAGCGCGAGCAGATCACCAAGTTCGGCGATTACGATTGCAAGTGGCCTTCTATCGGACCGGGTGCCGCAGGTGACGGCGAGATCGTTTTGACCAATGGCCCAAAGATGATTTTGGTCGACTTAAAAACAAAGAAGCACAAGCGAATTGACATCTCGATTCCTGGCGACCGACCAACGTTGCGAGCACAAAAAATTGACGCTTCAGAGTTCATCGTTTCAGGCGACATTTCGCCCACAGGAAAACGGCTGACGGTTGAAGCACGCGGTGACATCTGGACGGCTCCGGTCAAAAACGGTTCACCCCGACGGCTGACAAAAACAAGCGGCTTTGCAGAGCGAAATCCAATCTGGAGCCCCGACGGCCAATGGCTCGCCTACCTCTCTGACGAATCAGGCGAGTACGAAATCTACGTGACGCAATCGGATGGTCGCGGTGATACGACACAGTTAACGACCGGTGGCGATTGCTATCGTGAGCTCGATTCTTGGTCACCGGACTCGAAACATATTGCTTTCACAGACAAAACCGGAAAGCTGTTTGTTCTCGATGTGGATTCCAAGAAATCAAAATTGGTTGATACCGACCCAACGGCTAATGCGATCAGCGTGAATTGGTCACACAATTCCCAGTGGATGTGTTACTCGAAACAATCAGAGTCACGCGCACCGATCGGCAGCATTTATGTTTACAGTGTCAAAGACGGCACGAAGAAACAGTTGACGGAAAATTACTTCAACGATTCCGCCCCTGTTTTTGATAAGAAAGGCGACTTCATTTTCTTCCAGAGCAACCGCTCATTCAATTCACCTCAATACGAAGACCTTGGCCAGTCATTTATTTACGCCCAAACTGGCGTGTTGATGGCAATGCCACTTCGGTCGGACGTCAAACATCCGCTGCTTCCAAAGATTGATGAAGAAACATGGAAGAAGGAAGACGACGAGAAGAAAGACGAAGGGAAAGAGAAGAAAGACAAAGACGCATCTGGTAAAAGCGACGATGCGCAGGATGCTAAAGCTGAAAAATCAGATGGCGACAAATCCGATGGCGATAAA
>CAYZGP010000193.1:5379-7241 GCA_964478065.1 uncultured Pirellulaceae bacterium
AAATCCGATGGCGATAAAAAAGACGGCAAAAAAGATGATGCCAAAAAGGACGACAAGAATAAGCCGTTTGAAATTGAGTTTGACGGAATCGAAAAACGTGCCTTTCAAATTCCTGTCGGCAACGGCAACTTTTCTTCCTTAGCCGTCAATGACAAAAATCACTTGTTGTTCGTTCAACGGCCATCTCGTGGTGGCGGTGGTGACACTGCGATCAAGATCATTGACTTGAGTGCTGATAAAAAAGAAGCCAAAGAAGTCGTCAAAGGGGCGGGCAACTTCGGCATTTCCGCTGACGGCAAGAAACTCTTGGTTATTAGACGAGGTGACTTTTTCGTTGCCAACGCAGCGGCTGGCCAAAAACTTGAAAAATCGGTTTCAACCGATGGCATGACCGTGATGATCGAGCCACGAGCCGAATGGAAGCAGATCCTTCGAGAGGCTTGGCGACTAGAGCGTGATTTCTTTTATGATCCAACGATGCATGGTGTCGATTGGGATGGAGTTTGGGAGCAGTATTCAAAACTGCTGGACGACTGCGTTTCGCGAGCCGACGTTGGGTTTTTGATTGGCGAAATGATTTCCGAATTGAATGTCGGTCACGCATATTATCGCGGCAACGATATCGAACCAGGTCCGCGAAGCGACACGGGTTTGTTAGGCTGCCGATTCGAAGCCGATGGAAAGGTCTACAAAATCGCGGAGCTGTTCGAAGGTGCGAAGTGGGATATCGATGCGAGAAACCCACTGGCAAGTGCCGGTGTCAAATCCGGCCAGTATTTGCTTGCCATCAACGACGAGCCTTTGACGTCCAAGCAAAACCCGTACGAGAAACTACGAGGGACAATGGGAACGACGGTCTCGCTTACCATCAGCGACGACGCAAAGATCGATGACGATGACAAACGGATTGCCGTCAAACCGATGCGGAGTGACGCCAACCTTCGCTTCCGTGGTTGGATTGAATCCAAGCGTAAATATGTAGAGGAAAAAACCGACGGCAAAGTTGGCTATATCTATGTCGTCAACACTGGCGTTCCAGGACAGAACGATCTTGTCCGTCAGTTCTTCGCTCAGATGGGCAAAGATGCTTTGATTGTTGACGACCGTTGGAATGGCGGAGGCCAAATCCCAACGCGGTTTATCGAACTGTTGAATCGTCCTCGAACGAATTATTGGGCCAAACGCGATGGAATGGATTGGAGCTGGCCACCTGATTCGCACCAAGGCCCGAAATGCATGTTGATCAACGGCATGGCTGGATCGGGCGGCGATATGTTTCCGGCTTTGTTCAAGCAAAACAAGCTTGGAAAATTGATCGGTATGCGAACGTGGGGCGGATTGGTCGGGATCTCTGGCGGGCCTGGTTTGGTGGACGGCACGAGCGTCACAATGCCTTCGTTTGCCTATTACGAGAAAGACGGAACGTGGGGAATCGAAGGACACGGAGTCGATCCTGACATCAAAGTCATCGACGATCCTGCGAAGATGGTTGATGGTGGCGATCCTCAGTTGGACGCCGCGATCGAGCAGATGATCAAGGAGATGAAATCGAATCCTTATAAAGCGCCAAAACGACCGGCTTATCCGGATCGCAGCAAGTTTGGAATCGAAGCCGACGATCAGTAAACGTTTGTTCTACGGTTTTGGTGAAGTCATAACTACGCGTAAGGAGTCGGACTTTCGTTCAGCGAAAGCCGGCATACTTACGCGTTTTTTTTGGCAACTTTCCGGCTCGTCGTTAAACTTGGTGGGGAAACAGCGCCGTCGCCTTCGGGCACGTCGTTAAGCTGGCCGTGGTGGCTTCACATGCTGTTTTTTTGGCCAAGGGCCAATTTCACCGTAGCCTAGGGCATCGCCCTAGG
>CAYZGP010000194.1:0-7183 GCA_964478065.1 uncultured Pirellulaceae bacterium
CGTCAGATGATTTTCTGGCACGCTACGGGAATTACCGCCGTAAACCCTGCCGATGGACAAGAGTTCTGGCACACCAAGTTCCCGGAAGAAGTAAACCCATCCGTGGTCACGATTGCCACGCCTATTCTGATCGGCAATCGACTCTTGATTTCCGAGTTTTACAAAGGTGCAATTATGTTGGAGTTGGGGTCTAACCCACCAAGCGTGAAAGAAGTTTGGCGCGACAACAAAAAGGGCGAACGATTAAAGGACGCCATGAACTCGATGATGGCCACACCGATCATCAAGGATTCACTGGCTTACGGTGTTGCCTACAACAAACGTGGCCAAGGGATTCTTCGCTGTATTGAATTGGCGACTGGTGACATGAAATGGGCGGATGAAGACTGGCTTGCAGAAAAACCTCAATTATTTGCCAATGGTTTCATCACTCCCAACGAAGACAAGGTGTTGATTTTTGACGATTTGGGAGAACTGATCATCGGGAAGTTGTCGCCAACGGGTTTTGAAGAATTAGACCGAGCAAAATTGCTTGAGCCGACTTCTGTGGCAAGCGGACGGGATGTTGTATGGTCTCATCCGGCTTATTCCGACGGTTCAATTGTCGTCCGCAACGATAAAGAAATCATTCGCGTGAATCTGAAAAAGTAAAATGCAGTGCGGATCAGGCCGCACCCAACCAATTAGGAGTGTTTGTTGACGCTGTCGATGACTTGCCCGGAATGCGGAAAGCAATTCCGAAATATCAAACCAGAATTCGCCGGAAAAAAGGTCCGTTGCGGGTGTGGTGCGATCACTAGAGTCGGGCAGACTGCGAGTACGACTTCGGAAAAGGAAAAACGACAACCAAAAACTGCTTTCGAAGCAACGACTCTCCCACAGGATCTGCTTCCGCCTGCCTCTCTAAATGTTGATTTACTTGGCGATGAAATGTTGGGGGACGAGTTGATCGGTGGCACTCCCGTTAAAGAAGAAATTACCAAACGCCAGCAACGCTCGAAAATAGATATCCCCAAGCGATCGCTGGGGAAACAGCAATCTGCTGCTGATTCAGTAGTTACCAATCAGGAAGTCACCCAACCCGGTTCGACAAAACCAAATTCGATTTCTCCCAAGCCAACCAAGGCAAAGAAAAAGAAGCATCGACCGCCCGTTCCAATCGCTCATCCAACCGTTGTCGAAGAAGATAAACCTGTTTTTACCTCAACCTACGATGATCTCGATGCGATTCTTAACGGTGCCGGGGATGCAGCGCCCGTTATGGCTCGGACCGAAGTAAAACCTTCCGTTGACAATGCGAACGAGCCGGCTCAAAACCTTGCCGCCGAGCCGGAAGCAAAGGCTTCTTCGCCATTGGGGTTTCTCGCAGGGCTTGGCTCAGCCACGTTGGCGTTTTGGTTTGGAATGTTTGTTTTGTTGTGCCGTTTCCAAATCATTGAAGGCTTTTTGATCAAGACATTGTGCGCTTCAATCCGTTCAGTCAACGCAGCCGAGTTCGAGCCCGCAGAAATGACGACCTCTTTTTACTATGTGTTCGTTGGGTTGGGCTGGGCGCTTTGGGTATTCGCAGCGGCGCTTATGATTTTTGCGATCGCACAATTCGCCGACGCGTTTGTTAAATTACTGCTTAATCGAAAACTATTCAGTTGGGCTGATGGTTTAACGGCTGCTGCTGCAATCTCATGCGTGTTCGTGATCGTTGCTTTAGTGTTTGCCCATTCCACGTTTGCAAAGCATCACCACCGTAACCTTGCGGAATTCGAACGTGGAAGTGTTGAAGAAGGTGAGCATCTTCCAGCCATTGAGCGCTTGCTCGCAGAGTTTGACGGAAAGGCCAGCGACTTTCGATTATCGATGATCGGCGGAGGATCCGTTCCGATGGTTATTTTTATCCTCACAATGGTTCGCTTGTTTATGCAAACATATGAACAGGAAGAAAAGCCAGCTCAAGCCGTGATTTACTGAGGCTTGGTAGAAAACGACACGGTACGCATTCCGTCCAATCCGCGTTTGTGTTTTTGCAAATTCGAGCGGCATGCTTAACCAACGCACGCCCTGCCCTCTCATCATTTTTTCACAGCGATTCTTACACCAGGTGCACGCACGATCTTGGCTAACTCTCCATGGTCGAGCCAAGCCAATTTACAATGCGTACAAGTATCGAGGACAATATTGCCAGGCCCGTAGTACGGATGCGAATCCATCTTCTCCCAACATGCTGGGCAGTTAGAAACCAAATCCATTTCTTTGGGATCAATTGGCTGTGGGCGATCGTCTTCGCCTTGGTACTCGGCGCGAAGCTCGGTCGCCAACTCTCCCAAGCTCTCGCTTGAAAGCACAAATCCACGGCAGTTGCTACAAAAACAAACTTGAGTTTGTCGGCCTTTGACTAAGCCGACTTCCAACGGCAAAACGCACTTGGGGCATTGAAATGCCGTTTTTTTCCCTTGCGGGATGATTGCACATTGGGCTGATTCAAGTTCGGTAGCAAAACTGAACGTGTTGCACGCGCTACAACGGTAGTGTGATTGGCCATAAACCGGAAGCATGATCGATTCGCAAGACTGGCAATTCATTGTGTTGTTCCACGAGATTAAGAGGTGAAATTCTAAGGTCTAAATTTACATGTATTGGCTAACCGCTTCGGTAACTTCGACTTTGATTCGCCCAGCAATTGCAACAATCTGCTGCATCTTTTTGTCGATCGCTTTATCGTCTTTATCTGTTGCGAATTCTTGCATCTTTTTGGCAGGAATCGTGAATACGTCGAAACCAGCTGTGCCACCAGAGCCTTTAAGCCAGTGTGCCAAGCGCTCTAGTTCTTCGTAGTTTCTCTCTTGGACAGCCGTTTCCATTTGAGATACTTTCTCACGCATCCGGCCAACGAAGATTTCGACGATCAAGCGGAAGTCTTCATCGTCCATTGGAAGTGAAGAAACAATCTCTTCTTCAGCAGACGATGCATCTGGATGTGGGTCTGCGAGTTGCGCGACTGGATTCTCGTCAGCAATATTAACAACGGTATTGCTCACCGATTTGGCGGACTGAACTTCGGCGATGTCGGCAAGAATTTGCGTTTCAACTTGTTCGGTTGGGACAGCCTTTGGAATCACTTTCGTCTCTTCAACTACTTCGGTGACTTTGTGAGGAATTGTTTCCGCAAGCTTGTCGTGAAGTCGCTGCGAGCTAATTGGCTTGGCAAGGAATGCCGTGCAACCGGCTTGCTTACACTTGGCTTCATCTTCCCGCATCGCGTTAGCCGTCAATGCGATTACCGGAACTTCGTCGCCCCGTGATCGCAATGTCCGTGTCGCAGTAAATCCGTCCATGATTGGCATTTGCATATCCATCAAGACGACATCGTATGAATTCTGTTCGCAAAGATCGACGGCGATTTGACCATTCTCGGCGTAATCGACCAACGCACCGGATCGACGCAACAACAACCCGACGAGTTCGCGATTGGATTCGCCATCGTCGACGACTAGCACCTTAGCGCCAATGAATCCAATCCCCTGCTTTGTCTGAGCATGAGTCTCGGCTGTTGCTGAACGGTCGATCTCAACCATGGCCACACCTTCAAGTGAGCCTGGGTCAAGCAGAATTGAAAACACACTTCCTTTGCCTGGTTCACTTGTGACGGTAACAGTTCCGCCCATTTTTTCGATAAGTTGCTTACAAATCGCAAGCCCCAAACCAGTACCGCCGAATTTTCGGGTAATGGAGGTGTCGGCTTGGGAGAATGGAGCAAAAATCTTTTCCAACTGGTCGGGTTGCATTCCAATCCCGGTGTCCACTACGTCGATTTGGAGCAAGCCTTTGTTCATTTTGGCAACGATTGCCACGCCGCCTTTTTCAGTAAACTTAATGGCGTTACCGACCAAGTTAATCAACGCTTGCTTCATTCTGACTTCATCAACCAGAATCGATTCTGGCACTTTGCCGTCCCCGATAAAGTCGAGCATGATCTCCTTTTCCTGAGCCTTAATTTTCAGTACAGAAACAACATGTGCCAACAGGCCAGAGGTGGAGCAACGACGTAGCTCGAGTTCCATTTTCCCGGACTCGACTTTTGACAGATCGAGAATGTCGTTAATCAAAGAAAGCAAATGTTGACCGCTATTATGAATCGTTGCCAAATACTTTGTGCGGTTTCCTGAATCGTGATGTGCGCCTTCGCGTAAGACTTCAGTGTATCCAAGAATCGCATTCATTGGCGTACGAATCTCGTGACTCATTCGTGCAAGGAATTCACTTTTTGCGTGGTTGGCTTCGTCGGCCGCGTTCTTGGCACGAGACAATTCGACTTTGTTTTCTTCAAGTTCACTAATGTCTTCAAACGACGTCAAAACGCCTCGATATTTTCCGTCTGGACCAAGAATCGGGGATGAATTTGCGACCAATGTCAACGTTTCACCATCGGCTGGATTCAACTTCATCAACCAACCAGCCAACGGGCTTTCGCTGGCCATGACTTGTAGCCAAGGCAGCGGCGCATCGGCAGCAAATTCTGAATTCGAGTCGCGTGTTGAATCATCAACCAACCAGTCAAATTGATTCGCATCGGCACCAAAAAGTTTATCCGGATGTTTTCCAATCCATTTTGAGAAGGCATCGTTGGCGAGCATGACTCGACCTTTTTTGTCAGTCAAAATCAAGCCTTCAGCCAATGTATTGAGGGCGCCTTTTACATGTTTTGGAACGGCCTTGGAAGGATCAAGCTGTTTGAGCACGTAACCAAGGAAGAAATAGATCATAAAGAAGCTCAAAGATCCTGTCACAAGAAAGTAGCGAACCCAAGGACTTCCAGCCCATGCTTGCCATCCCTTTTGAGTCAGCGGCTTATACAAAACCTCAACCGCTCCCCATTTTTTGTCGCCCAACTGGAGTGGAATTTCTGCGTGGGTCTCAACTAATTTTTCTGGATTTGCGGCCCAATGAAATTCATGGTCCCCGACTGAGACGGCAAGCTTGTCACCGCTACGCCGAACGCCCGCTGAGACAATTGCTTTGTTGCGTTGGGCCAAGCCATTGAGCAACATTTCCATCTCAGGAATTTGGCGTTTATTTAAGTGAACCGAACATCCAATCGCAATGGCTTCGGTGATCGCTGCCCGACTTTTAAGATTGACGCCACGCTGGTTAGGACCAATTCCGATTGACGAAATGGTGACCATCATGGTGACGATCAAACAAGTCAATCCGATGGTGATTCGAGTTTTTGCTGTAATAAAATTCATCGTACAAATTGAGAAAAAAAGTTTGCGTGTTTGGTGTGTTGAGTTAGCGAATAGGATTGTCAGCCATTCGTGTTGGCGTTATTCCTGCTCGCGATGCAAGTCGTCTTCGCCTTTTTCGATAATTGATTCAAGCGAATCATCATTGTCTTGTTCATCAATCATCGCGTTGAGGATTGGTAGCGGATCAATGAGTCGCCATGCAGGTAGGTTTGCCATCACGGCCGCCATCACTTGCCCACCTTTGATTAGCCAAACCAAATATCCAACCGTAACGCTTGAAGCGATTGCTGCCGAACTTTGAAAGAGCGCTCGTGGTAAGTTCGCTTCCAATTCCATACGTTGTTGATTTTGGTCCAAAGCGTTCCAGAACCAACCGGACTTGTCCATGAACCTCTGGTCCGTTGCGAAAGAACGAGCAAACAAACGTGCCGCTTCTTCGGAAGAATCACTACCAAGATTCGCGATCAATTCTGCGGTTGTGTCATACGTTTGAGATGGGCTTTCTTCCAGAGTGCCTACATCTTCATCGTTATTTTGAACAAGTACGTTGTTGCCGTATTCAACGCGTTGCGGCTCGACTTCTTCGACGCTCTCCGTCATTGGTCTAATATTGACAGTAGGCGGAACGGCTTCGATTTCATTGTCTTCTTCGGCATCCGACTCTAACGCTGGCTCAACAACAGGCGTAGACGGTGCAAAACCACCTTGCAAAACTGTGACCAACACCGTGGCGGATTCAGTAGCCTCTCCGTCATCAACTAAATATGTAAATGTATCCACGCCTTGAAAGGAAGGATTCGGAGTGTAGACAAATGAACCATCTGGGTTAATCACAACCGTGCCGTTGGTTGGACCTTCATCAAGTGCAGCAACCAGATCAGCACTGTCAACGTCAAAATCATTAGCTAGAACAGAACCCGTTGCCGAGTCGCCAAAATTAACCTCGAATGAATCATCTTGGGCAACAGGCGCGTCATTGACAGGGGTGATTTCAATTGCCAATGTTGCAGAGGTTATCGAGCCAAAACCATCGTTGACTTCGAACTGCAAACTATCAACTGTGTTTTCGGAGCCGTCATGCTGGAATCGCACTCGGCCGTTGTCAATATCTTCCTGGGTAAAGACATTAGTCACAACGTTGTCAACGGTGACTTCACCGGAAGCTGCGTCGGTCGTGACCTGATAAGTAACCTGATTGCTGGACTGCTCAATATCGCTGGTTTGCAAATTCGCAGAAGTCAAAACGACCGAACCACCTTCATTCACATTCAGCGCTGAATTAACATTGAGCACTTCTTCGTCATTGACCGGCAGGACATTAACGGTAAACGATGTGTCAACCGATAGACCAGTTTGGTCGACGGCTTCAACGTTGATAACGGATGATCCATTTTGATCTGGAGCGAATGAAAGCTGAAGCTGGCCAGCCCCATCAATTGTTGCTGTTAAAATCGCTGGATTTGAATTTGAAACGGCGTATGTCAGGTCAGAATCGAGATCTTCTTGATCGTCGAAAACGGACTGCAAGTCAATCAACACGTTTGCAGCGTCTTCATTGACAGTCAAATCACCAATGCCAGTTGTCGTTGGGGCTTCGTCTACGTTATCAACAGTGACAAAGATCGTTTGAGTGTCCATGTCGCCGGCAGCATCAACAACTTGGACGGTAACTTCGTAAACATTGTCTGCGTTATCATCAAGACGCATTTCAGCGTCTGGCGGAGTGACAAAAGCCAACGTTCCAGAATCGCTGATCGTAAAAAACTCGGCGTCCAAACCGCCAACGATATTCCAGGTTGCCGAATCACCGACATCTTGATCTGTGGATTGCAAATCTCCAACCACTGTTTCAAGCTCATCGACACTGAAAGTCGTTCCCGTAATTACAGGTGCTTCATTGAGATTGTTAAGATTGATCGTGACCGTTGCCGTGTCAGTCAAAG
>CAYZGP010000195.1:0-5227 GCA_964478065.1 uncultured Pirellulaceae bacterium
CAGCATTGTTCCAATGGCAAGAGACTTCGGCAGCGATGGAGCGACTTTTTCTCCTGTTTTAGGAAAGTCCAATACCTTCACTCGGGTCATCGTGTGGTTGTCAGCGAGGTTCAGAGAAGCGGCATCGGAGCTTGAATTGGCGCTTTCTGGTGGTGCTTTGGACCTGAACTCCATTCACCAGAAACTTGGTGTCGTTTATGAAAATCTGGGCATGGATGATTTAGCCAGGAAGCACAGAGAGCAAGCCAAGTCGAAAAAATAAAACGTAACCTACGCGTGCGTTTTTGGCCAAGGGCCTTCGTCCCAGATTTCACTGGTTGCTTGAATCGGTTACTTTTGCGACCACTTCTTGCAACATCGCTTCGACGGATTGGGTTACATCCACCGACACGACTGCTGGTTCGGCAGTCGGATCTTCCAGGTCGGCGAACTGACTGTCCAATAACGAACTGGGCATGTAGTGGCCTTCGCGTGCATCCATCCTTTTCTGGATTACTTCTTTGGGACCATGAAGAAAGACAAATAGGACTGCCTGAGAAACGGAACGAAGCTGCGTTCGATAAATGCGCTTCAGCGATGAGCAGGCGATCACGACGGATTGCTGGGATGCGAAATGCGACTCGGCACATTGGCAAATCGCTTCCAACCATGGCTTCCGGGTTTCATCATCAAGCTTAACACCGGCACGCATTCGCTCCACATTTTCGGGGGGATGTAAATCATCACCGTCCACGAATTCGACTTTCAATTGCCGAGCCAAGTGATTGCCAACGAGCGTTTTGCCGCATCCGGAAACACCCATCACAACAATCAATCGAATCGGATTGGATGGCTTAGCCTTCATAAAATGCTTTGGGTTTGTCTCGTTGTTTTGCGTAGGTTACAGAGTCACAAAAAGAGTCACAAAAGGATCAAAATCTTGTAAGTTGCCGTATCTTCTTCCAAGGTTACTGAAAGCTAGCTTGATAGATTCTTCGTTTGAGCCGATAGTAATCTAACACTTCTATCTGTTTGCGTCATAGAAGTTTGGGTGAATCGCGAAACCGCAAGGACGAAGCCATGCCAATTTTGGGCCAGGAAGACGATATCTTTCCAAGCAATTTGCTTGAGGATGAAGCGATTTTTGCGGACCCAGAACGGTCATGGCTCTGCGTGTATACGATGTCACGTCGTGAAAAAGACCTGATGCGCAAACTTGCTTCGCTAAAAATCGCTCACTACGGACCGGTCATTCCCAAACGTTATCGCTCCCCCAACGGGCGGCTTCGAACCTCATATATTCCGCTCTTTCCCAACTATGTCTTCATGCTCGCAAATGATGACGACCGTTACCAAGCGATGACGACCAACTGTATTTCGACCTGTACACCTGTCAAAGACCCCGAAAGACTGATCACTGATCTTCGCCAAATCCGACACGTCGTCGAAGCCGGCGTTGGACTGACCCCCGAAGCAAGATTGGAAGAGGGAAATCGTGTTCGCGTTCGAACCGGTCCGTTTGCAAACTACGAAGGGACGGTGATTCGACGAGAAGGCAAAACGAGACTTTTGCTTTCAATCGAGTTTCTTGAGCAGGGTGTGTCGATGGAAATGGACGAAGGTGTCTTGGAACCCGTGTAGCAGAGTGGATTCAGTCAAAATCGCACGGCTTGTTTTGGTTCAGCTTTTTTTGGATGGCTGGGATTGGTTTGGCAGGTGTACGCAATACTCCATAGCAACAACCCAAATCAGGGTGGCTTGAGCATGTCAATTTCTCGAATTTTAGTCATTGCTTCGGCTATTTTGCCCTTTTTACCCAGTCCAGACAAAGCTTTGGCATACCCCAATTTTGCGGTGCTTGCTAAGGTGGAACACCCAAGAATGCCTTGTTTTCAAACGATTTGCTTTGGGGCATTTTTGGCTCAGCAACATGGTGTCATAACAACTCGATGTCACCCAAAGGAACGGAGTGCGCGCTGATTTATGCTTCCCGACTCGACCACAACTATTTATGTCTGATCTCAAAACAAAAAAAATATTCGTCGCCGGCCATAACGGCATGGTTGGAAAAGCCGTCATCCGCAAACTTGCTGAAAGTGGCGTCGATACCAGCGAATCATCCAAACAACTGGTTGTCCGTAATCGAGCCGTGCTCGACCTTTGCAATCAACAATCAGTCCAATCGTTTTTTGAAACTGAACGCCCCGAGATCGTTGTCTTTGCAGCCGCAAAAGTTGGTGGCATTCACGCAAACAATACTTATCCGGCTGAGTTCATTTATGACAACCTAATGATGGCTTCCAACACAATCCATTCTGCCTACCAATCGGGGGTCGAGCGATTCCTGTTTCTGGGTAGTACTTGCATCTACCCGCGAATGGCTCCCCAGCCAATGAAGGAAGAATGTTTGCTCTCGGGGCCGCTTGAAAAAACCAATGAAGCCTACGCGTTGGCGAAAATTTCCGGCTTAAAAATGTGCGAGTTTTACCGACGGCAATATGGGGTAATGTTTCACTCTGCGATGCCCACGAACCTTTACGGTCCTGGGGACAACTATCATCCAGAGAATTCGCATGTCCTTCCTGCATTGATCCGTCGTTTCCACGAAGCCAAATTGAATGGCGAACCTGAAGTCACGATCTGGGGAACGGGTACACCGCGCCGCGAATTTCTTCACGTCGATGACTTGGCTGACGGACTGGTCCATCTACTACAGCTTAGTGCCCCACCCAATTTGGTTAACGTTGGGACTGGTTCGGATGTAACGATTTTAGAGCTGGCTCAAATGGTTGCTGCCACAATTGGCTTCCCCGGGGACATTAATCAAGACACCTCAAAACCGGACGGAACACCTGTTAAATGCACCGACATTACACTAATCCAGTCGACAGGATGGACGCCCTCAATCAAACTACAAGAAGGCATTGAACGCACCTATCAGGATTTTCTTAACGAAACAAAATCCGAATCACTGCGATCCGTTTGAAGATCGAATCGTCTCAATCCAATAACGCTCAGCGAACACCACTTAATTGCCAAGCAGAACAAAACCCAAAAAAAACAATGACAAAAAAAGCACTGATCACCGGAATTACAGGACAAGACGGATCTTATTTGGCAGAATTGTTGCTTGAAAAAGGCTACGAAGTTCACGGCATGGTCCGGCGAAGCAGCACGTTCAACACCGATCGCATCGATCACATTTACCGCGACCCACACGAAGCCGACGCGAAAATGTTTTTGCATTACGGCGATCTAACTGACGGCCAAAACATCACTAATCTGGTTTTGGATGTCGAGCCGGATGAGATCTACAACCTGGGCGCCCAAAGCCACGTTCGCGTTTCGTTTGACTCACCTGCCTACACAGTCCAAGTCACCGGCATCGGCGCACTCAATGTTCTCGAAGCCGCCCGCCAATTGGACAAAACAAAACACGTCCGGGTCTATCAAGCTTCGTCATCTGAAATGTATGGCGATGTCATTCAAACGCCGCAGACAGAAACGACTCCGTTTCAGCCGCAAAGCCCGTACGCGTGTGCGAAAGTTTATGCTTTCCACCAAACCGTCAATTACCGACAGGCTTACGATTTGTACGCCACCAACGGAATTCTGTTTAACCATGAATCACCTCGCCGTGGTGAAACATTTGTGACTCGTAAAATCACCCGAGCCGCAACACGAATTAAACTTGGACTTCAAGAAAAATTGTATCTGGGTAACCTCGACGCCAAACGTGACTGGGGCTACGCCAAAGACTACGTCGAAGGCATGTGGCTGATGCTACAGCAGGACAAGCCAGATGATTTTGTTTTGGCGACCGGCGAGACGCAAACGATTCGTCAATTTCTCGACTACACGTTTGAGCACTTGGACCTTGACTGGTCAAAGTTCGTTGAGATCGACCCACGTTATTTCCGTCCAACCGAAGTCAACCTGCTACTTGGCGATGCCACCAAAGCCAAAGAGCAACTTGGCTGGGAACCAAAAACGACTTGTCGCGAGTTGGCCCAATTAATGGTTGAGCACGACATGGAATTGGCCCGCAACGAAGCCACCCAAAAGAGCTTGAGTTAAAAGAAACAATTTGCAGCCTTCAATTGGCAGTCGCAGCTGACGACTTTTGTGTCCGGCTCGCTAACATACTGCCATCTGAACACTGCCAACTTGATCACTTTATAGACCTTGAAAATTAACAACCGACCGATCGGATCCGACCACGCGACTTACATTATCGCGGAAGTCGGATTGGCGCATGATGGAAGCCTTGGGGCGGCCCATGCCTTTGTAGACGCTGCCGCGAAAGTCGGCGTTGATGCCATCAAGTTCCAGACGCATATTCCTGCCGAAGAAAGTTCGCCTTTCGAACAGTTCCGCGTCAACGTTTTCCCACAAGACGCCACGCGATACCAATACTGGCAGCGGACCTCATTCACCCGCGACCAATGGCTCAAACTTGCCGACTATACACGCTCACAGGGGCTCGACTTTCTCAGTTCACCCTTTAGCGCATTGGCCGTTGAGTGGCTGGATGACTGTGGCGTGACGGCATGGAAAATTGCTTCAGGCGAAGTCACCAACTATCCGATGCTTCGCCAAATGGCGGCAACCGGAAAACCGCTTTTGATATCCAGTGGGATGAGCGATTGGGCAGAGCTTGATCGAACGATCGAATTCGTCCGTACGCTCAAAACCAAAGACGGTGCGAACTGCGAATTTGGCATTTTCCAATGCACAACGGCGTATCCTTGTCCGGCTGAAAAGTGGGGCCTCAATATTATCACGGAGATGCTTAACCGATACCAATGTGCGGTCGGGTTAAGCGACCATAGCGGCACAATCTTTCCGAGCCTTGCTTCGCGAATGCTGGGTGCTTCGATGCTGGAATTTCATGTCGTGTTCGACCACGGCCAATTCGGGCCCGACACCAAAGCAAGTCTCACGTTTGAACAAACCGATCAACTTGTTCGCGGCATTCGCAGCATTGAAACGGCGACACAAAATCCGATCGACAAAGACGCGCAAGCAGCAACGTTGGTCGAAACGAGAAAGCTGTTTGCAAAAAGCCTTTACGCAGCCCGCGACCTTGAACCTGGACACACTCTGACTGACCAAGACATCCTGATTCGCAAACCACTCATTGGAGTTTCAGCAGCCGATTACGATTCAACGATTGGCAAGAAACTCACCACTGCCGTTGCAAAAGACCAACCCATCGAGCCCAAGAATTTGAGTACATCGTAGGTCG
>CAYZGP010000195.1:5327-7176 GCA_964478065.1 uncultured Pirellulaceae bacterium
AACATCCAACTTGCTGTTTCCAAAGCGAACTTAACCGCTAACCCCAACTTTCATACATGTCTGCCAAACGAAAAATATGCGTCGTTGTCACAGCCCGGCCAAGCTACAGCCGAGTCAAAACCGCGCTCGCTGCGATCAAGAACCACCCGGCGCTTGAGCTCCAGCTGGTCGTTGCGGCTTCTGCGTTGTTGGATCGCTATGGCAGCGTCGTCAACCAAATCCATTCCGACGGATTCAAGATCGACGAAAAAGTCTTCATGGTACTTGAAGGTGAAAACCCAACGTCGATGGCCAAAACGACGGGCATGGGATTGATGGAACTCTCCACCGCCTTCCTCAACCTGCAGCCCGACATTGTGGTCACGATTGCCGACCGATACGAAACCATCGCGACCACGATTGCCGGTGCGTATATGAATATTCCGGTCGCCCATATTCAAGGCGGCGAAGTCACCGGTTCGATCGACGAAAAAGTTCGCCACGCCAATACGAAACTGGCCGACATCCATTTGGTCGCTTCAGCCCAAGCCATGGAGCGCGTCATCAAATTAGGCGAGCAACCTGAAATGGTGTTCAACACTGGCTGTCCTTCAATCGACCTCGCAGATGAAATTGCGAACTCTCCAGCGTTTGATTTTGACCCGATGGAAAAGTACACCGGTGTCGGAGCCAAACAGGACCTGTCCAACGGCTACGTTGTCGTGATGCAGCATCCGGTTACGACCGAGTACCGTGAGTCGAGAGAACATGTTGATCAAACATTGAATGCGCTCAGCGGACTTTCGCTTCCGGTATTGTGGTTCTGGCCCAACGTCGATGCGGGTGCTGACGGAACCAGTAAAGGCATTCGTCTTTTTCGCGAAAAGAACGACGCGTCTCAATTTCACTTTTACAAGAATATGGCTCCGCACGATTTCCTTCGACTACTCGTTAACAGCAATTGCTTGATTGGAAACTCAAGCGTCGGTATTCGCGAATGTGCTTTCCTCGGCGTTCCGGTAGTCAACATCGGGTCGCGTCAATCGGGTCGTCAACGCGGGCGCAACGTAATTGATGTGGATTACGATCAGGCACAGATCACCGAGGCCGTTACAAAACAAGTTGGCAACGGGCGTTACGATTCTGATCCGATTTATGGTGACGGAAAAGCGGGTAAAAACATTGCGGATGTCCTGGCGAGTTGTGAATTGCGAATCTCGAAAAAGCTGACTTACTAAAATCACTTGAAAGTTCTTGGAATCATAACGGCTCGGGGCGGCTCAAAAGGCATCCCTGGCAAAAACCTTGTTGAGTTAGCCGGCAAATCATTGTTGGCTTACACCGCAACGGCTGCGCAAGATTCGAAACTGTCACGCGTCGTCCTGTCGACCGATTGCCAAACGATCGCCGATGCAGGAATCGCGTTGGGTATCGAAGTCCCATTCCTGCGGCCGGATCATCTCGCCCAAGACGACACCCCTACAATTCCAGTTCTGCAAGACGTGGTTCAAAAACTGGAGAAAGACAACGAAACATTCGACGCGATATTCACTTTGCAGCCGACCAATCCGCTTCGTCTCGGCAGCGACATCGACGGCGCGATTGAGTTGCTGGAAAAATCAAATGCCGATTCTGTCATTTCCTTTGTCGATGTGGGCGAGCGACATCCGGCTCGCATGAAATTCATTGAGGCCGATGGGCAAATCAAAAACCCGCCTTTCGCCGAGCAATTCGAAGGCCAACGACGGCAGGACTTGGCAACGCTTTACCTTCGTGACGGCTCGGTTTATTTGACTCGGCGTGATGTGCTGATGGAAAAAAACTCTCTCCAAGGCGATCACTGTCAGGCTTGGCTGATGCCATCTGAGCG
>CAYZGP010000196.1:0-6872 GCA_964478065.1 uncultured Pirellulaceae bacterium
CCTAGGTCTAAAAAATGAAATTAGCCGTTTTGGCTGTAGGCCAAACTCAACCAACATCCCAGGCACCGTTCGAACAGCGCCTCCGGCCAAAGCTGACTTGTAGCTTTCGCTTTCCCAGATGCACTATTCCGGCGCCTTCAAATGCTTGAGTTTTTCTAGCACCTTCAATCCTTCCTCTGTCACTTGACTGTCTTGGATCAATTTATTGTCCGACAATCTATCGGATGGGCGGTCATTCTTGTCCATCATTCGAGCTTGCGACTGTCGGACAGGAAGGAACCTACGTATTGCTCGATTTGTTAATTGCGTCATTTTTCATCGGTTATCAGGCATACAAGAAATTTTTGTCACCAAGGGAATACGATGTTTGGATTCAAAAGCGGTAAAGAAAAACTCGAAGCGAAAATGAAAAAGCTGCTGGAAGAGGCCTATAAGCTGTCGCACACCAATCGTTCGCTAAGCGATCAAAAAGCAGCAGAAGCCGACGAGATCAGAAAGAAGCTTGATGCGATGGAATAAAGCTTGACCAAATCAAAGTTTATCGCGCTTTGCTGGAGCTAGCTGGACTCACCGGAGTTAGGGCTCCCGACAGTTCACCAGAAATCTGGCAACATCGGCTACGATTCTCGCTATCGCTGCCAATTCAATTTATTTTTTGCTCTATCGGCCGAACCAATCGAAGCTATGATGAGTCCTGAAGGCTGTGGCTTGTTTAAAAAGCCCAGTGAATGTGGCCGATATAAAACGAGAAACACCCCTTTTACCAAAAGTGTTGTTCGGCCCGCGGGTTTTCACAGGATCGGATCTTCTGCAACCCCTTTATTGCATAGCACCTGCCGATGGCAAAACGATTTGCCGTATGCAAACGCTAACCACGCGATCAGAATTCGCTTGGTCGCCAGCGTCGTAATGGACGCAAACTTCGGACTTTCTTGTTTGTCCAAAGTTACAGGAAGTGCTGCAAAGAACTCGTTTGTTGCTTGGTCGTTTAACGCCCGAAAATCGCGACGACCTTGCGCTCGATCCAAAACAACAGATTCTCCCGGTTCAAATTCGGTTGATGTTTCACTTTGCTGATTCAAGACAAACCGAACGAGAGCGACTTGAAAGAACCCATTGAAGACCTTTAAAGAAATTGCCCTTATCGAGCCACTGCAGCGTGCACTGGCCCAAGAAGAATACCACACACCGACGCCGATTCAGGCTCAGACCATTCCCGCCGCACTCAAAGGACGTGACGTGCTTGGAAGTGCCCAAACGGGAACCGGAAAAACGGCCGCCTTTGCACTGCCGATCCTCAATCGCCTTGGACAACAAAACCGCAAAGCCAAACCCCATCATCCGTTCGCTTTGATTCTTGCACCGACGCGCGAACTGGCGATTCAAATCGGTAAAAGTTTTAAGACCTACGGGCAAAATTTACGGCTGAAGCATTGCCTTGTATACGGCGGTGTCAATCAAGCCAGCCAAGTCCGCGCGATGCAACGTGGTGCACATGTGCTGGTCGCGACACCGGGACGATTGCTGGATCTAATGAACCAAGGCCACATTCAACTTGGCAAGCTCGAGGTCTTTGTTTTGGACGAGGCCGATCGGATGCTCGACATGGGATTCATGCCAGACTTGAAACGGATCATTGCGAAGCTTCCTGCCAAACGACAATCGCTGTTCTTTTCAGCCACGTTAGCACCAAGCATCGTGGAGCTGACCGAAAAACTACTGCACAATCCAATCAGCGTCGACGTAACGCCGAAAACCCGAAGCGTTGACCGGATTGAACAACGGCTGGTTACCGTACCCCGCAAGGGCAAGCAAGGTTTGTTGACGCAGATTTTGTCGGGCCGCGAAGTGGAAAGTGCGATTGTGTTCACCAAAACCAAACGCACAGCTAACTTTGTTACGGAAAAGCTTAACAAAGCCGGCCTTAAATCGGTCGCCATTCACGGAAACAAATCACAGAACGCCCGTCAACGCGCCCTCGACTCGTTTCGCAAAGGGTTCGCCAAAGTCATGGTTGCGACGGATGTTGCGGCGCGTGGAATCGACATCGATGGCGTCACACACGTCATCAATTTTGATCTTCCCATGGAACCAGAAGCCTACGTTCACCGAATCGGACGAACGGGTCGAGCGGGCGCAGAAGGTATCGCAATTTCGTTTTGCAGCGAAGGAGATCGTTCTGACTTACAAGCGATCGAGCGTTTGATCGGGCAATCTGTTCCTGTCGACCGCTTGCTTTCGGAACCGCTTCCTGCAGGTGGCGGTTCTCAAAAACGAAGCCGAGGCGGACAACGTGGCGGCGGACAAAGAGGAAGACAAAATAACCAGCCATCATCTCGTCGCAGTCGTTCTGGCAGTCGAGGAACTCCACGCTCAGGCGCACGCCGCGCCAACCCGGACGCCCAAGATAGAAACGAAGATGGTCCTGGTCGCGAAACCGGCTCAAATCGTGGTGGATCAAGCCGAAATAAATCAGGTCGAAACGGAATCAATCGAAACGGATCTGGCCGAGGCGATTCAAACCGAAACAATTCAAACGCAAGCCAAGATGGATACCCAAGCGGCGAGTCCACATCCCAAGGCAAACGTCCTACCAAACGTCGTCGACGTCGCAATCGTACTGCTGGCGCATCGAATTCAAGCAGCCCAGCTTCGGGAACTCGCGGCGCAGCGCGTGCCGCAGGATCTGAAACAAAATCCGGCTCAACGAAGTCAAAACGAAAACGACGCACGCCCCGCAAAGGCAAAAACGAACGGCTCCGCGCAAAGCAGCAAGGCTAGTTAAACGTGAATCGGATATTGGTAACCAGCCTCTGCGTCCTCTGGTAAATCCGCCGCGCGTTTGTTTCAAAAGTTCGTACGTTGGCTTGCATCGCCAAAAAACTATTCTTCTTTTTCACGAAGTTTTGCGAGAACCGATAAATCCTCCAGCGTACTCGTATCGCCAGAGGCTTCTTTGCCGGCTGCGATATCACGCAATAGGCGTCGCATGATTTTGCCGCTGCGGGTTTTAGGAACGCCGTCTGTAAAACGGATATCGTCAGGAACGGCAAGCGCACCGATCTCTTTACGCACATGAAGTCGCAACTCGTTTCGCAGCTCTTCGGTCGGTTCAGCGTCTTTGATTGTGACGAACACCGCAATGGCTTGGCCTTTGATGTCGTGTGGACGACCAACCGCCGCACACTCGGCGACATTGGGATGCGAGACCAACGCACTTTCGACTTCGATCGTACTCAACCGATGCCCTGAAACGTTGATCACGTCGTCGATCCGACCCATGATCCAGTAGCAACCATCGTTGTCCATCCGGGCGTTGTCACCAGTAAGATAGTTGCCCGGGAAAGTCGACCAGTACTGTTCCTTGAAGCGCTCTTCGTCGCCCCAGATTCCACGCAACATTCCCGGCCATGGCTTGGCGATGCACAACATTCCCCCGTTGTTGACGTCAACTGGTGTAAGTGACTCATCCACAATCACGGGAACAATACCTGGTAATGGTGTCGTGCAGCTTCCAGGTTTGGCATGCGTCACACCAGGAATTGGACTCATCATCACACCACCCGTTTCGGTCTGCCACCATGTATCCACGATCGGGCATTTCTTTTTACCGATCGTCTCGTGGTACCAAATCCAAGTCTCAGGATTGATGCCTTCGCCAACGGTCCCAAGCAAACGCAAACTACTCAAGTCGTGTTTCAAAATATGCTCGTCGCCCCATTTAACGAAAGCACGGATCGCCGTTGGAGCCGTGTATAGAATGGTGACTTTATACTTTTCCACCAACTCCCAAAACCGATTCTCTGCCGGATGATTGGGAGCTCCTTCGTACATCAAAATCGTGGCACCATTGGAAAGCGGGCCGTAAACGATGTAGCTATGCCCCGTAATCCAACCACAATCAGCAGTACACCAGTAAACGTCGTCGGTTTGCCAATCGAAAACCCACTGGAATGTCTTTTTGGTCCAGAGATTATATCCCGCAGTGGTATGCCGAATGCCTTTGGGCTTTCCCGTTGATCCGCTGGTATAAAGAATGAAAGAGTTGGCTTCACTATCGAGCGGCGTTGCGGGACAGTCTTCACTCGCCTCACAAACGGCTTGGTGCCACCAAATATCGCGGCCTTCCTGCATATTGCAATCATTCTCACAGCGCCGCAGCACGATACATTTTTCAACCGTGGGAGATTTGGCCAAAGCCGCGTCGACGGTTTCCTTAAGCGGCAGACATTTTCCTCGTCGCCACAAACCGTCAGACGTCAATTGAATTTTCGCACTCGCATCGTTGTTTCGATCGGCGATGGCTTCAGCTGAAAAACCGGCAAAGATCACCGAGTGGACCGCACCGATTCGCGTACAAGCCAACATCGCGATCGCCAACTCTGGCGTCATCGGCATATAAATCGAAACCACATCGTTGACACCGACGTCCAAGCTTTTAAGAACGTTGGCGAATTTGCAAACCTCTGCATGGAGCTGTTTATAAGTCAGCGTTCGCTCGTCTCCCGGTTCGCCTTCCCAAATGATCGCCGTTCGGTCGCCGTTGCCGGCTTCGATGTTTGCGTCCAGGCAGTTGTAAGAGATATTTGTTTTACCGCCGACAAACCATTTAACATCAGTCGCTGCTCCATCAAGGACTTTGGTGTACGGCTCGAACCAGTGCATTTCTTTCTGAGCAATCTCATCCCAAAAACCTTCCGGGTCGTCTTTCGCGTGATCGTAAAGCTTTTGGTACTGTTCAGCAGAATTCAGAGTAGCTTTTGCGGAAAATTCGGCAGGTGGAGGAAACACACGGTCTTCGTGCATCACGTTGTCAATTTGGCCTGAGTTTTCAGACATTCACTACTCCGGAAGATTCAATGGGGGAAAAAATGACAGGTTCTAATTTGATTGTTGGCTTGGTTGGACCAGTAAAAATTTTATGAGCGTTAGATTAGGGTGTCAACGAATCAACTTTTTGAAGACGTTGCAAATTCGATATGCAGGATGGGTTTGCTCAATGATATTTTGTTGGATGAAATTGGCAAACGTGTTACGATGGCTGGTTCAAGATTAATCAAAGCAGAAGCTTCCACCCGTCTCTGCACGTTCCACTTTTTCTTTTCCTATTCTATGACGATTCTATTTTCATGTCCGCAGTGCGCAAAAACGGCTAACCTGCCCGAACATTTTGTTGGCAAAACCGTGAAGTGCAAATGCGGCCACCATGTTGTGGTCGAAGCCGCGCCTAGTCCTGTACTTGAACTGGATAACATTCAATACGAAGCCGTTGACGAAACGGCACCGCTTGCTCGTGGCAAGGGCGGCACTAATCCAATCGGAAGAGCCAAGAGCCACAAGCTAAAAAAGGAAAACAAAGTCCTATCGAAGAAGCTTGGCAAGAATTGGCGCGTGAAGGCAGACTCGGAATATCGAGCAGGAAGCGATCGCAAGCGACCAAGCTGGGTTAACAATATCAAAGACGTTATCACCCAAGGAACCATCCAGGCGTTTTGGTCGTTCGCGTTTGGCGTGCTTTTGCTTTGCTTTGGCATTCACATGCTCAGCTGGGGCGGAGCTGAAATTGGTATCTCCGAGACGGCTGGTAACGTCAGCCGGTTGCTTGTTCAATGTTCGTTTTTCTTAATGATCTTTGGCGGCTTCGTGGCATTCTGTTCGTTTTCGCTTTTGTGTCGAGCGTTTTTTTCCGGTGATATCCGACAACAGTTTGAGCCGAAAACGGCCACTTCGCTGATCGGTGGTACGTGCTTATTGGTTTTTGTGTTGGTTGGTTTTACTACATGGATAATTCTTCGCAACGTTGGGCTGGGTGCGACGTCGGTTGAAAACTATGGAGCATCACTTGCCCAAGGCGAAACGAATTTACTTACCCGTGGCGAAGCACCTCAGGCTTGGGAATCCGACACGACGCCGGAAGATCCTAACGTGTCGCTGATTACTTATCCTTCTGGCGATTTCCAACTAAAAGCAAGATTGTGGATGCCGAAAAAAGTCAAAGACAAACATCCCGTCTTGATTTATCTTCATCCCGGCCACGCGTTGGAAGAATTGGCACTGAAAGACGTCGAGCACTTTCACAAAAACGACTACATCGTGATGTGCCCTTCGTTTCGAGGCGAAAATGGCAATGCAGGTTACTACGAGTTGATGTTTGGCGAAGTCGACGATGCGGTGGCAGCGACCCGATGGATTGCGCAACAAGAGAATGTCGATGCAAATCAAATTCATGTGTTCGGATACGGCGTCGGGGGTGGAATTGCTGCTTTGATGGCCCTTCGAGACGATGCCCAAGTCCAGACAACGGCGAGCTGTGGCGGTCTTTATCAAGACAGCGCGTTTCAGAAATGGCCCAACAATGTTCCATTCAATGTTCACAATCGGTGGGAACGCCGCTCGCGCGTTTTACTTGGCCGGATCAGTGAGATGAAGCTTAAACACATCGCGTATATCGGCAACAGCGACGCAGCATTCAAAGATTCAACATCAGCTGCAAAAAAAGAAGTTTCAATGCTGCAAAATCCTCGCTTGGTCATCCGTCCGGTTAATGGAGACCATGCGTCAAGTTTGCGAAACGCCGTGCGTGAATTTGAAACGTATATTCACAAACGACTGTAGGCATAAAAGTTTTCAGGCCGAAAGTATTCCAATCGGGCCGCAACCACCGGTAACCAGAACGCTTTTGCCAAGCAGATCGCCTATTTTAATAAGTTGTTCCCTTGTTGGTTGGCTGAGCATTGACCCGAGACGCTTTGTTTGGCCAAACCTATTTCACGTTGGTTGGTTGCCTTTGTTACCCCGTAATGAACCAAGAGGTTTATGGCCAAAGGCCTATTTCACCGTAGCCTAGGGCATCGCCCTAGGAACTCGGGCAA
>CAYZGP010000197.1:0-3080 GCA_964478065.1 uncultured Pirellulaceae bacterium
TCAGGGCCAATTCACGATCCACTATTATGGTGTCGCAGGGCCAAGCGGGTCGGCAACGACAACTGACGGAACCTATCAATACAACATCGTGTCTCCTTCGCCATCTGCCGGACCGATCGGAACCCAAGGCATGTTCTCACCAACAAGCCGAGGAACTTTTATTCCAAGACGATTGCGAGATGTTAAAGACGGATTGTCCAACACGTTTTCGATTGGCGAAATTTCTGACTTTAACAATGACATCCCTCTGGAAAACAGACTTGTCGGTGGCTGGGCCTTTGGCGCGGGATACAATTCCAATCGCGTTGTGACCAATATGTATGGGATGAAGACGTTGGCGTTGCAGATCAATTCCAACATCAACACACTGAATGATATGCCATTTTCCAGCAATCACGCGGGAGGTTCGCAATTTGGATTTGGAGACGTTGCGGTCCGATTCGTTTCCGATCGTATTTCTGTCGATGTCCTGAAAACATTTGCAAGCATCAACGAGAACGAAGAGATCGGGGACTTGGAACGCTATTAAGCCAAACGTTTCAAAGATTCACCGATACGAGGCTTTGTTCGCAATTGGTCCGCCGACGGGAAACGGGTAAAATACAAAATCAAATTTGAACGATTTTGTAGATCCGGACTTCCAATGGCGGCTTATTCACGAACGCGAAAAAATCCAATCTGTTGTTGTAGCTGTCTTTCCTCTAATGGCTATCTTCGTTCGCTCGAGACACGGGGTTTTGCGATTGGTTTCGCTTTCTGTTTGGCAGTCTCATGTATCCTTTCAACTCAATTGGTTGCCGCTCAAACGCAAGCTGAGCTCGAGCCGGGACAACGACTTTCTCCCAAGGTCTTGATAGCCGACATCCCTTCCCCGCGAGAAAGTAATGAATGGGTCGTTGATTTAACCAACTCGATTTCTGATGAATCGATCAAGCACATCAATCTCGTTTGCGAAGAAGTCTACGGGCGAATCAAAAGAGAAATGACGGTTGTGGTGATCCCAACAACTGGCGGCGAAAACCACGTCGAGTATGGAACAAGGTTGTTCAATTCCTGGCAAGTCGGAAAAACCAGCGTCTTGGGAACTGGAATAATGGGCGACGACGGCATTCTATTATTGGCCGCAATCGAAGACCGTCGCGCAGCACTTATTCTAGGCTCATCAATCGATGATCCAGAAAAAACACGGCTTGCCGGACAAATCATTGACGACGTTGTAGTACCAAACTTCAAACGGGGCGACGGCAACTCGGCACTTTACGAAGGCATCCGCGCGTGTGCGACTCGCATCCTGTCTGTCGCAGACCTCGACCAACCTGCTACCCTGCCTTCGGTTTCGGGAATCGAATATGTGCATCGCGATCGCAAACACAAACAACGCGGACCGATCACTTTTCTACCGTGGATTTTGGGCGGATCAGCCGTTGGAGGCATCGGACTACTGATCGGCGGAAGATACTACATGCGATACCGAACCCGGCATTGTCAAAATTGTTCGCAAGAAATGGTCCGGCTTCAAGAGGATCAAGACGACCAATTTCTCAACGACCCTGAACAAATCGAAGAACATATTGGCAGCGTAGATTATGACGTGTGGGCGTGCTTGAACTGCGAAGAGGTGCTCAAGCTCCGTTATGGAAAACTGTTTACACGTTATTCGAAGTGCCCAAAATGTTGGTACATCACCGTTCACAAGATCGAGGATATCTTGGTCAGAGCGAATTACGATCATGGTGGCCAAGTCCGCGTGATCGAGGATTGCAGAAGTTGCGACTTCAGCCGACGTTACACATACAACACTCCGCGGCGACAGAAACCGTCTAGCAACAACAGTAGCGGCAGTAGTTTCGGCGGCAGCTCAGGAGGGAGTACAAGAAGTAGCGGATTCGGTGGCGGCAGATCCTCGGGTGGTGGAGCCAGCGGCGGTTGGTAGTTCAGAATTACTTTAGTCTTTTCAACGTGTAAAAAGAAATTCTGGAAAGATTTTCCAATACTTGCTGCGTTGATTCGAACAACACCTAGTACAAATCCGGGTAATGATTTGAGGCAAAACAAAATGATTTCAAAATACCAAATGTTTAAGTCTGCAACGAAACTTTGGACCACGCTGTTCGATGAAGCCACCGAATTCGCATCACAACTTGGTGAAGGCCGCGTGATCAACATTACTCATTCATGTGATGGTGGAGTTGCGGTTGTGGTTGTCTGGTTTTGGGACAAACCTGAAGTCAATTATCGCATCGGCTAATCGCGCTTAAAAACCATACTGATAAATTATCAAAAGGCACACGCAACAGTCGTGTGTCTTTCTTGTTTTGTTACAATCGTTCTTTAAAAGTCCTTTTGCAACGATGAATGAACAACAAGCTCCCAACGTCTCACCCCAACCTTCTCTCAATGCCCGCCAAACAAAGCTTGATCGATGCGATGTCGCTTTCGGGTTTTGAAAATTGGCGCCCGGCGGTTGACGTTCCGCATCTCAACCGACCGCTTTGTCGCCCCGATGACGTTCCAGGAGTTGGCCGGGTTGCTGCCGTGATGATTCTTGTCTTTGGCGATGCACCCGATTCTTCTGATGACGGTCTCAAACTCGTTTTGACAAAACGCAATGCGAATCTTTCCAACCATGCCGGGCAAATTAGCTTTCCTGGCGGACGGCAAGACGAAGGTGAAACGCTTGAGCAAACCGCGCTTCGAGAGACCGAAGAAGAAATTGGCGTGGCAAGAAATGAAATTGAGATTTTGGGACGGCTCAACCCCGTTTACATTCCGCCTTCCGATTTTACCGTCACGCCATTCGTTGGGTGGAGTTCCAATCCGCCGCACTTTGTCCGTTCACCAGACGAAGTCGCTGAGATTATCCAAGCGCCAATTTCTCACTTGGTCGATCCGGCAACACTAAAAATTGGCGACATCTCAACGGCTAAAGGTGTCGTCAAAAATGTTCCGTTTTATGAAGTCAACCAACATCGAGTCTGGGGCGCAACCGCGATCATGCTGGGGGAATTTATCGAGAGAATAAAGCAGGTGAGCCATAGCTAACCCGCAGTTGGCACGCCGAGACAGACAACGGGCTTCCG
>CAYZGP010000197.1:3180-6851 GCA_964478065.1 uncultured Pirellulaceae bacterium
CGCTTCGCCAATCAGCGCCTTCACCGTCCTGAACTATTGATGACTGGTCCTTTCGAGATACCAACCCATTTAGCGATCTTGCCGTTGGGGCCGACCGCCCAACCGTGTCTCCCGTCGTCAGTGAAATCAATCGCGTTGAAACCCTTGTTAGAAATTCGATGCCACTTGAGGCCAAGGTCCGAAGACAAATCCGTTCCATTGGTGCCAACGGAAACGAAATTTACTTCTCGTCCATTCATCCATACTGCCACGCAGCTGCGAAAGCCGCTGGGCGCGACCCGTGGGTTGGGTGTCGACCACGTCGAGCCACCGTCGTGGGTTACTGCGTAGTTACTGGCTATAGATTCAGGTTGCTTGTAATCGCCACCGACTGCAACGCCATCTTTTTCATTGGCGAAACAAATCGAAAAGATACCTGAGGATGGGTTTCGGGCAATCGGAACCTGACTGACACGCCAAGTATCACCTTCGTCTTCGGAAAACATAACGCGGCTTGTACGTGCCGATTGGTTTTCTTCTGCTGCCCCAAGCCCAACCAGGACTTTTCGCTTTCCAATCACCGTCATGTTCGTTCCGCTTCCTGCAAAACCTGCTTCGCCAGCCTTCGTTTTTGGGTACTTTCTAAACACGCGCCAAGTGTTCCCGCTGTCATTGGTTCTAAGCAAAAACAGTTTTTGATCGATCGGATCTCCCATCGCAACGCCATGCTTGTCATCCCAAAACGAAATTGAATCGAGAAAGACTTTGGGGTTGGTGTGCTCGTAAGAAATTTTCCAACTCGTACCACCCGTCGTGCTGCGATAAATTCTCGCCGGTGTTCCCGAAGTCATCGCGACGATGGTTCCGTCATCGATGGCATGAATATCGCGAAAGTCAAGTTCTTCGGCGCCTTCGACGACGTGTACTCGCCACGTTGCTCCACCGTCAATTGAATTCACAATCGTGCCGCCAGTTCCGCTGGCCCAGATATCAGTCTTGCTCAAAACATGAAGACCGCGAAAACTCGCTTTGGTTTCCAACTCGACCGACCGCCAAGGCGACCGAACGACGGCCACGGTTTCGTCGTCAATCTTCAGACGTTCCTGACTCGGATCTTCATCGGCTTTCTCGCGCGATTTCTGTTCAGCGTTTGCCGTTGGATTCACGGTCGTTGACTGAGCAAGACCTTGATCTGGTCCAATCGTGGTCAAAGCTAAAACGAAGGCGATGACCAAAGCCAAGGAACTGGGCCGGAATACAGGTGGGAACAGCTCTTGAATCTTCATTGCGTTTTCTTTGTATTTCTAGAGAAACGAACGTCGCGGATGTCCTATCCTTGGCTTTCATTATCGGCCTTCGATTGCCGACTCGTTAATTGCAGCTCATTATGCCAGTTTTTTCTGTCGTCCATGTCTCGAAATTAACGAAAGTTATTTTCACGGGTACATTGCAACTTTACGACGTATCATAGACACAGCCAAGGTTCGATTCGAGCAAAATTTGATCAATCGACTGCAGGAATGTTTTTCAAAGTAGCCACCATGAATTTCCAGTATTTGGCGACACTCGTTATTTCACATTTTTCATCGGGTGAGTGCGGATTTTTAATCGTCGGCCCAAACGAAATCATGTCCAATCCCGGATAGCCGCTGCCAATAATCCCACATTCCAAACCCGCGTGAACGGCGTTAACTTTTGGCTCGACACCAAAGAGATCCTGATAAATGCCTTTCATGCGACTCAGAATTTCAGAGTCCGCATTCGGTTTCCAGCCAGGATAGCCACCGGAATGTTCGACGTTGGCACCGGCCAACCGAAACGTGGCTTCGATAGTGTTGGCGATATCATCCCGAGCCGTTTCGACACTGCTTCGTGAAAGAAACTGAATTACCGCTTCGCCCGACTGGACCTGAACGCGAGCCAAACTGGTGGACGTTTCTACCAAACCTGGCATTTCGTCGCTCATTCGAACAACGCCACATGGGGCCGCGTAAATGGCGCGAATCAAATTGTTCTGGCCATTTGGATCCATCGCCTTTTCCGGTAAATCCGTCGGCTCAAGCGTCACCATCAAATCAGGTTCAGTTCGCGTTAACTCTTTTTGAATCACGGCGACCATCGCGGCAATGTTTTGCTTAAACTCGTCGGCTTGATCTTCATCAACGATGACCGTCGCAAACGACTCACGCGGAATCGCATTTCGCAAACTGCCACCATCAATCGTGGCCACTCGCAATCCGAATTCGGTATCGGATTTCCAAAGCAAACGATTCATGATCTTGTTCGCATTGCCACGGCCCAAATGAATTTCGCAACCGGAATGGCCGCCACGAAGCCCTTTGACTGAAATCTTGAACGCGACGCCTTCGCCCGTTGGCACTTCGGTATAGTCAAGCTGAATATTGGTATCGACGCCACCCGCACACCCGATGCACAATTCGCCTTCGTCTTCGGTGTCGGTGTTAAGCAAAATGGTTCCTTGAAGCAAACCCGGAGCCAGCTCAAACGCACCCGTCATCCCGGTTTCTTCATCGATCGTAAAAAGTGCTTCCACAGGACCGTGTTCGATGTCGGTAGAAGAAAGCACCGCCATGATCGAAGCGACTCCCATGCCGTTGTCAGCACCAAGCGTCGTTCCTTTGGCTTTCAACCAGCCATCGTCATCGATATACGACTCAATGCCTTGCGTGGCAAAATCAAAATTCGTGTCTGAATTTTTCTGATGCACCATATCCAAGTGGCCTTGGAGAATCACGCCTTGGCGATTCTCCATTCCAGCGGTGGCGGGTTTGCGAATGATGACGTTGCCCGCATCGTCAACAATCGTCTCCAAGTTCAATCTTTCGCCAAACGCTTTCATAAATGCGATCACGCGTTCTTCCTGTTTGGAAGGGCGCGGAACGGCATTGAGTTCTTCGAAGTGAGTCCAGACAGCGGTTGGTTCGAGTTTCGTAACGGCTTGGTTCATGGTTGGCTTTTGTATTGTCAATTATTGGAATAAATTCAAACTATTTGCGATTCAATTAGCGTTTGAGTTTATCACATAAGCCAACATATTTGTGAGCGACCGTTGGTTTTCCTTTCTTCGATCACTAAATGAGCCAATAAGCGGAAGCTGAGCCAATGAGCGGAAGCCATTTCGCTGGTGATGCGAATCTTCAGTAGCAGCCAGTGTGTTTTTCAGTGTCGAAAATCAAAAACACCAAAGTCGCCTATCGAAAACCACCGGCCAACAAACGCTGAAAGTAGAATCGTGCCGAGTGTTGCACTTACGCAGCATCCAACTACCAGTCCGCGGTTGGAGTTTGATTGATCGTATCCCCAACTTGCTCCGGGAATTGCAAACGCTAAAACCAAAATGGTGTGAAACATGTTTGCACTTGATGCACCGCGTGTAAAAATAGTGATCAATATCCCAGCGCCCATTGTCAGCAACAACAGAGTTCGGATGCTTAGTTTTTTCATGCTGACCTCGCGCAGACAGAAAGAATCGCCGGTTCTATTATGAAGCTGAAATCTGAAAATCAAACAAGGTAGGTCGCCTAACGGAAGGTTTTTACGATACCGCCCTAAACGAAGTGAAGGTGGATTAAATCGAGATTTGATTGTATAATGAGAACGAGGCCAGCACCACATAGAAGGTGTGCCCGAAGGGCCTCTGCGTAAAAACCATGTTGGACGTCGCAAACCCC
>CAYZGP010000198.1:0-1989 GCA_964478065.1 uncultured Pirellulaceae bacterium
CTCCCTCCCCAAACGAAGACTTACGAATCCCTCGTAAGTCCAAACAAATAGTTCTCTTTTCTATCTTGGACTAAACAGTGCTTCAACTTAAATGCATCAACGTTACGCCTCTTGAAAAACCCAATGGCGATCAAATGGCCAGCTTTGAATTCGAACTTTTGCTCGATGGAAATCCGACTGGTCAAATTGCGAAATTCGAACTGTCGCCTGACCAAACTGAAGTTGGCGAGCTTTACACTTTGACAGACTCCGATTTTGACGCGTCATCTGCTGGAAAGCCCCATGAAGTTCATAAGAAGATTCCAAAGACGTCAAAGAGCGACGACTCCAAGACACGTTAGTTCGCGTTACAAGCTGCGAACGAATTAGCCGCAGTATTCAGCCCATGTCTTGGGCGTTTCAAATACCTTAACGCGATCGAGTTTTGCGCTACCGAATTGACCGTCAAGCCATTGGTAAATCGCGGTGGCGATGTTCTCCACGCTTGGGTTGATTTTCGAAAAGTACTCGACGTCCCGGTTTAGATGTTTGTGATCCAGTCGGTCGATGATCAATCGTTTGACGGTTGATTCCAAACGATCCATCGCGATGACTTGGCCATTGTCAGACGTCACTTCATTGGCCACGGTAACTTCGATCACATAGTTGTGCCCATGGCCTTCTGGGTTATTACATTTGCCAAACAGGTTCCGATTCTCTTCGTCTGAAATCTGGTCGCAATGCAAGCGATGGGCTGCAGAAAACTCAAACTGCTGGGTGAGGTGAATCATGCGTGAGTCTCCGGCAAAAATCGAGTAACTTAAATAGGGTGAAAGCGACAGACGTAACTGAACCAGTTCAACCGCTTGTTTGACGTTTCCCTCCCAAGCAGCTTTGACTTCACGAAAAATGATTCGCAAAAGCTCTTCCGCCGTTTGGCTTCCGTCATATTTTGGAAGCAATTCCTTGGTGATGATCTGGCGAAGCAATTCGTCAATGATCTTGATATTGCAAAGGTACCCCGTGACTGGATCGGGCGTTCCCTCAACAACGCATTGAAGCACCAATTGCGGAACGACCAGATTTGTCGATGGCCAGCCTGCCCAGGAGTTGTTCGGTTTGCCTTCCGGAATTTTATCCGGTGGAATAAGTGCAAATCGGATTTCACGTGAGAGGAGCATTTTTTGAGCAGTCGGTATCGGTTGGTAGATTCAAGGAGGTTGTTGGATCTCGACGTCCGTTTAGGTTTGATTGGTTACAGGGAAGGCTTGACCGCTGGGATAGGTTGCTGGATCGTTTACGCAGCCCCAGATGACTTCGGCAATGTCGGCCGGTTGTACACATTGTTCGGAAGGAAAATCGGGAAACAAGCCGCGTAGCATTGGCGTCTCAACGGCACCGGGGCGAATTGAGCAGACTCGAATATTGGACTCTTTGCCTTCAGCGGCCAAAGCCAATGTCATCAAGTCCAACCATGACTTGCTCGCACCGTAGAGGCTGAAACCGGGAAACGGATCGATTGCTGACAATGATGAAATATTGATGATTGTTCCGGGGTTAGATTCCTTCATCTGTTTCCAGATCGCCTGCGTCAGATAAAACACGCTTCGGATGTTGGTGCTTATATTTGATTCAAACACTTCACTAGAGATTTCTTCAAACGGAGCCAGCGGCGCGGTGGCAGCGTTATTGACCAGCACATCGACTCGTCCAAAATTCGTGAGTGTATGTTTGGCAAATTCCGTTGCCGCTTCCGCGGTGGACAAATCCAATTCACTGCCCAAGCACTGTCGGGCATCGTCTTGTTGAAGTGTACTAATTTCCTCCAGCGCCTCCGCTAGCCGGTCAGCGTTTCGACCGCAGATTGCGATATCATAATCCATCGCCGCAAATTTCTTGGCGGTTGCCAATCCAATGCCACTACTGCCTCCCGTGATCATGCAAACGGGTCGAGTTGATTTTGTGATATCCACAATCTGGTATTATCCTTGGCATTCTGTTTTAGGTTAA
>CAYZGP010000198.1:2089-6760 GCA_964478065.1 uncultured Pirellulaceae bacterium
TCCAATTGCCAATTGTGTTGCCTCGGAATAAAACTTTAGTAAGCCAACTCCTTTGCAAATTCAATTCAACAAACGGTTAATAGAATGCCAAGCCATCGCCAGCTCGGTGAGCTTCCTCCCAAACGTCATATGCAGTTCGAGAATACTGGCGAAAGCTACTTGAACGAAGGCCTTTTCTACGAGCACGTCGTAACGACTCAGGGCTTTGATCGCACTTACAGTATTCTCTACCATCGCCGTCCGCCGACGCGTGTGGTTTCAACTGAATCAGTTGGCGAATTGACATTAGAAGCCATCACGAATCAGGAACTGCGGCACCACCATATTAAATCGGGTGAGCTCAAGCGTGGAGGCGATCCCATTGTTGGCCGCGTGCCAATGATGTTCAACGAGGACTTAACCGTATTTCGAGTACGGCCAACTGAGCAGCAAGCCAACATCTACCGCAATGGTGCTGCGGACGAAGTGATTTTTATCCAACAGGGCAGCGGCCATATCAATACGACCTATGGGCGGCTTCCGTACAAGCGTGGTGACTACTGCGTGATTCCGCGAACCTGCAACTATCAAATCGTAAGCGACGATATTGAAAAAGAAGACCATCTCATCATCGAAAGCCACGGGCCAGTTCGGATTCCCAAACAGTACCTCAATGAAGACGGTCAGATGTTGATGGGAACGCCGTATTACGAGCGTGATTTTCACAGCCCGACTGAGCTGCAAAATGTTGACCAGGATGCTGAGACGACGATCTTGGTCAAAGACAAAAATCGATTGACCAAAGTCGTGATGGCCAACAACCCGTTTGATGTCGTTGGCTGGGATGGATTCCTTTATCCGTACACGTTTAACGCTTGGGATTTTGAGCCGTTAACGGGAACGTTGCATCTTCCGCCGCCGTATCAACAAACGTTTGAGATGCGTGGATTCGTGATCTGCACGTTCGCGCCTCGGCACCTCGACCATCACCCCAAAGCCATTAAAGTTCCCTACGTCCACAGCAACGTCGAAGCAGATGAAGTCCTGTTTTACGTCGAAGGCGAATTCGGATCACGGAAAGGCGTTGAGGTCGGCAGCATGACGCTTCACCCAGGCGGTATTCCACATGGCCCGCATCCGGGAACGATCATGAAAAGCATGGACGTAGAATTCACCAACGAGATGGCTGTCATGTGGGACACCGATCGGCCTTTGTTTTTGACAAAGTACGCAATGGAATTGGATGATCCAAGCTATCCAATGAGTTGGCTGTAAAAGCACGAGTGCTGTAATTGAATTTATTTAGGATCTTGCCAAAAGATTCTGCGCTTCGTTTAAGTGAACACACGCTCTGCCGAATCTTTAACAGGATCTGCTGCGCTAAACCAATCGAACAAGATCAAAATGCAAATCGATCCTGAGAACGAAGATCCTTCGCTCGTCTATTCTACGATGATCCGAGCGATCACTCCGCGCCCGATCGCTTGGGTTTCAACGATCTCACCAAACGGAATCACCAACCTTGCGCCGTTCAGTTATTTCAACGGGATTTGCAGCAAACCAGCCGCGTTGATGTTCTCTCCGGTAAACAAGCCAGACGGTTCAAAAAAAGACACCGTTATCAATATCGAAGCCACGAAGCAATTCGTGGTCAACGTTGTCCCTTACTCTGCCGCCCAGCCAATGTTTGATACGGCAGCAGGATTCGAATACGAGACAAGCGAATTTGAATCCGTCACACCGAATCTAACTGAAAAACCAAGTGTAAAAGTCAAACCGCCCGGAGTGGTCCAATCGCCGATCCAATTCGAATGCGAGTTGATTCAAATCGTACACGTCGGCGAAGGTCCGTTGGCGGCCAATGTGATCATCGGCAAAATTCTCTTGATGAACATTGATGATTCGGTTTTGGATGAACGCGGAAAAATTGATCCGCAGTTGTTAGACACCATCGGAAGAATGGGCGGGCTTTCTTATAGTCGAACCACTGATCGTTTTGATTTAAAGCCTAAACAATAGCGTGTGCAGCAATCATCAAGTTTTTTTGCATTCTTACCCCAATGGAGTTTTACTCCACGCTGCGTAAAGGTTGGATCCCAAACGAACACCAATCGGGGTTCAATCACTATGCAACCTCGGCCCTCTCAAGCCCCAATCCAACGATCAATCATCCTCGGTCGTCACTGACAAAATCGCCTTCACCATTCCCGCAACGCTAAACTCTTCCGCTTCAACCGTGGGAACGACACCGCACTCCCGGAGCGCCTTGCTCGTCGTCGGACTAATGCTCACGGTTTTCGCTTTCTGCAAATCGGTTCCCAACATCGCTACCGTCGAACGAGCGATCGCTGAACTAGAAATGGTCACCCAATCAATTTCGCCGGCACGGAGTTGCTCAACAACTTTCTCATCAACCGCCGCTACATCGCGACTTTCGTAAACGACGACTTCTTCAAATTCCAACCCGGCTTGGCTGATCCGATTTGCCAAAACGCGACTGCCTCGATTTCCCCGCACGACAATCGCCTTTTCATTTGCTTGGCGATTCGACATGGCTTCGATCAAAGCATCCGCCAGGGATTCACTGTTTGACTTTTCTGGTGAAAGCGACGATTCAAAACCGGCAATTTGCTTGAGGTGAAACGCCGTTTTTTCTCCGATCGTTGCGAACTTTAGCCCATCCAGATTTTCGATCTTGCCAAACTGCTTTCGCAACCGCTCGACCAAGAAGTGGACGCCGTTGCCGCTGACAAATACCAACCAGTCAAAACTTTCCAGACGCGAGATAACTTCATCTACCTGAGACCAGTCAGCGGTTGGAATGATCTCGATCGCGGGCTGGCTAATAGTTATTGCTCCCAGCTGTTCCAGAGATACCTTCATCGAATCGGCCCCTAACCACGGCTGCTCAGCCCGCGTGATCAGGACCGTCTGGCCCGAAAGCGGTGCTGGATTTGATTCGCTGCCCAATGCGTCAGATTCGCGTTTTGCCATAATTTGCCAATTTCAAAATTGCCCACAAGTGAGCTTGTTCGCCCCAGCCGCCAATTGATGAGTCCGTTTTTGATGATGAAATCCTTAAATTAACAACACAAACCGCCGGATCTGGCCGATAAAGGTTGCTCCATCGGCCCAGCTTTTCAGTCGGCGGCAACGGCCTTCCAAACACCAGCAAAAAACCCCGTGAAAATCAAATTCTTCAGGGAAACAGCGGTGGACAAAACAGGGGAAAATCGCCATATTGTTGAGCTATCAAATTTGCCAGCCAAATGAAGACATAACAGATTTAGAGACCAATGCCAAATACAGCCAGTGCCAGTAAGCGACTTCGCCAAGACAAAGTCCGTGCGGAACGCAACAAATCCATCAAGACTTCGATGAAGACTCAAATCAAGAAAGTCGTCGCCGCAGCAACTGCCGGTGAAATCGAAACTGCCGAAACAGAATTCAAAATCGCAGCCAAAAAACTGGACAAAGCTGGCGCGAAGAATGTTATCCACAAGAACGCCGCAGGGCGGCAAAAATCGCGCCTGCAACGTTTGATCAAGAAAGCCAAAGGCAAATAGGCAGCGCGATTGATTCGGCAAATTTGAAACACAAAGCCAACTGAATTCAGTTGGCTTTTTTGCTGCGCGAAACGAGGCATACATCTGACAATGAACGGCTCAGTAATTTTGAAAAGGGTTTTTTCTCGATAACCAAAAGCCAGGAACTACCGGCGCCGAGAGCCCTTTTTCTTTTTGCGGCGTGGTGTCGACGTGTTTCGTTTTTTTGCAACTCTCGCTGCTCCACGTTGGCCCGATGAAGTCTTCTTGCGTACGGCTTTTTTCTTTTTCGCCGGGGTTCGCGTTGTCGCTTTCGCTGCTTCCTTTGCTTTGGCCTTTCTGCGATCGCTTACATTTTCCATCGAACCTGAAGGACGTTTTTTGATGCGGGAAGGCCGCCGGCGGGTTGGTTTGACTTCTTTGGCAGTGGCGCGCTTGAGCGCTTTAAGCTCCGTTGGAGTCAATTTTCGATGGGCACCTTTGGGAAGGTCTTCTAATTTCAACGGCCCGATTGCAACACGTTTTAGAGTGCGCACTTTGTGGCCGATACTCGCCAGCATACGACGAATTTCTCGATTACGACCTTCGGCTAAAACCATCTCCAGCCAACATCCCGATTTGGCTTTTTTGTAAAACTTGACACGTGTCGCTTTGGCCAATCCTTCGGCGATATAAACACCTTCCTCAAGCTTTCTCAAGTCAGCAGGCGATGGAATGCCGACCACTTCGACGTGATACTTTTTCTCGATCTGGTATCGGGGGTGTGTCAGCCGGTGTGCCAGTTCGCCATCGTTGGTGACCAAAATCAAGCCTTCGCTTGACTGGTCCAATCGCCCGACGTTGTAAACGCGTTTATCCGTTTTGATCAGATCAATCACACGCGGCCGGCCCGAAGGATCCTTGCTCGTTGAAACGATGCCCGGCGGTTTGTTGAGCATGAAGTACTGCAAACGCTGGACGACTAGTTCCTGAGCATCCACAAAAATAGTCTGCTTTGTGGGATCGACTTTGACTCCCAGCGTCATCACGATTTGCCCATCGATTTCGACGCGGCCTTCCTCGATGATGATTTCGCATTCGCGTCGGCTACCGACTCCGGCAGAGGCCATGACACGCTGCAGCCGCTGGCGCGGATCTTTCTTCTTTG
>CAYZGP010000199.1:0-4799 GCA_964478065.1 uncultured Pirellulaceae bacterium
ATTTTGCTTGACTGCGGTCAACGATTTTGAACCAGGAGGAATCTAATGCGACGTTTAGTGCTTGGAATCGCGGTCGCGGTTACCTCGCTATTACCTGTGATGGGTATGGCGGACGATCAGCAGATCGCTGATTACATCAAAGGCCGGCTGCAGGCCGAGCAGCAACAAGGAAATCTACGTGGATTCAATGTCGACATGCGTGTTGACAAAGGAACCGTGTTTTTCAAAGGCCATGTTTCGAATTCAACGCAGGAAATGACTATCTTGCGTTCGGCTCAGCAAGCTGGGCATCTTGGCGTTGTCCAAGTTGTTGATGACATTACTGTACGTGGAGGGGAAGCCAACACTTTCCAAAATGCTGGCTACCAACAGCAGCAGCCACAGTCACAGCTACCGCAGTACACTCAGCCTCAGCCTCAACCTCAGTACACTCCGGCTCAGTATACTCCGGCTCAGTCTCAGTACTCACAGCCACAGTTCCAGCAGGCTTCAAGCCAAGAATATATTGGCCCTGCAATTGACGGCATCATTTCTGGTGAGCCGCTTGCATTCGCTTCATCTGGCGGTGCTTCAGCGTTGCCTGGTTCGTACAGCTCGGCTCCACAAGGCTATTCTTCTGAGTCACCAAACTTGCCAGGTTACGCTTGGCCTGGATACGCAGCATCACCAAACTATGGTGCTCTTTCTTATCCAAAGCAGTACTCAGCATCAGCTTGGCCTTACATCGGCCCGTTCTACCCTTACCCGCAAGTTCCACTTGGATGGCGTAAGGTATCTCTTGAATGGGATGACGGTTGGTGGATGCTTGATTTCCACGACAAGTAATCGTCGGACTTCAAAGTTGAAAAATCAAAGCCTTGCCAGCAATGTTGGCAGGGCTTTTTTATGCGCTGAGGCCGGTCTGTGTTAATGAACCGATCGCGTTGGTGCTACATTCATATTCAAATGCAGATCGAATTCATTCAATTTTTCTCTTATTTCAAGCATGCTCGTTTCACCGAAATTTCGGATGGCAAAAAGCTCTTCCTCACTCAATCCGACAAGCTCTCGAACTGTTTCAACCCCGCCATATTCAAGGCAATTTTGAGCTCGCGATGAGAGGTCCAATTCCGATATGGGGATTCGTAGTTTGGCGTTTAAGACCGTCGCTTTGTACCAGCGAACGCCAGCGATCGTTGTGCCGGTCAGCAACATCAGCAGAAGTAGATGGCGAATTGTGAAGCGAATTTTCAACTTATCCTCGCCTGGTTGCGGTGAGAACCAAAGCTATTTTGATAGCGGTTTTGCTAAATGGACGCCCTGACAGAACCTCGTTCTTGGAATCAAGCAAGAAGTTTATCTCCTAAATTACCAGCTTTGCCATTTCAAAACTGAATCCTCAATACTAACAACTAATGTGCAAGCAAATTGGTCTTTGTTTTCGGAATAGTCCTAAATATCCGCAAGTCCGGCATAGTTTATCACGATATCTAACCCTAAGAGTGATTACACCTCAAAGGGATTTGCGATGTTAGCCAAACGAATGACTGTCACCACGATGTTGCTTTTTGCGACAATGGCAGTTCTTAGCTCTGGATGTTTCCAAGCCACCGGACCATCACTGGGTATTCTCAGTGTTCCAATTCCTGTTTCGCCGTACTGGCAAAAGTTGCAGGAAGATAAATTTCACATTCACGAACGTTACGCCCGTGTTCCAATCCTCGGTCCGTTGACTGCTGGTGGACCTGCCGTAGCTTTGGATCCTCCAAGCGATGACGAAGTTTGGCGAGCTCTTGAGCGTGCCAACTCAGTCCAAGGTGGATTCCCTTTCTTGAACGAGACACAGCGTAACAACGTCACGATCGTTAAAGAAAAAATCGCAGACTACATTGATCCTCCACGAATCATTCCGTTGATCGGTCCTGCTCAGTTGCACCACGCACACTACAAGTGCACGGTTTACTTTACCGAGCGACGAATCGTAGGTTGGCCGATTCCACACACGCTTGAAGATGAAGACTCAGTCGAAGTCCTCTATATCGACCACAACCACTTTCACATGGTTGGCAACGTAGACTTGGGCAAGAACAACACTCATTATTAATTGGAACGGGCATGGTAAATCTGCTTGACCAGTGATCGCAAATTCAAAATGCCGCTCGACATTCGAGCGGCATTTTTCGTAGAACAAAATCCATTTCGATGATCCACAAACTGAACTTGACCGTTACTACAAACTGGTTCGAAATTCATCCCGATATTTACGGTTATTGACTATTACCCTTGTGACGATCATTCGTCATCCACCAATCGACAACTTTTCTGTGTTTCAATCAAACCCAAATTACCTGTTTCGAATCAGCCCATACACTCTACAATAGACCGGTTCCAATAGGCTTTCCTCCACATCATTGATTTGCTCGCCGCTAAGTGACACCAACAAACGAACAACCAGAATCAGACATACCATCCGCTTCTTCAGATGACGGACCTGGTGGCGATATCCACCCTGAAGCTCGACATGCAGATGGCCGCAAGACATTCTTGGAGAAGTACTCCACGACGATTCTCTGTATCAGCTTGTTCTTTACGCCGCTGATCATTCTCGGTTCGGTCAAATCTCTGAAAGTCTACGCCAACGACGTACGCCAGTGGCTGCCTAGTGGTTTTGAAGAAGCCAAGACGTATGACGCCTTCACCGACCGGTTTGGCATCGACGAAATGGTCGTGATGAGTTGGGAAGGCTGTGAGCTGGAAAGTTCCGATGTCGCTGGTTTTCAGGATATCCTTACTCAAGAAGTCGTAGACGGAAAACCGCTTTTTGCACGCGTTGTCAGCGGTCCCGATATGATCGCGCAAGTCGAATCCAGCGGCGTCAGTAACAAAACGGCACGGCGGCGTGTCCAGGGATTGTTGGTTGGTGAAGACAAGAAAACGACCTGCATCATCGGCTATCCCAGTCGAGATTTTTATAAAGACCGACGTCTGGTTGTTGAGCGAATTTACGAATTGGCGCAAACCCATTTATCGCTTGCCCAAGAAGAGCTAAAAATCGGTGGGCCAACGGTCGACGGAGCGATGATCGATATCGAAAGTAAAAAAGCCCTGGGGGCTTATCTTTGGATGTCAATCATTGTTGTCTTTTTGTTGACTTGGTATCGCATGCGAGACCTGCCGCTGACGTTGCTGGTGATCTTCTTTGCCAGTTTGTGTGCTTCAGTTAGTCTGACCATTCTTTATTGGTCCGGCGGGCAAATGAACCTGACGATGGTCATGCTTCCGACGCTGACGTTTATTCTCGGCGTCTCAGGTTGCGTGCACATGGTCAATTATTATCGCAAAGCCGCAACGCTTGGGTACGGCATGAATTCGGCTGACCAAGCCATCGTTGACGGCGGTTACCCTGTCGCGCTTTCTTCGACCACGACCGCCATCGGTTTGGCGTCGTTGGGTGCGAGTTCTGTTGTGCCGATCAAGCTTTTTGGTTTTTACTCCGCCTGCGGGATCATGGCCAGCGTCGCGGTGATGCTATTGGTTTTGCCGGCGACGTTGTACCTGCTTCGCGGCCGAATCAGTAAGCGATTCTCGGCAGAAGGCAATATGTCTCGGCGTGAAAGGACCACCGGAGTAAGCCGTTCAACATCGCTGGTTCTTAATTGGGTTTGCAGGTCACATTGGACCGTCGTTGGGCCGGCAATCATAACGCTTGCTGTGATCGGAACGGGAATTTTGAAGCTGGAAGCCTCAGTCAAAATTCAAAATCGTTTTGCCAACAAGGCCAAGATCATTTCTGACTATGTTTGGCTTGAAGAAAACATGGGGCCGCTGGTTCCAATGGAAGTCGAATTGCATTTCAACCCTGAAAACAAAATGACCCGTTGGGAGCAGATGGAATACGTCCAGTCTGTTGAAAACGCGATCAAGCAAACCACGGCCGTCAACGCGTCGCTGTCGGTGGCGACGTTTAAGCCATCGCTTCCTAGTGGCTCCGGAATTCGAAACAAAATCAAACGCAAAACGATTTTGGATAAGTGGGAACATGAGTTTGGAAACTTCCAGGAAGCAAATCTTGTCCACGTGTCGGGAGACGAATCGTTTTGGCGGATCAGTTTACGAGTCGCCGCGCTCAACGACATTGATTACGGCGGCTTTCTCGGAACCGTTAGCGAAAACGTTACCAATCAAATTGAGCATCTGGATCAACACGGAGTCTCCGCAACGTTGACCGGCGGAATCCCTTTGATTTACAAAGCCCAACATCAGATTCTTCGCGATCTAATGTACAGTTTTTCAACGGCGTTTTTGTTGATCACCGTCATCATGATTTTTGTGCTTCGCGATATCCGCGCCGGCCTCGTCGCGATGATTCCAAATATTTTCCCACCGCTGATCGTATTTGGCGCAATGGGCTGGCTTGGTTTTTCGATCGAGATTGGTTCCGTGATGACGGCCAGTGTCGCACTTGGAATTGCCGTTGACGATACATTGCATTTTTTGACTTGGTATCGTCGGGGAACCCAAGAAGGTCTGTCTCGCTATGCTTCGATCCGATTTGCGTTTGAGCATTGTGCCAAAGCGATGATCGATACGTCTTTGATTTGCGGACTTGGCGTGTTGCCGTTTTTGTTTGGCGTGTTTATGCCAACGGTCAAATTCGCGTCGTTGCTCATGATCATGCTGTTCACCGCATTGTTGGGAGACTTGATATTGCTTCCGGCAATTTTGGCCGGACCTGCCGGTTTGCTGTTTCGGCTTAGGCGGGGCAATGGGAAGAAGCCAAAGTCCAATAACCCAAAGTCCAATAATCCAAAGTCGGATAA
>CAYZGP010000199.1:4899-6758 GCA_964478065.1 uncultured Pirellulaceae bacterium
ATAATCCAAAGTCGGATAACTCAGAATCCGACAATGCCAAGTCCAATAACTCAGAACCCACTTCCGGAGCGTCGGGAAACGTTCAAGCCAGGTCGAAACCGGACAATGTTCAGCCTAGTACAAACGGCAATCCGCAAGAAAAAAGCAGAGTCAATGAACGGGTTGATGAACGAGTCAATGAACGGGTTGATGAACGAGTCAATGAACGGGGCAATGAACGGGTTGATGGACGAGTCAATAAACGGGTCGATGCGCCCGAGCAGTGCATTTCTGATCCCTTTAAAGAACCAATAAAAACAATCCGCCGGAATTAGCAACCCATGGCGTACTTCCTCGATTGGCGTTGCAAAAAGTGCAATTCAGACTACACTTTGCAAGCTGTATCCTACCAAAAAACCACTTAATTTTAGGGGATCCGAAATTCTTTGACGGGTTCCTTCAAAAGAAAAAATACAAGAAAGTGACGGACTATCCGTCTCCAAATCGCAAGGGAAAAGATTTTTCATGCCTGACATTTTTGATAAGTGCGACGAGTTTTGGGTACGCATGAAAAAAGTTGCTGGAGACGATCTCGATCCAGGTGTATTTTTCCGAAAATTTCCCACTACCAACTGTTTGCCCAAAATCGTAGTTGAAGGCAAAGAGTATTTGCAAATCGCAACCAATGATTATCTTGGATTGGCGACCCACCCCGAAGTCGTCGCAGCGGCGACTGAGGTATGTCGAGAGAGCGGTGTGGGAACGCCGTTGGGTGCACGTCCTTTGACCGGCAACACCCAAATGCATCTTGAGCTGGAAGAAAAGCTCGCGAGCTTTCGACGCACCGAAGCGAGTCTCGTTTTTAATCTTGGATTAGGAGCGATGACCGGAACGATTGCGTCGATCGTTGGACGAAAAGAACGAGTGTTCGTTGACGCTTATGCACATGGCTGTTTGCATGACGGTGCAAGGTTGTGCAAAGGTGAAGCAAGTTGGTTTGGCCATAATGATCTCGATGACCTTGAGGCTCAACTCAAAGCATGTCCGATCGATCAACCAAAATTGATCGCCGTCGACGGAGTCTACGGAATGACGGGCGACTTGGCTCCGCTTCCAGAGATCGTGGAATTGAAACACAAATACAAAGCACAGTTGTTCGTTGACGACGCTCACGGAACGGGCGTGTTGGGAGCGAACGGACGCGGGACGCCAGAACATTTTGGTGTCGAAGACGAAATCGATCTTCACGGCGGCACGTTCGCCAAAGCGTTTGGTACGTTTGGTGGATACGTTTGTGCGAAGAAAAGAGTCTTGGACTTTATCAAATATGTTTCGCCAGGTTTTGTGTTGACCAAAGCTTTGCCCGGATGCATGACGGCGGCAACCATCAAATCATTGGAATTGATGCAAGCCATGCCAGAGCGGCGAGTGCAGCTGTGGAAAAACATTACCGTCCTGCGGGAGGGGCTTCGTGAAGCGGGATTCAACATTGGAAAACCAGAAGGCGCCGTGACCTCGATTTATACTCGCGGTGCGATGGCATTGCCTGCCGTTCGAATGTTGATGGAAGAGCATAGTATTATCGTCAATCCAGTAATGTATCCTGCCGTGCCTTATGGCACTTCAATTATCCGGATGACTGCCAGTGCATTGCATACGCCAGCGGACATGGAGCGTTTGGTTGGAGCTATCGTTGCAGTCTCAAAGAAACTTCCATTGCTTGAGGGTAATGCAGCTGCTGCGAAAAAGATCATCACGAAGTATTCAGGTATGCCAGACGGAACTGAAGCAACGGCACCTGCATCGAACGTCAACGGATCAACGCATTAATTAGTGCGAGATTGGCGAGGTTGATTGCTGTATTAGTGATCAACCAGTGT
>CAYZGP010000200.1:0-5351 GCA_964478065.1 uncultured Pirellulaceae bacterium
TTAATTCACACTAATCAGGATCAAGAAATGAAAAACAGATTTCTAATGTCCGCTCTGATGGTGTTACTTGTCTCCAGCATTTCGTTGGCGCAAGAAACGGCATTAAGTTCGGTCGACAGTGACGGTGACGGTAAAGTCACAACAAAAGAATTCAAAAGTTATGCCGAAACTCGTTTGCGTGACTTTGACAGGTTGGACGACTTTGTAAAAAAAGTTGACGCTGATGGTAACGGCGAAATCAGTGAAGGCGAATTTGCTAACCGCCGTACTGTACTTGCAGCCATGGCCAATAGCGCAGCGGAGCCTCAAGAAGGTGACGACAAAAAAGCTGCCGACAAAGAAATGGCTGAAGAGGCAACTGGACCACATAAGGTAGGCGACAAGGCCAGCGATTTTGAGCTTCAGAGTATCGGCAAAACAATTCGACTCTCTGACAATTTTGGTGATGATGGCAAACCAGTCATTGTCGTTTTCTCGCGTGCCAATTGGTGACCTTTCTGCATGAGACAGCTCGGCGAGCTGGGAAAGAGTGCAGAGAAATTTAAAGCTGCGGGTGCTGAAGTGATTGCAGTTTTCCGTGAAGAGAAAAAGGAAGTTGAAGGCCTCAAGGCGATTGTGGAGAAAACCTCGACGCCGTTTACACTGGCATTGGACAACGGTAAGAAAAAGACAAGCCGTTACAGTGCGGGTAACCGCGAGTTCACCGGTTATGTGATCAATTCCAAGGGAGTCATTACAAAAATCTTCCAAGGTGATTTGCGAAATCGGGCTAAGTCTGCAGAGCTTCTTGAAGCACTCGGAGCTAAAAAAGAGATGACAGACGCCACTGAGGGGTCTGCGACAAAAGAGGCAGCTAAGGGATCTGAAACCAAAGCGACGACGCAAGGTTCTTCCACAAAAGGATCTTCAAAAAAATAGATTACCTAAGTAATTTATAGTTGAACGACTAAAGCGAGCGGTTTTTCCGCTCGCTTTTTTCATTGTGAAGTTCAAAGTGATTTCCTCGAATTGAGTTATCACCAATCACCAGGCGTGGGAGACTTTGCAGTTGGGCAATGCCTTTTGAAGTTCGGTTACATCACTTTTATCCAGACCACTATTTCGGCGTCCGATATCCACTTTCTCGAGGTTTTTGAGTTCGGCGAGGGGGCTCAAGTCATTGATCGCAGTCTGACGAATGGTAACTTTCTTCAGTTGTTTCAAGTCTTTGCCCCATTCAATGTGATCGACCCGAACATTTTGTAGCCAAAGGAATTCGAGGTTCTGCAAGTCGCCCAGTGACTCCGAGTCAAACGGAGATTGGCGATTGATGATTCTTAGTGTCTTCAAGCCCTCCAGTTCAGCCAAGCCAGAGATCTCGAACGCAAACTCGCCGGATAAGTGTAGACGGTTGAACTTCTTTAGCTTTTTAAACGGAGACACATCAACGAATTGTGGCGAGTTTAGCCACATGAATTCCAGATTCTCCAGTTCGGCGAGCGGACCGGCTTTGGTGATGGTGGAATTGAACAGAATGAGCTTGTCGAGTTTCATTCTCTTGAGCGGGGACAGTTCGTCGGCTCGTTTGTCGAGCAGCGTAATCTTGCGAACGTGTTTCAATCGCGAAGCAGCGAGCAGGTCGTCATTGGTGCAAACGGAAAGGTAGAGTACGGTCGGTGTTGAGAAGAAGTCGATACCCAAGAGATCGACAAGCCATTCAGGAGCGTCGACTTTTCCTTTGCCGCCTACGTCCGTGTCATGTCGATAGATGACTTCGTTGCCCAATTCTCGCAAACGAAAAACGGTTTCTTTCTGAACCTGTGCTTTGTTTGCCCACCACGCTAATGGAAGACACAAAAGGGCCACTAGCACCATCAAAGCCCGCAAAGAGACACGAAGTATTCGCCGTTTTGCTTCTTTGTTGTTGGCTTGTGACATGTAAGAGTCGAGGAAGAAGAATGGACAACAGAGATGCTATTTGTTCGTTATTTTGCTCCTCGCCAATTTTATCTTGTTGGCCGGTTTATTACTTCCGCAGTTCGCGGGTTAACTCGCTGAACGCTTCTTTCATTTTTTCGTTTTCGAATGGGCGAAGATCGGGAACGGATAGCCCAGAAATCGAATCGAACGCACGACGGCTGACTGACATTAATGCGGCGACGTCTTTGCTTAGCGCGACGGTTTTGTAAGTGTTGGCCGCGGTCAGGATGTTCTTTTTCGTTTCAAGGTTGGCCATCATCATTTGATGCTTTTGCTGGGCCAATCCGTCTTTGTAATGCATGGCGGCTTTGTAAGTCAGCTCGTTGCTGAGCATGTTGTTCTCAAGTACCGTTTGGTCGCCACCAAGCTCGATCGCGCGTTTGGCTTCGGCAACATTTTGCCGCGCCTTCTGTGCGAATTCGTCAAGTTTTGGATAGTACTCGTCGTCAACCTTTTCAACGAATTTTTGCTGCAACTGCGATACGGTTTTCAATAGCATCAGGTAAACGCCGTAGTATTTCTTGGCGGCTTCGAGGTCTTCACCCGACTCGTTGGTCAATCGTTCAAGTTCAGCAGCAAATTGTTTGGCGTTATCAAAAATGATCGAGACCCGAACGAATTCATCACCCGTGATCGATTCAAGTAGGTTGTCAATGTTTTTTGCGTCAAGCTTCATGCCGATGCGGTTGAGGTCTTGGACGAGCTTTTCTTTCTCATTGCTGATCAACTGTTCGGCTTCGGCGATCTCTTGTTTGGCCTTTTTGATTTTCGCGTCGTAACCTTTTTTAGATACGGCCAGCGGATTGTAAGTGCTGTCCGGGGCCGAGATTCTTTTGCGCTGATACAGCGTGATGTTGCGGCGGTTCTCGGCCATGCTTTCGCGTAGATCCGCGATTTTGCTGCGCCGCTTGCTGATACTTGAAATGCCAAGCGCTTCACCGGCAACGTCGAGATAGCTTTCGACCTTGCGCTCTTGGGATTCTTTGGTTCGGCTTAAGAAATCATAAAACGCGAGGTCGTCTTCGCCAGGGCGACTTTGCGCGTCGTCGAAAAGCTTCAACGCTTCATCGAGTGGGCCGTGTGCCTTTTCGAAAAAGGCTTCAAGATCTTTCTTTTCCTGGGCTTCGATTTCATCGGTTTGAGCCCGCGCAACACCGGGAGCAATTGCCGCTAGGATCGTTGCCAACGCGAGAGTTAGCATGGCAATGAAGCGATTGTTGAAACCGTTACTGCTGAAGAAATTATTGATTGAGTTGTTTGTATTCATGGCCAGTTTTCATTCTGGTTTAGCAAGTGAATTAACGCTTAATCGTATTCTAACGATCAAGAAATGTTGAACAAGTTTTTCAACGAGTGTGATTGTTTTTATACTTGAATGGACGCAAACTAACGCGAATTTCTGGTGTCAAATGCTCTGGTTTGCAAATGCGGCAAAACAGCCACAAATTCTTGCAAGCCGCTTTTTTCTATTTTTGCTATTCGGTGACATTGAGGAAAAATTGCCAACAAATCAACAAAAAACGGCCGCAGGTTGTATGCCTGCGGCCGGTCCAATCGCCCTCATCGCTCAATTTCAACCTGGGGCTGACGAATTGAGGGACGTTCTAAAGTGTTTTCGATTTGATGAAGTATGAGCATCCAAACTATTCAGATCATTCGATTAAGGAATAAATGCCAATCCTGTGGATACAAGTGCCTGGCGTCTGATACCGTCGAGGCTGATCGGAATTGGATCCTTAAGCCACGGTGCACAGTTGCCCGGACGATAAAATCCAAGTGCATACTGACACTCGTTGGGTGGATTGATTGCTGTTTTGTATGGAAGGAAGGCTAGGCTTGTGAAAAAGTGTGCTGCTGATTTGACTGGCTGGAGGAACGGTCCATGTGAGTGGCCGTAACGCTCGAGCTGAACGTTCTCAAAGTACAGCGGTTTGTGACAGATGGCAGATGCTTTCCATGTGTACGTTTGCGGAACCCAGTTGCGAGTTGCTGAGCCACTACTGCCAACGCTGCAGAGTTGTGGGATTTCCCAGTATTCGGCAATTGCTGACCAATCGGATTCACTAAGCTTCGCATAAGGAATCTTTTGAAGTCCACCAACACTTTCGATGATGACGTAGCCTCGTCGCAAGTCGACCATGGAGCCGGTTGCTATTACGGTTCCGTTTTGATCTGTCCAGCTTCGAGAGATCGCAACGAACTGATTAAGATTTCGACTGGCCGGAGGACTTATGTCCAACGCGATGTCTCTAATTGAATTATCAAGCAATTGCTCTCGAAATTCCTGGCATGATTTTTCAGGTATGTCTGTGACGTCTTCGTCGTCATTACCAGCAATGTCGTCGAGTATGGAATCCGGATCATCGCCGTCTTCCTCTGCTTTTCGTTCCATCTCTTTGACCAAGTCGTCGATTCTCGAATTGTTCAGTCGATCTTGGCCAGGGCTTTCACGCATCTTGCGAAGTTCTTCGTCGATGTCGTCAATTTTCATTTCAGGTGTGGTGTCGGCTTGTTCTGGCGGATCAAACACGCCACGGCCTTCGTTATCCTGAGTACCTAGTTGGCGACTGAACAGATTTTCTTCTTCCTCCTGTTTGCGAAGGACCGAGATCTGTCGCATTGGATTGACAGCTCGTTGTTGATTTTGAGCGAGGTCCACTGGTGGAGGCGAAACTTCCGGTGGCGCCTGCCTGTTGACTTGTGGCATCGAATAATTCGCGGTCGGCGTTTTCATGTAAGGCATCGACGATTGAGCAACTGTGGCTTTGCCGTCATTAAACGGATCTTGTTTAGGCTCGATCATGGCGACTTGTTGGACAGAGTCTCGGGCTGTCGGAATTGAGCTTTCAATGCGTTGACTCATTTTGCTTACACGCTCGATCTCCAATCTTCGATTGTCACGTTGCGGTGCGTAGAGCGGCTGGACAGGTCGTGGAATGCGACGCTCTTGGGTCGCCGGACGACTGAATCCAGGATCGACTTGTGGCTGCCGAGCTGGGGCTTTTGCAAATTGCCGGATTCGAGAGGTGAACGTCGAAGCCGGCTGATTACGTTCCGTCCGGCGTGGTGCTTGAGTGTTGGGTTGGGTTTGTCGTGCGGATCGAGATCCAGATTGAGCAAGTGCTTGTGGGTTGGACACCGAATCGCGGTACTTTGGTTTGGAAAGTAGTGATTCAATTCGATCCTGAAGTCCCATCGAGCCGTTTTCATGTAGCACATAAGGAGCTCCGTTGAGTCGGGCTTTAGGAAATGACGGCGGACCTTCCAGGTGGTAATCTCTGTTAGGATTAGAACGAGCTTGTTGAGCTTGAGCTTGATTTGTTCGAGCTCGTGGCTGTGTTGTTGGTTGAGGCTGTGCCTGAGTTCGTGCTTGAGCTTGAGTTCGTGCTTGA
>CAYZGP010000200.1:5451-6604 GCA_964478065.1 uncultured Pirellulaceae bacterium
AGAGAAAGTCGCCGCGGCCATCGAAATACCAACCGCTGCCAAACCGGTTAATGTTGTCGCACGATGGGGACGTGCTTTGACTGGTTGAGGTTGAAGTGGCTTTTTGCCAAAGTACTCGGCGACATTAAAACCAAGGCCTTCGTTTCGGCCCTGGCAATCGAAATTGCGGTTATGGCTGATCGTTGGACGGAGCTTCCGAGGAGTAATTCGGAGCTTCTTGAGTAATTGCAATATCATGAGGGTGGCTTTCTCTAACACTCGCAGCTGATACTTGAATAAATCTCGCATCGGTACGTAGCTGGTCGATTGTTTGCGTGCCGCAATAGCCCATGCCGGCGCGCAAACCGCCTACCAGCTGGTAAACGAAATCGTTAAGTGCCCCCTTAAATGGAACGCGACCTTCAACGCCTTCTGGAACCAATTTCCCCGGTCCAGAATCTGATTGTCGGTAACGCTCACTCGATCCTTTGGCCATCGCGCCGAGTGATCCCATGCCTCGGTAAGCTTTAAAAGTCCTACCTTGGAACAAAATCGTTCGACCTGGGCTTTCGGCCAGCCCAGCAAACAAACTGCCAATCATCACAACATTCGCGCCTGCCGCGATTGCCTTTGTGATGTCGCCTGAATATCGAATCCCTCCGTCAGCGATGATTGGTATGTTGTGTTTGTCAGCTACCTGTGCCGCTTCGTAGATCGCTGTGATTTGTGGAACTCCAATGCCACTGACCACGCGAGTTGTACAAATTGACCCAGGCCCAATTCCTATTTTTACGGCATCGGCCCCTGCCTCAATCAACGCTTCACAACCCTCGGCTGTGGCAACATTGCCGGCAACGACATCGATGTCCCATTTTTGTTTTATCGCTCGAACTGTCTCAATGACATTTTTCGAATGACCGTGGGCACTATCCACAATCAGCACATCAACATCTTTGTCGATGAGCCGTTGAGCACGTTCCAAATCGTGCACACCAATCGCTCCACCAACTCGAAGACGCCCTTGCTTGTCTTTGCAAGCATTTGGGAATCGACGCATCATGTCGATGTCACGAATCGTGATTAGTCCCTCTAGTTTCTTATCTTCGTCAATCAGTAAAAGCTTCTCCACCTTTTTTGCCGTTAAAACTTTCTCAGCTTCCTCAAGCGTTACATT
>CAYZGP010000201.1:0-6603 GCA_964478065.1 uncultured Pirellulaceae bacterium
TGGGCTTGCGCGTGGTTTTGAATTGGAAGGTCACTCGTTCCGGCTCGGTGACACTGCCATTATCCCGATTGCTCCCTTAAAGCGTGAACAATGACGCACCAAACGAAAATTTCCAAAAAGCGACAGTTGCAGTACTCGCTGCGATTTCTCTTCGGAACCTGTTTGGTCGTTTCAACTGGCCTAGCTTTGAATTTTTCTAAGGTGAATCACACTATTTCCGTATCGTCATTTTCACCCACGTCCGCAGGGGAGGCCATAGAGATCTTTGACGCTTCCAGTTTCGACGGTAGGCCAACAACGGAACTACCATCTCTGGTCGCTAGTGCTACAATCGTCGGGGTGCAGGTCGAAACCGAACTGACGCACGTCGTTGTACGAATTCGACTAATAGACAAGATTAAATTGATGCTTGGGCCGTCTGCGGTTTCCGTAGACCGAGTGCCGCCTTACGATGACAGGCTGTGGATCCCAGCCCAGTAAACGCCGCCTAAACGGCCAGTAAAAGTGAACTGCTAATCGCTAATCGAACGCTTAACTGACAATGCAGTTGAGCGTTTTTTCTGTTCCCATTTAGATGCGATTTTTGTTCCAAGTGATCGAACTATCCGCTTGACCGAGGCAATCATTTCCAAAGCAGTTAATTTTGTTTTGTCTCGCCATGAACTATCGGCGACTTCTGACGGGGACCAGCCGAACTGTCGAAGCTTGGAGTTCAGTCGATGAAGTCGCTCGCGATCTGCAGAAGCCGTTGTTTCAAATGTAATACTGAAAGAGATTGAAACTTCGGATCCATTCTCAACAATGTGCGGAGCGAAGGCTGGCAAGTGGAGGCCTTCATTCTCTTTCAAGCTAAATTCTTCTGCGCGAAAACGATTCGTATCGTCATAAAGAAAGTCTCGATGCTCTCCGTTGATATATTCTTCGATTCTCTGTTCGCCAACAACGGAGCGATCGTCCTGATTAAACGAGAAAACTTTTTTCTGGCCGCAAACCTGGAGAAGAAAACTGTGCACCGCGTCAAAGTGAAATGGCGTCACAGCTCCAGGCGATGAGATATAGATATCACATTGCTCAAGCGCCATGCCTTGTGAAACGAGGTCTGAATATTCCTCAATCTGGCAAAGACAATCATCTAATAGCTTGGCATACACCGGAATGTTTTGAACGCCTTTGAGAACAACTCGCGAATTGCATTTATGCATCTGCTCAATAAGGTGAGAAGCAGAAGACGCGTTTTCATACGTATTGGGATTGTAGCCCACAGGAACATTGCCAGGAAAACACTGAACCAGATCCTCAGGAAGACTCTTTGAAAGCTCACTTAATTTTTCAAGACTAAACAGTTCATGGTAACTCAGGTTATGACCAATCGTGAATGGACGACGACCTGCTTCTTTTACAAAGAGATCGCGATCAAGGTTGGTAAGTCCAGGTTTGGCAATTTTTTGAATCATGCCTGTGTTCCAAAGAAAGAGAAAAAATGAAAGGGCGTTTGCTACGATGCAAACGACTGGCTTAATTTGCTTTCTGAGAAGCCATCTTCAATAGTGGTAACGCGGATGTTGCCCAACGAGCCACGCGGCCTTTCAATGCAACAACTACGCTTTGATATTTTGTTCGGCCTGACGAAACTTGATCGTTATCTATGTGTGAATCGTCCTCATGCGGACACTGACTCAAGCTTGACGCGTGCAATTGGTAGATTTTTTCGAGCTCGGCAATCAGCTTGGGAGAATATGAACGATCAAAACAGGTCTTGAAATGAATGCCTTCGCTGCCTTGGTGGAAATTGCAAAATATTCCGATAGGCTGGCCAATGAAATTTACTTTGATCATCGACAACTTTCCCTTCACAAGAGAACGCAAAGCCATTTCTCGGAAGAACTTTCGGTGAGCCCCGCGTGAAGCTAAAGACGGCCCGGCATCTCCGCTGCTGCTGGCCGATGAGGCTTCAAGCTTCAAAAATTGGTCGGTCCATTTGTCGATTTGATCAGTTGAAGAAAGCACTTCCGTTTCAAGCTCACCAAGGTCGCTCAACTGACGCTCGGGCTGGTCAGGATTGGATTGAGCCGGAACGTTGTTGCTGCTGCCTTGATCGAACGTAAAGTGATTGAATAAATTTCGTTTGTTGTGTCGAATGTTTGTTGAAAGTAAGCGGCCAAACTCGCCTTCGTTGGATACGGTATCAAAGCTGAACAATTTGGCTTTCATTTCTACTTCCATGTATTGAAAGATAAAATCAATCACCTCGGCGGCAACTTCTTTTCGAATCAACGGGGTCGCGTCGAAGCATTGTTCATGTTTCCAAATCTCGTATGACCGGACGGGCATGCCGTAAACGCGTTTCTTAACGATTGGCATCAAGGCACACAGAACACGAGTGCCATTTTTGGCAGGTGCGTCAATGACCAGTACGCTGGCGTCGACGTCATTGAGATGTTTCAAGGCGGGGATTAAGAAGTCAGGATCGAAGTACGGGTTTTTGCGAATCGAGGATTCTATAAGCTCTTCCCAGTCACTGATCATACGCTCAAGTTGCACGACTGATTCGATCATGGTCCCGCGAAGCCCAGTTGTAGGGGCAACGTTTTGGGTTTCAAGTTCGAGATTGGAGAGGCCTATCTTGCAACGGAGGGATTTGATCATGATGATGCCAGTTGGTAATTTGAATTCCAACTAGGCATTTGCAATCACCATGCCAGTGAAAACTCTCGGTTTTTACCAACATTTGGGTGTACTTAATTCTCTACACGGTGAGTTTTTGAATCATTTTCACAAGTCAATGAAGCGGAAAAGAAACGATGAGAGGCTAATGCCGATGGCGCTCGATGATGGACTTTAATAAGTCGTAAGTGGACCGAGGGGCGCCGTAGCAGGACTCGTCAAGAGTTTCGAGCACTTGAGTTTGACGTTAATTAAGCGCCGGTTGATGACACGAAAGAAGAAGCCCCGCAAACCGTAGATATAAAAAGCAAACGGCCTGAGGCATCCGTGCTTCAGGCCGCTTGTTGATCCAGCATCGCAAAACGAAGGATCGATTCGCATTGCCACCGATTCGTCTTGAATTGGTTACAGCAAGCAAATGTCATCCTGTGACCAGGTATGGCATTGCACCGGCTGTATGGCAAAAACGGAGGACCTGCTTCTAGATCAATGTGGTTTGTAGTTTGCAATTTGCAATTTGCAGCGAGGGTAATTCCTTTTTGACGGTTGGTCTGCCTTGGTTTTCTAACTGGTTAATTTTGTGTTTTCTGGTTTAGTTCAATTTGTCTTGATCAGCGGGTTTTCGTTCAACGGATTCTTGTTCAAAATTTGCATCGAGCAGAAGCTGTTGGCTACCGCGGTAACGTCTTTTCAGCTGTTGGTTCGTTTACGGATAATTTTTGAATTGTGTTTTGATCTTTCAAGTTTATACCAGCTTGCAATTCATCTCCGCGCGGATCAAAGGTCGCTTGGGCGATTTGGTCGAACGCGTCTCCGTGTTGGTCTAAATAAGCCTCCCATAGCTGGTCGTTCCATAGCTCCCAATGAAACCCAACGCCGATGAATACGACTTCGGTCTCGATGTCGGCCAGTTTTGCCAACGTGGTGGGAATTCGAATCCTGCCTTGCTTGTCGAGATCACACTGTTCAGCACGAGCGTAAAACAGACGTGAAAAGGAGCGGACATTTTTTGAACTCGCAGAAGACTGGCTGGCGCGGGTACCTAATTGGCTAAGTGATTGTGTGGTGTGAAGCTCAAGGCAATGGTCCGTACCGGGGGTCAAAAACAAACCCGCTCCATCAGGAATGGCAGATCGCAACCGTTTGGGAAGCAAGACTCTAAGCTTCCCATCCAATGCTCGCCGATAAGTCCCCGTGAAAACCACTCTACTCCTCATCCGCTGGTTGTGATGTACTAGTGCTTACTTACTACTCTCCACGTTTTCAAAAGCCGGCTTGGCTTTGTTTAAAACAGGGGGTCTGGTAAAGTTAGGCGTTCGGTCCGTCGGTCAATCTGTCCCATTTGCTCCCACTTCATACCACTGAGAACCCAAAGATAAGGATTTAATCCCGTTGGTCAATCCGATGTTAAATCTCGATATACGCGATGAATCGCCTCGGGACTTCGAATTTTTCCGGCGTTTTCTGCTGCTCGAATTATGAAAAAAAACCAAAAATAACCAACAAAACTATCTCAGTCGTATGCTGTCAAAAAATCTGATGTATGACTTTCGCGTTCCTACGAAACAACATAAAAACGAACACAGCGGCAAAACGAACGAATTGCGAACGTTCAATTTGATTAGCTTATCGGTTTTGAATTCGCAAACTCTTTGCTGTGAAAATAATGGCCAACGACGGAACTAGTCTGGACTCAAGTGACCGGGCAGAGCATTACAACTTTGAACTTCCCAAAGAGTTAATTGCGCAGAACCCTCTCCAGAACCGAGAAGACGCCAGACTGATGGCAATTGATCGTGGTGCCGATTCAGTGGAGCATTTTCATGTTCGGGATTTAGACAGCCTTCTCAAGCCGGGAGATTGCCTTGTCGTTAATGACACAAAAGTCGTCCCGGCAAAGCTCGTCGGATATCGCACTTCGACGGGGGGCCGCTGGCAAGGGCTGTACCTTGAGGAAGACGAAGACTGCAATTGGCGTGTGCTGTGCAAGACCCGCGGTCGGGCGATGCCGGGAGAGTCAATCACACTTCAAGATCGACAAGGCGTTGATCGCATGACGTTGGAACTGGTCATGCGGCTTGACGATGGTTCCTGGGTCGTTCGCCCAGACACGGCTTTGCCCGCCGAAGAGATTCTGGCGACCATTGGCCGGGTTCCTTTGCCGAACTACATTCGCGGCGGCAACATGGTCGACGCGGACTTAAACGATTACCAAACGGTGTTTGCAAAACAAGCCGGTGCTGTTGCGGCCCCGACTGCCGGTTTGCATTTGACTGAGTCCCTGCTCAATCGCTTGATCGATCGGGGCGTCAAAATCGCAACCGTCACGTTGCACGTTGGCATTGGCACCTTTCGCCCCGTCAAAGCGGACCAATTGTCTGATCACGAAATGCACTTTGAATGGGGATCGATCAGTGAAAAATCCGTCGAGCAAATCAACAATGCAAAATCAAATGGCGGACGTGTGATTGCCGTTGGAACTACCAGTGTCAGAGTGCTTGAAACGGCCGCCGCTAGTGGTGAGTTGGTTGCCTGGACAGGTGAGACGAATCTATTTATTCGGCCACCGTATCAATTCAAAATCGTCGATGTATTGATGACCAACTTTCATTTGCCGCGAAGCACGTTGCTGGTTTTGGTAAGAACGTTCGGAGGAGATCAATTGATGACTCGAGCTTATGCTGAAGCGGTTGAAGAGAAATACCGGTTTTACAGCTACGGCGATACGATGCTGATTTCTTAAGCGTTGTGAGACTCCAAGACGTTTTGATTTCCGAGGACCGATTGCCCAAGGCCAATTGAATTCCCAAAGGGTTGATTCTTAGGCTGCCGAGCGTTGGTTTCGCTTGAGCTACGAAAAAAAGGCACGACTCAGATGAGCCGCGCCTTTGTTTGTCTTTAACGGTTGACCAAAATCTTGATCAAACGATTGGCATTTGAATTACGCTTCTTGTGTTACACCTTTTTTGTGGCGACGTCGAAGATAAACGCCACCGAAAAGTGTTCCTAGAACGATCGTTGCCATTGTGCCAGGCTCTGGAACAGCAGTCGTAGTGAACTTAACTGAAGCCTGTGTGTAACTTCCTGTTTGAGTAGCGTTGTTATCCGAAATCCTAAACTCCCAGTCACCTGCAGTTGAGAAACCAGCAAAGGTTGAATCCAAACCGACAAACGCTTCATTGACACCGCTTGCTGCGTACTTGCCAGGTGTGACATCAAAGTCCGTGTCGCCATTGGCGGCTTCTGTCCAGATACTTGGCTCGCCATCTGAAAATGTATAGGTGCCGTTGACATCCGATGAATCACCAACGGATGTTGAGCTCGAAGTCGTTCCAACACGATTCACCAATGTCGCCGACCTTCCACTTTGGACATGTGTCACTTCCACGATCAAGTCGCCAATCCAACTGTGACTCAACCCTTCAATGGAAAAGTGAGCATTCGTAATCACTTCAGACTCTGTGATCGTTACTGTACTGACGGCACCAGCCGAACTGTTGTCCGGAATCGCACCGCCATCGTTGCCACTGTCACCTGTTACGTCAGCCATCGCAGCTGAGGTCATCATGCACGTTATTGCCAAACAGGTACAAACTCTACCGAGCAATCTTAATTTCATAGTCAATCCTTTTAGTTGTGTGATTGCATGTCGCTTAGACAAGGAATGTCATTGTTGGTGGGAATGTGATGGAAAATAAAAGTCCAAATCAACGTTGTCCCTTTCGCGCTTTTTCATTACGCGATCACATTGCGGCACAGTCTAGGAAAACTGGTGAGCATTTGGCAATACGAACCTTGGGATCATTTTCATTTTCCACTAGAAGCGCCAGCACTATGCTGGCACTTTTGGCGCTCATATGAAATTAGGCCGTCTATCGCTTAATCACTTACTTTAGGATGTTTCAGCCACGAAGTGGCGACAGGATGTAGCCTCGGGCG
>CAYZGP010000202.1:0-6582 GCA_964478065.1 uncultured Pirellulaceae bacterium
AAAAAAGCGGTCGCAAAAAAAGCCGTTAAACGAAATAGTTCCGCATCGCCTGATGAACAAGAGACGCCCCAAAAAGCTGGAATTGAAAAGCCAGCCGTCGTACCGCCAGTTTCAGTAATCAAGACCAAGGAAGAACTGAGCGGGGTTGAGAGTATCCGACGCGATTACGAACTTCGGATGAAGAGAAAGTTTATCACCACAATTGTGACCGCGTGTGTTTTTCTTTTGATTATCGGCGCTTTGGTGACGATGTTGATTCTGCAGATTCGTAGCGTGAATCAGGTTGCTGAAATACCTGGGCCCGATCCAGTCGCCGAAACGTCAAACGATGCTCTTGAGGAAAAAGCGGATTCGGCGGACGAAGCAAGTTCGCCTGACAAACCAAAGGACGAAACAAAAACCGACTTGGACAATTCGGTCCAAGCCAAACTTCCAAAAGATGAGCCGGTTAGAAAGCTACAGTTCAAAGACCTGCCTCCGCAAAAATTTGCTTATTTGAAAAAAGCTCAGGTTGAAGATGCTTGGACTACCATTCAGCCGCAATTGGTGAATTTGAAAGTCTATGATGCGCGCGGATCTCACATGGCGGTGGGTACGATTGTTGATACGCGAGGTTGGGTTTTGACCAGCTATTCTGCCGTCGTGGGTGCTTCGAAAATCGAAGTCATGCAGAGTGTAAGGTCGATTGATGAACTCACTGACGATGTGTTGACGGATGAAGTACGCGGCGTCGTTGCGATAGATCAAAGCAACGACTTTATATTGCTTTCGATCAATCGACGGTTTGTGATTAGTTTTTCAGAAGTCGAATATGCAAACTCGAGCAAGGTGGTTGAGTCAGCTTATTTTGTGCAAAGCGCACCTCCCACGTTTACCAATCCTTATGCGAAACATGAAGCAAGAATTTCCGTGCGAGGTGAACTGGATGGCCTCGATCAAAATGCTCAAGACAAAGCGATTAAAAGTAAGCTTGGCGAGCCCACCGGGTTGCTTGGGAGCAAAGACGAACCCAAAACCGATGACGATCCACTCACGTGGTTGGTAGCCAGTAGTCCAAAACAGCCATTACCAGGTACTCCGTTGGTGACAGTCAGAGGCCGGATGGCGGCGATGAATGTGTTTTCGGATTCCCGTTCTGGCCAATACGTTTTGGTTGACGATGTGCCTGATTTAATCGCCAGTGCAGATGGAAAAATTCAGCCCTTGAGCGTGCTTGGTGGGGCAACTTCTGAGGCTGTTTTGATTGCCGTTGCCGATGATCATGCGCTTCGCGAGCAGAGTGTTGGGATCAATCAAACAGGTGAAGCTTGCAAAGCGTTCAATTGGATACCTGAAACAGAAGAGCAGTACAAAACGTTTCAACAGTTCGCCGTTTACTTTTATGAATTGAAAGAATATTCGCGCGAGAATGCTGACAGCGATGACCAAAATGATCAGGCGATTGTGAAGCAAGTGACGGCTTGGGAGAATTCGCTGACAGAGCGTTTTGTGGAAATCATTCAGGGTAGCAATGATGAAGAGCGAAAAAAACTTCAAAATCTGAACCAGAAATTTGCCAGGCCTGCCATTCAAAAAGGCGGCCAAGTCGTCGTATTGTTCGGCCAGGTCGATCCGGTGGGTATCCGCGGAGACCGGATCATCTTAAACCTATACGGTGACGATACCTCGGTCAGCGTGCCGTTAGGAGAGCGGGATTTTCCAATGCGACCAGAAACGGAGTGGCTCGCTTTTGTTAGAGCGCCTGCAAGACCCAAACAGGTTGTGTTCAAAGTGAACGACCTGGCGATCCCGAGTTTTACGACGTTTGAATTGTTGTGTTTTGGATTTACGAACTAAAGAGTAAACGATGAAGAAGACCCCCAGAATTGCGATGCATTGGCAGATCATTATTGGAATGATTGCCGGGCTTGTTTTTGGTGCCTTGGCGTTGTTGTTTCCGGGAAGTGATACGTTTCCAAGCGGCAAAGAGCTGGTCACCAGCTTTGTCAAACCGTTCGGTACGATCTTTATCAATTCGCTCAAGCTTATCGCTGTTCCGTTGATTGTGACTTCGCTGATCAAAGGGATTACGGACCTGAAAGATATTTCCAAGCTTTCAAAAATGGGCTTGAGAACGATTCTGTTTTATCTTCTTACGACCGTCATCTCGGTCACCATCGGTCTGGCAGTGGTCAACATTGTCCAGCCAGGTAGCTCGGTGGGTGAAGAAACTCGCGATATGCTGGTTGCCAGTTTTGAGACCGACGCAGGCAAGAAAATCGCTGACGCGGAAAAACAAAAAGGTGCCGGGCCGCTTCAACCGTTGGTCGACATGGTGCCGGACAATCTCGTGTCCGCTGCATCTTCAAATCGAAACATGCTGCAAGTTATTTTCTTTGTCGTGATTTTTGGTATCGGCCTTTTGTTGATTGACCCAGAAAAAGCCAAACCCGTAAAAGATGTTTTTGACGGACTCAACGATGTCGTATTAAAGCTCGTGGACTTGATCATGTTGGTTGCGCCCGTTGGTGTCTTCGCATTGTTGGCAACCTTGGTCGTCGAAGTCCAGTCTCCAGATTTGCTTATCGCGTTGGCGTGGTACTCAGGCTGCGTTGTGTTTGGTTTAGCGGCGATGATTTTTATCGTTTATCCAGCTTTAGTGTTTACATTGACGGGCAAGGGGTACGGGTTTTTCCTCAAAGGAATTGCGCCAGCCCAGCTGTTGGCGTTTTCAACCAGCTCCAGCGCTGCGACGCTGCCTGTCACGATGGAGCGTGTCGAAGAGCATTTGGGCGTTGAAAAAGAAGTCAGTAGTTTCGTGATTCCGATTGGCGCAACGGTCAACATGGACGGAACAAGTCTCTACCAAGCAGTCGCTGCGGTTTTTATTGCTCAAACTTATGGAATGAACCTTGGTCTTTCGGAGCAGCTTACGATCGTTGTAACGGCAACATTGGCTTCGATCGGATCCGCAGCGGTGCCCGGTGCCGGGATGGTGATGCTTGTGATTGTGTTGGGAGCGATCGGCGTTCCCGAAGAAGGGCTGGCTTTAATCTTTGCCGTCGATCGTCTGTTGGATATGTGCCGCACATCGGTCAACGTGACCGGCGATGCTGCGGTGAGTATGGTGATCGCGAAAAGCGTAGGCAAGCTTGGTGTGCCAGTCGAGAAGAAATGGGATGATCATTATGATCCAGAGAGCGATGACCAAGCTGAGGCTGTCAAAGCTGAGGCTGTCAAAGCTGACAATGGGAAAGCTGACAATGGGAAAGCAGAAAGTGGCAATACTAAAGAAGATGCGACAACCGGTGATGCGGTCGGCGACGGTGCTGAAGCGTCAAAGGACTAATCGCCAATGATACACGGCGTCAGGCACAGCCAGACCAGCTGCTCGCTTAATTGAGCTCAGGTGATTGGTGAACCGAGGCTAGCGCCTAAACGGCTCAGGTGACTGGGTTGGGGTCGTTTTTTCCAAAACGACCGCGGTATTCGTCGACTGGATATTTCAAACGATTCTTTTTCATTTTGGCGTCAAGGGTCGAAGCAATATCGATTCCCAATTCGTTGGCGATTGCCAATGTGTAGCAAAGTACGTCCGCCAATTCCTCACCGGCGTCAGCGGTGGCTTGCTCGTCCAGCTCACGTGAAGCTTCTGGTGTGATCCATTGGAAATGCTCCATGAGTTCGCCCGCTTCGATGGTAAGTGCCATGCTGAGGTTTTTTGGCGAATGGAATTTTTTCCAATCGCGCTCCTCAACAAATTTACGGACGACTTCGCGGAGTTGATGAATCGTCGATTGTTGGTCGTTCATTTTTTGTTGACTCAGTAGTCAGTTGGGTTGAGCAATTTCGTTTGTTATTTTAAAAGCGTTGTTGCCAATGGGCCACTGCTGGGTTGGCAGTTGGCGCATAAAAAAAGCCATGCGAAGCAAATTGCGGTCGCATGGCTTGTTTGGTTTTTGTTTCTACTACTTGGAAAATTGCACTTGCGAAACAGTGGGGCCATTTGAAGTGCCCGCTGTTTGTGCTTGGTTTTTCATCAGGTAGGCGAAGAGGTCGTTGACTTCTGACGGCGTAAGCCCATCCAGTAGCCCAGTTGGCATAGCTGAGATATCGCTTTCTTTGATCTCTTCAATGTCTTCAGGCTTGATTCGAATTCGCTTACCGTCGCTTTGAAGAACAAAGTAGGATTCGTCGGCTTGTTTGATCGCCATGCCGGTGAACATGGTGCCATCAACCGTCAAAATTTGCTTCGATGCATAACGATCTGGAATGACCTTCGACGGGTTGATCGTTGATTCAACGGCTTCGCGAAGTGAGAACCGCTGGGCAAGGTTTGTTAGGTCTGGCCCAACGCTTTGCCCCTGGTTTTCGAATCGGTGACAAGTCGCACACTGGGCTTTGGTGTACAATGCGTGACCACGATTCGCGTCGCCAGTGTTTGTACTAACTGTCATCAGGACTTGATCGGCAGAGTAGCGGCCAATTTTGTCCGAAGTCGATTCGACTTCGATTTTTGGTTCATTTGGAAACTTGGTATGGAACCAGTTTCGCCAGGCGTTCATGTTTGAATCCCAGCTGTTGGCTTCAGGCTGCTGCTGTTCGCCAGACCAGTGTCGAAGTAGTCGCACGGCAGATGGAGTGCCTTTGCCTCGCATGCGATAGCCAACAGAAATGACATCACGATAATGTTTGGCCGCGCGTGGACGACGTTGGACAGCCGAAAGTTTCTCAAGCACTTCCATGCCGGTTAAATCGTCAAGGATTGGAATGCTGCTGACGAGGTAAGCCCAGTTTTCACCGGCTGGTTGCTGGGCGAGTCCAATTGAAATGTCATTGCGACGATTTTCTTCTTGTTGCCAAAGCTGTCGAAGGTATTCCATCGAAGTTTCATCACCGCTACGAGCCAATACCGCGATCACACCCAACCGCATTTGATTGGTGGCGATGTCGGTTTTGCCGGCTTGCTGAACTCGCTGATCCATCTCAATGACGGTTTGTACCATTTCAGGTGTCAGGCTATCAGGCAATTTATAGAATGCTGCCGTGGCTGCACTTGGCCAAAGGTGTCCGTTTTGAAGGACATAATCTATTTCATCGGGAGTGACCGTCGCAGAAAGCTCCGTAATCGCACGCTGGAGATAAAGTTGGTAACTTCCGCCAGCTCCGTCAATTTGACGAGCTTTTTCAAGGCTGTCGATCATCGCCACACGAGCGCTAGTGGTCAGATTGCTTCCGATTGTTTGCATATACATCGCGACGTGGACTTTGTCCTCAACGCTAACGTCGGGGTTTTGAAGATATTCTTCAAGGCGGCCTTGAAGATCACCGGCTTTGAGGAAGGCGAGGATCCGAGACAGTTCGCGGTTGATGGCTGAGCTTTCAGATGGAAACTCATTGCCAACGCGAACGGCCAACCCAGGGATTCGAGCTGGGTCTACTTTTCCACGAACCAACGCCAGCTGCATCGTACGCAACAGATCAATAAAGTCATAATCATTGATAAAGCCTTCCATGAATGTGCTAGATTTAGCGAGGATTTGATAAGCCCGTTCCAACGACGGTTTAGCGGTCATCATTGCAACGGAACCCTGAATGAAAAGACGCTTGTTTTCTGTCGTGAAGATGTCGTCGTCCCATTTGTCGATTCGAATGCGTTCCAACAATCGGCGAGCACTGAGTGATTCGATGCGGTCGGTTGACTGAAGCATTGGAATCAAGGCTGAGAGCTTTGGCTCAAGTCCAATTCGCATGAAAGATTCACAGGACAGACGTCGAACGATGGGGCTTGAGTCGGTAACCATTTTCTCCAGGATGTCTTCGTTGCCTCGGGTCAGTCCACACATGCGTGCGACTTGGGCGCGAATTTCAACGCTGCTGTCCTGTGACAACTCTTCCAAAAATTTCGTTGTCGGAGGCGGACCATAAAGAACCATTAGTTGAAGAGCGCGTGTTCGGAATTTGTCTGTGTTACGTCTTTCTTTTGCGACGCCCTGAATGGCAGTCGCCCAACTGTCACCCATGCCAATTCTGATCTGGGCGATGTTCTGTCGAGCCCAAGCCGATGATGGCTGTGGATGACGAATTGCTTTGGCAAGATCTGATTCGAACTCAAGCATTTTCTGAGGAATTTTTCCTTTCCACATGATGCGGTAGACGCCGCCTTGGGTGCCACGACCGCCGGTGCAAAAGTACAAGCCACCGTCTTCACCGACTGCAAGATCACAAACGTTTAGCGGTCGGCCTTTGAGGAAAGTTTCTGCTTGAGCAGTGAAGCCCGCACCTGATGGTTGTGTTCGCAGTGCAAGGATTCGCCCCTCGGACCAATCCGCCATGAAAATTGTGTCTTGATATCTAACCGGGAATTGCAAGTGCTGATAAAGCACTGAGCCAGTTGGTGAGCCGCGGCCTGTTTCGCAAACTGCTGGAGTCTGATCTACAAAGTACTGTGGGAACTTGGACCAACCACTTCGCCATCCCAATTCGGCTCCGTGAGGAGCGTGGAAAGCCATAGTTGGGCGATACCAGGTCGTGCCGATATCGGATTCCATGTCGCTGTCGTGAAGGAATATTTCACCGTCTTTGTCAAAAACAAGGTCGAAT
>CAYZGP010000203.1:0-6261 GCA_964478065.1 uncultured Pirellulaceae bacterium
TCCCGTCATCAGGCGCACCAAAGTAATAGTCAAAGCCTTGATGAATCGGCAGCAATTTCTTGCTCTTGAATTTGGACCGGCCATCGATGTCCCACTTTCCGTAAGCCGCCGTTGCATATCCTTGGGCTTTGAGGATTTCTGCGACTGTGATTTCCGATGACGCCAGTCCTGGGTGTGGCGTCTTCCTCTCTTTCAATGATGAAGTTGCCGTGCGGAGGGGATAGCAACCGGTCAGGATTGCTTTTCTTGACGGACCACAAACGGGCTGCGCATAGAAATTAGTAAATCGAATTCCCTGACTGGCCATGGCATCAATCCGAGGTGTCTTGATATTCGGTGATCCATAACAGCCGAGGTCTTGATAACCTTGATCGTCCGTCAGCAGGATAATGAAGTTGGGTTTGGACGACGAAGCCGTCACCGGCTGCCCCATGACTGGATGCGTGCCGGTCAGCATTAGGCAGGCGATCGCAACTGCGAAAATGTAAGTGTGATTTTTCATTTCGAAGTTACCGTTGAAACCGTTTTGTGATCTGCTGCAAACTCACGCCCAATAAACGTTTTGCCAGCGGGTCCAGTTCGGCTTCGGTTCCATGCAAATGCAAAGTTTGTTGGACATGCGCCATTGTTTCCCCGGGCTTCTATGCGGCAGCCGGTGATGATGTTTCCAATTCGCAAGTGGCTTTGCATTAACATTTCACAAACGCCTGCACCACCAAAGTTCCCGTCGATCTGAACGCTTGCATATTTTATTTGTGGTCTTATTGTGTGTGGAAAAAACATTGTCACTCCACAGCTTTATTGTCCGCTAGAGATAAAACCAGAAGGTTCCGCCCCGCAGGTCAGTTGAGAAACCAAGACAAATCGTAGCAACTTGATTCATCCTATGCTCTCTATCGCTTAATTCGCTGCTACAGTCGTCATATGACGGAGAGCGTTTGAAGTTTGCTGGTTAAGCTTTTTTAGCCGGCCTTCGTCTTCTGCGAAGACATGTTCCAATTGCCAAAGGAAGAATGACCATCGCGCTACCTGGTTCCGGAACTGCTTGTTGGATATAGCCACGGATCACGCCAGTGTCGGTGTCATTCAGATGCACGTTGATATAAGTGCGACCGTCCAAAAGATGTTGGACGTTGCTTGGGTCAAGAAGAAAGTTGTCGTTGACGCCGCCCGAGCTGGCCGAAGCATCAAAAGTGGAGCTTCCGCTTAACGTGATCAACAGCGGTGCGACTTGGCCAAACGCTGCATCGAACGAGTCGGCCGTTGGACCGTGGAGGTGAAGCCTGAACACGTCTTCGCTTAAGTCTGTATATCCGTTTGCTGACCCCCACTCGACATCGATATGCAACAGATTGTTGTCGGTGTTAAACGTAATTCCAGTCGCCCCAATTCCACCCGTTCCAGCTTCACCCGTTGGCGGATCAATGTTGCCTTCAAGCAAACCATCACCAGCGGCGCCCGTGACAATGAACTCAATGATATCGGCCGAACAGTTTTGCTGCGTCGCGGTCGCAACGATGAATCCAATCAAGATTGTCAAACAGGCAAGTTGAAGTCGCATTTTTTTCCTTTTCCGAATTCAAGAATTCCAAAAGTGAATTGTTTGGGCATTTTTAGATTGATTCCCTAAATTCTACCACAAACCAAATCGTAATCGAAAACAACGTTGGAATCCGACCCGCGTAGCCCGTTTTTCAAAACTAAAACGAGAGTTTTTACGATTGTGTGGAGCAAAATAGAACCCATGCGTTGTCGAGGAACAGCCTCTGTCCACATAAATGAAACCCGACGCGTAAGTGAGGGAGCAGATTCATACCACATTCTGCCCAGGTAAGTAGGTTGGACATTCCTGTCCGACAGCCGCGAGCTAAAACGAGGGACAAGAATGAATGCCCATCCTACGTACGGAAAAACTAAATATTGTTAAGGAGCTGTGTGCGAATTCCCAAAAAAGCCGCTGGAAACTAAGCGTTTCTCAAAACTTACTGTAAGTTCTCGGCCCTAAGAGCGTCTTATTAATGTCGGTCAATTATTACGATCACTAAGAGAGGGTTCCGTGCAAACGCTAATCTTTATCGGTTTCATTCTGTTTTATTTCGTGCTGCAGATTTGGATTTTACCAAAGCTGGGGTTCAACTCATGAATGAGCGGAGATTGCAACCTCAGTTCGAGGTTGAACAATGATGCGAAGTCTAACAGCACAATACACAGCAACGAAATTGAAACCGAAATTTAGATTCAAACTGCGAAATACTAACAGCAACAGGCTTCATCCAACCAACGTTGCAGACGGACTTTTTTCAAACGTTGCTCTGAACGATAAAGTCAGCTACTTCAGCACGCGACTACTTACTTCAGCCATTGAGGTAGTGATTCTTCGCGCTCCCATTTCTTGATTCGCTTATCCAGGCTATCAGGCTTCCACTTGGTTGATCCAGCTGGCAGCGCGGGCTCAGCCGGAAGCCAAGCATCGTGTTCCGCGATGACTTTTTTGTATTCTGGCTGGTCAATCAAATTTTTGCTTTCACGCGGATCGGACTGATGATCGTAGAGTTCACCCGTTCCGTCGCGATAGCGGATGTAGCGCCAGCGATTGCTTCTCACGGCAAGATTGCCATAGTACCAACTACTGACAACAGGCTTTGAGCGACTGAGTTTGGAATCGGTAAACATGGGAACCAGTGATTCACCCTCCAAGCGATCTTGTTCCGGCAAATCGCATAGGTCGACAAGCGTTGGGTAAATATCAAGCAGACTTACAACTTCGCCATTTTTCGACGGGGGCGAAAGTGATCCAGGCGCTTTGAAGAACAACGGAACGCGTGTCGCCTCTTCCCACAACGTCTGCTTTCGCCAAGTTCTTTTTTCACCAAGATGTTGTCCGTGGTCAGACCAAAGAACAATCACTGTGTTATCCATGTGGTCACTGGCCTCAAGCGCTTCAACGACTTTGCCAATCTGGGCGTCGACAAAGGAAACACTTGCCAAGTAACCCAAAATCAATTCGCGAGAAAACGTTTCACTAACCAGTGAAACAGCATGGTCATCTCCGCCTTTAAGCCGTCCGTAGGCAATCGACTTGCCCATGATCGGAATATCTGACATCTCATTTTTGGGCATCTCTGGTTTTTTGATGTCTTCCAAGCGGTACATGTCAAAGAATTTTTTGGGCGCAGTAAAGGGAACATGCGGGCGAACGAAACCAACGGCCATGAAAAATGGTTTCTCGTATTCTCGCTTCAGATTTCCAACGGCCCATTCAGCGATCAACTCGTCGTACATTTTCCCGCCCGGCATGTCTTCGCGATCCAAGGCGCCGTAGCAAAGCGAATTGCCGTCTTCGTAATCTTTGCCAAGAATCCGACTCATCTGGCTACCGTTTTTTGGAAACGGATAGAACTTCTTTCCACCATAGCCATCGCCTCGCTCCAAAAGATGCTTGGGAATTTTTTGTTTGGGAGCGATCTCGTCCCAGAATTGTTCGGTCAGATCGGGAAAGTCAGAAGCCCCTTGATGATAGATCTTGCCCGCCGTCATTGTGTGGTAGCCACTGTCGCGGAAAAACTGCGGCATCATTTTGTGATCGCGCATCACATCGCCGTAAGAAGCTCGCATGATTTTGGTCGAGCCATACCAACCGGACGAACTTGGGTGCAAGCCGCTGAGAACAGAATTCCGTGACGCATTGCAAACCGCTTGCGAACAATGAGCGTTGGTAAACAACACGCCTTGTTTGAACAAGCGATCCATGTTGGGAGTCTTGGCCTCCGGGTGCCCGCCAAGTGCACCTTCCCAGTCATTCAAATCGTCGACCGCGATAAACAACACGTTCGGGTGCTTTCCATATTGAACGTTCGTTTTCGCAATCTCGGATTTTGGTTTGGCGCTGCCGTCACTGGATTCTTTTTTGGTTGACTTAAGGTGTTTATCAAAAAAAGCCATTACCTGAGGCCTCAAGTCAAAATTATCGGTCTTGAGAGGCCACGCATGCTTGGCATTTTTGATCATCTGCAATTCGGAATCGACTCCCACGGTTAGCAGTTTTTCATAAAGCTCTTTTGACTGGTCACGATCAACAACGTTGTCATTGGTTCCGTGAAGGATCAGAGTCGGTGGCGAGTTTTCGTCAACGTGTGTTACTGGTGAAGGGTTACGCCACATCACCGGCGCCTTCTGCCGATCCTTACTAAACAGGCGATGCTCTTTCAGTTCTTCGGTCGGGTTTCCTTTTTTGTCTGTCACTCTCCGAGTAAGCAAATTTGTGATCCCGTACATGTCCACGCAGGCGCTGACTTTGTCAGAGATACCGGGGTAAAGATTTCCAGGATCAAATTTTGGGTTGTCGCCGGTGTAGGCAACCATCAGCGCTAAATGTCCACCTGCAGACCCGCCGATGACACCGATCCGTGAGTCATCAATGCTGAGATCCTTCGAGTTTTTCCTCAACCAACGAACCGCGTTTTTGCAATCTTGCAAATTGCCTGGCCAACGTTCCCCTTTCTGCAGTTGGTAGTTAACACTGACCGCAACATAGCCGGCTTTGGCGAGCATCGTTCCAGACACAAACTCCCGTTTGCGTCCTTTGTCACCATTCACCCAGCCACCGCCGTGAATGATCACCACGGCAGGACGAAGTTCACCCGTTTCGTTTTTTTCAGGCCGGTAGAGGTCAAGCTTTTCTTCACGATCTGCTGCCAGAAAATCAAGATCCCGTTCGATGACAACTCCAGGTGGTGTCTCGAATTCGTCTTGAGCCACGGCAAACGATGGCAGGCAAAACAGAAAGGGCAAAAATGACAAAGCGAATAGGATACGTTTCATAAAGCTAACTGTCGTTGAACGATGAATGAAGTTTCAAAACTACTTAAATAAAAAATCGGAAACTGAAATAGTACGGCACGTTCTAATCAGCCTTTTTGGCGATAGCCACAGTTGATCAACGCGCGAACAATCGAATTCGAAGAACGGAGGCTATCGTTTAAACCGTTTAGAATCGACGCCCAATTGCAGAACCAGTTACAGTTCGCGCTCATTGAACAGTATTAATAACGATAGTCTGCGCCATCACGACTAAGCTGGCAGCTTTGATCAACTTTTTCCATTGCCTGCTTCATTGACTTCAGTAGATCAGGCATCTCGGATGCCAGATCTTTTTGCTCATAGGGGTCGCTTGCCAAGTCATACAATCGAACTCGTGGATTGGACTTTGCTTCCTGAAGAAGTTTCCAATCACCGCGAATCAGACCTTGTCCGTCGATGCCTTTCACCAGTCGGCGGTAACCAAAGAACATATCCTTCGATCGCTTGGTAACTTCGCCACGTACAACGGGCATCAAGTCAATTCCGTCGATTGGCCGCTCAGCCGTTTTGCTGAACTTAAAATCAACCAGGTTTGCGATGGTCGGAAAGAAATCAACCGTTGAGCAGCGGACATCAGTGACGGCTCCTTCGGGAATAACACCAGGCCAAACTGCACAAGCAGGAACCAAAGTTCCGCCCTCGTACATTTTATGTTTGTAGCCCTTAAATTTCCCGGCAGATGCTACGCCGTCTTTGGCAAGTTTATCAGCCGGTCCATTGTCGCTGCAGTAGAAGATGACCGTGTTGTCTGACATTTTCAATTCCGCAAGCTTCTTTCTCAGACGACCAATTTGCTCATCCATTGCCGTGATACTACCGTAATAATTTTTTTGTTTTTTGACCGAATCGGGATAGAGCTTTTGATACGCTTCGCCAGCGACCACTGGTTCGTGCGGAGCATGGAACCAAACGGTGGCCAGGAACGGTTTGTCGCTACTTTTTTTATCGCTAATGAATTCGATCACACGATCCATAATGACGCGACTGTCGTCTCCTTTTAAGTTTTCCGTGACGGGCTCTCCATTGAACCGGTAGGGATCGCCGCCTTTCCAAGGCTGACCCGCTTCATTGCCCCACTTGCTCCAGCCTTCTGGCGTGACGCAAGGGTCCCAAGTCGGAACAGCGCTGGTCGTGGCGAACCAGTCATCAAAACCATGTTGTCCAGGGGGCGAGAAAAAACCGCGTGGGCCAGCGTCTTCCATCCGTACCCAGCCAAGGTGCCACTTACCAAAAAAGCCAGTGCGATAACCTTGGCTGCGGAGCATTTCGGCGATCGTGAACTCACCGACTCGCATTCCGCCGGTGTGCGCTGCCAATACACCAAATCGAAATGGATACCGCCCCGTTAAACATGAACCTCTTGTAGGCGAGCAAAGCGGCGAGACGGCATAGAAGCGATTA
>CAYZGP010000204.1:0-5935 GCA_964478065.1 uncultured Pirellulaceae bacterium
TTCCAAGCTGAAAAATCTGAACTCAAAGTCGATGGTTTTCCCCATTTGTGGGGCCATTTTGATTGGGTCGCTTGCTTTGACTATTTCTTCCCCTATGCGCGTGTCAAAAAGCTGGCTCTCATGAAGTTAGCTCTCAACGATCTTTCGACCGCGTTCTTCGCCGTACTTGTTCAGCACTTTGGCAATCCAAGCGTCAGACTTCAGCTTGATTGCGAGCCGTTTGTGACCGTGGCCGTTTTTTCCGATAACGCCTTCGAAAGCCATATCTGGAAGTGACGAATCTCTGACTGACTGGACGAAATTATTGTCCCAAGTTTGCTCGCCCAAATATCGGAGATCAAACAAGTCGTCAAAGTTCCTGACAAATTCATCGGCGGACAGCAATCCCTTTTTGTAGACCGCTACATCAATGGGCGTCAGGAATTTATGATCGTCTGGCTCATGTTCACCTGCGAAACTTTGCACGCCCCAAAACTCACAAAAGACAACCGCCCCCTTCCACGAATTCTCAGTTGCGAGTTTTTCAAATGGCTCTGCGAAATCAGCGAGAAACATTTTCATCGCACTCCCAAATTCGGAATGCGATTCATCGATCAACCGACGGCGTGATCCAAACCGATACCAGCCCAGCTTGGTATCCCATTGGAAACGCAGATTGGAGCCGTCGAGTTTTGCGAACGTGTGCCCGACGAATCCGAGGTGCCGGTCGGCGCGATATGTTTTGATGGAAGGGTACGGTTTCATGAATTGATTGGGCGTGGGATTCGTGGAACGGCGGCAAGTGTGATTGGGTAGCCGCAAAATCATAGACATCTCGTATGTGGCAAGGTTCATCATATGAGTCTTGGTGGGCACCTTTGAAGGGCGATAAGGGCAAAACCGATCACGATATTGAAACTGGCGTTTTAGTGATGCCAACGAGTCCAGTTCAAAGCTCGCGATCAAGCTCACAAATTGCACGGTCCAGCCTAAGCAGTTGAGCGACTGACTCGTATCACGTTCAGATTATGTCGGTTGGAAAAACCTGAACCTTTTCGACTGTGACGACTCCATAAACCTGACGGAATGAGTTGGGGGTAAAGCAAACTATTTTGCGAAAACTCGAACGTTCCCCTTCTCTTTTCAAGGGTGTTTGAATACCTTTGAGGATCAATCGGCGACAAGCACTTTTGAATATCGTCTTGTTCGCCACACTTAGATGCTTTTGAACCGAACGCGTCTCTCGCAAAACCACTTCGTTAGTTGGCCAGTGCACGAGACTCTGCATCCTGGTTTTGAAAAGAAACCGAGCGGACCTTCGACGGTCCCAAAAATGGATAGCTAGGATCAATTGGAGTTCCTGAACGGACTCCTATTTTGGTTTTGTAAAACCAAAATTGTGCAGCTGACAACTTAAAAAACGAATGGTATCAAATGTCTCACGATATTTTGGGTAGCTCTACATCTGTAGACACACAGACAAACGAAGATCAAGTAGCATGCTCGGACGCCCGCGTTCCCGTGGAAGTCGTCATTTCGGGCCAATCCGATCCAGATTCACCGACTCCTCCATCAATAGAAATGGCCGTCGAGACAGTGGTCGAAGGCGAATCCGTTGATCCGGCTGACATCGAGCCGTCACAGGAAATGGAAATGTTGCTTGGTGTGAGTGCCAAGTCAAAAAAGAAAAAAGCCAAAGCAGAAGCCGCGGCCCTTGCGCTGACTCAAGCGGAATCAAACAAAGAAGCTGAAAGCAAAATCGAGAAACCGGCAGCAAAACTAAAGCCGGTCAAGAAACCCAAGGTTGCCAAGGAAGAAGTTTCCACCGCACATGTTTCGCCGGAAGCAAACAAAGTTGAATCTGCCAGTGATGTTTCTAAAGAAGTCACTCCAAAAACAGCCGCTTCGAAGAAAGCAACTTCAGAGAAATCTGTTCCCACGCCGGAGGTTATCTCAACTCCCGAAGTTGAATCGATTGAAGCCGTCAGTGCATTCGAAGAAATGGGGCTTAGCCCTGAGGTCTTAAAAGCCATCGTTTCAAGCGGCTACGATACTCCATCGCCCATTCAGCAAGAAACGGTTCCGTATATTCTTTCCGGTCGTGATCTGATCGGCCAAGCTGAAACGGGTTCTGGCAAAACGGCGGCTTTCGCATGGCCATTGCTTTCCAAAGTTGACATCAAACTGGCTCGCCCTCAAATTCTTGTTCTCGCACCAACGCGAGAGCTCGCTATCCAGGTTACGGCTGCGTTTGAGAAATACGCTTCAGGCATGAAGGGTTTTCGCGCGGTCACCATTTACGGCGGGCAGAGTTATGAAACTCAGTTTCGGGCCATCCAGCGTGGCGTGCACGTGGTGGTGGGAACGCCTGGGCGAATGATGGATCACTTGCGACGCAAGACTTTGAATCTCGACACTTTGAAAACGATCGTTCTTGACGAAGCCGATGAGATGTTGCGAATGGGATTCATCGATGATGTCGAGTGGATTCTTGAGCAGATTCCTGAACAGCGTCAGATTCTTTCCTTTTCCGCGACCATGCCCGCTCCGATTCAGCGAATTGCGCGGCAGCACTTGGAGAATCCGGCTCAGGTTTCAATTAAGAGCAAATCGAAAACGGCCGATACGATCGAGCAATCTTGCATGTTTGTTCACCCTCGCGAAAAAATGGAACGGCTTACTCGTCTGATCGAGACCGAAGAGACGGATGGCGTGATTGTGTTTGTAAAAACCAAAAACACGACCATCGTAGTCGCGGAAGCACTGCGTCAACGCGGGATTATTTCGTCGGCTTTGAATGGAGACATTCCGCAGAACCAGCGCGAACGAACTGTCAATCAGTTGAAATCTGGCCGCATCAATGTCGTAGTCGCAACCGACGTTGCCGCTCGTGGACTGGATGTGCAGCGAATCAGCCATGTCATCAATTACGATTTTCCACATGACTCCGAGTCCTACGTTCACCGTGTTGGCAGAACGGGACGCGCTGGACGAACGGGTTCCGCGATTTTGTTTGTTGAGCCAAAAGAAAAAGGCAAACTCGGGCGGCTTCAGCGGGATACGAATCAAAAGATTGACACGTTCAAGCAAAAATCAATCGACGAAATCAACGACCTTCGAGTTGAAAAATTCAAAAATCGCATCACTGAAGCAACTGAGAACAGCCAGATCAAATTCTTTACAAAATTGATCTCCGATTTTCAAAACGAATCCGGATTGCCATTCGGTGAGATCGCGGGTGCGTTGGCGTTGTTGGCTCAGGGTGACACACCACTGTTGTTGAAAGAACTTACGGCGCCGAAATCAAATTGGCGTGATAAGAACAGCCGCGACGGTAGAGGTGGACGTCCGAGAGGTCCTATGACGACGTATCGTGTCGAAGTCGGACGTAGTCATGGCGTTGGTCCGGGCAACATTGTTGGTGCCGTTACCAATGAAGGCAACTTGAACAACACAGACATTGGCCGCATCAATATCTTTGACAAATTCAGTACGATTGATTTGCCGTCTGATCTTTCGGCCGACGTTGTCAACTTGCTTAAGGGCGTTCACGTTTCTGGCCAGCGACTTGGTCTCGCAAAATCGGATAAGACATACGCGAAATCAGGTGGACGACGTTCCAGCCCAAGACACGGTGGTGGCGGTCGCTACGAAAAGAAATCTTACGGCGGCAAAAAGTCCTACGGGGATAAAAAGCCGTACGAGAAAAAATCATATGGCGAGAAAAAGTCGTACGGTGAGAAAAAGTCGTACGGTGAGAAAAAGTCGTATGGTGACAAGCCATCGTATGGAGACAAGAAATACGCTCACAAAAATTCTGGCGAGAAAACGTATTCAAAAAAGTATGAAGGCGGCGGTTCCAACGGCAATGTCAAGAGTTTTGAGAAAAAGCGAAAGCCGAAAACGCGCGCCGCAGAACGGGCTCAAAACAGCCGTAAGCCGGGTGCGAAACCTTCAAGCCCAATGAAAAAGTACGTCAAGATTCGTTCAGCGAAGTAACGGGCGCGTTTAGCGCAAAGGCTGTATCAACTGTTACCAGTTGCGTGCGTCGGTAGGCGCATGTAGCCGGTTGTCGCCAGACTTCAAGTGAATTGGCAGGGCGCAGAACTCTTGCGAGCCCAGCTACGGCTAGGTTAAACATCCGTAAGGAACGAGAGGAACAGATTTCATAACGAGGACTGAATTTTGAAGACCATTGGATTCATTGGTGCAGGTCAAATGGCCCAGGCACTTGCTTCCGGAATTGCGAAAACGAATTGCGACAAAGGAGCGGCTGATAAAGTTCAGTTCTTTATCTCGGATCCGAATGCCGAAGCGTGCTCGGCGTTTGAGAACTTGATTGGTGATGCAGCGCAGGTAACGAAAGCCGATGATAACCAAGCAGTTGTAGCCCAATGCGAGATTGTCTTTCTTGCCGTTAAGCCGCAGTACATTCGCGATGCAGTGGCTGGAGTGGATTTTGCCGCGACCACGCCGTTACTTGTCTCTATCGTGGCTGGTGTACAGATTGGGCAACTTAATCGATTGACCAACATCGACCGAATCATTCGCGTGATGCCAAACACGCCTTGTCTGATCGGCCAAGGCGCCAGTGCGATTGCGCCAAGCGAAGAAGTCACTCCAAGCGACGTTGAATTGATAAAGTCATTTCTTGGCTCAGTTGGCACGGTGGTCGAAGTTTCCGAAAATCTGATCGACTCGGTTACTGGAGTTTCAGGATCTGGGCCGGCCTATGTTTACACTTTTATCGAAGCCATGATCGATGGCGGCGTGCTTACTGGAATGCCGCGAGCTATCGCACGGGAACTCGCCATCCAGACGGTGATTGGTTCAGCGTTGATGGTCAAAGAATCTGGCGAACATCCGGCAGTGCTGCGTGATCGCGTGACCAGCCCAGGTGGAACGACGATCGAGGCTATGAAATCGCTTGAAGAAAGTTCTTTTCGCGACGCGGTCATGGCAGCAGTGTTTGCAGCCACAAATCGGTCCCAAGAACTTGGGTAAGATACCAATGGTGTGGGAGAAAAAACGACTCACTCAGTCGGACAACTTGATTGTTAGATGGCTCTAAAACGCATTGAATGGTGTCAAAATTCGCTTGTAAGACTTTATCTACTGTCGCAAGCATGCGCGGCTGCGTTAGAATATGTGCGCAGGTTAAATGAGCCGGACAAGTGTTCGCGCCTGCCAATGCGAAATCGCGAAAGAAATTGGAGAGCCGCGTGTCACTGTTTGAAGATTCGAGATACGAACATCGAGACACTTTTTTTGTTCATTTTCAGAATGAAAATCGTCCCACGGGTAAGGAAGTCAAAGACTCGATTGAAAAGCTGGGGGACAAATATGAGCTGAGCGATTTGCGCGAAAATGATGGCAAGTTTGAATCGCTCACGATTCGCTCTCCGCACGATAGCGCCGCGATGGACATCACTTACGTTCAAGGCGAAGAAGTCACCGAGCAAATCAAAGACCTGATGGGGGAATTTCGCACGATCACGCTTTCTGGTGACGACCATCAGAAGTTAAAGGCGCTTAGTGAATGCAACGCTCGCTACGATATTTTTCACTTTGAAGAAAAAGCAGATTCATCGGGCGAGGGGATGCTTGATCCAGGCGGTTTGCTTTTGGTGTTGGAACGACTTGCCAACACGTGCGAAGGCGTTGGGCTCGACCCCCAATCGAACACACTTCTGTAATCCAATTTGAATTTCGATCGATTGAATTCGCAGAAATTCATCTTTGCCTTTGAAAAAGTTATTTGCGATCTAGTCATTGGCAACAACATACTCCGTTATTAGCTATCTAGGATCCGAAAAGTTAGTCTGATGGTGCAACAATGGAATTGATGACTGAGTTTGAGACTGAGCTATTACCATTGGTTCGGAAAAAATTGGCATCCTACTCCGGTCCGATCGGAGCTAGTGGGGGCGATTTTTCTGTCGCCGTGCGATCTTAC
>CAYZGP010000205.1:0-3175 GCA_964478065.1 uncultured Pirellulaceae bacterium
AAGTTCCGTCTTCGGTTTTTCGTTCTGCAAAGATGGTAATGTCTGTTCCCATCGCTTCTCTTCCTTTGAAAAACTGTTCATTTCAGCTTTGACGAACCACTAGCTAGGCCTGTCATGCACAGCAAGCATGACCTGCGTTTGGTTTGTCGTACACAGTATGACGACGTGACGTTAAAAAGTGGCGGGGGACGGGAATTCGTCGAACTCAGAATATCGCTCGGGAGCACGATCTGAAAAACGAGTGAAGTCACGTTCCCAATTGAGTTCGACGTCGCCGGTTGGGCCGTTACGTTGCTTTTCGATGATGATCAAAGCTTCGTTTTGATTGACTTCCTCTTCCGGCTGCCCTTTTTGAAAGTAGCTTTCGCGGTGGACAAACATTACCACGTCGGCGTCTTGCTCGATCGCGCCCGATTCACGAAGGTGACTTAGCTTGGGACGATGGTCACGCGAATCTTCGGCTTGACGATTAAGCTGCGACAAGCACAGGATCGGCGTTTTCAATTCACGGGCAAGTCCCTTGAGACGACGTGCGATTTTCGCGACTTGTTCCTGACGCGCATCGCTTGAGCTATCTGGCTGAATCAGTTGGAGGTAGTCGATCACCAACAGGCCAAGTTCTCCTTCTTTTCGTTTGATTCGCCTGGCGGCCCCTGCGATCTCCGACACGTTGCGAGTCGGCGAATCGTCGATGAACAATGGAACTTCGGCCAACTCACCGGCTTTTCCGACCAGCCGTTTGCGATCTTCTGCCGCAAGTGTTCCGTTGCGAAGTCGGTGACCGTTGACACGTGAGACTGAGCAAAGCATACGTTCAATCAATTCAATGGATGCCATTTCGAGACTGATAAACAGAGCCGGTTTGCGCGATTTCATGACCACGTTTTCGACAATGTTCATCGCGAAAGCTGTTTTACCCATACTTGGGCGAGCCGCAAGAATCACCAGCTCGGAAGCATGCAATCCGCCAGTCATTCGATCAAGGTCTGTAAATCCAGTCTCAACCGTTCCTTCCTGGCCTTCACCACGAACGCGTGCATCGAGTCGATCCAAGGCGGCCGTTAGAATTTCGTCGATGCCTGAGAGGTTATTGGATTGGCGGCTTTCTCGAATTGCAAATACTTTCTGCTCCGCGTCATTGAGCAATTCGTCAGGGTCACCATCGGGCCGATAGGCGTCGGCAAGCAAATCGGAACAGGTCGTGATCAGGTTTCGCGCGGTGGCTTTGCTCCGAACGATGTTGGCGTAAAAACTAACGTGAGCGGGATGCGAAACGGCAGAGAAGATTTCAGCTAACCGCCCTGCCCCGCCAATCAACTCCAGTTCATTTTGACCGATTAGGCTTTCGCGAATCAAAAGCGGGTCGATCTTTTTGCCACCGCCGTGTAGCTCCATGATGTGTCGAAAAATGACCTGATGGGCTTCATCGTAAAAATCAACAGGGCGAAGGATGTTGACGATGTCGTCGCAAGTATCGGGGTTGAGCATAATGCTGCCCAACACGCCGACTTCGGCTTCAAGATTGAAAGGAGGTTGGCGGTCGACAAGATCGACGTTCTTGTCTCGTTTGTCTTTTTTGAAGAACCGTTTGCTTTTTTGACCCGCGAATTTTGGTTCAAAGTTGTCTGGCATTCCTTCGTTTCCTTTTGCAGTCCTTCGGCGGGTTTGAACCAATTTGGTTCCCTTTTAAATCGTAATCTTCTACCGCGGTTGCTTCCAGTATCTCTCGGCTTAATTTCGCATTCAAACTTTAGCGTGAGATACCGGCGGCGGATCCGTAAAAAAAGACTTGGCCAAAATTGATTTGGCCAAGTCTTTTTGGATGGAAAAGTCGTTTGCAAGCAGGTTACGCTTCGTCGACCGTTGGAACGACCCAGACTTTGAGTTCGGTTTCGATTTCCTGGTGCAAGTGAACTTTGACAGTGTAAAGTCCTAGCTCTTTTAGCACACCTTCGAGGCGAATCTGATCGGCGGTAAGCGTGATGTCGCTGGCTTTCAAAGCACTAACGATTTCCGCAGAACCAACACTACCGTACAAGTGGCCTTCTTCGTTGGCGTTGGCTTCGATCGTGATGGATTGCTTGGCGATGTGTTTCGCAAGATCCTTCAGGTCTTTGAGACGTGCCTGTTCGATTTCCTGTAGTTTCGTCTTGTGCTTGTCGACCATGCGTTTGTGATGGTCGCTGGCGATCGTGGCCAAGCCTTGTGGGAGAAGGTAGTTGTTGGCAAAACCAGGTTTGACTTCAACGACTTCGCCCTGTTTTCCAAGGTGGTCAACGGACTGAATCAAAAGCAACTCAATGCCACCATTTTTGCCACGAGGAAGTCGTGTAAGGGTTGACTTGTTTCGCTTCTGTTTTTTCATTTTTGCAGGCATCGAAAACTCTCTTTTCAAATCCTTTGATCAGCCATCTACGTTAGGAGTGGCTGGAATGTTATTAGTGTAAGTGTATTTTTTTTGGGGGGTTAAAACGGGACTTCATCATCTGGCGGTGCACTTTGCGGTGCCGATGGAGCTGAGGCAGTTGCTGCCGAAGGAGCTGAGTGAGGTCGTGAAGCCTGTCCGCCTCCACCACTCGTGCCGCCTCCGCCTTTTCCGCCAAGCATCTGCATCTTCTCGCCGATAATCTTGATCTTGCTTCGCTTTTGTCCGTCTTGCTCCCAACGATCCAGTTTCAATCGTCCTTCAATCAAAATGGATGACCCTTTGCCGAGGTATTCAGCAGCGACTTCCGCAGTTCGTCCCCAAAGGGTGATGTCAAAATAGTTAACTTCGTCTGTCCATTGGTCGTTTCGTTTGACTCGCTCGTTCACCGCAATTGCAATGTCCGTAACGGCCGTTCCACCTGGTGTGTATCGCAACTCAACGTCGCGAGTCAGGTTTCCGACCAAAACAACTCGATTGTAACTCGCCATGATTCTCTCCAAAAACGTTTTTCTTTTTGGCGGCGAATCCTTGCTTCCAAAAAACTATTTCAGCAAATCCCAGAATTCAAACAACGTGGGTGCTTCGTCTCTATTTTCCAACAACCTTTGACACGTAAGGTCACGCTTGTTTGCTTTCCAGATATTTTTCCAGACAATCTCAACAGCGACGATCTGCCGCTCAACTACTTAGTTGCAGCTGGTTCGGCAGCCGCTTCAGCCGGTGCTTCTTCTTCAACTGGAACTTCAC
>CAYZGP010000205.1:3275-5736 GCA_964478065.1 uncultured Pirellulaceae bacterium
GCAGCTGGTTCGGCAGCCGCTTCAGCCGGTGCTTCTTCTTCAACTGGAACTTCACCTTTGGCGACCGCAACCATTGGAGCAACCAATCGAGGATCAAGTTTAATTGCCAAATGACGAAGAATCATGTCGTTGAGTTGACACGAACGATTGAATTTGACCATTTTGCTGGTCTCCAATCGAAAGTAAGTCAACCAATAAGCGCCTTTGCGGTGCCCGTTGATTGGGTAAGCAAGTTTTTGCTCGTTCCAAAGTCGGCTGGCAAGCATTTCGCCGCCAACAGATTTTACCATTTCTTCAACCGCATTTGATGCACCGGTTGGGTTTCTGGCATAAGCGTTCGCGTTAAAAATGAACATGCATTCGTATACATTTTCTGCCACAGTAAATTCCCTTATTGATCTTCAGTTGTTGTTGGACTGTCGTTTGAATCGGTATCGTTTGTATCTTTTGGTTGATCCGGTTTTGATTCCGAATCGACTTTTTTTGGTTTCGGCTTTTTTGGAGGCCCAGCGTTGAATTGGTTCATCGCCTTTTGAATTCCCTGTTCCACCCACACTTCAACAGCGTTTGCAGCACGGGAAATTCCTGCATCCATGTCGGGTTGGTCTTCTTTTAAAAACTTACCCAACACAAAATCAGCGGTATCCCACTCTGGGGGCACCCGACCAACACCAACTCTCAACCGATCAAACGTCTGGGTTCCCAGCCGGTTGATAATGTCTTTAAGCCCGTTTTGGCCACCTGCGGAACCGCTCGGCTTAAATCGTAACCGAGCCAGATCCAAATTTATGTCGTCACATATGACCAACAATTCGGTCAAAGGCAACTTGTAAAAATCGACTGCCGCTCGAACACTTTGTCCGCTGAGGTTCATGTAAGTCAGCGGGCTGAGCAGAATCGTTTTCTCGTTTTTTATAATCGTCTCGGCGACTTCAGCGTTAAATTTCGCTTTCGGTCGCCCTACGTCATATCGTTTGGCCAGACATGCTAAAACGTCGAAGCCAACATTATGTCGCGTTGATTGGTATTTTTTTCCGGGATTACCAAGGCCAACAATAAGTTTCATGTTACTTATTACTCAACCATTTCCGGCCAAGATCTAATCAAAGATCTCAATCTATTCATCCGCAGGAGCTTCTGGCTCTGGAGCAGCTGGTGTTGTTTCCTCTTCCTCTTTCTCTACCGCTGGCAAGGCACACGATACGATCGGAGTCGTTCCCTCTTCGGCCAGTTCAGCACCTTCGGGAAGTGTGACGTCTGAAGCCGTGTAAGACTGGTCAACGTCCAAGTCGGTGATCTTCAATTCGATCTTGTCGACCATCGCACTGGCCGGACAAAGAATGGAAATCTCGTGTTGGTGAAAGTTGATCACACCACCATGGTGGGTACCTGTTGCATCACCTTTGAGCTCGATCGGAATCGTGACTTCAACTTTCTCGTGCTTATCCACACGTGTAAAGTCAATGTGAACCACGTTCATGCCAAACGCATCCCACTGAACATCCTTGATCAAAACGGTGTCACTCGATTCACCAGAAAGCTCAACAATGTAGGAGCCTCGGTTAATGGCTTTGTTCATTTCTTTTTCGCAAACGGAAAGCAAAACGTTGCCTACTCCGTGTCCGTATAGAACGGCGGGAATTCGACCGGCTTGACGTAGACGCTTCATCCGAAGCGAACCCGTTTGCTCCCGTTTTTCAACTGAAAGTGTATCTGCCACTTGACTGACCTGCTGTACAATAAAGGTTATGCTAAATCTTTACAGACAAATCGCCCGAAAAAGATCCAGGGATTGCTGATTGATTGGGATTCAATCCATATCTCACCCAATCAAAATCGGTAATCAGAATTACCGACCGAAATTTGCTATCGTGAAACGAAAGATTTTGGCAGAATTCCTGCCCTTTACAAGCCCAAGTTCCATTTTTGCCTAGGGTTTTGCCAATCCATTTTTAGCTGCTGAGGTTTGGTTCAAGCAACGAGCTTTAGCAGTTTCGGAACCCCCAATCTGAATTTGGAGTTTATCGACGAACCATTCAATCAATCCATCGGTAAAGTCGATATAAAGTCCTGCTTAGACTTCGGTTTAGTCCTGTAAAGCAGAGCAAAAACAAGCAATAATGCCGAGTTCAGTATTGATTCGGCTAAACCAAGGAAATGTAAAGATGGCAAAGAAAGAGCCAGGCAAGAAAGCTCGAGCTCAGAAATTCGAATACGTAGAGCCCATCGGCCTGCGTGTGCTTGTCCGCAAAGACGAACCGAAAAAGAAGACAAAGGGCGGGATCGCGCTGCCAGATTCGGCGGAAATTCCGACCATCACTGGCCGCATCGTGACCATTTCGGCAGCCATCGAGCACGACGAAGACCTGCCACTTCGGCAATACGACAAAGTTCTGTTCCATCCTGGAAATGCGATTCCAGTCGATTTCGAGTCGGATAACCAATTGTTCGTCGTGCCAGC
>CAYZGP010000206.1:0-3409 GCA_964478065.1 uncultured Pirellulaceae bacterium
CGCCCGAGGCTACATCCTGTCGCCACTTCGTGGCTGAAACATCCTAAAGTAAGTGCCATTGGGCGATAGCCTCGATTCTGCGCGTGCGAAGGTTGGCTATGTCTCAAAACCGAAACTATTTCGCTTTTTCAATCGCACGTTTCATCGCAGCGCCCATGTCGGCTGGGCTCTGAGCGACTTCGATTCCTGCGGCTTCGAGTGCTTTGATTTTTTCGGCAGCCGTTCCTTTGCCGCCACTGATGATGGCACCCGCGTGGCCCATTCGTTTTCCAGGAGGGGCAGTTCGACCAGCAATGAAGGCGGCGACGGGCTTGGTGATGTGCTCTTTGACGTAAGCAGCGGCTTCTTCTTCCGCCGTTCCTCCAATCTCACCCATCATCAAAATGGATTCTGTCTCGTCGTCGTCTTGAAACATTTGCAGACAATCGATGAAAGACGTACCGACGATTGGATCACCACCAAGTCCAACACAAGTCGTCTGGCCAAGTCCGAGATTTGAAGTTTGCCAAACGGCTTCGTAAGTCAACGTTCCGGAACGGCTCATGATTCCGACGCTGCCTTTTTGATGAATGTAACCGGGCATGATGCCGATTTTACATTCGTCTGCTGTGATCACGCCCGGGCAGTTTGGCCCGACGAGAACCGACTTGGACGTTTTTGCTTTTTCGTAGACGCGAACCATGTCGATAACTGGAACGCCTTCGGTGACAGCGATCACGACGTCGATCTCAGCGTCGAGTGCTTCAAGGATCGCGTCGGCTGCGAATGGTGGCGGAACAAAAATCATGGTCGCCGTTGCGCCCGTTTGCTTGACCGCTTCGTCGACGGTATCGAACACAGGCAAATCGGCGACCGTTTGACCACCTTTGCCAGGTGTTACGCCACCGACCATCTTGGTGCCGTACTCCAGACAACCACGTGTGTGAAACTCACCCACGTTTCCTGTTATACCTTGGCAAATGACTTTTGTGTCTTTGTTGATAAGGATGCTCATTGAATTTCCGAACTCTTATTTTTGTGCTTGTTGTTTGTTTGTGAAACCGTCGAACTTGACTAAGTCGAATTTGATTGAGTCATTAAAGTGTTGCGACAACTTTGCTTGCAGCGTCGCTCAAGTCCGTAGCGGTAATCAAGTCGACATCCGATTCCTCAAGAATCTTGCGGCCCTTTTCGACCTCTGTCCCCTCGAGTCGCACCACCAATGGAACGGTGAAGCCGACTGATTTAGCGGCAACAACGATGGCTTCTGCGATGGTGGTGCATTTCATGATGCCACCAAAAATATTCACCAAAACCGCTTTCACGTTTGGATCAGAAAGGATGATTCGGAACGCTTCGGTGACTTGCTCGGCGTTGGCTCCACCCCCTACGTCCAAAAAGTTCGCTGGCTGGCCACCGTGAAGTTTAATGATGTCCATTGTGCTCATCGCAAGCCCGGCACCGTTAACCAGACAGCCAATGTTGCCTTCGAGTTTGACATAGCTAAGTCCTGCGTTGGACGCGCGAACTTCGGATTCTTCTTCTTCCGAAAGATCGCGAAGCTCTTCCCAATCTTTGTGACGAAACGCTGCATTGGAATCGAAGTTGATTTTTGCATCCAAGGCAACCAATTCACCGTCGCCAGTCACAACCAATGGATTGATCTCAAGCAAACTGCAATCGGTGTCAACGTACATTCGACAAAGTGACTTCATGAATTTGTCAGCCGCGCGAACTGATTTGCCTTCAATGCCCAGCAGCTTGCAAAGCTTGCGGACCTGGTAGCTCTCGATGCCTTGGGCTGGATCGAAGTGCTCTTTGAAGATTTTTTCAGGAGTCTCGTGGGCGACTTTTTCGATTTCAACACCGCCTTCTTGAGAGCACATCAAAACGGGCTTCATCTCCGCACGATCAAGCACGATTCCAAGATAAAGCTCACGGGCGATATCGCAGCCGGCTTCGACGATGACTTGATTGACTTTTTTGCCTTCGGGACCCGTTTGGATCGTGACCAAATGATTTCCAAGCATCGCTTGGGCGGCCTGCTTGGCATCGTCTGCGGATTTGCAAAGCTGAACGCCATGTTGGTCAGGGTTTTCGATAAACGTACCTTTACCGCGGCCACCAGCATGGATTTGAGATTTAACGACAGCGATTTTCCCGCCAAGCTCGTTGTAAGCCGAAAGGGCTTCGTCAGGAGTTCGGGCGACCCGATTCTCGAGGACTTTTACGCCGAACTTGTGGAAGATCTGTTTGCCTTGGTATTCGTGAATTTTCATGTTTTTGTTCGTTCAAGAATGGATGTGAGGGCCAACCGCCCTCCTCACCGCGGCGATTATAGGAAACGACGAATTTATCGGTCAACAGGACCACACGCTTTGGCGCAAACCTTGACGGTCCACTTTGTTTGTTTTAGTGCGTGATCAGATACCAAAACATCGAATAACCAGCAAATCCCTAACGTATCCTCAACTCATTGATTCATAGTCGTTTTTTCCCGATTTAAATATGAACACATACCTAGCTCCCTTCAAAACAATACCCGCGTGAATTATGGCTGAATCTCAAAACCCCGCCGACGTGTTCGAAGCGCTAAAACAACAGCTTCAAGGAATGCAAGCTCCGACTTCTCTTGCCAAGCCGGATGACCAAAACGTCGCTGGGAAAAACGCGGTACCAAATGGTGATCAGACTCCCAATCTGGTTAAATCGACCGAAGGTATTGAGCAGCATGTGGAAGAATTGATTGGTGAAGAGCTCGCCGGCGCTACTCCGATTCCGTCAAGCAATTTTGATGCAGCCGATTTTGCGACGCTTTCCAATGTCGCAGGCCAGTCAAACCAAACCGTTGATGAGCCAGCCAATTTTGGCGAAGCGGATCCCTATGTTGCTCCCGAAGTATTGGAGCATGATAAAAAAACAACAACTCAGGAATATTCGCCTCCGAAAACCGTCGATCAAATTCTCGCGAAGCTTTCCGACTACGAAGACGAAGGCGATGGTGATGACATTGTTGATCTGCATGCCACCGCTCGAGAGGACGCGAGCGCCCAAGCTAAACCTGAACCAGCACAAAATGCGCCTTCACACGCTCGCGTAAAAGTTCCAACGCCGACTAAAAACGAAGTGCCCAGCCAAGCCGAATCTGGAGCCCAACGTCCGATCTTTTCAATTGAATCCGATAACGGGCCGTTAGTTGAACGAACACAGTTTCAACGTAAGTCGATTCCTGTCTCGGTGATTGGCGAACCGATCCCAGTGGTGCCAGCAGCTGATCAAAACGGGGAAGCGATTTTTGATGTGAGCGATTTTAGCGAAAGCAAAGACTGCGCAATCGTACCGATTCAAAAATCGCTTGCAGCCACTGAATCTCTGGAACCGGCAACAAACGAATCAACCGAAGCTTGTTCAACCGAAGCTTGTTCGGCTG
>CAYZGP010000206.1:3509-5521 GCA_964478065.1 uncultured Pirellulaceae bacterium
GAAGCTTGTTCGGCTGGAGCTTGCTCAACCGATACCTGTTCGATCACAGCAGCTTGTGACAAAGGCGATTGTGAAAATGCTGCCTGCGAAACGGAATCGAATTGTCAAAACGCGTGCCAAGAACCGCAAGGCGAACAATCACCAGAGGCGCAAAAATTCGAAAGCAATCAACTTTTTGTGGCTGACGACGGTGACGTCATCCAAGTCGATGGCAACGATGGATTTGACTTCATTGATCTAGCTTGCTTCAACGTTGAAGACGCAAAATTTAGGCCGAATGAAATCCTGATAAGCAGCGAAAACGACGGGAAATTTCAGATCCGGCACACCAATATCGATCGAGCCGTTTTCGCAAACGGTGTTGAAGTCAACCTCAACGATCCAGGACTGGCAAACGATCAAGCTAAGTGAAACTGTCGCTTTCGGGATTAGCGTCACGGAAATAACGTTAAAGCGAAACGCAAATTGGCGGCAGGGCAAGAATGGATTTGCCATGCCCCTTCAGAAAGTAATGGTCTGGGGCTATTCGTTGAACATGTCTATTCGTTGAACATGTCATGAACAAACGGGACCTGGTGGCGTAAGCGATAGATCAGTGCGATCGAAGCGACGGAAGATATTAGCGCCATCACAAAAAGCACGCCTAATGCGCCGCTGAATCCAAGTACGCTCACATGTGCTATGACGGCGCCAACCATTACGCCCAGGCACAGGATAGCTCCCCAGCCAGAGATACGGGGGCTTAGCAGGATAGCGATACAAATGGCCTCGATGATGCCGATTAGGATCCGACCCCCGGGTTCCATCTCAAGCGTCTCGAACATGGTTACCACATTTTCGCCGCCAGCGAATTTCATGAATGCGGCGCGGCCCACGATGATCGCAGGAATGAATCGCAGAAGCCAGTTGATGACCGAATTTATGGGACTCTCAGGAGTCTTCGAACTTGTCGATTGGCTTGGAGTTGAGGACATAGCAGTGAGTTTCGAATTAGACATGAGCGTGAACGAGATGGTGCAGGATCGATCCTTCAGGAATGTATAGATCATCGACGGTCAAATCCCGATGCGATCGTTTGCCAGTTGCGGCTTGGAGCTGCTCAACATCATGAGTAAGGTTGTGAACGAAATGTTGTACGCGGACTGACTTCGAAGCGATGTCGAGCCCACGTTGAAGTTCCGGGTTATGAGTTGTAATCCCGATAGGGCACGTGTTTTTTCCGCACTGCAAAGCCTGAATGCAGCCCAGAGACATCATAAACCCTCGCGCTGAATAACACGCGTCGGCACCCAAAGCCATGGCCGTGATGATGCGACCGGCGTTGATCAACTTTCCGGAAGCCAGCAGTTTCAGGCGGTCTCGGATGCCAGCCTTCAACAATGTTTGGTGAACCGTGTGCAAGCCTGGCCACAACGGCATGCCAACACTGTCCATGAATGATTTCGGTGCCGCTCCCGTGCCGCCTTCGGCGCCGTCGACCGTGATCCAGTCGGGACAGATGTCCTGTTTCTTCATTTCCGCGACCAGGTTTTCGAACTCGGTCACGTTGCCCAGGCAAAGCTTGATGCCCGTCGGCAGTCCACCAACTTTTTGAACATGTCCGATGAACCTCACCGTGGCTGCAGCGTCTGTACATTCAAGGTGACCGGGAGGCGAAACGACGTCTCGGTCACGAGGAACGCCCCGCAGCTCGGCGATCTCTTCGGAGATCTTTTCTTTGGGAAGCAAGCCTCCCTTACCGGGCTTGGCTCCTTGTGAAAGTTTAATTTCGACCATGCGAATCGTTTCTTGTGCAGCCACCTTTCGCAACAAGTCATCGTTGAGTGAGCCGTCTTCGTTGCGAACACCGAACTTGGCCGTGCCCATTTGAAAGATCAGATCGCAGCCTTCCATTAGGTGGTATTTTGGATAGCCGCCTTCGCCCGTGTTCATCGGGATCCCGGCTGCCTTCGCTCCACGTGCGAGTGACCGAACCGCGTTTTCGCCCAGAGCTCCAAAGCTCATCGCGCTGA
>CAYZGP010000207.1:0-4888 GCA_964478065.1 uncultured Pirellulaceae bacterium
CAAAAATGGCGGCGGGTCTTTTTTATTATTACCCGCATTTTTTGGTTCTGGCGGAGCTTGCACATTGAGGGTGAATTCTTTGATACTCTCTTTCTTTGGCAATCCGTTGTCGGTTACTTTTGCTTTGAATTTCAATCGGCGCGGCTCCTTCTGACTTGGCACTAAAAGCTTTGCCCGACGAGCCCCTTCTGACCACTTCAACTCAGCCCCTTCAACTGACGATTCCAACAACTCAATCGTCAAATCGTCTTCTTCGTCCGCATCTGTTGCCGAAAGATTGACCGATATCTTATTGTTGATAAAATATTTCGGCGCAGGTCGTGCAGCGAGCACAGGTGGATTGTTGGCTTCTCCAAACACATCACGTTGCAAAATGAATTCTTGAAGTTTAAGCGATTTCTCCGACGCTTCTTGAAATCGCTGCGTAAACTCTGGGTCATCAGCCGCAGTTTTCAGTGACAGGATTTCAATTTCGATTGCGAAGGATAGTTGACCAGTTCGGATTTTCTTTTCTCTACCACCACGAACAATTTCGTTTTTGGGAGTGATCTTTAGTTTGTTAATTCGGTGCAACAAATCAGCTGAGTAAAATCTCGCCATAAAATCAGTTAGCTGAGTCAAAGTACATGTCGCCGTCAAATTAAACTTTTTCGACCGTCCAATTAGCTTTCGTTCGAAAGTGAAATCAGAACCCGCTCTCGGCGTCACTGATTTGTAATCGATTTGAAGTTCCTTCAACAAAAAGTTTAACCAGCTTTGATATTCGTTGGCAGAAGTCTGAATATTCGGAGGCAAACTGAGCGCGTTGTAATACGCACGTCTTTTACTGGCGGACATCCCGTCTAACCGAATATTATCTTGCTCGTTATAGGTTTGTTCCAAATTACCAAGCTGTTCGTTGTTTTCGTTGTATCGACCAAAGAAGCTAAAAACACCGATAAAGACCAGTGCTATTGGAAGCATCCAAGAGATTGCAATAAGCAACTTTCGTTCTCGGGGTGTCATTTTCTCAAACATGATAAGTTTTCGTCAAAGGAGAGTTTTCTATTTTCTAATTTACCGCGATACGTCCAAAACTATTGCACACTGTTCATTTCTCGCAACCGCTCAATAGCAATCTTATTGATGGCTTTTAAGATCTGTCCTTTGTCGCGAACCAAACTCAATCGGAAGTCGGCCGAAATGGGATATTCTTTGTCATCAGGATTTTTAACCGTACGTGGCGGTTCTACTTCAAAATGTTCCTTACACAGGTCAATCACTAGGTCTTTATTTTGCTGCTCGCCCCCCATCCTGGTCTTGGCCAAGATCCGGGCAGTCGCACCTTTGGTTAATCCACCGTCAAATATGTCAACAATCACTTCATCAGCGGTAAGCGAATGTTTGCTGTACTTATGAAGCTCTTCAAGCCAGTTAAAATCTGAATACTTCCACTTGTCGATCACGCCGACTTCACCAAGAATCTGCGCAACTGGCTCGAAACCCAACGCTTCGCCATTGTTCTGGTCTTCTACCACCCTGACCTTTTCTTCCCATTCCGCAATTTGCGTGCCCTGGTTTCGCAACACTAACCAACCCGCAAACACAAACAACAACGAAGCAGCCAACGCCAAACCACCGTAGAGATACCACTTGCTATAGTCGGCTTTTTTAATGATCGGTTTGCGGGGATTCACAAAGTCGATTGCATGTGGATTGCTTGAACTTTGCTGCACCAATGAACCCAGCAACGCGGCATAGCGAGCCTGGTGCTCCGGTGCCTTAACTCCCGACGCCAGTGGAGCAAGTTCCAGCGGCTGAATAAAATCGACCTCCAAATCCAACTGCCCGGAAAGATTCCCGGCTAGAATTTTATTTTCATCTCCGTACATCATCACGCCGGTGACTTTTCGGTCGCCCAACATTTTTCGCGAAGAAGCAAGTGTTCGGCGAACTTCGGAAAGCAAATTCGTCGAGCGTTGGTTGGCATCATACGATTCAGGAATTCGAACGGTTCGCGTGGCCAGCAAGTCCGTGCCGCTCACAATCGTCATATCGGTCTGGTCGCCGTTTGGGTCAACCAGCAAGCGACATTTCCCGTCAGCGAGTTTGGGACGCACCAAATCGATACAGGCATAAGGTCGGAGCACGATGTGTTTGACTTTCAAACCGGCAGCATCTGCGATCGTTCGCATCTGTGTGTCCAACTCAGGTGAAAGTCCGGCCGCCAAAACAGTTCGTGAGGCAGTCGGATCATCGGAAAGCGGAACGTAATCGAAAAGCCAGTTTTCGTTCAATGAAGCAAATTCACTGCGTGCGATAAACCGAACCATGTCCGGCAATTCATTGTCAGGCGCGGGTGGAACAACGACTTCGCGCATCTCAACATTGGCGCGACTAACGACCAGGATTGCGTCGGCTCGCGAAAGATTGTGTTTCGCCAAATCTGATTTAAGCTGCTCGCCGACTGCGACATCGTCGCCGTCCAGTTGAACAGAAAACAGGTTCTGGACTTGGACGCGTTTACCAGCGACGCGCGAAGAGGCGACAAAAATCTGATTGTCTTCGAATTGTAATGCGACAAATGCCATGGTTCACTCTCAAGGTTGTTACGGCGCGTTTTTAGTTTTGTTGCTGAATGATTTCAATCGTCTATTGGGCTCGTCCTGGCTCGCCTTTTGGGTTTACTCAAGATCAAGAGCAGTACCCAATGCCTCAACGGAGAAGTTGCCACGCAAGTGACTCTTGTCTCTCCAGAATAGTACGCGTGGAATAGGAACTGTAGTATCTACTACAACTTCAGCACGCGAAGTGGCGGTTCCATCTGAAAAATAACCGACAATTTCGGCACGATAAACGTCACCACCAGTACAGATGTATTTCATCAATCCTTTCATCTGCTCCAAGGAGACGATGCCTTCGACCAAAAGCCATGTTTCAAACTTCCGGTTTTTGTCAACTCCATCAGGGTCCGTCAGCTCTCGATCTGATTGAACTCGGGTAATGATCGTTTCAATTTGGTCTTCATTGAGCCCCGGAATGGCTTCTAATACCCTCCGTGGAGCCTGCATAATGTTGATGCGTCCGGGGATTGTAATTCCATCGTAAGTGGTCAAGTTCGCCATCAGGTTCGGCATCGTGAACGGCATGTTTTCCAATTGAACAGGGGACGGTGCGTAGAAGTCCACATCGTCTTCCGGCGAAAGCAATATGTAAGTGCCCACCAAATCCATCAAGGAATCAAATTTGCGCTCCGAAGTCAGGGTTTCAAAATCAGGGGCAAGCAAAGCCGCACTTTTTATCTCAATCACTTCCGAATCCGGCATTTCAGAAACAATGTCTTGCGCCCCAGCGGTCCGGGCATAGATAATAAAGTTCGCCCACTCGTCGTTGTACGAAGCTTTCAAATCATCATACAACTGCTCAAGGTCATCGCTATTTACATTGATTCGAATCAGGCCTTCGCCCGTCAGATTCGTTTCGGTGCTATACAACGTCAGATAGTTGGCCCAACCAAGAAACATGTCGGCATCGGCAATGGAAACGTCACCCGACGCGGCTTCTTCGGGGTCAAGAATTCCATTGCGATTGACATCCAGACCAAACAACAACTGCGGCGTGACCCCACGGACCAACAATAATTCATCAAGACTATCCATCGGGCCGTTCTTCGCGTTATAGGGCGGATCCTCTCCGTTGTAGAATGCGCTTTCAGTTCCGAATTCTTCTGGATCATCGTCTGGATCAAGCCAATCCAAAATCGCGTCTGCAATTTCTTCAGTCATGCCGGGAAGCGCCATCAAAATTTCGCGGCCATTTCCATCAATCGCATTGTTGTAAGGCAGCACGTTCAAGTTGATTTTGGTGCTCTCATCAATCAACCCAAATCGAAGTCCCTCAGGGTTGCCTTCGTCGTCCAAATCCGAAGTGGCAATGGAAAAGTATCCAATCAGGTTAGGATTGGAAGTATCTAGCGCGACTGCAACCCCGCCAAAAAGGTCCTGATTGTTCCAACGACCACCTTTTGCGCGAATCGTGGCTTCGCTGTTACTCAAATACAGACGCGCAAACTCCAACCCTGACTCAACCAGATATCTTGATTGAATTTGTTTTGTCTCAAGCCGGGCGACTTCTTCTTCGGTCTGCATCAACGCGGTAAACGTATAGGCCGACAAAGACAAAATCACGATCGTCACCAACACAATAAGCAGCAACGAACCTCTACGATTCGAACGATGCCTTCGTTTGATTGAATTCTGATTTTTGTAATTTCGATTCATGATTAACTCACCGTTAGCTGGGCGGACGGAAACTAATACAAAATAAACCTTGATGCAAAAAAACCTTTACCGACTACCTGAACCAGATGATCCGGCACTGGTTGTTGTCGAGCCGGAACTCTGTGTTCCTGACCCAGAACTCTGTGTTCCCGAGCCAGAACCTTGTGCCCCCGATCCAGAGCCACCCGACGCACTACTTGGTCGATCGGCGATTGGAAGATTGACTACCTGAACAAACGTTTCGGCGGTTTCCTGAGAAGCCGCATTCAAACTATACGACTGAGTTGTTTCGACTCCGCGCTCGGTATCGATGACAATGGTCACTTCGATAGAAGCTGGAAATCCGCCTTCTTCTTCCGAATCCCATTCGTCTTGCCAATCTTCGCCGTTAAAATATCGAAACGAAACCTGTGCGATTTCATTGGCAATCAATTTGCAAAACTCGTCCGGGCCTGATGTAAAGCCTGTGTCCCCCATATGAGATGCGACCGCCCGATCAATTTCGCGGCGATACAAACCGCCGGTTGCTCGCGCTTGGGCAAGCTCAAGATCACCTTCTATCCCGCCTTCCTGAGGCGAGAAAAAATAGCCCAGCGATTTCACATCCGATGGGGTCTGCACACGGGATT
>CAYZGP010000208.1:0-4850 GCA_964478065.1 uncultured Pirellulaceae bacterium
AAATTCTCAACTCGTCAAATCGTAGACGCCAACGTAGCCATCGATCATCTTTGACTCTTTAAAGTTCGCTTGAACAAACGATTGACCTTGGTTGGCTAGTCGCTGGCCGGAGTCTTGCTGCTCGATTAGATACTTGGTCCAGCGTGCGAATTCATCGCGGGCGCCAAAGTTCACGGCGAATCCAGTTTCTTGGTGGCGAACAATTTCTTCGCTGCCTGGACCAAAAACAGAAATGGCCGGAATGCCATGAGCCATCGCCGCCATCAAGTTTCCTGACAACGGATCGCGTAGGTGTGAGTGCCAGTAGAAATCCAAGCCGGCAATGATTTCATCCGGCGAATGAGGATGGTCAAGAAAATGGACTTGGGGTTTGGCTTCAGTCAAAATCGCAAAGCGTTTCAATTGCTTTTTCTGGGTCCCTTTTCCAATGATCAGCAAATGAACATCAGGTACGGCCGCGCCCGGTTTGTGTTCCGCAAACCACTCTTCACTAAACGCGCAGTCGAGCAAGTTGGTTGCAAAAATCAAATCCTTTAAACGGGAACGGTGAATCAACGGAGCAACTGTCCCTGCCAGTAGCGCTGTTTCGGTTAGGCCAAGCATTGAAAGTATTCTTTGTCGTCCGGTCGTTCGCTTGGCTGCCATTTCCGAATTCGAAAGTGAACTGCCGGCAAACGAATTGGGAACGATGTCGATCCTTGGTTCGCGATAGCCGTTTTCGACCAGGTGATTTTTTACTGTAACGTGCGGAACGATCATTCGCTCGACTCGTTGGGCCAGCTTGTTTTCGACGACTTGGCGGATGAATCGTTTTTCCGGTTGAAGGTATAGCTCTGTGCTGATCAGCCGTAACTTTTTTAGTGGCTTGAACAGAGGAAAATTTTCGGTCGCCAGCAAAGTCATCAATTCCGAGACTCCGCACCAGCTATGTACGATATTCGGGGCAACCGATCGAATCAGAGTTCTTAACTCACGTGTGACAAAAAAGCCATCGCGCAAATTATGCAGTGGCGTTGTGTCGTCTCCGTTGAGAAAGTGGACTTCGATTCCCGCATCTGTCCACTGCGTTGGCTCAAATGTGCGCTGACCCAAGACGGCGACGATGATTTGATGGCCACGTTTAACCAGTTGGCTGGACAAGCGCAACAGTTGCTCGGCAGGCCCAAGTGGAAATAGCGTTTCGGTGACAAACAGGATGCGGTGGCTCAATAGTATTCTCGATTGAAGTGGCTTGGTTCAGGGTGCTCGGGCAGAAGAATTAGACTTTTAAAACATCGATAAAGTCACTGAAAATCTTGGTTGCATCATAATTGTTTGCGGCGGATCGGGCGCCTGCCCGGCCAAGTCGATCTCTTAAATCTCGATTATCCAACGTCGTAAGCATGGCTTGGGTGAGCGCCGCGGTATCGCCAGCATTGACCACAAATCCGTTGGTGTCATGTTGGATCAATGACTTCGTCGCCCGAGTGTCGGTCACGATCGGGCAAAGCCCTGAAGCCATCGCGCGAGCGAGAAAACTGCAGCTTTCTTCGCACCGTTGTGGGTGAATGTAGAGATCGGCGGCTTGGAAAACGTCTTCCAAATCATCAAAGCTGCCCGGCATGATCACTGAACTGACCAAGTGTTTGTCGTTGACGCGGTCCCAAATCTGTTGGCTCTTTTTGCCTTCGCCAAAAATCCACAGTCGCGCTTTTGGGTATCGTTTCAACACGCGCGGCCAAGCGTTAACCAGATCGAGCATTCCGTTATCACCATTCATCGGCGCGCCCGTTACGACCAATGGCTGGGTCGGTTCGATCATCAAAACCGGGTGAGCATCGGAAACCGCAATCCGAGACGACCCCTGTCGCGCGGGCGTTCGCCGGTGGTTTTCATCTATCCAGATCGGTTCAGGCGCAACAACAATTTTTGGCAAAATGTTGGGCGAATTGACGGCTGGGTTTTTCCGCAATCGTTCGGCCGTCCATTCGGATTCACAGAGTATTTTTTTTGCGGCAGTGAGTGAGGCAATTTGATGGTTATTAAGCGGTGCCTGAACGGTTTTGCTTCCCAGGAAATGATTGTCGATTCGAATCACAAATGGAATCTGGCCATCGTAGTTTTTCGCGATTGACCAGGCTTCATCGCCCAAGCCAAACACAATGATCCCGTCTGGGTTAAGTTCGTCGATGGCTTGATTTAGATTTCGCAAATAGCGATACGAGCCCCAGGGGCCAGTAGCCGGTCGGTTGATTCGGCGCACCGGCGATTCCTGATAATTGAAGTACGACGGCCAAGTCTTCTCCCAGCGGATGGTCAAAATGTCAACGGAGTGCCCTGCTCTGTTTAACGCACCAGCCAAGTCACCTGCGGCAAGTTCCGTTGAACCCGCGTAGGGCCAAAATCGGCGCGACACGATCGCAAGCCGCAATCCCCCGCCGTCTTCGGTTGAGTGGGAATCCGGCGCCGGTGAATCTCCTGCAATTGGATTTGATTGCGGCGACTTCATTCCATTAGCTAGTTTGAAACGCTGGGAAGATCAGAAGGCTCTAGGCAAGCCAGATACGGCAGGTTGCGGTACTCATCGTTAAAGTCCAGTCCGTACCCAACGACGAATTCATCTGGAATGTCAAAGGCAACGAATTCTGGTTTCCAATCGACTTCTTGACGACCGGTTTTCAAAAGCAATACCGCAGATTTCAAGCTGGTCGGCCCGAGGTCTTTCATTAGCTGACTGACTTCTTCCAATGTATTGCCGGTGTCAAAAATGTCATCGATTAACAAAACATCCCGCCCAGCGATGTCGAGCATCATTTCAGAATTGATCGTCAACGCGCCTCGTTCGGTGCCTTGGTAACTGCTGGTCTGGACAACCCCGACTCGCAGTGGCATTTGAAGTTTGCGGATTAAATCCGCCATCAGAATGACACTACCGGTCAGCACGCCAACGATCGTCAATGGTTTGTCCCCATAAGTCTCGTTAATCTCGGCGGCCAGTTTTTCGACACCTTGATTGAGTTGGTTTTCGTCTAAAAGAATCTTCACAAGGCTCTCAAATGGATGAGGTTTATCGGATGTTCGATATTCTGTTGAAAGCCGATATTGTAGTGAGCTAATTGCTTTTTAGTAGGTAGCTTTTTCGAATTCCAGCGTCTGAATTCCGGTTGTTGGCCAACAGTTATCTCACCCGAATGAGCCTTTGGAAAATGAATCGTGACGACGCGTACTGATTCTTTGGCGATTCCCCGTTATCATACGCCCAGTACACCCTAGACGGATTCGATCCCAAATCTTGAAAGACGACGATGAAACGACTTCTCATTAAAGCAGTACTCACTTTCCCGGTAATGGTTTTTTTAATTGCTCTTGTGACCCAATCGAGTTTTGCGGACGACTGGAGCCAATGGTTGGGGGACAAACGAGATAGCGTTTGGCGAGAATCTGGCATCATCAAGTCCATTCCCAAAGAAGGATTGAAAGCCGTTTGGCGTACGCCCATTGCTGGCGGATTCTCCGGGCCAGCCGTTGCGGGCGACCGTGTCTTTGTGACCGACTATGTGGTGAACAAGGGCAAGCAAACCTCTAACCCCGGCAAACGCGATCCGTTGGAAGGCCTTGAGCAGATTCATTGTCTCAACATTAAGACGGGCGAAGTAATTTGGAAAAAGTCACATGAGCGAAGTTACAGTCTGTCGTATGGGCAAGGTCCGCGCGCGACGCCAACGGTCGACGGTGACAAAGTTTACGTCTTGGGTGCTGAAGGCCATCTCAATTGTTATAGCGTTGCCGACGGCGCCGAAGTTTGGGAGCGAGACCTTAAGAAAGATTTCAAGACCGAGTCGCCGATCTGGGGATACGCTGCCCATCCGCTTGTTCATGACGACATGTTGATTTGCATGGTTGGAGGAAAAGGCAGTTGTGCGGTTGCGTTCAATAAGAACACTGGCGAAGAAATCTGGCGTGCGCTTTCAACCAAAAATGGCAACCCGGGTTATTGTCCTCCGACGGTTATCAATGCAGGTGGAACGGATCAGCTTTTGATTTTTACCCCCGAGTCGATCGACGGCTTGAATCCAAAAACGGGCGAGTCGTATTGGTCGGTAAAGATGGCTCCGGCTTATGAAATGTCGATCATCGCTCCGATCAAGCACGGCGATCACCTGTTAGTCACGGCGCTTAAAAACGGTTCGGCTTTGTTGAAGTTGGATTCTGACAAACCAGCCGTTACAGAAGTCTGGCGCGAAAAAGGTGTTTCGCCCGATCACAATCCGCCGATCGTTTTCGAAGACCACATTTACGGCGTCGACGTTAACGGCCGGATGCGATGTATTGAATTGGTTTCAGGTAAACGAGTTTGGGAATCGTTGGCGACGTGCCCAAAAGGTCGTCCCGCTTCCAGCACAACGGGCTTCATCGTTCGCAATGAAGATCATTGGTACATCACGACTGAGCAGGGCGAATTGATCATCGCAAAAATGTCACCCGAAGGATTTGAAGAGCTTGGCCGCGCGAAAATGGTTGAGCCGACATCTCAAAGCGGCGGTCGCGATATCGTTTGGAGCCATCCGGCTTTCGCGAACAAATGCGTCTTTGTCCGTAACGACAAAGAGATCGTTTGCTATTCGTTGGCGGAGTAAGTTGAGTCAGTTGGCGGCCATGGTCGTCGTCACAGTTATCACCACAAAGGCATGACTTTTCGGAGTGACAAGCTTCGGTTCCAAAACATCCTCTGGTGAACCTGGCCTTCAGTTGCAACTTAATTGCAAATGGGTTATCCTCTGCCGATCGCCCAGTTTCCCTTCCCAGAGAATTTAGAAATGCCGTTTTTCACGTCTACTCGAAGATTGATCCAGTGTGCTTTCCTGACAAGT
>CAYZGP010000209.1:0-4690 GCA_964478065.1 uncultured Pirellulaceae bacterium
AGACGCGATTGTCTACAACATCGTCCTCAAGCAGCGCGTCACAAACAGGCACCCAGTCTGTAACCGCAAAATATTCTTTCTCGCCCAGTTTTTTCAGCTCCCCTGCAATCCAAGCCTCAACGACAGGATCGTTCTGCTTGGGGTTGCGCGAAGTGTTGGGCACGATCAGTTTGACGAACACTTGGTTGAACTGTTGCCTTGTGGTCGGCTCCGACTGAGGGTCCTGCGCCGATGCCTCCACAGCAACAGTTGCGAGCATGCTAAGGAGCAGTAGCTCAACGAATTTAAGACATCTCATTTTTAACCTCATAATGTTTCAGCAGATACGCAAACAGCAAAATTGGCGGAGTGATTTCAACATGGCGGCTCTATGAATGTGTAACGTTATATTTGTCAGCGCATTAGGAACAAATCGGAACAAACAGGAACAAATCTTTTTTTTACAAAAAACAAGGACCGTTCTCAGGGAATACCACGACTTTGAATCGCCTAATTCGATTTCAATACGGCAAATGACCGTCTAGAAGAACCGCGAGTGAACACGAATTCCAATTTCGGTTTTGCTCGCATCACACATCCGTGAAAATCAGTGTTCATCTGTGGCTACTCTATTCGAGAAATTAGCCAAGGATTTACACGGATTACAGGAAGCTTGAGCCAGGAAAAAGAGGAAAACGAAGGCTCCTGGAACAATCCTGGAACGTTTTTGTGTCTTAGGTCGATGATCAACAATTTACCAGAAACGCACATTTCGCTTGCAAGCGTGTATATTAATTGGAAGCGGTCGGGACATTCTTCCGGCAAGCATCAATCACTAAATACATCCAATCACCAAATATAACTTCTGAGAGCAGCATGTCTAAGCCAGTTCAATCCCAGCCTTCGCGGCGACAATTTTTGGCAACCGGTGTCCGTGCGGGAATAGCTGGTGGTATCGGCCTCGGGGTTATGACGTCTTTGCCAGGCCGTGAACTTCGCGCCTCACGCCATACAAGTGCTAACGATTCAGTCAACATAGGATTTATCAGCTGCGGTGGACGGGCGATGGGGCTCGCCAATCAGTTTTCAAGAGTCGACGGCGTCAATATTTCTGGGCTGTGTGATCCTGATTCCAGACGTGTTGGACTGGCCAAAGAACAATACGGCAAAGCAGAAACCTGGAACAACTTAAAAGGGCTTATTGCATCGGACAATGTTGATGTGGCCATCGTTGCGACTTGCAATCACTGGCACTGTCTCGCGGCGATTTGGGCTATGGAAGCCGGTAAACATGTCTACGTTGAGAAACCGCTTTCGCACACTCAATGGGAAGGCCGACAAGCGGTAGCCGCCGCCCGCCGCTACGACAAAATTTGCCAAATCGGAACGCAACAACGCTCTGATCCAATGCAAGCGGAGATCAAAAAGTTTCTTCACGAAGAAAAAGGGCTTGGCGAAATCCAATCGGCTCGCGTTAATCGTTACGGCATTCGCGGCTCGATCGGCAAACGCGATACGCCGTTGGAGATCGATAAAGACGTTGCCTACGATTTGTGGCTTGGACCTGCCCAAGACAAACCGATCTTCCGAAAGAGCCTCCATTACGATTGGCACTGGGATTGGAATACAGGTTCCGGTGAGATGGGCAACTGGGGCGTTCACGTTCTTGATGACTTGCGCAACAATGTTTTTCAGGACAAAGTAACGTTGCCGAAAAAGATATTGGGTGGCGGTGGTCGAGTGGTTTGGAATGATGCAGGCGAATCGCCAAATGTCCACTTCGCTTACTTTGACACTGGCTCCATTCCGGTTGTGATTGGACTTTCGAATTTGCCACTCAAAGCAGGTTCAAAAAAAGCAGCCAAACACCCAGGCCCTAACAGTGGCTACATCGCTTACTGCGAAGGCGGTCGTTTGGAAGGCCAGCGTGGCAGAGCGGTCGCGTTTGACAAAGCCGGAAAGAAGATCAAAGAGTTCGGTAAATCGACGGGCGACGGTCTTCATCAAGCGAATTTTATCGAAGCCGTTCGCATGGGCGATGCTTCGATGCTTAACGCTGATATCGAAATCGGCCACCACAGCACGGGTTGGTGTAACCTTGCCAACATCGCTTTCCAAGCAGGCGGGAAGTTCTCGGCAGAAGAAGCTGGTTCAGTCGATTTGCCCGAGTGGAAATCGTTGCTTGCCGACATGGGCGAACATCTTGGTGAGCATGGTATCAAAATGGAATCCGATGCGATTCGCTTGAGTCCCATGTTGGAGCTCAATCCCGAAGAAGAAAAATTCGTCGGCGATCATGCGGAATCCGCTAACAAATTCTTGAAGCGGGAATATCGAGAAGGTTATGAAGTTCCCGAGCTGGCTGAACTTCTTTTGAACAAATAAGAACGGGCTTTTATTAGTCGATAACCTTGCCAACCAAGACTGAGAAAAAACATGTCAGATCAACTTGGAATCTCGGGTGACGATTACATACTCTCGCCACAACAAATTAAAGAGTATCACGAAAAAGGCTACATCATCCTTGAAAACGTGATCACAGAATCCGAACTCGCCACAATTGAATCGCTTTATCAAGAGTTCATCGAAGGCAAAGTGCCTGGGATGGGAAAGGACTTTTGCGACATGAGTGGTCCCTATGATCGCTCATTCGAAGAGTTTCAATTGGTCAACGCAGTATTGCCGCGAAAGTATCGACCGGAGTTGGTAGGCAATATTTTCGAACGGCGTGCCGAGTCGATTGGCAAGCAATTGATCGGCGAAGATATCCTGTTGGACTACGATCAGTTCTTGGCCAAGCGTCCGAAGAAGGGCGGAGCCAAATTCGCGTGGCATCAAGACCTTGGCTATTGGCCGACCAGCACTCCCGACACGATCACAACGACTTGCTCGCTGGCATTGGATGACGCAGACATATACAACGGTTGTCTCCAGGTCGTTCCCGGTTCGCATCTTGAGTCAGCACTTCGGCCGCACCGACCCATGTCATCTGGAACGGGTGAAGCGGTGGATCGAGAAGAGTCGCATGTTTTGACCGCGGATTTGAACGACGATGATGAAGTCGTTTTCCTCCCTGTGAAGCGCGGTAGCATCACCGTTCACAATGAAAAAATTGTCCACGGTTCAGGCGGGAACGAATCAGAGCGTTGGCGTCGAACGTACATCATCGCACATCGCTCAAGGCAAACCGTCGAGCACGAACGTTCAATCGGGTTCACCCATTCTCATAATGACAAAATTCAATGGGAAACTCATTTGGAATCATTGCAATAAATCAGCGGAGGCGATGGCCGAAAGGTTGTTGGGGGTTGCAATTTTCGAATCCATTTTGGGTTCTTGTTGCGTTTGTCGATGCCACCATTTACGCTTAGGTCCAACGCTCCACTACATTTTGAGATTGGCCCGCAATGCAAAAAATTATCGCCTGTTCTGTTGTCGCAGTTTTCTCTTTTACTCTGTTCGTTTCCAGTTCTGTAGTGGCCCAAACTGTCATTCATGCTGGGAAATTGATCAATGGACGAGACGGCAAAGTTCATGAAAAGATGACGCTTGTTATCGAGGACAAAAAAATCACTTCTGTCCAAGAAGGCTACATCGATGTTGAACCTGCTGATGGAGCCGAGAAACCAAATGTGATCGACTTGCGCGAACACACTGTGATGCCGGGTTTGATGGACATGCATACGCATCTGATGAACCAGCATCACAAGAAAGTTTACTCGGATCAGTTCTTCATGAATGAAGCGGATTTTGCGCTTCGTTCGACGGTCTATGCCAACCGAACGTTGATGGCGGGCTTCACCTCCGTTCGCGACCTTGGTGATAACGGCACGAATTCTGTTTCGCTGCGAAAAGCCATCAGTGAAGGATGGATCGTTGGCCCAAGAATTTTCACTGCTGGAAAATCGCTTGCCACGACCGGTGGACACGCCGATCCAACCAATGGTACCAAAGGCAAATTCAAACGTGACGCCGGTCCAGTCCAAGGCGTTATCAACGGAGTCGAAGACGCTCGCAAAGCCGTACGTCAACGTTACAAGGATGGCGCTGATTTGATTAAGCTAACGGCGACTGGCGGAGTTTTGAGCTTGGCCACCAACGGGCAAAATCCCCAATTCACGAAAGAGGAATTGGATGCCATTGTTGAGATCGCGAAAGACTACGGGATGACGATTGCAGTTCATGCTCACGGAACCGAAGGAATGAAACGAGCGGTTGTGGCTGGTGTCGATTCGATTGAGCACGGTACGTTCATGACTCCCGAGGTCATGGAGTTGATGAAAGAACGAGGGACGTATTTGGTTCCAACGCTGATGGCAGGCGATTGGGTGACCAAGAAATCACAAGAAGACGATTATTTTCCAGCTGTGGTTCGGACCAAGGCGGCTTCGATTGGGCCGATCATCATGCGAACGTTTGCGGACGCTCATGCGGCAGGTGTTAAAGTCGCATTCGGGACCGACTCTGGCGTTTCTGCTCACGGCGACAACGCAAGGGAATTTGAATTGATGGTGGCTGGTGGGATGAAGCCGATGGTAGCGATTCAGTCAGCAACGCTCGAAGCAGCAAAACTCTTAAAGATCGACGACCGACTCGGGACGCTTGAGCCAAAAATGAGCGCCGACGTCGTGGCCGTTCGCGGCAATCCGATCGAAAATATTTCACTGATGAAAAACATTTCGTTCGTAATGAAGGATGGAGTCGTTTACAA
>CAYZGP010000210.1:0-4614 GCA_964478065.1 uncultured Pirellulaceae bacterium
GGCCTTTTTCATCGTAGCCTGGAACATCGCCCCAGGAACCAAAGCAAAGAAAACGCGTTTTGGTTGAAAGCCATATTCACCACTGCGTTACGGAAGCAATCTGGGAAGCAATGTGCGACCAATAAAACGCCATGCACAGCCCCCTGATTTGTAGCAACGGGCCGCCAAGCAATGCGATTGTTAGCTGGCTTTGTTGAGCGCTTCCTGGTCGCGTTGGTGCTGCATCAAGTTCGACAGATGCTGCCAGCGCCGGGCGATGAAATCAAATCGGCCACTCAACTCTTGCTTAAGCGTCTTCATCGCGGCCATTGTGGTAATGTCTGAATCCGACTCGACAATCATTTCAATCGCAGCTCGCATTGCTTCCTGGTTTTTGACAATGTCGGTTTGCAATTGCATAAGATGAAGTTGCTGACATTTGACTTGGGACGACTGTTGTGAAAGTGCGTTGAGCTTTTTCTCGATCACAGACTCTTGTTCAATCTGAGTTTCATTCCACTGCTGGATACGGGCTTCAAGTTCATCAGCACGGCGATTCAATTCAAGCTCGTTTTCGCGCAAACGGCTGGCGAGTTGCTGAACCTGCTTTGCCGATTCAATTTGGCTTTCGATTACATGTACCACTTCGTCATCGAGGCTGCGTGACTCGGGGTTGATTCGCAGGAACGGCACTTCACTTTGAGGACCAAGCTTTTTGCCATCGTTCATGTCGGGCGAGGTGATTTCTATGATTCTGTTAGAGGCATGTTGATTGGCCAGAAGCGCCGTCAACTCGTCTATCTGAGATTCAGTTTCCGAGTTGGAAACTGGCAAGCCGATGGAGGCTTCGCATAGGTCAAAACCTGTAGCGCTAATTCCACGCAAAACAGTGACGGGATTACTGGAACCAACAAGACGATTTTTTTTTGCTTGATTCATTTGAAAACGAACTCAGGTTTCCGGATTGATCGGAGCAGTCGCCCCTCCTTTTGATTTTCGGCATTTCGACGCTTCATTGTTTGAGATTGTTCGACAGTGCGCCAAAAACCTGTCTGCTTGACTGGGCAAAGTTTGTCGATTGTTGATTTGGTTAATTCGGGACTTGTCGCCAAATTCACTCAAAGGAAATCGCCTTCGTTTCCGCCTGTGACGATTAGCTAATTCGGAGTACTGCCAAGTCATCACCACGCTTAAATCCGCCCCATTTGAGTGCAAGAATGTATCCACTATATAAATCCGGCTCGGACTTTGCGGCCTGTTCGGGCGAATGCCGCAAAACAGGGGTGGGTGAGAAACGAAAAACGTCCAATACGGTTGAACGGCCAAACAGCTCATGAAACAATAGCTGCTCGTGTGAACTTGGGGCAAAACTGATTGCCGAATCCAAGTGTCACTTCTTTCATATCGATGGCGGATAATTTTTATGAGAATCGAACCTCTTGGCGACAAAGTGGTTGTTAAACGAACCGAAGCAGACGAGGTGACAGCAGGAGGAATCGTGCTCCCCGAATCAGCCAGAGATAAACCACAGGAGGGGAAGGTTCTCTCAGTCGGAAGCGGCAACATACTCGATGACGGGTCAAGGAGCTCACTGCAAGTGACCGAGGGTGATCGTGTCTTGTTTTCCAGCTATGCCGGTACTGAAATCGACGTTGATGGCGGCAAACTTCTGATCATGAACGAAGCAGACATCCTTGCCGTAATTGAATAGAACGCAATGATTGTGCTGACGGACGTATTGTCTGTTAAACTTGAACAGAGAGTTTTGCTTTGTTAGATAGCTTTTACCTAACAAGTGCGACTTTCTTGTTCGATTTATAGCCTGAATGTCGCCTTGAGAACTATGGAACGTTTCTATCGAACGTTTAATAATCATTCGCCTTGCGATTCCATACACCTTACAAATCTCGCAACCACCCAGGAGTGTTTGAGATGAAAGTCAATCAATCAATTTGCGTTCTGATGTCTTTGTTGTTTGGGATCGCAATTGTGTCGACTCCCAAAATGGCTGCGGCCCAAGACGCTTCTGCCAAAGACGCACCTGCCCAGCAAGCGGAGAAGGCCGTCACCAATTCGGAAGACGTCGATCTGCTTTACAAGAAAACCGTTCGAGACGGCATTCAATACTTGCTCGAAAAAGGCCAAGCCGAAGATGGCTCTTTCAGCAGCCCGTTGAGTCCGGCCGTTACGGCACTTTGCACCAGTGCACTACTGGAAAACAAAGTGCCCGTGACCGATGAGCGAGTCCAGAAGGCACTTAAGTTTATCGAAACGCAAATCAAAGACGACGGCGGCATTTACGCAAAAGGCAGTAACCTTCGCAACTACGAAACAAGTATTTCAATGATGTGTTTCATCGCTGCAAATACTGACGGAAAGTACGACGAAACCATCCAAAAAGCTGTCGCGTTTCTCAAAGGCATCCAATGGACCGAAGCCAAAGGGCACTCGATCGACAGTAATCATTATGGCGGGCTTGGCTATGGCAAACACAAACGCCCGGACATGTCGAACACTCAATATTTTCAGGACGCGTTGATCAAAGCTGGTGTCGATCCGAAAAGCCAAGAGTTCAGAAACTCAGTGATCTTCATGTCCCGAGCCCAAAATCTTTCGACCCCACACAATACAGCAGGCTGGGCGAAAGTTGTGACCAAGGAAGACGAAGGCGGTTTCATTTACACACCAGTTGGCGAAGGCGAATCCAAACCTGGCAAAACTGACGCTGGCGGACTTCGCAGTTATGCTTCGATGACTTACGCGGGACTTAAGAGTTTGATCTATGCCGGTATCGACAAAGACGACATCCGTGTCAAGGCAGCCATGGACTGGATCGGCCGGCATTACGACCTCACCACCAATCCAGGCATGGGCCAACAAGGACTCTTTTACTACTACCACGTGTTCGCCAAAACGCTTGATGCATCTCAGCTGGATGTCGTCGTCGACATGAACGGCAAATCACACAACTGGCGAGCCGACCTTGTACAGCAGTTGGCGAAAAGCCAAGCCAAAGATGGTTCCTGGACCAACCCAACGGAAGAACGCTGGTTCGAAGGCGATCCGAATTTGGCCACGGCTTACGCGATGTTGGCTTTGTCTTATTGCGATCAACCGTCAAAGCAACGCAACCCTGAGACCACGCCCGATGCAAAACCTCCAGCAATGATGAAGCCCGCTAAAGCAAAATCTGCTGATCAGGCCAAGTAATTGAGCCAAATGAATCGCAATTCAAAAGTAACCATTGAAGTCTGCGCGGCGTCACTTGATGCCGCCATTACGGCGGAAAATTCTGGTGCCGATCGAATCGAATTGAATTCTGCTTTGGAGCTTGATGGCCTCACACCCCCGGCTGGATTGTGGAGCCTCGTTACGGGCGCAGTACAAATCCCAATCATTGCAATGGCGCGTCCGCGTGGCGGGAATTTCGTTTATTCAAAATCCGAATGGAAAACGCTGTTAGCCGATGCCAAGTGGTTATTGGAACATGGTGCTGCGGGGATCGCATTTGGCTGCCTTGATTCATCGGGGCGGATCGAAGTTGACCGCTGCGAAGAACTCCGGGAGCTGGCCGCAGACCGGGAGCTGGTTTTTCATAAAGCGTTCGACGAAGTTGCCGATTGGGAATCTGGATTGGAGATTTTGGTCAAAACCCAAATTGACCGAGTGATGACCAGCGGCCAAATGCCGACCGCGATGGAAGGACTTTCCGTGTTGGCCAAGATCGAGGCCCAAGCGGCTGGACAAATTGAGGTGCTGCCTGCGGGCAGAGTTGGGTCCAGCAATGCAGTGCAAATTTTGGAGAAAACGGGTTGCCATCAGCTTCACGGCAGCTTCAGCTCCGGCCCAAGTGGAGACACGGCCCAAGAAATCCAGGCCACAATCGCACAATGCCTCTCAATTCACCCCGCCTAACATCGGGCTAAAATCGACCGAGTTAGTCGCTTTTCGAATTCCAAATTAAACTGATCCGGAATTTACTGAGCCGTTTTGGCGATAGCCACGGGTGGGTCAGGCAATCAAAGATGCGAAAACAGCCTGTTTCCTTGCTTTCGGGGCGCGTTTCGATTTTGGCAGCTCACGACGCATCGCAAACCAAGCGTTCGCCCTTCCAACGGCCAAATTGGCGCCAACATAGATTGAGCCATTTCTCCATTATGCCTTGACAATTAGCGGCAAATATTAGAAACTCCGCGATTCCACAGACAAGAAAAATGGCGAGAGAAATGAAGATTCATAACGGCGATACAGTTCAAGTCATCAGCGGCAAAGACAAGTCAATTGTTGGCAAAGTCATCTCAGTTGACCACAAAAAACAAATGGTCATCGTGGAAGGCGTGAACTTGGTCTACAAGCACGTCAAGCCAAGCCAAAAGAATCCTCAGGGTGGTCGTCTTCATCGCGAGTCTCCAATTCGAGCATGCAAAGTCATGGCTGTCTGCCCAAAGACTCAAAAGCCTACTCGTATCGGTTTCCGATACTTGGCCGACGGAACCAAAGAGCGTTTTGCCCGCGTTAGCAATGAATCCATGGGCATCGTTTCTCCGCCGAAAAAAGCATACGCAAAGAGCTAAGAACTGGCTGAAGTGGACGTTGTGCAACGCGAACTTTTGCGGGAGTATTTGGTCAAAGGAC
>CAYZGP010000211.1:0-4328 GCA_964478065.1 uncultured Pirellulaceae bacterium
CGCCTTTAATCGATGTGAATCTCTTTGGGACGCCATAGGTTTTTCAACTCGCCTTTGATCGGGATGGAAATATCTTTCCAACTTTCAACATCAAAACAGACGTGTGCGATTGCGGCAGTTGGCATGACATCCCATTGGCCGCAAATCTTTTCGATCAAGTCTTCCAAACCTGGATTGTGCCCGACGAACATTAAAATGTTGACAGAATCGATCGAGAACCTGTCCAGAAATTTCAGATAGACTTTTGCAGGAGCATGATAAAACGATTCAGTAAAATTCAGCTGACTGGCTTCAACGTCTTTACAATGTTTGACGAAAATCTCGGCAGTCAGTTTCGCACGCGTCGCCGCCGAACTGACGATCGCGTCGGGCGTCAAGCCCTGCAAATGAATGAACTCGGCCATCTGAGGAGCCACCCGCAACCCACGCTTGTTCAGTGGCCTTTCATAATCCGTCAAACTGCCATCTGCGTAAGACGATTTTGCGTGCCGCATGATTAAGAGTTGCTTTGACATCGATGTCCTCGAAAACTTTACGCTGTCCTCAGATTTAAGGTGAACAACCGCACTTTGCTATAAAAATTCCAACACGACGACATAGGTGCGTGTTTCCGGGCTTTCAATTTACCCAACCGGTATAAAATCAAAGTAACAGAATCGGGTCAGCGATAGGATAAAAGGTGAACTGAGGTTAAGCTAGAGGTGTTCATTAATGCCGCAATATTTGACAAAACAATTTTGCCGATTGTGAATCCCTTGGCAATTCTTTATTCGTGCAGCTTTTTTAATTTCGTGAGAACCTGAATCTAATCATGGATCCGGAACGCGCACGCATACAAGCCGACTTGACCGGGCAGTTGGAAGGACAGGTCCGCTGCGATTTAACGTTTTTACAAATGTACGCCAGCGATGCGAGCATTTACGAAACCCTGCCTCTGGGTATCGTTCGGCCAGCCAGTGTCGAAGACGTTGTTGCCTGTGTTAAGTACGCTGAAGAAAACCAGATTTCAATTATCCCACGCGGTGCGGGCAGCAATATCGCTGGCTCGTGTGTTGGCCAAGGACTGGTTCTCGATTTTTCATATTCGATGAGACGTGTGTTGGCCGTTGGACGTGACACCGTTACGGTCCAGCCTGGGATTGTGGTAGGTGATCTTAATCGCCAACTCAAAGCTCACGGGAACTTTTTTGCGCCCGATCCAGCCACCCGAAATGTGACGACGATGGGTGGCACGTTGGCAATGAACAATTCAGGTAGCCATTGGATTCGATACGGCACGCCACGCGATACGGTGATGCAGCTTCAGGTTGTGCTGACCAACGGTGAAGTCGTTGAATTTGACTCAAGCCAAAACATTGCCGCCACCAACGCATTTCCAAAGCTTCGCGCCCAGTTGTTCGCCGGTCGTGTGAAGCGACTGTTGACTCAGCATGAAGATTTAATTGGCCAGCATCGGCCCAGCGTAAAATTGAATCAGGCCGGCTATAACCTGTTCGATCTCCAGCAAGGCAATCAAACGGATCTTACGAGGCTATTTGTTGGAAGCGAAGGGACGCTTGGGATTATCACCGAGGCAACGCTCAAAACGGAATCCATTCGCAAGCATCGTGGCGTGGCACTTTTGTTTTTCCATCGCCTTGACTCGGCAGCCAAAGCGGCGGTTGAGATTTGCAAGATGGGAATCTCCGCTTGCGATCTGCTAGACCGAAGATTACTTTCACTCGCGCGCGAAACCAATAATGAACTTCAGCGTGTGATCCCAAGTGATGCCGAAGCGATGTTGCTGGTAGAATTTGAGGCGACAGACAACACGGTCCGCGACAAGCTTGATCATCTCATTAACCGAATCCAACGCCGCAAGAAGCTTGCTTACGAAGTTCGCATCGCGACCCAAAAAGACCAACGCGATTTGTATTGGCGAATCGTGCGGCGGATCGTGCCGACGCTTTACCGACTCAAGGGCGACAAACGCGCTTTGCCGTTCGTCGAAGACATCGCGATTGATCCGCTTAAACTTCCTGAATTCCTTCGTTCGGTGCATGGGATTCTCAACGAAAATGAAGTAACGGCTTCGATTTTTTCACACGCCCCTCAAGGCACCGTTCACATCCGTCCGTTTCTCAGTCTTTCCGATTCCGATGACGTAGCGAAAATGCATCGGCTGGCAAACCAGCTGTTCGAAAGAGTTCTCGAACTCAACGGAACGGTGAGCGGTTCGCACGGCGATGGATTGAGCCGCACCTGGTTTTTGCGCCGGCAATACGGCCCGCTCTATAACGTATTTTCGGAAGTCAAAAACATTTTTGACCCAGCCAATGTTTTCAATCCAGGAAAAATCGTTGGGCATCCGTATTCTGGGCTGGGAGACAACATTCGTCCGGTTTTGGTCAGCAATAAATTTCTCGGGCCGCAGTTAGCAGATCAAAAGATCGAGGCCGAAACTCCAACGAGTACAGCAAAAAACGGCGAGTCCGTTTCGGCCAAGATTGAAGAAGCCGAAAAAGACATCGCAAAATCCAAGCCTACTTCAAGTCGGGGTTGGCTTAAGCGATCGGGTGCAACAAGAGAAAAGAAACTGGCCGCTGCAACGGCGCTTCCGATCCTTGAGCCGGAGCTGAACTGGCAGCTACCGCAAATCGGGATGGCCGCTCGCAATTGCAATGGCTGCGGGCGATGCAGGACTTCTTCGCCCAAAGAGCGGATGTGTCCGATTTTTCGACTGGCACCGCGAGAAGAATCTTCGCCTCGAGCCAAAGCAAATTTGATGCGCGGAATTGTGACCGGCCAACTGGATCCATCGCACTTTGCCAAAGACGATTTTAAAGAGGTCGCGGACCTATGTGTGAATTGCCATCAGTGTCGATTCGAATGCCCGGCCGCAGTCGACATTCCCAAACTGATGATCGAAGCCAAAGCTCAATATTACAAAGTCAACGGGATGCGAATTTCCGATTGGCTACTCACCCGATTGGATTGGCTTTATGAAATCGCCGGCCGCCTTCCGTGGATGACCAACCGGATGCTGCAAAGTCGGACTTGGCGTTGGGTGCTTGATCGTGTTATTGGAATCGCCCAAGGCCGTAAGCTTCCGCTTTTCTCAAGCAGTAGTTTTTCCCGTTGGTCTCAACGTCAAAAATTGGGTCGCCCTTCAAAACAGCAATCGCGAAAGATCGTTTATTTTGTCGATGCGTATGCAAACTGGAATGATGTCGAGCTGGGAAAGGCGTTTGTAAAAGTTCTTGAGCACAACGGAATCGACGTGGTGGTTCCGCCGGGACAAAACGTTTCCGGCATGTCGCTAATCTCCGAAGGGGCTGTTGTTCGAGCCAAAAAATTGGCGCAGCGGAATGTTGAATTGCTCGCTGAATGGGTCCGGCAGGGATACCAAATCGTCACCACCGAACCGTCGGCTGCACTGGCATTGCGGCACGAGTATTTGAACCTGCTTGATGATCAAGACGCCAATCTCGTTGCTCAAAACACAACGGATTCGACTTCGTTTCTACTGGAGCTTCATTTGGCTGGTGATTTGGAACTGGATTTCAAGCCGGTCAACGCTGCGATCGGGTATCACTTGCCGTGCCACCAACGGGCGCTCGGCGATGATGTTCCGGCGATGAAGTTGCTGGATTTGATTCCTGGCTTGCAAGTTGAATTGATCAAAAAAGGCTGCAGTGGAATGGCGGGTACGTTTGGTATCAAGCGTAAAAACTACCTGCGAAGTTTGCGGATGGGATTTGCTTTGATCAACGCGATGCGCAGCACGGACATCATTGCTGGAACAACGGAATGCAGCACTTGCAAAATTCAGATGGAACAGGGAACGACGAAGCCGACTATCCATCCGATCAAAATCATGGCGATGGCATATGGGTTGATGCCTGAGCTGGAGGATTTGTTTAACCGTCGCAGTGGCGTGTTGGTGGTTTCTTAAAAATGTTTCAATTGGAATCGCATGAAAATCACAGTTAAACTATTTGCTGCGGCAAAAGAAGCGGTCGGCAGCGATTCGTTGGAAATCGAATTGCCGCAACCGGGCACAATCGCGACTTTAAAAAGTGTTTTGACCGCAGACTATCCTGAACTGAGCGAAACGATTTCAAGATCGGCTTTTGCGGTTGATCATGAGTACGCCGTTGACGCGACGGAGCTAAATGAAAACATGGAAGTCGGTTTGATTCCTCCGGTTAGCGGTGGTTGATCGCATCAGTGCGTCGACTGTATCTAAACTTTGATTAAAGCTCTTCACACGGCTCCATTATTGGTCTCGAAAATGTCAACTAAAAATTATCGGTACGTCCAATTGGCCCTCGTTTGCTGCGTTCTCG
>CAYZGP010000212.1:0-4242 GCA_964478065.1 uncultured Pirellulaceae bacterium
ATGGGCGGGTCACTCAAGCATCGTCGCAAGTTGTATTCGGATGAGGATTCGGCCACGATCAAAAAGACTTTACGCGATAAAGACAAAGAAGTGGCTAAGATCGCAGCGTTTCTGTTGAAGCATTCTCGGTAGAAGTTCTTTCCTGAAACGTAGTGGGGTTCGTCAGAATTCCCCGTCCTATACTTCCGGCCGGCGTTTTTTTTCTACTTTAATTCCCGATTTCTGATTTTGATGGAATCAGCCGGGAAGGTCGTGGTACTACAAGCAAAACAACCCTTTTTCGCTTGGTGCCAGGATGAATCGAATAGCCAATTTCAAAAATGTAGTCGTTCTGATCTTCCTCACGTTTGTGGTTTCCAGCTCGAGTTTTGGAATTGCAAGACAGAACGATCCAGAAGTATTCAGCTTTGACGAGGTGGCTACGTTCGAAGTGCAAATCAAAGACCCTCAGAAGAGTGCTGTTTCGTTTTACCGAATGACGAACGGTTCGATGCGTGAAGTCAAAGAGCTGAACCCAAGACAAAGACGCTACCGCTTTCTGCTGCCAAAAGGGAAGTACGTTGTCAAAGACGAGAATAAGGTTCTTTACCCGTTAGTCGTTGGCCACAGGCAGCAACAGCGGATCGGGGAAAAATTCGCTCCGATTTGTCTCACAATTGCAGACTGCCCCGAGCCAGATAAATCGTGGGCTTGGATTCCTGCGGGACCAGCATTGATTGGCGATGAGCTTGGCGTAGGAGCCGAAGACGAGCGACCCGTAAGAACGAAATATATTTCTGCGTTCTGGTTGCAAAAGCACGAAGTCACCAATCAGCAATATGCTGAATTCCTTTCTGCTCAGGAGGAATTCGACCCAAGCTGGATCGATTTGGAAAGTCGGCAATGCCGTATTCAACGATCAGAAACTACCGAGGCGGTTTACACAACCGACGCGCCGCTACTGCCGGTTGTGATGATCAGTCTTCGCGGCGCAGAAGCTTACTGCCAGTGGCTTACTGCGGAAACGGGGCGAGTTCATCGGCTACCGGTCGAAGCCGAATGGGAAAAGGCGGCGCGAGGCCCTAGATCATCGGTCTATTCTTACGGCAATATTTATCGGCAGGCTGCCGCCAATCAGGAAAGCGGAACGATTAAGAAGGTCAGCCAATATCGACCCAACGGTTATGGCTTGTTTGACATGACAGGAAACGTTTTTGAGTGGATGTCCAATCGTTACGATCCAGAAAAACAAGACTCCATGAATCAAGCGCTGCGAGGTGGTTCGTTTGTGCTAGATGGCATGTACCAACGAAACAGTTTCCGTATGCGACAAAGCCCATCAGTAATGACCGACGACATCGGATTTCGTGTCCTTCGTGAAGCAATCCAAAAGGAAGAAAAATGAACAAACTAATCTGTGGCCAACTACTTGGCTTTGTTATTGCTGCGAGTCTGGGTTCTTTGCTTGCAACCGATGCGACGGCGCAAATGGAAAAACGAAAAGACGAGCATTACCATTGCAAGCTTTTTGAGAACTCGCATCCCCGCGTCGGTGAAGTTGCACCTGAATTGGAGCTGGTCACTTTGAGTGGAGAAAAGGTTCGGCTCTCAGATTATCTGGGCAAGCAAGTTGTTTTGATCAAAGGCGGTTACACATGACCTCCGATTCGCCGAGCTGCCGCCGGGTTGCGGTGCCTGAACATTGAATTGGAAAATCAAAACGAGTCACGTGATGCAAAAACGATCGCCAGAGAAATCGCTGAGAACGATACCAAGAAAACGGAGATTTTGATCATCTACCAAAAGGAACCCCACGCGGGACAAATGGCTTTCAAGAACATTCGACAGCCAGAGTCGCTTGAGGAGCGAATCGAGTTGGCCGCAAGAATGAAGGACGAATATGAAATGCCGATGCCTGTGCTTGTTGATACGATGAAAGACCAAAGCCGGGCCTACTATAGCGAGCTGCCCAGCCCCGTCTTTATCATCAACGAACAAGGGTTGATTCAGAAAAAGTTTCCTTGGCCAGACGTTGATCAGATTCGAGACGCACTTTTGAATTGACTTTTTGTGCAGCGTTTCTTTCTGGGGGCTGACAATTTTAGGAGTTGCGCTATGGCGTTTTTGCATTTTTCTGAGACCGCATTTCCATTATTCAGACGGTGGGGATGGAAAAAATGCCAAGCGAATCGTAATTGCGATTCTAGAGTTGTTGATTTAGTTAGCATCTATGACAAGAATAGAGGAGAGCTGATTTAGAGAAAGACAGATGGTACAATCAACCCGATTAAGCTTGATCGATGAAGTAAAGCTGGGGGAATCCCCAGAAGCTTGGGAGCAGTTTTCCGAGATTTACAATTCGTTGATTGCTCATTGGCTCCGTCGTGAAGGAATTCAGGCAGCTGATGCTGCCGACGTCACGCAAGAAGTTTTGACTGCTGTGTTTACGCAAGTCAAAAATTTTGAACACAACGGACGGGTGGGTGCGTTCCGTTGTTGGCTTCGTCGGATCACAGCAAATCGCTTACGCCGCGTCTGGGCCAAAAAAAGCCGCAGTCAACAGCATGGCAGCGAAGTCAATCTGTCTGATTTGGCCGACCAAATTTCTGACGACAGTAGCCGAATGAGTCGTGTCTGGGACGACGAACACAATGCGTTTTTAATCAATAAACTTCTGGATGCGATTCGTCAAAAATTCAATGGCAAGCACTTGGCTGCATTCCGCCGAGTATCGATCCAAGGCGAAGACGCGCAAGCTGTAGCGGACGAGTTTTCAATGAGTTTGGGCGCGATCCGTGTTGCCCAGCATCGAATTTTAAAGACGCTTCGCCAAATCGCAGGTTCGATGTTGGATTGAACCGCTGCCAATTGGTTCTGAGCGATTCACGTATGCTTGAGATTTGTTGATAGAATCTTTGATGACCTCTTTCAGCCTCAGGGGAAAAACGTTGTCGAGTTCCAATCAAGAAATTCATCCGCTACCTGAAACCTTGCGTGCGTGGATGCGCGACGAGTTGGATGCCCACAAACAGATGTTGATAGAAGATCATCTAACTAATTGTGACGCGTGTGCCCGAGCTTTGGATGACTTTCAAGATGATGTCGATCCCTTGCTTCAAAAAATAATCGCGTCCGAATCTGCGCTGAATCCAACTTTTGCATTGTCCGACCATTCGCGGCTGACGTTAAGTGACACCGGAACAGACGGCTCGGAAAATTCGCCAGCAAAATCAAAGTCCAACCGAAAAATTTTAGGTGGCCGATGGGAGTTGCTTAGATTGATGGCGACCGGAGGCAGCGGTGAAGTCTGGGTTGCGCGTGATATTACGCTTGGGCGGAACGTTGTCGTCAAATCTCTTCGTGATGAAACAGCTGGCAATCCATCGGTTCGTCGGCGCTTTTTGAGAGAAGCCAAAGTTACAGCCCGCTTGAATCATCCGGGAACAGTCTTCGTTTTGGATTTGGTGGAAGACGGTAAAGATAGCTACTACGTGATGTCGTTGATCGAAGGTCGAACGCTCACCGAAACGATACGCGATCATCACTTGAAGCAAATTGAGGCGCATGCCAATCCACACGATATGGAATGTTTGCAAGGGTTGAGTGTCAGCTTAAATCGGCTTATGACCAGCCTTGTCTCGGTGACTCAAGTCATTGCTTTCGCCCACCTGAGAGGCGTGTTGCATCGCGATCTCAAAAGCGAAAATATTGTCATGGGAGACTTTGGCCAGGTCACCGTGATCGATTGGGGGCTGGCAATGAATCTGATGGATCCAAAGCCAGAATCCGATGGCCCAACTGATTCGTCTTTACAAAATAGCGGCGGTTCCAATCCGTTTGAAACCGTAAGTGATGCATATGAGTCGCACCCTTTGGCTCCGTTTGAATCACTTTCCAGTCGAACCGCAGATACCGTCTACGAAGGAGATTCCGACAACGATGTTACCGATTCTACTGAAGGTTCTTGCGCAGGTTCCACGAAGGATTCTTCGACAGATCCGTTTTCTGAACGACTGACGATCGATGCGGATGACCGGCCTTTTGTTACATTGTCAAAAAGACATACCAGAGCGGGTGCACGATTGGGAACGCCATCTTTTATGTCGCCCGAACAGGCAAGAGGAGACAACTCGGCGATCGACCAACGCACCGACGTGTATGGTTTGGGTGCGATCATGTACGAGATGTTGACGGGCAGTCCACCTTTTGTCGGTGACGACGTAGAGCAAGTGCTTGCCGATGTTATTGAAAAGCAGCCTGTTG
>CAYZGP010000213.1:0-4098 GCA_964478065.1 uncultured Pirellulaceae bacterium
AACGAACGCGACATCTACCGTGAACCGGCGAAGTGGATGTATCCTCGGGTAAACCCTTGAATGCATGGTTTGCCTTCTGAGGGCTGCGTATTCCTCCGATACCTTAATATCGTTGCTAAGGATAAATGATCAATTCAAGATCGGGTTCAGTGAATTAAATGCCATGTAAAAGGCTTCTTATTCCATGCTTGATGTTGATTTGCTGTGTCGCGTCGCTTTGTTTCGGCGACGGCGTTATCCGTGACGGCCTCGGTCCCATTTCAACTGGACGAGGTGGGGTGGGAATTGCTTTTGCCGACTCAGGCCAAATGATTCTCGAGAATCCCGCTGCGATGTCGTTGATGCCAACAATGCACCTAAGAGAATTTGATTTTGACTTACTACTTACCCGTTTGGATTATTCTGATCCCGACAACCCGCTTACTGATGCTGCAAACAATCCCTTCCCCATAGCGCAGCTTTCTATAGTTTCAATGGACCCTGACTCCGGAATCGGATTGGGTTTCGGTGTTTTCCCACAAGCGGGTTTTTCTTCGAGATACACGTTGGAGGGTCCGGCACCGTTTGCCGGCCCTCAAACGTACAAAGCGGTTGGTGCTCTCATTCGGTTTCTTGGAGCAGCTTCTTTTCGTGTAAGCGATCGGATGTCCATCGGTGCCAATGCGGGCGTAGCCGTCAACCATATGGAACTCGAGGGGCCGTATTTCTTGCAAGGTCCCAGCGGGTTTGCCGGGACGCCGACCAGATTTGACCTTCAGGCAACTGGAGCAAGTTTCAGTTGGGCTGCTGGAATGCAGTATTTGTTGACCGATCGCACGACGCTAGGTTTTACGTATCAGTCAGAAACCAAATTCGATTCTGACGGAAACACGTTGGTTGAAATTCCAGGCCTCGGATCGTCGCGCTTCGATTCAACTTTGGGAGCGGTTTGGCCTCAATCGTTTGGTTTTGGGCTCAAGCATGACGTCGATCGTTTTACAAGATTCGGACTGGATTTGGTTTGGTTCAATTGGTCGCAGGCATACGATTCATTCAAAGTCGACTTGCGCGATCCGGACAATCCTGTTTTTGGAGCCGTTGTTGGAAATCAGTTGCAAGAAGAATTCCCACTTCGCTGGCGAGATACTTTGTCGGTGAAGTTCGGAGTCGAAAGAGAACTTGGATTGGGCCAAATCATTCGTGCGGGTTACGTCTATCACCGAAGCCCAATTCCTTTGGAGACTTTGACGCCGTTTATTCAATCGACGCTTGAGCATGCCGTTTCAATTGGTTACGGATGGCAACGAGGCGAGCTTTCGTTTGACGTCGCCTATCAATATTCCTTTTCTGGCCAACAAGATGTTGGCAACAGCCAGTTTATTGGCGGGGATTTTAATAATTCAAGCCACAACACAACGGCACATTGGATATCCGCGGGAGTTGTGCAGCGATTTTGAGGCTGAGAGATGTTGTGCATAGCGTGGCGTATTTTGTTGAACGCTAGGAAGTGTCAGGCACACAGCATGATCTACGTGGGCGCTGGGAAATGTCATCACAGCATGACCTACGTGTGATTTTTTGAAGCCTGCGCAAGGGCGATCGCAATGTTTTGGTTGTTAGCACGTTAAATCTGCCTTTTCGAAAAAACGAATTGCTGCAACAATTCGAAAACGATCTTTTGGATCTTTAGGCCGAATTATTTAGCTCCACAATGGAATGCGGATCAAAACATTTCTCGAATTTCTAGTCCTGCAAGTTGTGCTTAGTATCGTGCAAGTTTTGCCGATCGAAATGTGCGCTTCGTTTTGCCGCTGGCTGGCTTGGCTGGTTTCTGACGTTATCAAGTTTCGTAAGAAAATCATCCACGACAATATCTTGGGCGTTTATCCTGAGATGTCCGAAGCAGACCGGCGGGAGATGTCACGAGAGATGTGGTATCACTTGTTCTTGATGGGATGCGAAATCGCCCAAGCACCGCGAAAGATTCATGATTCCAACTGGCGTGATTATGTTTTCATTCGCGACAAAGTCCAGATGACCAATTACTTGATCGACTATCGTCCCTTGGTGGCGGTGTCGGGCCATTTCGGAAATTTTGAGATGGGTGGTTATGTAACCGGGTTGCTTGGCATGCCGTCTTATACCGTGGCTCGCAAGATGGACAATCCTTATCTGGATGAGTTCATAAATCGTTTTCGTGGGCACAATGGCCAATTTATTTTGCCAAAAGAAGGCAGCGCTCCCGCGATCCAGGAAGTCATGGAAAGTGGTGGGATTCTGACGTTGCTTGGAGACCAGCATGCGGGCACAAAAGGCTGCTGGATTGACTTTCTTGGTCGACCAGCAGCGTGTCATAAGGCCGTTGCGTTGTTTACTTTGTCTGGCAATGCACCGATGATGGTAAGCTATTGCAAACACACCGATCGGCCATTGCACTTTGAAATTGGTTGTACGGGGGTGGCTGATCCTTTAAAAATGGATGACAGTCTGCGAGACGTGAGCAAACTTACTCAGTGGTACAACGACCGACTGGCAGATGCGATTTACCAATGTCCTGAACAGTTTTGGTGGGTCCATCGACGTTGGAAGAAAAAACCGGTTCGAAAAACGAAAAAGGGAATTGAGAAGCTGCGAAACAAAAAGTCGGATGCCGATGCGGATGGTAAGGACCTATCGCCCGCCGCATCTGAAAAAGAGCTTAAGCGTCCGGCCTAGAGATTGGGTTAGGTCGCTGCGCTGACGTTGAACGTTCCTTGCAATTTAAAACTGGTCTGGCATACCGGGCGACTCAAATGATTATTAAATTAAACAAAATTCAAAGAAACCAAACATCACTCTAGCCATCGACAACAACGTCTAACTCAAGCCTGCACTTACCTTGTGATTCAGTATCGAAGCTTTCTAAATACCGACCCACCTTTGCTCGTCGACATATGGCGACAGCAGCGTCCGTTCCGCGGTCAGGTTTCAACGGTGTCTCGGGCGATGCTTGATCATCATGTGTTTTCCAAACCGTACTTTGACGCGGCAGGTTTAATCGTTTGCGTTGAAGAAGTGAATGGAACGGTGGTTCCACTTGGTTTTGTACACGCTGGATTTTCAGCCAATGAGTCGTTGTCTGATTTGGACAAAGCAATCGGGGTCGTTTGCCAACTCAAAGTCGTTCCTGGTGAAAGAGAAAACGAAGTAGCGGACGAATTGTTGCGGCGGGCTTGTGAATACTTGATTGCCAACGGGGCGAAACGAATTCATGCAGGGACTCGGTTTCCCCACTCGCCTTTTTATATGGGGCTATACGGCGGCAGCCAGGTGCCTGGTTTTTTAGAAGAAGACACCATCGCGGTTGAGTCTCTTAAGCGACTTGGTTTTCAACAAGATGACAAAATCGTAGTCATGGAACGGAAGCTTGCTGGGTTTCGCACCATTGTTGACCGCGAGCAAATGGCACTGCGGCGGCAGTATCAAATCAATGCCGTAGCAGATCCGCTTGAAAAATCCTGGTGGGAAAGTTGCACTCTCGGAATGGCAGAGCGTGATCGTTTTAGTGTTTATCACAAATCGAAGCAGAACGTTTGTGGTGGAGTGGCGTTTTGGGACATGCAGCCGCTGGCGAATCATTGGGGTGTTTTGGCCAGAGGGATGTACGGACTCAATGTGCCTGAGGGATTGCGGCGAAGCGGCATTGGAACGTTCTTGGTTGGCGAGTCATTGCGGCATCTGATGCAACAAGGTATCGGCGTGGTCGAAGCCCAAACTTGGGAATCCGACACGGCTGCAATTGGTGTTTTTCAAAAACTTGGGTTTGAGCAAGTTTCTTTCGGGTTGCTGATGTCGAAAAATTCGGCTGACGCGTCGGTGTGATGCGATGAATCGTCGCGATGCGATGCGCGTCTGATTCCTCTTAATGGAGATGAATCTACTCATCTACTCTAAATCTGATTCTGCAAACAGTTCAATGCGTAGTGCACCTGCGATTCAGGTCGGCAGGAGCCTCCCTCTCCCGTTCTGGGGCTAGGAACAACGGTTCCCGCCGTTCTTTTTACTCAAAAATAAATTTTGATGGAATCAAACCTCGGTCCAGCGGTACTTCTCCGCAAACAACGAACTCTCTCGCAAAAT
>CAYZGP010000214.1:0-3965 GCA_964478065.1 uncultured Pirellulaceae bacterium
CTTGCACATCGGCCGCGTGATTAATGAATACCAAGACAAATTTGAGTTTGGCGATTTCCTGATTCGAAATGTGATTGGCGTCGATCAAGAAACACAATCCATTACGATTGGTGATTATGTTCGCCCCGGACAAACAGTTCAGTTTCATATTCGAGACGACGAGTCTGCTTCGGCGGAACTGCAACAGATGCTGGCGACGGCGGCTAAAGAAGAGAATTATAACGCGAGCTTGGTTTTCACTTGCAATGGTCGCGGAATGAACTTGTTTCCCGATCCACATCACGATTCAGGCATAGTCAGCAATCGCGGATTGGCGCCTTCAAAGCAACCTCTGATGAGTGATTCCGACGAAACGACCGGCAAAGTCGTTTTAGCCGGATTCTTTGCGGCAGGAGAAATCGGCTGTGTTGGCAATAAAAACTTCCTTCACGGATATACCGCAAGCGTCGTGCTATTTAAATAGAGACGTTTGCTTTGACCTGCGTCCTATAAGCTACCTTCCTTTTCAACTTCCTTCCGTTTGAGCATCGCCTCACTTAATTGCCTATCGAAACTGTCCCAGCAATGGAAAAAGTTAAACAACCAAAAAAAAAACACGTAAACAAGAACATAAAGAAGCATTGGACCACCGCGCTCAAGTTTGGCATCTCAATAGCCATCCTTTGGTATTTGTTCGACAAGCCTGAGCAACGCGAACAATTCAAAACGTTCTTCAGCACGCCCAAACAATGGGGTTGGATCGCGTTTGCGTTTGGAGCTTGTTTTGTCGCTCACGTGATTGGTTTTTTGAGATGGCGGGTAATGGTCAAAGCACTTGGGCTTCCGTTCACTGTTATGGACGCGGTTCGAATTGGCTTCATTGGATTGTTTTTCAATTTGGTCGCGTTCGGCGTCCTTGGTGGCGACACACTGCGCGCATTCTACGTGACACGCCAAATGAAAGACCGCGCTCCGGAGGCGATCTCGTCAGTGGTTGCCGATCGCGTAATTGGTCTACTTACGATGTTCCTGGTTGCGTCGTGTGCGTACTTGTTATTTGACAAATCCACTCTCGATGTTGAACAAGCCGCCGCAGTGAACCTGGTCGGCAAAGCAGCGCTAACTGTGACGGCAATTGGATTTGGTGGAGTCAGCCTGCTGTTTCTTACGCCACAACTTGCCGCCACGCAATGGTATCAACGACTGCTGGAATTGCCGAAGGTTGGTGAGATTGGCAAACGGCTGACCTCAGTTGTCATGATGTACCGAAGCCAACCCGGAACGGTTCTACTAAGTTTTATCATGAGTGTTGGAGTCAACGTTGGTTTCGCAGTTACGATCTACACGATGGCCTGTGGACTGACCGATTCTTTCCCGTCGTTTCCCAATCACTTTTTGATTGAGCCAATTTCGATGGTCAGCAACGCGGTACCGCTGCCGGGTGGCATTGGCGGAATGGAAGCAGCGTTGAGCTTGTTCTATCAAGCCTTCAACTGCGATACCGGTTTGCTGGTTGCTCTTGGCTTTCGCCTTTCACTGTTCGCCGTTTCAGCGATCGGGGCTGCATTTTGGTTTATGAACCGAAGTAAAGTTGCTGAAGCAATCGAAGCAACGACTGCTGCAGAATAAGACGAGAAAAAGTAACAGCGGCTTCCCCGTTCTTTGGAATCCAAATTCGAGCAAGCACGTTCATTTGGCGTGAAAAAGCGGCTTTGCATGGCCATTTTGTGTCCAATAATCCACATTGAACCGGGAAAATTCGACAAATGCTATTTTGCATTCGATCAATTTTCGCCATTATCCCGGCATGACAAAAAACAGTTCTCAACACCTCGATTCACCCAACCTAAAACTGATCTGTCCAGACGATATTTCAAGTACTGATGGTTTGCTATCCAGCGATTCGCAAGATGCCGCTGACGGCTCTGTTCGCAAGGGCATGCGCGGTTATTGGATCACGACTTTTGTGTTGGCTGGCCTCTCACTGATCGCGCTTTCGTTTGATCGCACTTTGTCGGAGCCCGACAACCTTCAACATTTGCCGGGTGACCTAAAACGGTTTGTCAGCCTTTCTGAATTATTTGCTCACGGGTTTGGAATCGCCGTCGTTGGACTTGGGATCTGGTTGCTTGTCAAAGAGAAACGTCGATTCATTCCCCGGATCATCATGTGTGCTGCTTGGCCGCCGATGGCCGTGCACTTGGTCAAAATGATGGTTGGACGTAATCGGCCAATCAACTATTTCGAAGAAGACAAGATCGCTCACTACCCAGTTGAGATGACGGATTCCTGGGTTGGCCTTTTTCCACGTAACGAGTTCAATCTAATTTACGACACCCAGTCGTTTCCATCTGGGCACACGGCGACTGCTTGGGGATTGGCGATCGGGTTGAGCTGGGTTTTCCCCAAAGGACGTTGGCTGTTTTTTGGCATCGCATTGTTGGCTTCGATCCAACGTGTGACATCGTTTGCCCACTGGTCAAGTGACGTTTTCGCTGGAGCCGCGATCGCTTTTATGATGGCTGGAGCGCTGACGCACAACTGGGGATTTGGGTATTACTTTGGAAAGTTCGAAAACCGCAAGACGTTGGCTGCAGAGTCAAATGAAAACGAGTTACTTGAGAAAGTTGCCTGAATTCGAGACCGCTGTAACGCCGACCATTCAGCTACATTCAGCCAGCACGCTAATTCTATTTGCTTCTTTTTGAAAACTCCCGTACACTTTTGGTTGCCGGGCAGGGCATTTCGCGATTCAAGGAGATGTCGCAATGCGTACTCACTTTCTTTTTAATTTTTCGATTCGAATCATGATCGGAAGCTTCTTACTCGCCTCGTTGATTTCAGGTTTTGCAGTCGCCCATTACGCGGTTGGCACGACGGACCACAACGTTAAAAACGACACCGCCGAATCTAGAACGATTGGGCAATACATGAGAGACAAGAAGGCTTTCATGAAGCTTTCGAAAAACGACGATCCGCAATTGAAGCGCAACGCCGTTTACAATCTTTGCAAGCTTCATCACGAATTGGTTCAGGACAAACGATTCCAAACCAGCAAACAGATTCAGGGACTCCGCGCAACGATTGCCAAACGTTTGCAGAATTATGCGGCGGAAGTCAAGACTGCGAAAAAGCGAGCTGAACGCGACAAGAAAAAACAGAAGTCAGCAAAAACCAAAGTCGCTTCCGATTCCGATTCAGCGCCCAATGCGGAAACTGGGTTTGCAAATCGGCTTCCTGAATCCCAGGCCGACGAAGATGATGGGAGCGATTTGGATGATGAGATGTTCGCCACTTCATCCGATTCGCATTTCGTAATGGGCCAGTTTACTGGCGGACCGAATCAATTTTTCGGTTACGCGGGCGGGCAATTTGCTTCACCGTGGGACCATGGCGAAGAGCTGTTGGGATTGATCGAAAGCACGGTCAACCCAAGCCACTGGCGTCGCAACGGCGGCAACGGTTCAATCGAATATTTCCGACCGCTTAGAGTGCTTGTGATCGGTGCATCAATGCAAGTTCAGGACGACACGCTAAACTTGCTCAATACGTTGCGGTCCAATCGCTAGACGTTCACCGCTTAAAAGGCCCTTCATCGATTGACCAAACTAACTTGGTTGGATCAACGAACTTCGAAACGAAATTTGTAAACGAAAAAAGCCCCAACAATTGTTGGGGCTTTTGTTTTAAATTGTTGACAGGGCCGGCTCTCCGAACGTTTTCTGGTCAACGGTTCGATTTGTCTTAGTACCCGCGGCTGTATGGGCAACTTCCTCCGCCACCAAATCCGCCGCCGCCATACCCACCGCCATAACCGCCGCCACCGTATCCGCCGCTGTAGTAGCTGCGTTGGCTGTAGCTGTATCCACTTCGGTAGACTGGCGTCACTGGTCGAGCGTAAACTCCACCGCCGCCGTATCCGCCACCATAGCCGCCACCATAGCCGCCGCCGTAACCACCGAAGTTTGGCTGATACGCTTTGCTGC
>CAYZGP010000215.1:0-3641 GCA_964478065.1 uncultured Pirellulaceae bacterium
TTTACTACTTGAGTAAATAGCTCACGTCGCCGGCACCGATTTCTTCCGGTTGTTCACCCCGCCGAAATAACTTCATGCCAGTTGTGCCCTCAAGTAAACACTCGTCGCCGTTGACTCGTAGCCAGCTTCCTTCGCGAAGTCCGGCCACCGGTACTTCGTTTTCTTCCAGGTACTCGGCCAAACGTTGCTCTCTCGTTTCGCCTTTGTGGGTTGAGTTTGGATCGGCATCTAAAAAGTGCGGGTTGATTTGAAACGGTATAAATCCGAGCGCATTGAACGAGGGCGGTTCAACGATCGGCATGTCATTGGATGTTCGAATGGTCGGGCATGCCATATTGGTTCCGGCGCTACTGCCCATGTAACGTACGCCGCTACCCTGCACTGCTGTGCGAATTGGGTCGATTAGATTCTGGTCGTAAAGCGTCTTTAAGAGACGAAACGAATTTCCGCCGCCGATAAAGATCGCTTCGGCTTGGTTGACAGCTTTTACTGGCGAATCAAACGTGTGAATTGACTGAATCGAAATCCCCATCGGCTCAAGTGCACTGGCCACTGTACTGGCGTAGGAATCGTGATCGGCGAGGGCGTAGGGAATAAACAGGACGCTTGAAACCGAACCGAAATGCTCCTTGATCGCGGCCTGGCAGTGCTCAAGAAATCCGCTCCCGTGCACCCGTGAACTGCTGACCAAAAGTAAATTGCGCATCTCGTAAGTCCCTTTATCGTTAATTTTTGTGAGTGGAATCGATTACGTTGCTTGCCCTGACAGGGCCAATTCCCCTCGCCGCTAACCGGCCAATCCGGTACCATTCCAAACGAACATATTGTATTAGTGACTGTCAGTAATGTGTCAATAGTTGGCACTGAACTGTCGATATCACAAACCTGGGTATCGAACCGGATACCAAAATACAACAACCTCAATTCCTACTCACGCCGAAAACGAATTTTGTCAATGAATACCGAAAGCAAGTCCGTTGATTTTGTCCGCCAGATCGTCACCGACGACATCGCCAACAAAAAAAATGATGGCCGTGTGCAAACTCGTTTTCCGCCAGAGCCCAATGGTTATTTGCATATGGGCCACGCGAAATCAATTTGCTTGAATTTTGGATTGGCCAAAGAATTCGGCGGCAAGTGTAATTTGCGCTTCGACGATACCAATCCAGAAAAAGAAGACACTGAATTCGTCGATGCCATTCGAGAAGACATTCGTTGGCTTGGTTTTGAATGGGACGCTGAGTTTTTTGCGTCAGATTATTTTGAACAGCTTTATGGTTACGCCGTCCAGTTAATCAAAGACGGGAAAGCCTTCGTTTGCGATCAGTCGATAGAAGAAGTTCGCGAGTATCGTGGCGGTTGGAATAAAGAAGGGCGTAACAGTCCGTTTCGCGATCGTAGCGTTGAAGAAAATCTTGATTTGTTTGCCCGCATGCGAGCGGGCGAATTCAAAGAGGGCGAGAAAACGCTTCGCGCCAAAATCGACATGAACTCGGACAATATGAATTTGCGCGATCCGGCCATGTATCGAATTCGACACGTCTCGCATCATCGTACCGGCGACACGTGGTGCATTTATCCGAACTACGATTGGGCACACGGTCAGTCTGACTCAATCGAAGGCATTACGCATTCGGTTTGTACGCTTGAGTTTGAGCACCACCGACCGCTTTACGATTGGTATGTTGAGCAATTGGGCATTCACCATCCGCAGCAGATCGAGTTTGCGAAACTTGTTCTCTCCAACACGATGATGAGCAAGCGAAAACTTACTGAGTTAGTGGATGGAGATTACGTTTCGGGTTGGGATGATCCTCTGATGCCGACTTTGTCTGGAATGCGTCGACGCGGTATTCCGCCGGAATCAATCCGCGATTTTTGTGGACGAATCGGGATCACGAAATACAACAGTATGACTGATCTCTCAATGTTAAATCTTTGTATTCGAGATTGCCTCAATAAAACGGCGATGCGGGCTTCGGCGGTGCTTTTGCCGCTCAAGGTCGTCATTGAAAACTATCCGGAAGGCGAATCGGAAATGCGAACAACGCCTAACAATCCGGAAGATCCGGATGCGGGTACACGTGAAATTCCGTTTGGACGCGAGCTTTACATCGAGCGCACTGATTTTCAGGAAGAGCCGGAAAAGGGATTCAAACGATTGAGCCCGGGCGTCGAAGTTCGGTTGCGCAATGCGTTTTTTATTAAGTGTAATGAAGTGATCAAAGACGACACTGGCGAAGTGGTCGAACTTCGCTGCACGTTTGATCGTGAAACCGATGGTGGCAAGGCGCCAGACGGTCGCAAGCCAAAAGGCACCATTCATTGGGTCGCGGCGGAGCAAGCCGTTGACGCCGAAGTCCGATTGTACGACGTCTTGTTCGAAAACGAAGACACCAGCGACGTGCCCGAAGGCAAGGACTGGAAGGACTTGATCAATCCGAATGCGAAAAAGGTTGTTCAGGCAAAGATCGAGCCGTGTTTGGCGGACGCGAAACCGGGCGAGCGTTTTCAGTTTGTGCGAAACGGCTATTTTTGCATCGACTCAAAAGATTCTTCACCTGAGAAATTGGTCTTTAACCGCACCGTGACGCTCAAGGATGCTTGGAAAAAGAAAAAGTAGATTCGTAAACGCTCTTTAGGTAAGCGCTGCAGTTACTTCTCGTGCTTGAGTTGGCAACTCCGTCTGAAAATGTTCCCAAAACGTATATGCCAAAAACGGAACTTGAGCGATGGACCGGTTCACCACTGGATCCTGAAAACAGATTTGCTTTCCTCGATCAAAATACTCTGTACTGTGTTGTTGGAGACGAAGAGAAGTTTGAGACAATCATCGTCGTCGATCAGTCTGATGTGAAGCTCATCGAATCAAGTCAACAGGCTCAGTTGGTTTTGGAGCAATATCGAGATCGAGTCTTGACTTGCAGTGTTTCTTATGTGTCAAGAAATGAGTTGACCAACCTCGCGTGTGAGCTTTCACAAACCAATGGCGGGCCAATTGCAGTAAAGCCGTCACCAATGGGAGGGGAGCAACCTGTTCTGAATCTGTTCGAAGTTCACGCCGTAATTTCTGCCGATGAAATCAAGGACAACAAAATCGCACTGGCTTCTGGATACTATGGTGTTGCAAAAATTCGAGTTGGCCAGGCATCGCTTGGGTACCGTGCACTTCGCTACCTTCGAAACTTGATCAATTTTAGATAGCAGTCCAACTACCGACGGCAGTCTATACAGTTGCATTTTTTGCTGAACTGGTATCCCTCGTTGGATTCCCAACCCTGATTTGAGTCGCAGCAGCGATGAGGCTTTCGAGTGGCAAACTGAAGCGGGAATAGAATGCCGCGTAAGAAAAATTTTGCGCCCGATTCGAAAACTTGACGCTTCTCACCCTTGGTCAGCCCATGTTGTTCAACAATTGGCTCATCAAAAATGAGCTTTTGATGTTGGAAGTGGTCGGACTTCCAAACTCCCGTTTTCAAGGTTCGAGACTTCTGTGTAGGTATCGTACCCGTAAGTTCTGGTTTGTCTTTTGGTGTTCGAACCTTTGGTGAGGTATCTAAAAGGATGCTGGGCGCGATAAGACCGCCAGGTGTGGCAAAGCTACTGGGGTCCAATTTGCTGCTGGGTGTAGTTTCTTGCTG
>CAYZGP010000216.1:0-3416 GCA_964478065.1 uncultured Pirellulaceae bacterium
ACATCCCAAGCCGTTTCTTTTCCCAGCAGACCGCCGATAAGCATGCGGTCAATGGATGAATCTTCGACTACCAGGATCTTTGCCACGATCGGTACTCGGTTAAACAAGGGACGATTGGAAGTTATCGAATTGTTTCCGATTGAGGCAGGGCAGGCAACCGGCATTTTGGTGGTTTTTGCAGGAATATGAAATTGGAAGAATGAAGTTTGGAGACGGTCTCTTTTTTGTTAGCCGTTTAGGGAATGGTTTGGGGAATGGTTTGGGGAATGTGTCAGGGCACAGCCTAAACCACGAGACACAACTTGTTGAGCCGTTTAGGCGATAGCCTCGGCTCCTCGCACATCAACCGTGGCTAGCGCCAAAACGGCTCAATAATTGCGATTTGAATAAGCTGGTGAATGACTTGCTGTAACCACCAACTGACAATTGACTCTTACTCTTTCGTAAAGTCATGAAAAAAAGTCGCCCGTCCGTTGTTGGGGCGTCGCGCGTAAATTCTGACTGTCTTTAGCTTGTTGTATCGCAGACTAAAAATCGCTCCGGTACGATTCCAAAAACGATCCAACTTGTATTCACGCTTGCTGTGGGCAGGAAGCGTTTCGGTATCGTAAACCTGATAATGACGATTGACTTGGATGTTGATCAAGTGAGTCCAGTCATCGTCGCCGGTGTTTTCGACAATCAAAGTTCCCCCTTCGTGTGGCGGACGCAAGTGATATTCGATCGCATAATAATCGGCCACCGGAAGGCCCGTCGCTTCAACACTTGCGTCAAGCTGGCCTTCAAAAACGGGAGGCAAGTAATTCCAAAGCAATCCGATCGTGACCATTGGCACCAGGCACATCATCACTAGCATGATGGTCAAATTGGTATGACTGAGACTTGGCACTTTCCCTTGTTCCGGCGAAACCGGACCATCGAAATTAGATTGATCAACGGATGGCTTGCGCTCAGGCGGCGTTGTTAGCGTTTCAACTTGGTTATCGGACATGCTTAAATCGGAACTCGGGTGGTTTTGCTCAGGTCACAACTGCGGTTAGATGTTCATGATACTATAACGTTTAGCAATTTTATTCGATCCGGCAAAACGAAACTCGCTGGCAACTTCTGGATAAAAACCGCTTAACACTCAAACGGCAAACACAAATACGGCTGACACCCGGAACTAAACCCCGACATTTACAACTCCTGCTGATCAAAAATGCCTCCCAACAACCATCACTATCTCAATGCAACTTGGCTGATGAAGCTTCGTTGGGTCGCTGTCGTTGGCCAGCTAATGACGATTGTTGGGTCCGTGTTTCTGTTTCGGATTGAGATCCCGATGGCAAGGGCGATGGGAACCGTGATCCTGCTGACCGCGTTTTCAAATCTGTTTTTGACTTTTTGGTTTCACCGTTGGAAACGTTTGGACGTGCTGCGAACATCACAACCCAACTTGGCAATTCAAATGGCTCCCTTGAATTGGGATTTGATTTTGGGATTGGTTTTGGTGATGGACATGCTGTCTTTGACGGTGCTTTTGTTTACCACTGGCGGACCAAATAATCCGTTTTGCCTTTTCTTCTTTGTGAATCTTTGCTTGTGTGCTTTGATGTTAAACCGTCGATGGGCGTGGGCGATTAACGTGCTGACGATTTTTTGCTTTGCAGGATTGATGTTTCAACACCATGAAATGTCACAATTAAGTTCTGGTTTGGATCCGATACGCAGTTGGCAGGATTTTTCGCTGCAACATGCCGGAATGCTGGTGGCGTTCGCGACTTGCTCCAGCGTGATCGTTTACTTCATGACGCGTTTGACGGATGAACTTCGGCTCCAACAGCAAGAAGTTCGTAACGCCCAACGCTTGCGAGCCAACAGCGAAAAAATAGAAGCCCTCGGAACACTCGCCGCTGGAACGGCTCACGAACTGGCGACGCCGCTCAGTACGATCGCTGTGGTGGCTCGTGACGTCGAGCATGCGTTCGAAGAGCATCCACCAAACTTTCCCGGCGCCCAAGACGTGATCGATGACGTGCATTTGATTCGAAGTCAATTGGATCGCTGCCGTGGAATCCTTGATCGAATGGCCAGCCACGCAGGTGAAACGATTGGTGAACCGATCGAGCCAGTCACGATTGAGCAGATTGCTGAGGCATGTCTTGAGGGGTTGATTGGCCACGGCCGAGTGCAATTGAATCTTTCAGATGACGCGAAATCTGAAAAACTAAATGTGCCACTCGTTGGACTGAGCCAAGCCATGCGTGGGCTTGTTCAAAACGCGATTGATGCCGATCCAACTGACCGACCGATCAACATCGACGTTTCCAAAGAAGCAGTTGAAGCGAAAGGCGGAGGCAAGGGGGCAAAGGAAACGTCGAATTGGGTTTGGCGAATTCGCGATCAAGGCCACGGGATGTCTGAGGAGCAGTTAAGCCGGGTGAGCGAGCCGTTTTACACGACCAAGCCGCCGGGGAAGGGGATGGGGCTGGGTGTTTTCCTGGCGCGAAACGTGCTTCGGCGTTTGGGCGGTTCAATTGAAATTGAGTCGGTGGTCGACAAAGGAACCTGCGTCACTGTGTCGCTGCCAGTTACTTGAAAAAATGCTATGCTATACTTGGTTATTAATCGGTCAGCACGGAAGTTTTGAAGTTGCGATTAGTGTTGTTTTGGCCGTGATCAGTAAGTTGACAATGTTGCCCGACACTCGGGTCTGAAAAAGACGGACACGAATGTCCATCCTACAAAACGGCGCGAATGACCAACGCAAAGTTTGGAGAAACCATGTCGCAGTTCGGAACCATACTTGTCGTTGATGACGACGATGTATTGCGAAACCGTTTGGAGAAATCGTTTACCAAACGCGGTTGGCGTGTGTTTACCGCTGATGGTTTTGAGCAAGCGATCGAGCAAGCCAAAACGCAACAACCGAGCCGCGCTGTGCTTGATTTGAAGATGCCGGGAATGTCTGGTCTGGATGTGCTTCGCGAAATTCGCAACGCTTCGCCTGATACCAAATGCGTGATTCTCACTGGGTATGGCAGCATCACCAACGCAGTCGAAGCGGTAAAGTTAGGTGCCGTTGGTTACATCACCAAACCCGCCGACGCCGATCAGGTCTTGGCCGCGTTTGAAGAATCACCCGTTACGCCGACTCCAGAATTTCCCCCACCATCGCTTGCCGAAGCCCAGTGGGAACACATCCAAAGAGTTCTCGCCGACTCGGGTGGAAACATTTCCGAAGCCGCGCGGCGTTTGGATATTCCGCGCAGGACCCTTCAGCGGAAGTTGAAAAAGAACGCTCCATAAAACGCCCAAGGGGCGGCTTAAAATCTGCTGGTCACTCGTTACGCGCGAACTTTTTTTGGATTCCGCCATCTCTCACTTGCGACGCTCTTCTGTGACCTGTCGATACGGGTCTCTGGCGAAAAAAA
>CAYZGP010000217.1:0-3130 GCA_964478065.1 uncultured Pirellulaceae bacterium
GACAAAGGCAAATTGGTCATCGAAGCAGCTCCCGGCATCGAAATCTCTGTCAAAGACGAAACGATCAAGGTTCATGACCCCCAAACAGGAAAAGACTTCGTCGTTAAGGTTGGCGAATGGGCTAATAAATGGAGACAGTTCTAAAATGCGGGCGGTCATCCTTGAAGGAAATAGATTCCTTACCGGTACGCTGCTCAAACGTACAGAAGAGTAGTGCGGCCAAATCTTCGACAATCCTTGGGTGGGCTGGAGCCCACCCTTTTTTTGTGGATTTTGAACAACGCCTCACGACCTATCTTTTTACATTCGCAAATCTCGACCTGGTGGGTGGCCGTGCTGTGGTTCTTCCTTGACTTGTGTTATCGCTTCCACGTTACAATGCATTGTCCAAGTATCAGCTGAAGAAAGTCGCAAAGAAGCGGGTAAGAAATAAATCAAACCCAAGCACCTATTTATTGCACAAGACTTCGAACAATCATTACGGAAGCAAATGCACGAACGAAGCCGAATTCTCAAGCTCAAAGACATTCTGTGGCAACACAAAATCAAATCGGTCATTATCGCGATTTTGATTTTGGGTCTTGGCCCTTATGCGCTCAGCCGAATGCTTGCTCCTCTGAACCGGATTACGACTCACACGATCCACACAATTGAATCGAAACCGACTCGTGAACCGGACGGAAAAAGTCCGAATACTGACAGCGAAACCGACACATTCAATTTCCGAATTGTCGCTTACAATGTCGCCCATGGTCGCGGTGCGATCGACGACAACTCAAAAGAAGGCGGCGAAGCCAAACGAAAACGCGTCGAACAAATCGCTCAGTTTTTGAAAGAGCTCGATGCCGATGTTGTCGTTTTAAACGAAGTCGATTTTTGCTCGACCTGGAGCGGGCATCAAAATCAAGCCGAAGCGATCGCGCGTTCGGCTGGCTACAAATATCAAGTCCAACAGCGAAACCTGGATTTTCGTTTTATCTACGGAAGCTGGCAATTTGGTAATGCAATTCTTAGCAAGTATCCGCTCACCCATTCTCAACCAATCAATTATCCACCTGAGAAACATTGGGAAGATTGGCTGGTCGGATGCAAGCGCGGTGTTGTTTGCGAAGTCTCGCTCGACTCCACTTCTGTCCGCGTCGCCGCGGTGCACTTGGAACATCGAAGCGAGTCAGTACGATTGGGGTCCGCCAAACTGCTTTGCGATCTTGCAAAACAAACCGGCCCACCGTTGATCATTGCAGGCGACTTCAATTCCGCACCCACTGGATTCCCACAATCGACCAAGACCAAAGACGGGCAGAACACAATAGACTGGATTATCGAAACCAAGCTCTTTCAGCATCGCCCCAATTCCATTCCAACACCCGAGCAATATACTTTCTCATCCTATTCGCCAACGTCGGTCATCGACTGGATTATGATTCCAAGCACACCCTCAGCCAATGACGACCAAGCTCGCGGGTCAACCTTTGTCGACTACAAGTCAATTCACTCTGAGCTTTCCGACCATCGCCCAGTAATTGCCAACATAAAAATTCCAATCACCAACTGAATTCAAATTTTGCCACGGACTCCTGACGGCTTTTAAAAAACATGAACATTGAAAATCACGATCCCGATTCCGTTGGCCTAATTTTTGACTGCGATGGAACGCTTGCCGATACGATGCCGCTGCATTTTAAAGCTTGGCGCTGGGTAGCCAATAAATACGGAATTGAATTTGACGAAGATCGTTTTTACGCAATGGCAGGCCAGCCAACGCTTTCGATTGTCAAAGTCCTGCTTGCCGAACAATCCATCGAAGGTGACCCGATTGCCATTTCGAATGAAAAAGAGAATGCATTTCTCAAATTCATGCCAGAGGTTCAACCGATCCAACCCATCGTCGATATCGCGCGTCGTTTTCATGGAACCAAACCGATGGGTGTTGGCTCTGGTTCCAACCGCGAGATTGTACATCAAGTTCTCAAGTTGATCGGCGTTGACGATTTATTCGAAGTCGTCGTTGGTGCTGAAGATACAGAGCGGCACAAACCAGAACCCGATGTCTTTCTCGAAGTCGCACGTCAAATCAAAGTCGCTCCCACGGAGTGCATTGTCTACGAAGACGCTGATCTTGGAATCGAAGCCGCCCGCCGAGCCGGCATGAAGTTCTTCGACATCCGCAACGTCCACACTCCCGCCCGCGTGACTTAGTCGACCATGCAGTAAGCAACCAACCGATACGTATCAACAAAAAACGTGGGAAGCATCCCGATAATCTATGAAATTTCGTTTCTCAATTGCGCGGTCACTTCTTGTGACGCTTCTAATCGCTCAGTCGATTGCGATTGTAGCTTTGAACTACAAGTTGGCCGTTACCAAACGCCAACTCGACGAATATCGCAAGGAACTTGGCGAGCTGGTTGTAGGCGAGAGAGGCAAACTTCATTTTGTCGCTGAATCACTCGACATCTCAAATGAGTGGAGATGGCGAATCTACGTGCCGAAAGGGAAATATGTACTAAATTTTGGTCCTTCAGTAGGTGGCGGTCAGACGACATCAATTGCAGCGATTTTGATAAATGGTCCTTCTGAATTCACGACGTCGATGGCCGGTCAAGTAAATTCGGAAATGAACTGGGAATTGCTCGTTACGTCGACTCATGACAATGGATTTAAGGTCAAAACGGACCAACTTCCACAGGAGTTCGAAGAATTTTTAGCAGGCCAACGCGAGCGAGTATTGTCAACCGGATACAGTAACGAGTCGAAGTCGGCGGATGCAAACAAGAAAACGATAATTCACCAAATCAAACTGAAAAACTCATCATTCAGCGTTTGGCTTGAACCTTTACCTGATGGCGATGGCGCGAAATAACAAAATGACACACTCGAATCCATTTCAGTCCCTGGTCTTTTCTAGCGATCAAGAACACATAAAAAAAGGCCACATCATGCGGCCCTGACGGTTCTCCCCGAACGATCTAAACAGCACTGATCTCGATAGCGTCAAAGATCGCCGAAAAAGTGTCTGACGGCGACTGATTAAAATTGGACGAGAACAAACCGACGGCCAATCCAGTTGTCTGCCCGTTTACGCTGTGATTCCCCTGAATCGCATCAAACACTGCTGTGCCATTGAGGT
>CAYZGP010000218.1:0-1669 GCA_964478065.1 uncultured Pirellulaceae bacterium
GCGTGTTTTTGAAATGGATGATCGCTGGTTCCGGCTCGGTGATCACGGGCGTTATTCCGCTTGGAGATCCATTGACGATAAAACGGAAAATCGAGATTCAGGCGTGGGAACATCCGTTTGACCGACAGCACTTCACGAAACAAGAGGCAACTGCGTATTCTAATGGAGCGTCGATTTTCCAGGAATTGGCGGTTAAATCGGCCTCTGAGCCAATCCAGAAACTCCTTGGAAACCTCTCGCAAGATCAGCCAATGTTCGTGGAAATGTTCTCGACCAGTAATCAGCCGTGGGAGAATTGATTCGGTTTCACGATTGTCTTGAACGAATACCAACCAAGAATTCGACTTCCGAGGCTGGACTTAGCACTACCTACCTCCACGCCAACTGATGTCGACAACTTATATCATGCCTTTGGTGGGTTCACAGATTCAAGCTTTTGCGGTGGATTGATGAAAACGGAAGACGTTGTTGGCGATGCAGACCGTTTCACAATGGACCACCACGAAATCTCGATTGATGGTTGCCATTTTTTCTTTGATTATGGAAACGGGGATTACGCCGGATGGCATGATTCCGGTTCGGGAGTCATGAACGTGGATCACTTACCGACTGTTCATCCGTTGACCTATTTGAGACAATGTTTGCAGATATGATCCGATTTGGCGATATGATTGGACACCTTGACTAGTCAGGCGAACACGCGGAATAACAATACGATGCACACGGAGCCGCGGGCCGCGCGGGTTTTTCTGCTTGCAAGTCGATCACCGCGGCTCGGTTATCGCGACCTTTATCCCGTTTGCTCAATGTGAGATGCTCCGGTGAAATTCAAGCTTTGGCATTTGATGCTTATCGTCACGCTTGTCGCAATTGTACTCGCTATCTGCCAGCTTGATCTGTTTGTTAAAGATTGGCGACAAGGCAATAGCAATTGCGAACTCCACAATCTCGAAATGGATACAATCGTGGTCCATGGAATTAATGGCCCGGCGCCAAGCATGATGCCAGAATTCTTCGATGCGATGGAATCTGGTTTTCCAAACTGCCATATGAAAATGCCTGACGCTTTGCGAAGTTCGAAAAGAGGAAAAATTTACGTCTGTCCGGTTTGTCAAAAAAACTATGAGGCGTATAAATAGACAGTTGCCGAATTCCTTGTCGATTTTTTATCTATTGGCATGTGCAGGCTGCTTGCGTCGTCGACGTTAAGCCGGCGATGAAATAAGAGATTGAAAAGAAAAAGCCCGCTAAAACTTTCGTTTTGCGGGCGTCTTTGAATAGCTTTTCAGAATCCGTTTTTTTGGATTCGCGACTTAGCCACCTGTTGTTGTGCCAGGCATCGTGGAGCTGATGTCTGCTAATCTTGCGACAAAACCCGGATTAACGGTTCCACCTGAAGCCATCAATGCTTTGGCTTGCTCAGCCCAAGTTTCGAAATTGAGCTTTTGGAATCGGTTGCCCGTGTTGCTAAAGATCTCTTCAAACCGATCAGTCGTCGATTCAGCAATGTGGGCAAACGAAGTGATACCATGCTTTTTCAAATGACGCTTGGTGGCTGAACCGATTCCCTTGATCAAAGTTAAATCGTCCAGGTCAGATGAGTTGCCGTTCGTCGAAGCCGCCGTTTGCCCAGGGTTTTCCTGCCACCAGTTGTTCAATCCGTCCCAGT